>DELT01000058.1:12061-28653 GCA_002354555.1 Methylophaga sp. UBA2689
ACCGCTACGCGGCCAGCTAAGCTATTCAAATGAGTTCCAGACTCATTTGTCAATCACTTATGTAGGACGGCTACACGGCGTGCTTTCTGCCTTGTAGGACACAAAAATAGTCGCCAGCAGTGGTGGATATGAAAGATCAACAAGCCCTAGGCGTATTGTTTTTCCATCACCTCAATCAGCTGATCAAGCTGATTCATTGGCAACGCATTAATCCCAGCGGCGGCTTTACGCCCACCACCGGTTGGAAATTGACCTGCAATTTCATCGGCGCCACTCCTATTGGAATTCGGCGCCCGTAAACTCACCAGATAATGCTCAGCATCTTTTACTGAAACAATCGCATGTGCGCGATCGGGAAACTGGTTTGCCAACTCATTACCCAACACCCCACTGACACGACGCGCCCATTTTTCATCAGGCAAACAGATAACAGCCAGCTTGTCGGTCTGATATTTTGGATCGATAGTTAAACCCGAACGCATATCTTCGTTATAACCGGTTGAGAGCTTTTCATAAGCCGCACGATTTTCATGAATAAAATCAAATGGTGATGCGTAAGCAACACATTGTTTGTACAACTCGGCCGGATGGAATAACAAGTCATCCGTATTCGCACCATAGCCGTTGTAATTCAGATAAATACCCAGCGATGATAACTCTTCACGTTGCGTATCAGTTATTCCAGCTTCGTCAGCAAGTTTATCTGCCACAGCATTCAGATTATCGCCATAAGCTGCAGTAATAGCCCACTGATGAAATTGTCCGTCAAGATATTTATCAACGATTAATGAGGTACAGGTAGTGGCGGCCATATCAATATAAGCAGATAAGCCAGCATGTTGGGGGATCTCACCCGGTTGATGATGATCGGCATAAAACACGTTGGCACCTGCATCAAGCAAGCGCATTAAATCAATGGCATTCTTTTCCATTGAGATATCCAGCACCGTCAGATTGTCCCCCACATCAGCCTGGACGTTTTTAAGCAGATTAATATCCCGCTTAATGCCTGTCACCAGCTCTGACTCTCTCGGTTCGGCCAGTCTCAATTGCACCAGCGCACAAATGCCATCGGCATCACCATTAAAAACATCAATAAAACGCATATAAAAACCTAAGTCTGGATAATGTTGTGGGCACGCAAATATTCAATAACCTGCGCCACACATTCCGAAACATCACATTCCGCCGTATTCAAAGTGACTTCTGCCGCTTCCGGTGCTTCGTATTCAGAATCGATACCAGTGAAGTTCTTGATCTCGCCTCGACGGGCTTTTTGATAAAGTCCTTTTGGATCTCGCTGCTCACACACACTGAGTGGAGTGTCCATATAGACCTCAACAAATTCATCCGCTTCAACCAAGTCGCGAACCAAACGCCGATCAGAACGAAAAGGGGAAATAAATGCAGTTAGGACAATTAAACCGGCATCGGCAAACAATTTGGCCATTTCACCGATACGGCGGATATTTTCAACCCGATCCTCATCAGAAAAGCCCAGATCCTTGTTCAATCCATGCCTGACATTATCACCATCCAGCAAATAGGTATGATGTCCTAATTCAAACAAAGCCTGTTCTACTGCCCCGGCGATAGTTGATTTACCTGAGGCACTTAATCCAGTAAACCATAAAATGGCAGAACGCTGTTTTTTTTGCTGGCTACGATCTGCTTTGCTGACTTTGTGCATATGCCAGACAATATTCTCCTTTTCCACAGGCGTTACTCCATAAGTGTATTTCTGAATGAATTTGGATGAGCTGGATAAATGCACCACCCCATCAGGTAAAGTTTAGCTATCCTTACGTACTCTATCACCAGCACCTTTGCCGATAACCGTTTGAATAATGAACCCAAGATAGCGGATTACACTCATCTGCTCAATCATCAAAGCATCGGTTTTAGCCAATAACTCAGGCGTCGACATATCAATATCATTTATTTGTGCCAGCCCTGTGATACCAGGTCTGCTCTTAAACACACCCTTAGCCTCGCGCTCCTCAATTAATTCAAGTTGGTTAAACAGACAGGGTCTGGGCCCAACCAGACTCATTTCCCCTTTTAAAACATTCCATAACTGTGGCAGCTCATCCAGTTTGGTACGGCGTAGGAATCGTCCAAAGGGCGTTATTGAGGCAGCACTTGCCAGATGGCTGGCGACATGCGCTGTATCTTTTTTCATGGTGCGGAATTTGACTAATGTAAAAGGCTTTTGATATTGGCCTACACGTTGTTGTCTAAAGATGGGAGAACCTGTATCAAACCAACCGATAACGATCAGAATTAATAAAACTGGCAAACCGAACAACAGACCAACAGCAGAAAAGAAAATGTCCAGTAATCGGATAACAGCATGGGTCATGGATTTCTCGTTTTATTATTTATTTTGTGTTGAGTTCTTATCTAACTCAGCCATTTTATTAAGTTGTTGCTCCATTGAAACGACAGGCTTCCATCCTAATAATTGTTGTGCTTTTGTAATATCTATCTGCAAATTTCCAAACAATCGATCAGAGATATTATTTTTGTTTGTCAGTTTGGCAATAAACATCATCCAGCAAACTGGAACTGGTATTAAATGTATAGGGCGTTTATAAGCTTTTGCAATTTTCGTCAAAAGTTCGGTTGTTGAAACATCCTTGCCATCCGCCATCAGAAAAACCTGATTTGCAGCTGCAGGATGGACAATACAAAGTCTTAAAAAATCGACCAGATTATCAATTGCCAGAATAGAACGTTCATTATGAATTGCACCAAAAGGCAAGGGTATGCCTTTTTTGATAATTTTGATCATACTGGCAAAGTTAGCTTTAACCCCTGGACCGTAAATGAGAGGTGAACGGATGACCACAACCTCCATGGGCATTGTCTGGCCTATCTCAAATAAAAACTGTTCTGCTTCAAGTTTTGATTGTCCATACGCATCTTCAGGTGCTTGTTTATCAGTCTCACGAAAAGCCTGTCTATTATTTGTAGATTCGCCATTCACTTTAATAGAACTGATAAATACAAACCTTTTCACACCCGCACTAACTGATTGCTTAGCCAATGCAAGAGTTGCGTTTACATTCATTTTTCGAAATTCAGTCAACGGATCGGCTGCTTTATCTTGCATAATGTGTACGCGTGCTGCAGTGTGAATAACAACATCAATTTTTTTCAGCGTATCAATTATCGTATTCTGCTCACTCAACAAGCTTAAATCACCAACTAGCTTTTGCTCCACTTCAACCGGAAGCTCCACAGAATAATTCCGTACACCTGCAACAATATTGTGTCCTGCATTTAGCAGTTCATTAATCAACGCCTTTCCGACAAATCCAGTTGCGCCTGTTACAAAAACCTTCATTAGCTATGAATTATCTGTTCAATTTCTGCCACTTTGGCTCTCATCAAGGCTTCATCAGCCCGAGTTTCAACATTCAGCCGCAGCAAAGGTTCGGTATTTGAAGATCGTAAGTTAAATCGCCACTCACCAAATTCCAGACTAATTCCGTCAGTTCTATCAATAACTGGTTTTTCTGTAGAAAAATGTTGAAGAATTTTATCGAGTATGAGGCCGACATCTGCTACCCGATAATTAATTTCCCCACTGCATGGGTATTTCGCCATACGCTCATTAACCAGCTCAGATAAAGGCTTACCTGCCACACTAATTAACTCAGCCACCAGCAACCAGGGAATCATGCCGCTATCACAATAGGCAAAATCACGGAAATAGTGATGGGCACTCATTTCACCACCATAAACTGCATTTTCCAATCGCATACGTTCTTTGATAAAGGCATGACCGGTTTTGGATTGAATGGGTTTGCCACCCGCAGCTTCAACCTGATCGATAGTGTTCCAGGTCAGGCGTGGATCATGAATGATTTTTTCGCCTGGTGCCTTGAGCAAAAATGCTTCAGCCAATAAACCGACAATGTAATACCCTTCGATAAAGCGGCCATTTTCATCAAACAGAAAACACCGATCAAAATCCCCATCCCAGGCGATGCCCATATCCGCTTTATTGTTAATTACTGCATCGGCCGTTGCTGCCCGGTTTTCGGGTAATAAGGGATTGGGTATCCCATTAGGAAAGCTGCCATCGGCTTCATGATGCACTTTTATAAACTCGACTGGCACATTAGTTGATTTAAATTGCGCTTCAATCGCATCAATTACATGCCCGGCAGCGCCATTTCCCGCATTGACAACCAGCTTAAGAGGGCTGAAATTAGCTGCATCGATATAGGTCAGTAAATGCTGAACATATGGTTCAAGGATCGATTGCTCACTATATTTATTAGCATTATCAGTGCCGCTGAAAACATTATTTTTAACGGCGGCAGGTGACTCAGGTGCATTAGCCACATTTGATGCAGTTGGTTTGGAAGCGTTAAACGGAGATTCAGAATGTTCAGCCAGCTCGCGGATCTCATTCAACCCGCTATCACCACTTATCGGTAAAGCATCACGCCCAACCAGTTTCATACCATTGTAATCTATGGGGTTATGACTTGCCGTCACCTCAATTCCGCCATCGACATCCAGATAAAATGATGCAAAATAAATCTCTTCTGTACCGACCATTCCAATATCTATAACTTCAGCACCAGCATCCATCAAGCCTTGAGCCAAAGCAAGTTTTAAAGGTTCGCTGGTATGCCTGATGTCACCACCAACGACTACGCGTTTAGCGTTGAGATGTTTTGCATAGGCATAACCGATTCGGTATGCCACATCCGGATTAAGCTCATCACCTAGTTTTCCTCGAATATCATAGGCTTTGAAACATGAGAGATTGGACTCTGACACTTATTACTCCTAACTAAAGAGACGGTGGTCTTGATAAAAATTGCTGACAGCGATTCAAGATTTTTGAAACAAAAAAATGAATTCGACTAACGCGATCATAATAAGCGTCTAAAATCATTAAAACTTCTTGGTTTTGCTTTTGAATGTTTTTCAAACTTTTATTGGTCGTGCCACCTAAACGCATTTTTATAATGGTTTGAGGCAAGTAAACAGAATTAATTCTTTTTACTTCCAAAAGCCTGAATAACATTTCTACATCTGAAGCAATGCGATATTTAAGATCAAATAATCCATGCTGCTGATATACTGAGCTTCTGACAAAAAAAGTGGGATGGGCTGGCATCCAGCCTTTAAGAAACAAACCAGGTTTAAAAGATTGAGATTTCCAATAACGAATAATTTTACTGGTATCAGATTCTTTTACATAGACTAAGTCTGCATAACAGGCATCAACATTTTCATCATTAAATATCAGAGCTATTTGATTTATTACGGATTCATTTACATAAAAGTCATCAGCATTCAGAATTCCAATAACATCACCTGATGCCAAATTAATCCCTTTATTCATAGCATCATATATACCTTTATCTGGCTCAGAAACGAAACAGGCAACACTTGGGGCTTTTTCAAGAATATCTACCGTACCATCGGTTGAGCCCCCATCAACGATGATATGTTCTATTTCAGGATAATCTTGCTCAGCAACAGAACGAATAGTTTCGGGTAAGGTATGAGCAGAGTTATAACAAACAGTGATTATGGATATTTTCAGCATTTATTTAGATACTTGGCAATCTGTAACAGCTAATAAACGCAACTCCGTTAACTACTGTATATAACCAATAATTCAGAATTATGCCTATTTTACCTCGCCCCTCAAAAACAGCAGCCAATTTTGCTATCCCTTTCAAATATTTAGCTCGTAAGCTTTTTTGACCGAACTTTAGCTCCTCAAAAGTGGCTAACTCAGTTATTCGGCTAGATTTAACAAACATTGACTTATTATCACCATGTAATCGATATCCTGCGATAGGTTTAGTCATCTCTAACCATGAATACTGTTGAAATGCACGGTAGAAAAATACTACATCAAACACAAAGTTAAAATTAGCAGGCCAAGTTGCCTCGTTATAAACCTCACGCTTCCAAAAAGTAGCTGGCTGTAAAACAGCTGTCCTATATTTCATCAAGTGAAATCCATCGAATGGGTGATAACGATAATTGATTGGTTTGATCCATTTCCCCTGTGCATCAATGTAGTAACCTCCAAAACTCACCAAACCAATATCAGTATAGTGTTCAAAGACTCTTACAATTTCAGCGAAACTATCTTTGGCCAAATATGTATCGTCTGCATTTAAAAAACCAAACACCTCACCTGTTGCATGAACGAAGGCCTTTTGAATCGCATCCGCCTGCCCATTATCCTCTGTACTAACCAATTTAAAACGAGAATCTGTTTCACAATAAGACTGAATAATTTCTATTGATTTATCAGTTGAACCACCATCTGCTATCAACACTTCAAAATTAGTATAATTCTGTTGTTGAATACTATTCAGGCAAGCTTCTAAAAATTGAGCATAATTAAATGAAGGAACAACGATGGTTAATTTCATTTTTGTTAGTTACCTATTCTGCTGAACAACAAATCCATTTCTAGTATCTGGTTTTGCTTTGATTTATCTCTCAGCAGATCAAGAATCTGTATACATTCAAAACCATAACTTTTCATCAACGTGAGCATTTCACCAATATCTGCAGCACCTGAATAAGCTGGGCTAAAGGCAACCTCAATCTGTACATATCGACATTTTGATAAGAAGAATTCACTGCCTTTTAAAACACTTGCTTCATAGCCTTGAACATCCAGCTTTAAAAAAGCAGCATTAAATTTGTTTATGTCCGCTATTTCATCAAGTTTAGAACAAGATACTTCAACTGACTCTGATGTGGGGTCCTCAGTATGACGCTTTAATAGAGAGTTATTGACTGCATCGGCGTAACGCAGAAGTTCTTTTGGACTTGAATTATCACTTAACGCTAGATGATACGTTTTACCTTCAATACTGAACCGAGAAAATGTTTCCTTAAGACTTTCATAACTAACAGGATCCGGTTCAAAACTAAATATTGGCAACTCCGGCCATACTTTATGGGCCATAAAAGCAAATTGACCACGATTTGCACCCACATCCCAAATGGAATCAATACCTTCAATTATTTGCTTTTGATGCATTTTTTTCAGGTTAGCATATAAGCCAAACGAAATTAATTCTGGATGTCTTAAACGATCGACAAAGCAAAAGGGACTTGAAAGTGCCCCAAAAAAACTGGGAATGAGATTGTCAATAAACATGGATTAATCCCGTAATGCTTCAAAAAAAGCATGTTTTAGCTTGTTGCCAGAGTGCTCGAATTTAAAGGAGTTCACTCCAGAAAGTAATTGTTTATAGGCATCAGTTCCAGGCACCGGTAATGCTTTAATGAAATCAATAATTTCATTTTTATGCTTAGGAGCAATTAGACCATTATTAAATGTTCTCACCATTCTCCCGCACCACCCTTCATCATAAACGATTACCGGTTTTCTCACCTTGGCAGCCAAAAACATCACCGCACCCTCCATGCGGGGATCCCAGTCATCGTAAAGCATTAGAAGATAATCTTGCTCAGCAGCTAATGCGAGCAATTCATCTTCAGTTAAAAATTTATTATTAAAGGATGGATACGCTTTAAGCCTATTTAACTTAACTTCCGCGGCACGATCACTAAAAGCACCACAAATATTCAAATCACCTAACTCAGGATACGTTTGAAAAAGCGGTACTAACCATTCAATACCTTTACCAACTCGAATCTGCCCTAAAATACCAAGTTGAATTTTTGAATGTTTTACTGAGTTGGTATTATTTGGTTCAACCGTAACATCTGATATTTCAAGCGAAGGTAAACATCGTATATCTGCATCTGGAAAGTGTTTTTGCCAATCCTGAACCAATTCTTGAGTCCGAAGAAACAATACCACCTCACGGCGTTTTAAAAATCGCTCAATAAAATATTTTATTAAACGAAAACGTATAACCCGCTCAGGCCCCATTAAATAACAAACATATATGTGCTTAATGTTTTTAGGTCGAAAAAAAGGCCAAATTAATGCTATCAAAACAAGGTGAACATCAAAGTAAAACAGTTTTTTGATAGAAGGGTCTTTTTTTAAATAATTCCTTACTGCAAAAATTGATTTGAACGTACCTTCTCTTAAGGAAGGTGAATTCACAGAAAACTTATTAGCCTTAACATAACGCTGCAAAAGGTTAAAATTTCTTACATCTCTATCGGATTTAGAAATACAAGACACTAGGTATGAAAAGTGACTCTCATCGGCTAGAACCCTTGCTGTATTGATTACTGATTGTGCTGGATGTCCGTTAGCTGAAAACCATGGTTGGATAATTAAAACCATAATTAAAATGAACTTATGCTATTTGACAGCATGAAATATTTTTCGTCCTCTTTCAGAGAGACCTATTGAGATTATGGTATTAAACCCAGCTTTTCTTAAATTTTGTTCCGCTTCACTGTCTGATTCATGCCCCTCATAAATCACCTCCTTGTGTTTCCCAATAAAATTCCAGACTCTATTTTTGTCTTTAACCCAATGAATAACTGAAAGTAAGGAAACAATATCATGTACACCAAGCTCATCTTCCCATGGAATAGGATCATCCAGATTAAGTTGACGAAACGAAACATCTTTGTTGAATGCTTGAGCAACTAATTTGGCTGCACCCACAATGTCATGATCAACATCTACACCCAAACAAGATTTTGCACCACTTAGCTTGGCATGGAGTGCAAGTAACCCCATGTTACATCCCAGCTCCAAGAAGCTTTTTTCTTCAAAGATGATACTCTTATGAATAGTATTCCAACGAAATAGCCATGGCCTTTCACCAGGAAAATTAACTCCGTTAATATCAATGGAATAATAAGCCAAAGGTGAGCCGGGAGAGGATGCATTTGAGCTTGAGGCTTTATCCCAAGCCTCAGTCAACAAATTAAGACTTGAATCATTAAGTAAAGCAACGCGTTCATTTAAAAAACTTGTAGTACTGGAGTAATGACTTTGTTTTTTTTGTAATTTCTGCAGTAATCGAATACAAACTTTTTTGAAAATCCTATATGCCTTTATCGGTAACCAAATGAATTGTACATTCCCAGCTCTGCGAAATAATGAAATATCATTTGGTCTTGCATATTTCCCCAAACCAAAAAAATCTCTCATAAAAGATTGTAACGGGTTAGCAATTGTAGCTTGATCAAAATCGAAAATACTTAGTTCACCTTCTTGATTAAGGCCAATATTTTGGAAATGATAATCGCCATGAGAGCAACCAATTCTGTTGATAGACCAAGCAAATTTAATTATTCGTAAAAAATCTTTAAATTGCTCACGAGGTTGCCCAAAAGTAGGATCATGTATTATTAAACGAGATATCTTAGTCATTTTAAGTATCTCCCATTGACCCAATCTTTTATAGCTAATCGGAGATGCAATATTTCCATAATCAGTTAGTCTTTTCATAAACAAACATTCATCTTCTAATGAATTTAGTCTACCCCTGACTGATGCTGGAGTTAAACGCCGAATTTTATATACAGAATTTTCATCAAGATAAACTCTATTGTCTGAACTAGTAACACTCACACTTATTAACTCAGCTTTATCACCTATTTCTTTGATAATAAAGTTATCCCATTCTTGCTGTTCATTTTGATAATTCATGGTTTATATCGCTGGTTGTCCTAAGTAAATACTGTGATAAAAGAAAAATCGAGTTAACAATATTGCTCGAATAAAACTATTATTTTGATTTAGATTTTCTTTAAATATACTACGCATGGTTAAAATATGTTCTTTTTTAGGAGAGCGTGATAAACCTTTGGGGTTATTACGATATGCCGTACCTATTACACCTGAGAATCGCCAATAACAAAGTTTAGATAGTTTAATTTTTAAGTCCCAATCTTCATAGATTCTTAAATTTGAATTATAGCCACCAACTTCCATAAAAATTTTTCGCGAAACAATATAGTCCCTTGGAATGAAGCCTTTGAGATGACTAATATGAAATGATAAATCCCCCTCATGCAAGTGTCTTTTATCTGAAAAGAGCCACATTTTTTTACTCTGCATATCAACTCTCATTACGTCTGAGAACGCAATAGTATTATTGCCACCATGCATAATTACCTGCGCTTCTGCTGAAAGTTTATTGATGTCATAATAAAAATCGTCAGCATCAAGAGTAGTTATATAATCTCCAGTACCATGCATAACGCCAAGGTTACGGCTCTTAGCCACACCTAATGAAGTTTGGTTTTGTATTAAGGTTATTTTTCCTGAACGAACATAAGGCCCTAAAAGCGATATTGAATCATCAGTTGAAGCATCATCCACAACAATAATTTCTTTTGGTAACAATGTTTGAGAAAGAATACTTTCAATACATTTTGTTAAAAAAAGGCCATTATTTTTATTTGCAATAATTACATCGATTGAGATCATATGAAGATTTACTCATAAAAACTTAAAATAATTTAATATTGATTAATTATTAAACCAGTAAGTAGTTTTTTAAATTGAAGATGAAAATATTTCTCAACAAAATATTTTAATCAAAATCAATTACTTTAGCCCATTTCGGTTGAATATCAATATGTGAATCTTTTTTAAATTTCCATCCATACCAGTATTTAGGGAAAATAACAGAGCGTGGATTATCCATTAAATATGCCCCCCACCAAGAAAAGCTACTATTTGAAACAACACCATAATTACATTTTGACATTAACGCTAGATCAGTAAACATATCTTCTTTTGATATGTACTTATTTTTAACATCTTTAAAACAGCAATCAACATATTCATAATCATCAGTCAAAAAAATACAAAAGAAGTCATCTAAGTCAATTTTAATCATTTCAAGTGCTTTAATATAATAAGAGTTCGGTAAATTAATACCACGACTCCCATTATATATTTCCGTAAGATAGTCACCTCTTCTTACATGCAAAAAAACCATTGGCAAATCATTTGGAAGATTTGATAATATTTTTTCAGCTCTCTTGTAATATATACTTTTCAATTCAAAATCAATTTTAGAGGAATCAAACAATTGTTCAGATTGGAAAAAGTCAGTTTCTACAAGAGTAATCGGCAACAACCCTTTTGAAGAAGAAACTGTTGGTAATATTGAGCCATCATACTTATCTTGGCAAATATAACTTATTAGTTTTAACTTAACTAATAGCATCAAAATATAAGGTTTAACAAACACGCGAACAATAAATGAAAGATATTTGTTAATAGCGAAGTTTTTAAAATTCTTATTTGAAATATTACACGCCTGTTCAAAAAGACACATATTTGTAACAAAAATAGTTTCATTACCTCTTGCAATTGATTTCAAAAATGAATATTGAAAAAATTGGTTACCTAAGCGACCATCAGAAAAAAATAAGATCATTTTTGAAAGATTTCTTTTGAAATTGCAACATAATTTGAATAATTAAAGTTATCCATATATGGTTTATATTCTCTTACTTCAATTCCATTATTTAATATTTTTGCAACATAAAACCCCCTATCTTCAAGGAAACTATATATTTCCATGAGACTTGTATGTGAGTCTAGATTGGCACCACCGTACTCAAATTGGATGTAATCAATAAATTTACTTGATAGATACTTACCAAAACCTTGAAAAGCTTTTAATTCATGTCCTTCAATATCAATTTTAATAAAGTCAATATGTTGGATTTTATTTTCAACGATATAATCATCCATCCTCATCAACCGAATTTCTTCGGATTGATCTAATTCAAATCCATAACTACTCATATTTCTTTTGTACAATGAAGAAAAACCACTACTTTCTTTATCGTAATAAATCATCGCTGTGCCATTTGAATCAGAAGCACCAAAGTTATTTAAATTCACACTTTCATTCACTGAAAAATCTTGTGAGAGTTTTTCAAAACAACTTTTCACTGGTTCAAATAAATAAAGGTTCACATCAACATTGAATTTTCTCGAAGATTGAATAATTATATGGGCATACTCTCCTACGTTTGCACCGATATCAAATATTATTAAAGATTTTTTTATTGAAAGATCTTTAAGTAAGTTATTAACAAAGTATTTTTCTCCGTTTGAATCAAAGTTACAGTTTCCATTATTTTCAATATAATTGAATAATTTAATTGAAAGCCCACGTAGCTTTCTTTTGAAATATGATAATTTTGTATACATATTTATGATTCTAATTTTCTAAACATATAAAGACCAGTACCAAACCCTTTTTCCTTATCATAATAATCATATAAGTGATTTCCATAATGATATTTTTCTTCCATTAATGAAAAATTCATAAATAGATTCAACACGTATTCCCTCGTAAATGCACGATGCGCATTAAAATACACTTTGTTATTGTTATCGATTGGCAAACTTATGATAACTACTCCTCCAGGCTTTATAACCCTTTTAATCTCTTCAATTGCTTTCTCACTACCGAAGGCGTCTATTGGATCCCCGTACCTACCTAATCCTATATGTTCTATAACACATAGTGAAGAAAGTGAATTTATTGAGTTATTATCGAAGGGCAAATCTAAAATTGATCCCTCAATAAAATAAAGATTAGGTATCTCTAATTTTATAGGACGAATATCTATCATGGTAATTGGTACAAATTGAGACAATATACCTATTGTTGTAGCGGAGCTTCCAATATCAAAATGATGTTCTGGTTTAAGTTCAAAGATTTTCCTTGCAGCCCAGCTATCCTGAAAGAAATAAGTTGGATCCAACGGTGTATATGAAATGTTATCGGATAAGCAGGGATAATATTCAAATTTTGAGAAGTTTTTATTCTCTATTTTATTAAGTGTATGAATTGATTTAAAGAACCATATAATTTGCTTGAAATATAGTATGGGCTTAAACTTAAAAAAATCATTTACTGATCTTAAAGTAAAATATACTTTTCGTGAAAATTTATTTCTCTTAATGAATTCAAACATTTTAGACATTACAAAATCTTGCCTGCAACAATACTTTTCATGACAATCTTAAACCCGTTAAGCATAGTTGGAGCTACTAAGACTTTTGTGTTAGTTTTATTAGTAACAATTTTTTGTATGAAAATTTTGAATTTCTCGCTAATTTTCTCGGGAAAAAGATAAATCACATCATCTAATATTAATAAGTCCCAACCATCAGGTAAGACTTTATATATTTCAGACAAAGATGGCCAATTTCTTATTTCATGAGGAAGAGGTGGCGGAGATAAAAAAAGCCTTGCATCATCAATCATAATTATATAATTTTTCTTGTATGAAAAAATAATATTTAACTCTTCTATTAATGGACACTCATCCCCTTTACCATAAGTTTTACCTCCACTCCAATGTGCATCTAACCAGAATAAAATATTGTCATTTTCAGTGAGTAGCTTGGATAGGTATTGTCGAGTATCACCTTTTAACATTATGACATTTGAAATTTCACTTAAATTGTTTTCAGCAATACGAAACATTTCTTCTGATTTTTCGATTGTATATATACTCTCAAAAATAAAGCTCATTCGCTTCGCTGTCACACCTCTATATGTCCCACCTTCAACTAAACAATTAAGGCCCAAATTTTCTTTTAAGAATTTTGTTTCTGCTTCGGGAAGTCCAAAATTTATTAACCCCATACTTACTAATACCTTATGCTTAATTTGAAAAATGTAAATATAGCCAAAAATTGAAATTTTATATTTCTTCTTGTTTTTGTATATAAGAAATCTAACGCGTATATTGTTACAAAAAATGAAATTATCGTAGCAATAATGGCTCCTACAGCACCATACTTATCAATCAAAATATAATTAAATAACACATTGAAAAGCGTCCCAACAATCATTGTTATCATTGAAAATTTGAATAGGTTTTCACAGAGTATATAAGCACCTCTTGCTGAACCCATGTTTGTAAAAAAAAGTCTTATTGACATAATTGCTAAGAGTATCCCGGCAGGTTGGTATTCTTGACCGAAAAGTGTTGTCACGATAACTTCTGAAAATAAATAAATTGGAATAGCAAATAATAGAAACAATAAAAAATTTAGTCGGTAAAAATTCACAAGTCGATGTTCATACATTTCATCTGATTGGTTTTTTGCATTTTGTATTGCGGGATATAGTGAATTCTTTAACAATAAAGGCATGAATGCAACAGCCTCAATCAATCTCATTGCAACACTGTAATACCCTACCTCTGTATTACCTATCATCTCCTTCAACATTACCTGATCTATTCTTGCTTGTACCATTAAAACGGCTGTTGTGAATATTAGTGGCCAACTATCCTTTAGTAATTTTTTAGCTGTCACCAAATCAAAGCACTTATACAGATTACCGATTTTTTGACATTTATATGCCACGAACAATGCCGCTGCAAGCATAACCTGATCAATCAAACTCACTAATACGAACCAGAATAAATCAGCTTCAACCAAAACGAGGTATATTTTTATAATTGAAGAGACAGTGAGTTGTATTAGTTTACTTAAAGATACATATTTAGAAAGCACCTTGGATTGAAAGTAAAACTCAATCACTTCAAATGACTGAAAAACAATCCCACTAGCGATAATAAAAATATATGTATTGGTGGTTGTATCATTACTTGTAAAAAATGTTGCAAATATCACAATTGATATTGATATAAGAGCACCAATCAATTTAAGCCAAAATGCCGTACCAAGATATATATCTCTTTTATGCGGCTCATTTACGAGGTTACGAACAACTATGTCATCTAAACCTAATTTTGCAATGCTTGAAAAGATAGCAACAAAAGCAATTGAGTAACTAAATAATCCAAATTGATCAGGCCCTAAATATCTGGCTATCCATATACCTACGAACAAGCCTGCAAACATTCGCAGTAATTTTTCGATTAACATCCATGAAGTGTTTTTGACATAGCGCTGTAAACCGTTGTTATCCCAAAACTGGATGCTTTTTCTAAAATTACTCATAGCTTGAAATAAATTGAGTAACTTAAATTGAAAATTGAAAAAAAAATAACGACTTCATTTCTTACTCAAAAAAGAACTGTATGATTTTTCAATACCATTATTTAAGTTAGTTTTAGCTGTACAACCCATTCCATTGAGTCTTTCAACTTCCATCAATTTTTGCATTGTTCCATCTGGTTTGGTTTCATCGAATACCAATTCACCTTCATACCCGACAACCTCTTTGACCATTTCTGCCAGTTGTTTAATATTGAGATCTTCGCCCACACCTACATTTACTACAGGAGCCAAACCATCATTACGATTCGCCCCTAATAATGGCTGGTACTGTTCATTTTCAAGATTCAATAAATGCACACAGGCATCGGCCATGTCTTCGCTATACATAAATTCACGTTTTGGGGTACCAGTTCCCCAAATAACAACTTTGGGCGCTTGGCTTTTTTCACACGCTGCTAATAATTCAGATCTGTATGGCTCGGGCAGTTTTCCATATTTTTGTTCATCATTAAGAATGATATTTTTCTTACCTTGCGAAGCCAATTTAGCCAAGTGAAATTTACGGATCAGTGCGGGAAGAACGTGAGAATTGTTTAAATCGTAATTATCACCAGGCCCATAAAGATTGGTTGGCATAGCGGCTAGAAACTGGGTGCCATATTGACGGTTATAACTCCAGCACATCTCAATACCAGCAATTTTGGCAAGCGCGTATGGGCGATTGGTCTCTTCCAATGGACCAGTCAGTAAATATTCTTCTTTAAGAGGTTGTGGTGCATTCTTAGGATAAATACAGCTAGAACCAAGAAATAGCAGGCGCTTCACATTGTTTAGATAAGCATGATGAATGACATTACTCTGAATCGCTAAATTGTCACGGATAAATTCGGCTGGATAAGTATTGTTGGCGTGAATACCCCCGACTTTTGCTGCAGCGAGAAAAACATAATCAGGTTTTTCGATTCTAAAGAAATCTGCTACTGCTCTTTCATCTGTCAAATCCAATTCAGCATGGGTTCTTTTGAGCAAGTTGGTATAACCCTTTTCTTCCAGATTTCTTACCAATGCTGAACCAACTAAACCACGATGACCAGCAATATAGATTTTGTCTGATTTATTCATGGTAGTCATATACAGTAAAACCATGTTTTTTTACTAATTCATCACGTTCTGCAGATTTATAATCTTCACGCACCATTTCTGCTACGAGTTCTTCAAAACTGATTTTAGGTGTCCAGCCAAGTTTTTCTTTTGCTTTAGTCGGATCACCCAGTAACGTCTCAACTTCAGTTGGACGGAAATAGCGCGGGTCTACCTGAACAATGCATTTCCCATCTGCATCATAACCTTTTTCCTCAACACCTTTGCCTTCCCAGCTAATAGTAATACCCAGTTCTTTCGCTGCGGTATTGACGAAATCACGAACGCTGTATTGCACACCTGTAGCAATTACAAAATCTTCTGGCTTATCTTGTTGTAACATTAACCATTGCATCTCAACATAATCTTTGGCGTGTCCCCAGTCGCGTAACGCATCAAGGTTTCCCAGATACAAGCAATCCTGTAATCCAAGCTTGATACGGGCTAATGCGCGGGTGATTTTTCGGGTGACAAAGGTTTCTCCCCGGATTGGACTTTCATGATTAAACAAGATGCCATTACAGGCATAGATGCCATACGCTTCACGATAATT
>DELT01000058.1:28807-50899 GCA_002354555.1 Methylophaga sp. UBA2689
TCGGCATTCGCTGTGTATTCCGGGGTTTCAAAACTGACCGCAACATGACTCATTGCGGCCAGGTTATAAATTTCATCGGGCTGAACCTGCTGGATAATACGAATCAGATTAGTTGAATCAGTCAGGTCACCATAGTGCAGAATAAAATTTTTATTATCGACATGTGGATCCTGATATAAATGATCGACACGATCGGTATTAAATAATGAAGCACGTCGCTTTATGCCATGAACAATATAGCCTTTTTCTAACAATAGCTCCGCTAGATAAGCACCATCCTGACCAGTGATACCAGTTATTAATGCAACTTTTTCCATTTAAATCTCTGCTTATTTTTTATGTGTTAACTAGGTTAATTTATTCAACAGTAACCGACTTTGCTAAATTACGTGGTTGATCGACATCTGTGCCTTTAATTAAAGCAACGTGGTAACTGAGCAATTGAAGGAGAATATTGTAGGTTATCGGGGCAGTAATACGGCCTACGTTCGTGGTCGCTTTAATAACCTTAAAACCAGACTCAGAACTGATATCCGAACGCTCATCTTCAAACACAATCATCTGACCACCGCGGGCTTTTACTTCATGAAGATTGGATTTGAGTTTTTCCAGCAGATCATCGAGCGGAGCAATAGCAATTACTGGCATATTTTCATCAATCAATGCCAATGGACCATGTTTAAGCTCACCGGCAGGATAAGCTTCTGCATGGATATAACTGATTTCTTTAAGTTTTAAAGCACCTTCAAGCGCGATGGGGAACATGGTGCCGCGTCCCAAAAAGAGTGCGTGCTGTTTATCTGCAAAAGCCTGAGCAATGTCCTTGATTTCTTGTTCGTGCATTAAGGCATTTTGAATCAGGTTGGGTAATTTCTGCAGGCCTTGTGTGATGTGTTTCTCACGTTCACGAGTGATACGTTTTTTCACTTTACCAATACAGGTTAGCAATAAAGCTAATGCCACTAATTGAGTGGTAAAAGACTTGGTTGAGGCAACACCAATTTCCGGGCCGGCGTGAGTGAGATAACAAAGATCAGCTTCACGAGTCAGACTGCTTTCTGCCACATTACAAATGGATAAAGTTTGAATATTTTTTACTGCATTTGGATAATCAGCGGCATAGGCTTTAATTTGCTGCAAAGCTGCCAATGTGTCAGCAGTTTCGCCAGACTGGCTGATGGTGACAAAAAGCGTATTATCTTCAATGACTGGATTTCGATAACGAAATTCACTGGCTACTTCGACCTGACATGGCAGTCGAACAATGTCTTCTGCCCAATATTTCGCCACCATACCTGCATGATAACTGGTACCACAGGCAATAATATGCATCCTTTCAATACTTTTAAAAATGGATTCTGCACCGGGACCAAAAGTGGAGACTAATACCTGATCTTGTGTTACTCGCCCTTCAAGTGTGTCAATAACGGCCTGAGGCTGCTCGAAGATCTCTTTGTGCATGTAATGACGGTGTTCACCAAGTTCTACCGCCGTGATATTTAACGAGGATTGCTTGATTGGACGGTCAACTTTCTCACCGGTCACGGAGCTGTAAATCTCAATGCTCTCGCGTGTCAATTTAGCGACATCACCATCTTCCAGAAAAATGAAGTTCTGGGTAACGGGTAGTAAGGCAGATACATCGGAAGCAATAAAATGCTCACCGATACCAATTCCGATTACTAATGGACTGCCTTTGCGGGCGGCTATCAGCGTATTCGGCTCGTCGGTGGCAATAACACCAAGTGCATAAGCACCTTCAAAATCTTTAATCGCTTCCACCACGGCATCAAACAGGGAAAGATGGGTGCGACTGGCAGTTGGAGAAGCATCACCGTATAAATATTGATATATGGAATGGGCGACCACTTCTGTATCGGTTTCAGAGGTAAAACGATACCCCTGGTTTGTCTGTTGCTGTTTTAAAAGCTGATAGTTTTCGATGATTCCATTGTGTACAACAGCAACACGGTGATTGCATATGTGTGGATGAGCATTATTTTCGGAAGGTATTCCATGTGTGGCCCAGCGCGTATGGGCGATGCCCATCTGACCAGAAAAGCTGCTGTTTTCGCCATCGATTTTGGCTTCAAGCTGCTTAATTTTACCAAGCGAACGAACCCGATGAATATTGGCGTCAGCATCCATAAGCGCAACACCGGAAGAGTCGTAGCCTCGATACTCCAGCCTGCGTAGTCCTTCCATCAAGATTGGCGCTACATTTCGCTCAGCAATACCACCGACTATTCCACACACTGATTGCTGTCCTCCAAATAAGCAAACAAGGATTATACATCAGCAACCTTATAAATAATGCCCTTCTATCATCAATAAAACGTATTAGCTGTTGAGAGCTTCTGGCAAATCTGATTAATCCTGACCAAACAAATCTCGTGTATAGATTTTATCTTTCACATCCTGAATATCATCTGTTATACGATTGGCAATAATTAATGAGGATTGTTGTTTGAATGCAACTAGATCATTGACCACTTTTGAACGGAAAAACTCGGCTTCTTCCAACACCGGTTCATAGACGATAACTTCTATACCCTTGGCCTTAATACGTTTCATAATGCCCTGTATTGCCGATGCTCTGAAGTTATCTGATCCCTGTTTCATCACAAGTCGATAAATACCCACAACTTGTGGATTTTTCTTAATAATCTGTTCGGCAATAAAGTCTTTGCGGGTGGTATTGGCATCGACAATAGCCCGAATCAGGCTATTCGGCACAGTGTCATAGTTGGCCAACAGTTGTCTGGTATCTTTTGGCAGGCAATAACCGCCGTAACCGAACGAAGGATTATTGTAGTGGTCGCCGATACGAGGATCCAAACCAACCCCTTCAATAATTTGCCGGCTATTTAAATTATGGGTTTCTGCATAACTGTCGAGTTCATTAAAATATGCGACCCGCATTGCCAGATAGGTGTTTGAAAACAGCTTGATCGCCTCGGCTTCGGTTGGGTCGGTAAATAACACAGGCACATCTTTCTTCACCGCGCCTTGCAACAGCAAATCTGCAAATAAACGAGCACGATCACTCTGTTCGCCTACGACAATGCGTGAAGGATAAAGATTGTCGTACAACGCTTTACCTTCGCGTAAAAATTCGGGCGAAAAGAAAATTTTATCCGTGCTAAATTTGGCTCGAACAGTTTGAGTGTAACCCACAGGAATAGTTGATTTTATCACCATAACAGCTGATGGATTTATCGCCAGCACATCCTGAATAACCGCTTCAACTGAATTGGTATTAAAGGTATTGGTTACCGTATCGTAATCGGTTGGTGTAGCAATGATGACAAAATCAGCTTTTTCATAAGCTTTTTGCTTATCCATTGTGGCATGAAGATTTAACGGTTTATTGGTCAGAAAATCTTCAATTTCGTTGTCGACAATTGGTGATTTTTTGGCGTTAATCAAATCAACTTTTTCAGGAACGATGTCCAAAGCAGTCACATGATGATGCTGTGCCAGCAAAACGGCCAGTGATAAACCAACATAACCTGTTCCAGCAACTGCAATATTGAGTGTTTTTTCCATAAAGTCTGTCTCTTTATCAAGGTATTTCTAAATAAAATACAGGCGTATTTTACTGGTTAACGACAACTTTTTGACTGAGCCAGTCTTCAATACCACATTGCGGCATAAAGCCATCGACATATTTGCCTAATATCACTCTTATTTGTACATAATCTGCAATGCTCACAGCATGCTGTAAATCGGTCAGAATCAGTTGCAGATCGGTCCAGGCAATCACGCTTTCCTGTGCCCTCATGATCTTTTGATGCTCTGTCTGGCTGACATTTTCGCCAATCAATAACTCTTCAAATAACTTTTCACCAGGACGTAAACCGGTATAGGTGATTTCAATATCACCATCGGGATTTTCGGCATTTCTTACTGTAAAGCCACTGAGATGGATCATTCGGGTTGCCAGATCAACAATTTTTACTGCAGACCCCATATCCAAAACAAACACATCCCCCCCCTGCCCCATAGCACCAGCTTGGATAACCAGCTCAGCCGCCTCTGGAATAGTCATAAAATAACGGATGATTCGTGCATCAGTCACTGTAACAGGACCACCTTGTGCTATCTGTTCACGAAATAATGGAACTACTGAACCAGAGGATCCAAGTACGTTACCAAACCGTACCATAGTAAAACGGGTATCTGAGATTTGTGCCAAGGCTTGTAAAACCAACTCGGCCATACGTTTGCTAGCACCCATCGTATTAGTTGGTCGAACGGCTTTATCTGTAGAAATCAACACAAAGGTTTCGACTTTTGCCGCAATGGCCGCCTGAGCACAATGCAGAGTGCCGAAAACATTATTACGGATGCCTTCCCCAACATTTTTTTCAACCATAGGTACATGCTTATATGCTGCAGCATGATAAATAGTCTGTACCGAAAAATGCTGACAAATTGATGTCAAACGAACCCGATCAACAACAGAGCCCAGTAAAGCAATCACTTCGACTCCACTTTCCAGGCTACAGAGCTCCTGTTCGATTTGATACAAAGCGAATTCACTGATTTCAAACAATAACAATCTGCTGGGTTTAAGCTTGATGATTTGCCGTGTTAACTCGGAGCCAATAGAACCACCGGCACCTGTGACCATGACGCACTTATCAGTGATATTCGCTGTTAATAGTTGTGGATCGGGTTCAACGGCTTCTCTACCCAGTAAGTCTGCAATATCCACTTCCTGAATATCTGAAACTTCAAGTTTGCCCTCGGCAATATCAGTTAAATCCGGCAAGGTACGGATATGCACTGGTAGCTCTTCAAGAGAGCGCAGAATTTCACTGCGACGGCTTCTGGAGGCAGATGGCATTGCCAGCAGCACGTCTCTTACCTTGAATTTATCAATAAGCCTTACCAAATCGCGATGTCGATAAACACTCAAACCATTAATCTGTTGGCGATAAAGCGTTGGGTCATCATCAATAAAGGCAACCGGGCGTAACTGTCTGCCCATACGCAACAATGCAGAAAGCTGCGCTCCAGCCTGGCCTGCACCATAAATCAATACCGGAGGAACATATCGCTCCATAACATTGCTTAATGAAATATGCCGATTCGCAAACAACCAGCGGGCATAAACTCTTAAACCACCAATTATTACAAACAAAATCAGTGCGTTAATAATATAAACTGTTCTTGGAACCAGACCGGCTGCAGGTCCGGCTAAAACTACAATTGTTGCAAAAATAAGTGTGAATAAAGCTATGGCCTTGGAAATTACCCACATAACATCCAAACCGATATAACGGACAATTGCCCGATATAAACCAAGTTTGATAAAAATGGGAATCGCTATCAGTGGCGCACTAATAAACAGCCACCACTGACTTGATGGAGGCACATAAAGTGTGCTCAACCGGAGCGAATAAGCAGCCCACAGTGCGAACATGACCACAGCATAATCAATGATAATACTGATTATGCGTTTGGTGGTTCGTGGACGATTCAAAAACCATTGCATCAGTCGGTTGAAATGGTTTTTAAACATTTTCCAATCCTAAGTCAGCGTAATGAAAACTATTAATCGTGGCGCTCGTCGGTTCTCATTACCCATTGCAGACTTGACTGCCAGTCAGGTAGTTGCACCCCGAAAGTATTGAATAATTTAGAATTATCCATACAGGAATTCAGCAGTCGTTGTGCTTTGGTAGGGTAGGCCGAAGTAGGGATTGCATTTACAACTGGAACCTTCATGCCTTCATGGGCTGCTAATTCGAAAATTTTATCAGCAAATGTTTTCCAACTGGTTTTACCTGCGGCACTCATGTGAAAAATACCTGAATGCTTTTCCCAAAAGTCAGGAATCAGTTTTGATTGAACTATGATATGCGCTGTTGCATCAGCAATATGACGGCTCCAGGTCGGAGACCCAATTTGGTCATCGACAATGTTCAACTTATCTTTCTCTCTAGCAAGTCGAAGCATGGTATTGACGAAGTTTTTACCACGTCGGTCATACACCCAACTCACTCTGAATATTAAATATTTGCAACCAGAGTTAATAACCGCCTGCTCACCTTCTAATTTTGACTGACCATAATAATTCAGTGGGGCAGGTATATCCTGTTCATTCCAGGCTCCTTTTTTATGGCCGTCGAACACATAGTCAGTTGAGTAGTGAATCAGTGCAATATCAAGTTCTTTAGCCAGCTGAGCCAGTAAACGCGGAGCCACTGCGTTTACCTGATGTGCTAGCATTTGTTCAGTTTCAGCTTTATCAACCGCGGTATAAGCGCCTGCATTCACAATTAAATCCGGCTTTAATTGCCGGATAAAATCAACGACTTTATCAGCTTCCGTTAAATCTAAACTTGTCCGGTTAGTTGCAATCACCTCACCAAGACATGCAAGGCTGCGATGTAACTGAAAACCAACTTGACCATGTGAGGCGATGAGTAATATTTTCATCTAGAAATAGTCCGCCTGATTGAATTCAACCGCATTCCGGTCTTTATCTGAAAGAGTTGGCTGTAAGCTATCTGATATCGGCCATTCTATTCCAATAGTTTTATCGTTCCACAGAACAGAACGATCATGCTCAGGAGCATAATAGTTAGTTGTTTTATACAAAAAATCAGCTGTATCACTTAACACAAGAAAACCATGTGCAAAGCCTTCAGGAACCCAAAACTGTTCCTGGCCTTCAGCAGTCAGTATTGTGCCGGCCCATTGTCCAAAAGTTGGAGAGTCCCGTCTCATATCTACAGCTACATCGTAGACTTTTCCAGCCGTTACTCGTACCAGTTTCCCTTGGGGCTGTCTGATTTGATAATGTAATCCCCTTAACACCCCTTTGGAAGATCTTGAATGATTATCCTGCACAAAATCCACATTCATACCAATCAAATCATCAAAAACTTTTTTATTATAACTTTCCAGGAAAAAACCTCTTTCGTCCCCAAACTTTTTGGGTTTTAGGAGTTTTACATCTGGGAGGTTAGTATTAAAAACCTGCATTAATAAATGGTCTCATTAAGAAGATTCAAAAGATATTTTCCATAGCCGCTTTTTAGCAATGGTTGTGCCAATAATTCTAACTGTTCGTCATTAATATAGCCCATGCGATAGGCAATTTCTTCCGGGCACATCACTTTCAGACCCTGGCGTTGTTCTAGAGTTTGAATAAACATTGATGCATCCAATAGGGAATCATGTGTTCCGGTATCCAGCCAGGCCATACCACGCCCCATTACCTGCACATTGAGTTGACCATTATCCAGGTAAGCCTGATTTACATCGGTAATCTCAAGTTCGCCACGCGCGGAAGGTTTGAGATTACGGGCAATATCGACCACCTGATTATCGTAAAAATAGAGGCCGGTAATCGCATAACGGGATTTTGGCTTAGTGGGTTTTTCTTCAATGCTTAACGCTTTTCCGTTTTCGTCGAAAGCAACAACACCATAACGTTCCGGATCGCTCACCGGATAGGCAAAAACGGTTGCACCTTCTTTATTATTATCAGCATCTTGCATCATATCGGCCAAATCATGACCGTAATAGACATTATCGCCCAGTACTAAAGCGCAATCATCATCTCCGATAAAATCAGCGCCAAGAGTAAAAGCCTGGGCTATACCTTCCGGTTTATCCTGAACAATATACTGTAGATTCAAACCCCACTTACTGCCATCACCGAGTAATTGTTCAAGGCGTGGAGTGTCTTGAGGGGTGGAAATAATACAGATGTCTCGCATGCCCGCCAGCATCATGGTAGCCAGTGGGTAATAAATCATCGGTTTGTCATACACCGGCAACAGTTGTTTACAGATGGATTGGGTTACCGGATATAAACGTGTGCCGCTACCCCCTGCAAGTACAATTCCCTTACGACTCATTTATTGTCTCCCAGTCCTAGTCTTTGTTGCTGATAACTGCCATCCATCACGTTTTCACACCATTGACGGTTATCTAGATACCACTGAACCGTTTTTCGTAAGCCCGTGGCAAATGTTTCCTGAGGTTTCCAGCCCAGTTCGCGTTCAATTTTGCTGGCATCAATGGCATAACGCGCATCGTGTCCAGGGCGATCGGTAACGAACTCAATCAGGTTTTTATGCGGACGATGCGGTGAGTCAGGCAATAGTTCATCGAGAATCTGACAAATCAGTTGTACCACTTCCAGATTGGTATGTTCATTAAAACCACCGACATTATAGCTTTCGCATAATTTGCCTTCCGCCAGCACCAGTCTTAAGGCTCGCGCATGATCATCGACATATAACCAGTCACGAATATTTTCACCTTTACCGTAAATAGGCAGCGGTTTACCAGCAAGCGCATTGTTAATCACCACTGGAATTAATTTTTCGGGGAACTGGTACGGACCATAGTTGTTGGAACAGTTAGTCATTAACACTGGCAAACCGTAAGTATGGTGCCAGGCACGAACCAAATGGTCACTGCCTGCTTTTGTTGCAGAGTATGGTGAATTAGGCTGGTAAGGAGTGGTTTCAGTAAACAGACCAGTTTCGCCTAATGTGCCATAAACTTCGTCGGTAGAAATATGATGAAAGCGGAATTTCCCGGCATCATCAGCGGATAATGTTTTCCAGTATTTTCTGGCCGCCTCAAGCAAAATATAAGTACCGACCACATTGGTTTGCACAAAATCTGCGGGGCCATCGATTGAACGATCAACATGCGATTCAGCTGCAAGATGCATCATGGCACTGGGCTGATATTGGGAGAAGATTCGATCCATTGCCTCAGCATCACAGATATCAGCTTGCTCAAAATGGTAATTTGGCGAAGCATCAATGTCGGTTAATGATTCGAGATTGCCAGCATAAGTCAGTTTATCGATGTTGATTACTGTGAAATCGGTTTCAGAAATTAATTGGCGAATTAATGCTGAACCTATAAAACCGGCACCGCCAGTTACGAGCAGGGTATTTTTATTCACGTTGCTGAGTTCACTATTAAATTTGAGAAATTCAGATATGCCTTCCTTGGTCAGGTGAAAGTTAGCACCGACAAGGGCTAAAAATCAACTTGAAAGTTTGTCGCAAATTTTGAAATAGAGAGAGATGGTACGCCCGGCAGGACTCGAACCTGCTACCCTCGGCTTAGAAGGCCGATGCTCTATCCAGATGAGCTACGGGCGCATTTATAACTAAGTGAGGATAATTAAGCAGTCAATAAAGTGGTCGGGGCAGAGAGATTCGAACTCCCGACCCTCTGGTCCCAAACCAGATGCGCTACCAGACTGCGCTATGCCCCGACTTATCCAAGGACAGACATCCTCGAAGAAGGCGAAATAATACGCTGATGCTGATAGCGAGTCAACAGCACATTTATATTTTTTGCCGTGGCTAACGCAACGTGCGATCATAGCCGCTTTTGAAAGGCCGGAACCCACAGAATGACTGCTCAAATCATCGACGGAAAAACAATTGCTACCGAGCTAAAACAGAAAATCAAAGCTTCGACCCAGATGCGTCTCGCTACAGGCAAACGTCGGCCTGGGCTGGCTGTGGTTCTGATTGGCGACAATCCGGCATCCCAAGTCTATGTGGGTAGCAAGCGCCGTAGCTGTGAAGAGGTGGGCTTCAAGTCCGAATCATTTGATTTACCTGAAACCACTACAGAACAAGAACTACTAGACCTGATTACACAGCTGAATGAAGACGATGAGATTGATGGCATTCTGGTGCAATTACCATTACCGGCACATTTCAATACTGATGTGATTATTGAACATATTGCACCGCACAAAGATGTTGATGGTTTTCATCCTTATAACATCGGTCGCTTGGCTCAACGTAATCCACTTTTACGTCCATGCACACCGAAAGGTGTGATTACCATGATGCAATCTGTTGGAATTGATCTTAGAGGTAAAGAAGCAGTGGTCGTTGGGGCTTCAAATATAGTGGGTCGACCAATGGGGCTCGAATTATTACTGGCCGGATGCACTACTACCGTTTGTCATCGCATGACCAAAGATCTGGAATCCCATGTTCGCCGTGCAGAAGTTCTGGTGGTCGCTGTTGGTAAGCCTGGTTTTATTCCTGGTGACTGGATCCGTGATGGCGCTGTTGTTATTGATGTAGGTATTAACCGTCTGGAAAACGGTAAATTAACCGGTGATGTGGAGTTTGATAAAGCCAGTCAAAAAGCATCATGGATTACTCCAGTGCCAGGCGGTGTTGGTCCGATGACCGTAGCCACTTTACTTGAAAACACTTTGTTTGCTGCTGATCAATTACATCCATAAATATTAAATTGCCCCTCCTATTTTGGAGGGGCACCCAAGGGCTTGTTGATTTTCATCTCCGCCTCTGTTGTGAGCTGAAAGAGCAACAAGCCCTAGAAATTTCCGATTAACTATTCCACTGCCATTCCCGAATTTCAGGTAAGTCCTGGCCATGCTCCCGAATATAGTCATCATGTTCTGCGAGCTTCTGTTGAATAAATAACTCGATTTCGGACACTTTCTCGCTGGGCAGCTCTGTTAAATGTTTGACGGCATTTTCCAGCAGATGAAATCGATCCAGACCATTAATAACCGCCATATCAAACGGTGTGGTGGTGGTCCCTTCCTCTTTGAATCCATGGACATGCAGGTTTTTATGATTGGTACGGCGATAGGTCAATCTGTG
The DNA here is from genome assembly GCA_002354555.1 of Methylophaga sp. UBA2689. Classification (GTDB taxonomy): domain Bacteria; phylum Pseudomonadota; class Gammaproteobacteria; order Nitrosococcales; family Methylophagaceae; genus Methylophaga. The sequence goes on from DELT01000058.1 coordinate 39,454, forward strand.
TATCAGCATTGGATAACCATGATAGGCAAAAATAACCGGTTTATCTTCGGTAAATAATGCATCAAATTCATCTTCTTCAAGCCCATGTGGATGTTCACTGGGTGATTGTAATTTCATCAAGTCCACCACATTGATCACCCTGACTTTCAGCTCTGGTACAAACATATTCAGTAATTTTACTGCAGCCAGTGTTTCCATCGTCGGCACATCACCGCAACAGGCCATCACCAGATCCGGTTCGTTGCCATTATCATTACTGGCCCATTCCCAGACGCCTACACCTGCGGTGCAATGTTTTACCGCCGACTCCATATCCAGCCATTGTGGAGAAGATTGTTTACCGGCAACGACAACGTTTACATAGTTTCGGCTGCGCAGGCAGTGATCGGTGACAGATAAAAGTGTATTGGCATCAGCTGGAAGATAAACTCGTACCACTTCCGCTTTTTTATTCACAACATGATCAATAAAGCCCGGATCCTGATGCGAAAAACCATTATGATCCTGACGCCAGACATGCGATGACAAAAGATAATTTAATGAGGAAACGGGTTTACGCCAAGGGATCTGATTACAGATTTTCAGCCACTTGGCATGCTGATTAAACATCGAGTCGATGATATGAATAAAGGCTTCATAGCAGGAAAAAAAGCCGTGCCGACCGGTTAACAGATATCCTTCCAGCCAACCCTGACATTGATGCTCACTGAGCATTTCCATCACTCTGCCATCTTTGGACAGCTTGTCATCACCCGGAATCATCTCACCCATCCAGGTTCTACCGGTAACCTCAAGCACATCCTGCCAGCGATTGGAGTTATTTTCATCGGGACTGAACAAGCGGAAGTTCCTGGCTTCAAGATTCTGTTGCATCACATCACGCAAAAATTTGCCCATTACCCGGGTGGCTTCGCCTTTCGTACCTCCGGGCTTTTTGACTTCTACGGCATAGTCACGAAAATCCGGTAAAGCCAGGTCTTTCAGTAGCTGACCACCATTGGCATGGGGATTTGCACCCATTCGGCGATTGCCTTCAGGTGCTAAAGCCGCCAGTTCAGCTTTAAATTTGCCATTTTCCTCGAATAATTCTTCCGGTCGATAACTTTGCATCCATTTATTAAGGATTTCGAGATGACCTTCCTTATCCATATCTCCCATCGGCACCTGATGAGAACGGAATGTGCCTTCGGTTTTTTTACCATCCACTTCTGCTGGACCTGTCCAACCTTTTGGCGAACGTAAAATAATCATTGGCCAGCGGGGACGCAGATGCACGCCATGTTCACGTGCATCATTCTGAATATGGCGGATTTGTTCCATGGTTTTATCCAGTGTTGCCGCCATCAGTTGATGCATCTGCTGTGGATCATCGCCTTCGACAAAGTAGGGCGTGTAACCATAACCATAAAACAAGGCTTCCAGCTCATCATTGGGGATACGCGCCAGTACTGTCGGGCTGGCGATTTTGTAACCATTCAAATGCAATATTGGTAATACCGCGCCATCATGCTGCGGATTCAAAAATTTATTGGAATGCCAACTGGTCGCCAATGCACCAGTTTCTGCTTCACCATCACCGACCACACAAGCCACAACCAAATCAGGATTATCAAATGCCGCACCATAGGCATGGGATAAGGCATAACCTAACTCTCCCCCTTCATGAATTGAACCAGGTGTTTCTGGTGCAACATGACTGGGGACGCCACCGGGAAAGGAAAATTGTTTGAATAAACGTTTTAAGCCCGCTTCATCTTCAGAAATCTCAGGATAGGTTTCACTATAAGTGCCTTCCAGATAGGTATTAGCAACCAACGCCGGCCCACCATGACCCGGCCCGGCAATGTAGATCATATTAAGATCACGTTGTTTGATAACACGATTTAAATGCACATATATAAAGTTGAGTCCGGGGGTCGTACCCCAATGACCCAACAGACGTGGTTTGATGTGTTTTGTCTGAAGCGGCTGCTTTAACAATGGGTTGTCATAAAGGTATATTTGTCCCACTGACAAATAATTTGCGGCACGCCAGTAGGCATGCATTTTATCCAATAAGTCCTGATCCAGTGGTTGTAATGTATTTGATGGTTCAAATGTCATTTTGCTTTTCCCCTTAATGATTCAGGTTCAATAGATCGCACATTGATTGCGCAATCATTAATTCTTCGTTGGTCGGGATGACCCAGACAATAACGCTACTTTGTGATGTAGAAATGCGCAGAGCATTTTGCTGATTTAATTCGTTATCCAGTTCAATGCCGATAAATGCCAGTTGCCGACAAATCTGTGTTCTGATTTCCGCTACGTTTTCACCAATCCCGCCGGAAAATACCAGGGTATCCAAACCGCCTAACGCTGCCGCATAGGCACCAATCTGTTTACATGCCTGATAACAAAAAACGTCTATGGCTTCTTCGGCATTTGTGTCATCCGAACGCTTTTCCAATAACTGCTGCATATCACTGGTAGTGGTTGAAATCCCCAACAAACCAGATTGCTGATTAATCATTGTTTCAAACTGTTCACCGGTCATGCTTTCACTTCGGTTAAGAACACCGAATAACCCCGGATCGAGCTCACCACTTCGAGTCCCCATAACCAGGCCAGCCGCTGGCGTCATTGCCATTGTCGTATCAATAGATTGCCCATTTGTGACAGCGGTCATGCTGGCACCATTACCCAGATGCGCCAAAATTATCCTGTCTTGATTGGCTTTTTCAGCATTATGCTGTTGTAACACCTGCATTAAATATCGATATGACAGGCCATGAAATCCGTATCGATAAATACCTTTTTCATAATATTGACGGGGAATGGGGAGTAATTTGGCTACTGTTGGCAGATTCTGATGAAACTCAGTATCGAAACAGACCATTTGTTGTAACTGAGGAAAATGCAGGTCAAACGCTTCTATTAATTGAATTTCACCGGGTAAATGCTGCGGATCAAGAGAGGTTATTGCTGATAAATCGTTGAGTAATTGTTTGGTGACCCATTGCGGATTTTTATACTGATGACCACCGTGAACAATTCGATGCCCAATAGCTTTAACTGAGCTGATATCAATATTTTTATAGACCCACTCTATCAATACCTCAACAGCCTGCTGATAGTTATCAGCTTTGATATCTACAGACGACTCTTCAGCATGAATCGAGTTTGTGACGCGCAGCTTGGCCGTAGGCAATCCCAGACCTGTGAGCTTGCCGGATAAAATGGGGGTAAGCGATTCGGTTACGTTATACAACGTAAATTTGATACTGGATGAACCGCCGTTGATAGTCAGTAAATACGTTTTATCTTTGGGCATAATCGATCCATTAGATTAAATTCGATCATGCCCACACTAAAACGCTTTGTATAGCCGGGAAGAAGATTAATAATGTTGGTGTTGATTCAGATCAATCTATGATAAGAAAGGATAGATACATGCCAGCAGCCATTTGTAGGCGGCTGAATGGGTAAGCTAGATTTTCCGCCAACTGGTTTTGCCTGCTGAATCCTCCAGCACAATTCCCATCGCCGTCAGTTCATCTCGAACTTGATCTGCGCGTCCCCAGTCTTTTGCCGCCCGGGCTGCATTTCTGTCAGCAATCAATTGTTCGATTTTACCGGTTTCATCTTGTTGACCACCGGTAAGAAAAGTCTCAGCAGATTGCTGAAACAAACCAAGTACTCCACCAAAGGCTAATAATAATCCGGCCAGATAGGCTGATTTTTGATCATCGTTTTCTTCGCGTGTTTTGTTCAGTGCCTGACGTACATCAGCCAGAACAGATAATGCCAGTGCAGTATTAAAGTCATCATCCATCGCTTCACGAAAACGTGGTGCAAATTCTAAATCATCCTGCCAGTTAACAGTTTCAGGTGTGATATCACGCAAGGAATGATAAAAACGGGTTAAGGCCGTTTTGGCCTGCTCCAACTGATCTTCTGCGTAATTTAAAGGGCTACGGTAATGACTCATTAAGATGAAATAGCGGACGGCTTCTGCCGGATATTTCGCCAATACTTCACGTACGGTAAAGAAATTACCCAGAGATTTGGACATCTTTTCATCATCAATCCGTACAAAACCATTGTGCATCCAATAGTTCACACTCTGGCAACCATGGGCACCTTCAGATTGAGCAATTTCATTTTCATGATGTGGAAACTGCAGATCCTGTCCGCCGCCATGAATATCAAAATGATGGCCCAGGCATTCGGCCGACATCGCTGAACATTCAATATGCCAGCCCGGCCGACCAGGCCCCCAGGGGGATTCCCATGCTGGTTCTTCAGGTTTTGCTGCTTTCCATAAAACAAAATCCAGCGGATCGGTTTTCGCTTCATTAACTGCAATGCGTTCGCCGGCGCGTAAATCGTCTACCTGTCGACCAGAAAGTTTGCCATAACCCGAAAACTCACTGACGTCATAATAGACATCACCATTTTCAGCAACATACGCCAGACCTTTGTCGATGAGAGTCTGAATCATATCAAGCATAGGTTGCATGGCTTCGGTGGCGCGAGGCTCACGGTCTGGTCTGAGTACACCTAAAGCATCTGCATCGGCGTGCATTTCCTTGATATAGCGCTCAGTCAATGTCTGAATTGTTTCGCCGTTTTCCGCAGCACGTTTAATGATCTTGTCATCTATATCGGTGATATTACGAATATAGGTCACGTCATAACCACTAGCCCGCAGGTAACGCGTGACCACATCAAAAACCACCATTACCCGTGCATGACCAACATGACAGAGGTCATAGACCGTCATACCGCAGACATACATTTTAACCTTGCCTGGCTCTATCGGTTTAAAGAGTTCTTTCTGCTTGGATAAGGTGTTGTGGAGTTTTAACATTTTTTATTTATCTGAAGTCTCTTTTAAACCAATGGTCAGATTGAATACCGGCGTCTCGGCGCTGTGATCATATCGATCACTGACAAAATAGCCTTCTCGTTCAAACTGAAAAACAGTTTCCGGTTGGCAATTCACAATGGCCGGTTCGGCAATCGCTTTAATGACCTTTAAAGAATCCGCGTTAACGTCATCAAGATAGTTACCGGTTGCTTTTCCCGGTGCTTCCGCCAAAAACAGTCTGTCGTATAAACGCAACTCGACTGCTTTACCTTCTGTAGCTGAAACCCAGTGAATAACGCCGCGTGGTTTCATTTCAGCTGGAGGATTCTGGCCAACTGTATCAGGCACTAATGAGGCAATCACTTCAATAACGTCACCATTTTCATCCTTGATAACGTTTTCAGCCTTAATGACATAAGCACCGCGTAACCGCACATAATCGCCAATCACCAGACGTTTGAACTTTTTCCGGCTCAGACTGGTGTCTTCGGTAAAGTCAGAGGCATCAATAAAAATCTCTTTGGTGAATGGTAATGCACGCTGCCCCATGGCTTCCTGTTGAGGATGATTCGCGACTTCCAGCCATTCAACGCTTTCATCAGCATTGGTAATGGTCACTTTCAAAGGAGCCAACACGCACATGGCACGTGCTGCGTTTTCATTCAAATCTTTGCGGATCTCAAATTCCAGCTGGGCAATATCCACAACACCATCTGTTTTAGCCACAGCCAGACCGTCACAAAAAGCGCGTAACGCTGCAGCTGTGTAACCGCGCCTTCTCATACCTGAAATCGTTGGCATTCTGGGATCATTCCAGCCGGCCACGATTTGCTCATCGACCAGTTGTTTTAAATTGCGCTTACTGGTCACCGTGTAGTTCAGATTCAGACGGCCAAACTCATACTGCTTTGGTTGTGAAGGCACGGGCAGATTTTCAATAAACCACTCATACAACGGACGATGGTCCTGAAATTCCAGCGTGCAGATACTGTGGGTGACGCCTTCAATCGCATCGCCTTGGCCGTGGGCAAAATCATAGCTAGGATAAATACACCATTTGTCACCGGTTTGATGATGCGATTTCTTGCGTATACGATAAAGAATCGGATCACGCAAATTCATATTAGGTGAAGCCATATCAATTTTGGCACGCAACACACAAAAACCTTCGTCAAAATCACCATTTTTCATTTTTTCAAATAAAGAGAGGTTTTCTTCTACGCTGCGATCACGAAATGGCGATTCCTTACCCGGTTTGGTCGCCCAGCCCCGGTATTCACTGGCTTGCTCGGCGGTGAGATCACAAACATAGGCTTTGCCTTGTTTGATCAGATGAACAGCCCAATCATAAAACTGCTCAAAATAGCTTGATGCATAACGTACGTTACCCGCCCACTGAAACCCCAGCCACTGAACGTCTTCCATGATGGCTTCAATGTATTCCTGCTCTTCTTTGGCTGGATTGGTATCATCAAATCGTAAATGACAATCACCACCAAACTCTTCCGCTAAACCGAAATTCAGACATATAGACTTGGCATGCCCAATATGCAAATAGCCATTGGGCTCAGGGGGGAAACGGGTAACAATTTTTCCGGTCACCCTGCCAGAATCAATATCTTCCTGAATGATGGGACGTATAAAATTATGATTGACGGCAGATTCTGACATATTGAATATTTACAGTTAAATGTGAACGCGCATTATACGCTGTCAGCAGCGTCGGGTAACAGTGCTGTTTCGTTATGCTGACTCTAAAAAGGTCTATTTGTCTTCACCTGAATTGCTTTGATGCACTATCATGTTGCTTTTTAGCAATTTTGGATGCAAGTCACCATGAAATTACTTTATCGCCATCTGGCCCCCCTGTTTATTGCTTCATTTTCGCTGGCCGCCCACGCGGAAGGCGGTAGCGCCCACCCCAAAGTGAAGCTCAGCACAAATCACGGCGATATTGTTATCGCGCTGAATGCTGACAAAGCGCCTGAAACGGTCAAAAACTTTATTCAATATGTTGAATCCGGCTTTTATGATGGGACCATTTTTCATCGTGTCATTGAAAACTTTATGATCCAGGGTGGTGGATTTGATGAGTCCTTCAAACAGAAAAAAACCGAAGCATCCATCCAAAATGAAGCCGATAACGGCTTAAGCAATAAAAAAGGCACTGTCGCGATGGCTCGGACAGGTGATCCGCATTCTGCAACAGCCCAGTTTTTTATTAATACCAAAGACAATGACTTTTTAGATCATCGTGATAAAACCATGCAGGATTGGGGTTATGCGGTGTTTGGTGAAGTCATTGAAGGTATGGATGTGGTGGATGCCATTCGCAAAGTAAAAACTACTATGCGTGGTGGTCATCAGGATGTTCCTGCAGAAGCTGTGGTAATTGAAAAAGCGATTGTGGTCGAATAATTCATCGTTCCATTCAAATGAAAACTCTGTTTATTTCAGATTTACATCTTAGTCCTGGCCAGCCGGAGCTTATCCGGCTGGCCACTGATTTTGTTGCGCAGCAGGTTAATGTCGATGCGTTTTATATACTGGGTGATATTTTTAATACCTGGTTGGGAGATGATTTAGTCCCGGCTGAATTTGATCCGTTTATTCAAGCATTACAAAAGCTTCAGCAACAAGGCAGCAAAATTTATCTGATGGTGGGCAACCGGGATTTTATGCTGGGTAAAGCTTTTGCCAGACGGGTAGGCGGTAGCTTGCTGGAAGATCCCGTCATGATTGATGTGTACGGACATAAAATATTATTAATGCATGGGGACAGTTTGTGCACTGATGATGTGAGTTATCAGCGTTACCGGAAAGTGGTGCGAAACCGCTGGCTCCAAAAATTATTCCTGGCAATGCCTTTAACGGTTCGCCAAGGAATTTCCGATAAAATCAAAGCCAAAAGCAAACAGCAGAAACAGTACAAACAGGCACAGATTATGGATGTGAATCCTGCTGCTGTCAGACAGGTAATGCAGCAATATAATGCCCGTCTATTGCTTCACGGCCATACTCATCGTCCCGCTATTCATACACTGCAATCTTCGCAAAACATTGCAAATTATCGAATCGTATTAGGGGATTGGCAACCTGATGCGAGTTATATTGAAATTACCCCTGAGAAAATACGCTTAATCGATAAACGTTTGCCCGAGGGGCAAGCTATACTCTCACTTAATTAGCCGAGATATTCATCCAGAATTTCGCGCAATTTCTGTGGTGGCACGTATCCGGGTAACATCTGACCATCTTCAAGGAAGATTGCCGGCGTACCACGCACTCCTAGCTTGCCACCAATTTCAAACTGGTCGGCTACTGGATTGTTTTCACAAAGAGATGTTTTCTTCACTTCTCGCTGGGCTTTCGCATCCGTCATAGCTTTTTGTTGATCCTTGGCACACCAGACTTCAATTAATTTGTTGGCCGATTCGGATTCTGCACCTGCGCGAGGGTATGCCATATAGCGAATAGTGATACCCAAATCATTGTAGTCTTTTACCTGGCGATGCAACTCACGGCAGTAACCACAATCAACATCAGTAAAGACGGTAACGGTGTAATCCGGTTTTTTGGCGGCAAAGATAATCATATCATCTTCATCTATACGATCCAGCAAAGACTTTTTCACTTCCATTCGACGCACTTCAGTAATGTTTTCACGCGTTTCCAGCGCAAGTAAATCACCTTGTATCAGGTATTGACCATCTGCCGTGAAGTAGTAAATACGATCATCAATAACAGCTTCATATAAACCACTTTTGCCAACTGGTGATAGTGATTGCAACTGCATATCGGGTAATTGTTTATTGAGTTCAGCTTTGAGTTCTGTCATCTCATCTGCATGTGCCAGACTCATGCAGAGCAATAACGGCAACCATACCAATCGGCTTAAATTCATTTGTTGTTTCTCTTAATCTCGAAAATTATTGAATTGCAGCGGCATATCAATCGAATCATGACTTTTCAACAGCGCCATAACCTGTTGCAGATCATCGCGTTTTTTGCCGGTCACTCTGACACTATCGCCCTGTACTGCTGCCTGCACTTTAATTTTGCTTTCTTTAATCAGTTTAACGATGGTGCGTGATAGATCTTTTTCGATGCCTTCACGAACCAGCACATCCTGCTTTCGCATCTTGCCATAACCCACAGGATCCTTAAGTTCAAGACAGCTGATATCAATACCGCGTTTCACCAGTTTCATTCTAAGAATATCGAGCAACTGATCTAATTGAAAATCACTGTTGGCAAACATGGTCAGCGTTTTGTCAGACTGCTCGACTTTGGCATCGGTTCCGCGGAAATCAAAGCGGTTATCCAGTTCACGATTTGCCTGATCGACAGCATTGGTCAGTTCATGCTTGTCTACTTCAGAAACAATATCAAATGAGGGCATCTAGCTTCTCCCAATCAAATTAAATTTTTAACCCGACAGTTTAACATCAGCATACATGGCAGCGGAAAATCAACCACGTGGATGATGCTGATTATGCATTTGCTGGAGTCTGGCTTTGGCAACATGGGTATAAATTTGGGTAGTGGACAAATCAGCATGCCCAAGTAAAAGCTGAACCACTCGTAAATCTGCCCCGTGATTCAGTAAATGGGTGGCGAATGCATGTCGTAACGTGTGTGGTGAAAGCGGCTTATCAATATGCGCCAGTTTGGCGTAACGTTTGATAATGTACCAGAATGCCTGTCGGGTCATTGAATGTCCCCGCCGGGTCGGAAATAAATCATCCGTCACTTGACCTTGTAATAACTGAGGTCGACTTTCAAGCAAATACAATTGCAACCAGTCCAATGCCGTTTCGCCTAAAGGAACCAATCTTTCCTTATTACCTTTACCAATGCAGCGTATTAACCCCTGACGCATATTGAGTTGTTCAAAGGTTAAAGCCACCAGTTCAGATACCCGTAAGCCAGTGGCATAAAGTACCTCAAGCATCGTTCTGTCGCGCATACCCAAAGCCGTTTCTGTATCTGGTTGCGCTAACAGATTGATAACATCCTCTTCTGACAAACTGCCCGGCAATGATTTACCCAGTCTCGGAGACTCCAGCATGGCAGTAGGATCTGAATCACGAATGGCTTCCCGACATAAATAGCGGTAAAAACGACGAAGGCTGGATAACAGGCGTGCATCGCTGCGTACTTTTTTACCATCGCGCATTCGTTGCTGAAGATAACGCTGAATATGTTCACGTTCCGCATTGGCCAATGTCACATCAAACGGCTGCAACCAACTGGCAAAAGCCACTAAATCATGTTGATAGGCCGTCACAGTATTATCGCTAAGCCCTGATTCAAGCCATAACGAATCGAGAAAACTCTGTAGATGACCTTCGTGTTTATCAACAGCTTGTTTCATTGAATTAATTCAGTTGGACTATATTGCATGTCGATTTAACCGCATAAAAAAAGGACAAAGCTGAAAATCAACTTTGTCCCTTTTTCTGTAATGACGGATCAATCGATCCGCTGAATTACAATTTCTCTTTAATACGTGCCGCTTTACCAGTCAGATCACGCAAGTAGTAAAGTTTCGCACGGCGAACATCACCACGGCGTTTCAATTCAACACTGGCGATGGTTGGGCTGTGAGCCTGGAAAACACGCTCAACACCAACACCGTTAGAGATTTTGCGAACAGTGAAAGCTGAATGCAAACCACGGTTACGTTTAGCGATAACAACGCCTTCAAAAGCCTGCTCACGTTCACGCTCACCTTCTTTGATACGAACCTTGACAACAATTGTGTCACCGGCAGAAAAATCCGGAATATCGGATCTTATTTGTTCAGCGTTAAGCTGATCGATAATGTTACTCATTGTTTGCTCCCAACTAATCCTGCCCGCGCTCGGCAATAAATTCTTCCAATAAAGCAGCCTGTTCTGTTGTTAATGTCATCGATTCCAACAAATCAGGTCGCCGTAACCATGTTCGTCCTAAGGACTGTTTGAGGCGCCACTGACGTATTGCCTCATGATTTCCACCTAACAGTACGGCTGGTACTGTCTGGCCATTTAACTGTTCCGGGCGGGTGTAATGTGGATGGTCCAGCAGACCACTCATAAACGAATCCTGCTCAGCAGATTCGGCATCACCCAGCACCCCGGGTAATAAACGGGCAATACCATCAATCATCACCATGGCTGCCAGCTCACCCCCGCTGAGGACATAGTCACCTATCGACCATTCCTCATCAATTTCCTGTTCGACCAATCGCTCATCAATACCTTCGTAGCGACCAGCCAGCAGAATCATCGATTCACGTTTGGCCATTTCGCCTAACGCATGCTGATTCAGCTTTTGTCCCTGTGGTGATAAATAAATGACTTTCACATCATCACCAAGTTGTTGTTTTGCTGTTTTAATCGCATCCAACAAAGGACTGACTTTCATTACCATCCCGGGGCCACCGCCATAAGGTCGGTCATCCACGGTCTGATGTTTGTCGGTTGTAAACTCTCGCGGGTTTAAATAATTCAGGCTTAATCTGCCCTGTTTTACCGCCCTGCCGGTTACACCATATTCTGTTATTGCCGCAAACATCTCCGGAAACAATGAGATTACTGACAGCTTCAT
>DELT01000059.1:0-10411 GCA_002354555.1 Methylophaga sp. UBA2689
AGTGCCGGTAATACCGGTGCCTTAATGGCTACTGCGCGGTTTGTGCTGAAGACGCTGCCGGGAATTGAGCGTCCTGCAATCATTACTGCCTTACCCACTATGCGGGGTCACACCTATGTTCTCGACCTGGGTGCAAACGTAGATTCAACTGCAGAACATCTGGTGCAGTTTGCATTAATGGGGTCTGTGTTAGCTGAGCTGATTGACGGTAAGCCAAATCCGACTGTTGGTCTGCTGAATGTTGGCGCAGAGGAAATCAAAGGTAATGAGCGGGTTAAAGAGGCTGCTCGATTATTAGCCAAAACCGATCTGAATTATTATGGCTATGTTGAAGGTGATGGTCTTTATCATGGCGAGGTCGACGTACTGGTCTGTGATGGCTTTGTGGGGAATGTTGCGCTGAAAGCGAGTGAAGGTGTCGCACATATGATCCGGCATTATTTACGTCAGGCGTTTCATCGTAACTGGTTAACTAAAATTGCCGGATTAATTGCCTCTCCAGTGTTGAAAAGCTTTAGCAAAGAGCTTGATCCTCGTGCATTTAATGGCGCAAACCTGATCGGTTTACAAGGTATTGTGATTAAGAGTCACGGTGGCGCAGATGCATTTGCTTTCAGCAATGCTATCAATATCGCTATTCTCGAAGCACGTAAAGACGTTCCAAAGAATATCACCAAACATCTTGAAACTCTTTTAGAGGAACAGATGCTGTGATTTATTCCAGAATTGCCGGAACGGGCAGCTATTTGCCGGAAAAATTTCTGACCAATATTGACCTCGAGTCAATGGTTGAAACCAGTGATGAATGGATTACCGATCGCACTGGGATTAAAAAAAGACATATTGCCGGTGATGACGAAACAACAACAGATTTAGCTTATTTTGCCGCTAAAAATGCTATTTCTGCAGCGGGTATAAAGCCCCGTGATATAGACATGATAATCGTTGCAACAACGACGCCAACTCGGATTTTTCCAAGTACAGCAGCGCTGGTTCAGCAAAAACTGGGAATTCATGGCTGCCCAGCATTTGATATTCAGGCCGTTTGTACTGGTTTTGTCTATGCACTGACAGTGGCGGATAAATTTATTAAGTCCGGTAGTGCAAAAAATGTTCTGGTCATTGGCGCGGAAACCTTATCTCGCATTGTCGACTGGACTGATCGCAATACCTGTGTTTTGTTCGGTGATGGCGCTGGCGCTGTCGTATTACAGGCATCTGCCGAACCCGGTATTATGTCGACCCATATTCATTGTGACGGTAGTTTCAATGAACTGTTACATGTCCCAACCGGACCTGGAAGTGCTATTACTGAAGATCCTGCCTATATCGAAATGCAGGGTAATGACGTTTTCAAAATCGCTGTAAAAACCCTGAGTAAAATTGTCGACGAAACACTGGCGGCTAACCAGTTAAATAAACACGATATTGACTGGCTCATCCCACATCAGGCAAATATTCGTATTATCGCTGCGACAGCCAAAAAGTTGAGCATGTCGATGGATAGTGTTGTTGTCACGGTTCAGGACCATGGTAATACCTCTGCGGCATCTATTCCGCTGGCACTGGATGTTGCCGTGCGTGATGGTCGTATCAAGCGTGGAGAAACATTATTGTTTGAAGCGTTTGGTGGTGGTTTTACCTGGGGCTCAGCGCTCATCAAATTTTAATCTGAGGTATTTTTACCAATGCATTCAGCTTTTGTCTTTCCCGGCCAGGGTTCACAATCTGTTTCCATGTTAGCCGAGTTATCTGAATCCTTTCCGCAAGTGCAGCAGACATTTGCAGAAGCCAGTGAAGCGCTTGGCTACGATTTATGGGCACTTGTGCAAAATGGGCCTGAAGCAGAACTCAATCAAACGGATAAAACCCAACCTGCCATGCTGGCAGCAGGCATTGCTGTCTGGCGTTGCTGGGAATCCGTTAGTAACGATAAACCGGCATATTTGGCCGGCCATAGCCTGGGCGAATATACGGCATTGGTTGCCGCTGGGGCTTTGGATTTTAAAACAGCCATAAAACTTGTTGAAAAACGTGGCCGGTTCATGCAGCAGGCCGTTCCTGCGGGTGAAGGTGCTATGGCGGCCATCCTTGGTCTTGATGATGACACTGTTAAAGCTGTCTGCCAGCAGGCGAGTGATGCGGGAATCGTTGAAGCAGTGAATTTTAATTCGCCTGGTCAGGTGGTTATTGCCGGCAGTAAATCAGCTGTTGATAAAGCCGTATTGATTGCTACGGAAAAAGGTGCCAAACGTGCCTTGTTATTGCCGGTGAGCGTTCCTTCGCATTGTGCATTGATGCGGCCAGCCGCTGAGAAATTATCAGCAGAGCTTGAGTCTGTCTCTATTCAAACACCGCTCATTCCAGTAATCCATAATACCAGTGTCACTGCTACATCCGATCCAGACCAAATTCGCCAATTACTGGCACAACAGTTATACAATCCGGTGCGTTGGGTAGAAACCGTTGAGTGGTTTGCTGCCCAGGACGTTGAGATTCTGGTTGAATGTGGGCCGGGTAAAGTTCTGGCCGGTTTAACCAAACGTATTGATAAATCTTTGCAGGCCTTACCCGTATTTGATTCGGCCACATTGCAAAAAACTCAAGAAGTATTAGGAGAACCATCATGAGCCTACAAGGTAAAGTTGCTTTGGTAACCGGGGCAACTCGCGGTATCGGCCGTGCTATTGCATTAAGTCTCGGTGAACAGGGTGCGACCGTGATTGGCACAGCCACCTCAGAAAAGGGTGCTGCTACCATCAGTGAATACCTGCAGGCAGCTGGTATTCAGGGAAAAGGTCTGGTCTTGAACGTGACAGAGGAAAATGCCATTGATGAGACTGTTACGGCGATCGAAACCGAATTCGCCGCGCCGGATATTCTGGTCAACAATGCTGGTATCACCCGTGACAATCTGCTGATGCGGATGAAGGATGAAGAATGGGACGATATTATCGACACCAATCTCACGCCAATCTTCAAATTAAGCAAACGTTGTGTGCGTGCTATGACCAAAGCCCGTTGGGGTCGCATTATCAATATCACATCAGTTGTTGGTGTGATGGGTAATGCCGGTCAAACCAATTATGCTGCTGCTAAAGCCGGTGTGATTGGTTTCAGCAAGTCATTGGCCCGTGAGGTTGGTGCTCGTGGCATTACGGTAAACAGTGTTGCTCCCGGCTTTATTGATACTGATATGACCAGTGGGCTGCCTGAAGCCCATAAAACCGCATTACTGGAACAAGTTCCGGTTAAACGCCTCGGTGAGGCAGAAGAAATTGCCGCTGCTGTCAGCTTTTTAGCCAGTCCTTTAGCAGGATATATTACTGGTGAAACGCTGCATGTAAATGGCGGCATGTATATGAATTAAGGGCCTGAATCTATCAAGACTCAGGTTTTTTATTGTGGAGATATTTTTAGGACAAGGCTTCCAGCTTGTCTCCGCAGTGCTCGCACTATAAAATGCGAGCACGTTGTTTGTACTTAACCACCAAAGGAAACAGATGTTATGAGTGATATTGAAGCTCGTGTGAAAGAAATTGTTGTTGAACAATTAGGTGTAAATGCCGATGAAGTAACTGCAGATGCTTCATTTATTGATGATCTGGGTGCTGACTCGCTGGACACTGTTGAGCTGGTTATGGCACTGGAAGAAGCATTTGAATGTGAAATTCCTGACGAAGAAGCTGAAAAGATCACCACCGTTAAAGAAGCCGTCGCTTATATTAATTCTGTTCAGTCTTAATATTACAGATTGCTTCAGATGTAGCCGTCTAGCGTGCAGGTCATGCTAGACGGCTATGTCGTATCTATAGAGAAGATTTGCATGAGGAAAACTGATGTCTAAAAGACGCGTTGTGGTTACCGGGCTGGGCGCGGTAACACCGGTCGGTTTATCGGTAGCAGAAAGCTGGGAAAATATCCTGGCTGGCAAAAGTGGTGTGGCTCCAATTACATCATTTGATGTAACTGATTTCCCAGTTCGTTTTGGTGCTAGCGTCAAAGACTTTGATGTAGAGACAGTTATTTCTCGAAAAGACGCTAAAAAAATGGATACTTTCATCCATTACGGTATTGCGGCAGCAGTTGAAGCCATTAAAGATGCCGGATTGGAAGTGACTGATGCCAATGCAGAACGAATTGGTGTGGCTATTGGCTCCGGAATTGGTGGTTTACCGGGTATTGAAGCTGGCTATGAGAGCTTTTTAAACGGTGGGCCGCGTAAAATTTCGCCATTTTTTGTGCCCAGTAACATCATTAACATGATATCCGGTAATTTATCGATTATGTATGGTATGAAAGGTCCGAATACTGCCATTGTCACGGCTTGTTCTACCGGAACACACTGTATTTCAGCTGCTGGCCGGATGATTCAGTATGGTGATGCCGATGTGATGATCGCCGGTGGTGCCGAGATGGCTACCTCCAAAACCGGTTTAGGTGGATTTGCAGCGGCACGCGCATTGTCGACCCGTAATGATGATCCACTTGCTGCAAGTCGTCCGTGGGACAAAGATCGTGATGGCTTTGTATTGGGAGATGGTGCCGGCGTCATTGTCCTGGAAGAATATGAACACGCCAAAAAACGTGGCGCTACAATTTACGCCGAATTAATTGGCTCTGGTATGAGCAGTGATGCTTATCATATGACGATGCCATCACAAGGTGGCGAGGGTGCAGCCCGTTGTATGGTGAATGCAATGAATGATGCTGGAATTAATCCAGAAGATATTCATTATATTAATGCGCACGGTACTTCTACCCCTGCAGGTGACGTTGCAGAAACGCAGGCGATTAAAACCGCTCTTGGCAATGCCTCAGAGCAGGTCGCAGTCAGTTCAACCAAATCCATGATCGGGCACTTGTTAGGTGCTGCAGGTGGTGTTGAAGCGGTATTCAGTGTTCTGGCAATTCGTGACCAGGTGGCACCACCCACCATCAATCTGGATAACCCGGATGATGCATGTGATCTTGATTATGTTCCACATACCGCTCGACAAATGCCTATCGATATTTCCATGTCGAATTCATTTGGCTTTGGCGGCACCAACGGTACTGTTATTTTCAAAAAACTCGATTAGTCGGTGACAGATGATTCTGATTAACGGCCAACCCGAAAACAGAATCGAAGTTACTGATCGAGGTTTGCAATATGGCGATGGTTTGTTTGAAACCATCGCCTATCGTAATGGGCAACTCGAATATTTCCCCCAGCATCTCTCCAGATTACTTGAAGGCTGTCAACGGCTTAAAATTGGCTTTTCTGTTGCGCAACAGCAATCTCTCACCGAAGAAGTCCATGCTGTTTGTCGCCAATTGAATAATGATGCGGTTATTAAAATTATGGTTACCCGTGGTTCCGGGGGACGAGGGTATCGTTATCAAACTGATATGCAACCCAGCCGAATTATCAGTACGCATGCTATGCCAATATATCCTGAATCTCATCAATCCGGCATTACCGTTCGCCTCTGTCACCAGAGGTTGGCGAACAATCCCGCATTGGCTGGGATCAAACATCTTAATCGTCTGGAACAGGTGCTTGCCCGAAATGAATGGCAGGACGACAGTATCGTAGAGGGTTTAATGCTTGATTATCAGGATCAAGTGATAGAGGGAACGATGTCGAATGTGTTTCTGGTGCAAAACAGTCAATTATCAACGGCTGACCTTTCGGACTCAGGAATCGCTGGTATTATGCGTCAACAGTTGATTAAAATTGCTGACAGACTGTCAATTCCCCTGCATATTACATCCCTGACCATTAATGATCTCAAGTCAGCGGATGAAGTGTTTGTCTGCAACAGTCTAATTGGCATATGGCCAGTAACTCGTATTACTGATCTTGATATGCATTACAGCCATGGTCCACTTACTCAAACCTTGCAGCATGCTTTAACTTCACAGAACAGAAACGAATGAAAATACCTTTATATATTAAACTGCTTTTTTTAGTCGTAATCGCCGCGATCATCGCATTAGTTGCCTGGAGTGAATATCAACGATTCCTGCATCAGCCGGTTAATTTAATGGAAGATGATACGATATTTACCATTTATCCTGGTGATAATATCAGTAAAGTCAGCCAGCGTTTATACGATAGTGGGTTGAGCCCGGTACCCAGTGTTTATCTGGATATTTATGCCCGAATGCAAGGTAATGCCCAGCAGATTAAAGCAGGAGAATACCGGGTTGAAGCTGATGCCACTTTACCGGATTTATTAAATCTCTTTATCAGTGGCAAAGTCGTTCAATACTCGATAACCATCGTGGAAGGAATGACAGCCAAACAGCTATTTGAAAAAGTGCTGACGCATCCAAAAATTAAAAAGACAATACCCGAATTAAACAATGAAACAGTTCGTGAAGCGTTATCAATCGACAATGAACGGGTTGAAGGTTTATTTTTACCTGAGACCTATCATTTTCCAGCCAATACAACTGATGTGCAGTTTTTAAGCCGTGCTTACCATAATATGCAGGATCAGCTGGAGAATTCCTGGCAACTCATGACAGAAGAGCTGCCTTATGATTCAGCCTATGAAGTACTGATCATGGCGTCCATCATCGAAAAAGAGAGCGCCTTACCCGAAGAACGCCCCGAAATCGCCGGTGTATTTGTTCGACGTCTGAATAAAGGCATGCGTTTACAAACTGATCCGACAGTGATTTATGGCATGGGTGCAAGCTACGATGGCAATATCCGTAAAAAAGATCTGCAAACGGATACGCCTTACAATACCTACACCCGGTTTGGTTTGCCTCCTACGCCTATCTGTTTACCCAGTAAAGAATCCATTGAAGCGGCAATGAACCCAGCCGAAGGCAGCAGCCTGTATTTTGTTGCTGGTGCGGAAAACGGCGGCCATGTTTTCTCGGACAATCTACAAGATCATAATCGTGCGGTTAGAAAATATTGGCAAAACAAGCAGATAACACAATGAATGGAAAATTTATCAGTATCGAAGGCATTGAAGGCGCCGGTAAATCGACCCAACTGCAGTTTATTGCCGATTATATTCGTTCACATGGTAAACAGGTTGTTGTGACCCGTGAGCCAGGTGGCACCACTTTGGGTGAAGAAATCCGTGAGGTTTTACTCAAACCAACTGAACAGGCAATGGCAGAAGATACCGAATTGTTATTGATGTTTGCTGCTCGTGCTGAACACATCCAGCAGGTTATTCTGCCAGCATTAAAACGAGGTGATTGGGTTGTTTCCGATCGTTTTGTTGATGCAACATTTGCCTATCAAGGTGGCGGGCGAGGAATTAATGAAAAACGGATAGAACTGCTCGCTGACTGGACCTTGCAAGGCTGTAATACTGATGTCACTTTTTTATTTGATTTACCCGTGGCTTTAGGCCAAACCCGGGTAGAACAGCGACAACAACAGAAAGATCGATTTGAGCAGGAAAAACAGGTGTTTTTTGAACGTGTCAGGAACTGTTATCTTGCCCGAGCTGAGGCAGAACCGAAGCGGATCAAGCGAATTGATGCCAGCCAGAATATTGAAGCGATTCAGCAACAACTCAAACATCAGCTGGCTCCATTACTGGATACAACACCTTGATGACAAAGCTTTTCCCATGGCAACAGACGGTCTGGCAACATATTGTTGACAGAGTAGAGCAACAACGTATGCCGCATGCTGTCTTGTTGACTGGTGTCGCCGGACTGGGGAAAAAGCAGTTAGCCGTCAAAATGGCTGAGAGTTTATTATGTCTTGCTGCTGACAAACAGTTTAACGCCTGTGGTGTGTGTCACAGTTGCCAGATAATGCAGGCAGGGAATCATCCGGATCATCTGACTATCCGTTCGGAGGAGGCCGGTAAATCGATCAAAATCGACCAAATTCGAGCGCTAAAAGAAAAACAATCACTTACTCCAAGCGTTGCCAAATGGAAAACAGTGGTGATTGAGTCAGCAGATTTAATGACCAATAGTGCTGCAAACAGTTTATTGAAACTGCTTGAAGAACCACAGAACAATACTATTTTAATCTTAACCACCAATGCAGTACATCGGTTGCCAGTGACTATTCGCAGTCGTTGCCAGCAGATGCATCTGTCTACTCCCGATTATTCGATGATATTAAAATGGCTTGATTCACAGGGCGTTATTACTGATGCAGACCAGTTGCGAAAAATTTCCTCATTAACGCTGGATGCTCCTTTTGCTATCGTCAATGCGCTCGAAACCAACGAGTGGCAGTCATATCAACAGATTCAGCAGGATTTTGATCAATTGATACAACAGCAGGCAAATCCCGTGCAACTTGCCAGCCAATGGCAACAGCTGGATCTGGTTAAAGTAATGCATCAATTGTTATCGACTGTTAAATCCCGACTTCAGCAACATTATTTGGAGTATGCTGATGCCAGTGTCACGCAGCATTACTGGCATATCGCTGATTGCATAGTGAGTACAATAAAGCTAATATCATCTTCAAATAACTACAACAAGACGTTGTTAATTGAAGACTTTATGGTTTCAGTGATGCGTATTACCCATACCAAATCAGCAAATCATTAATCTCGTTACCGGCAAATTATTAAAGAGTTTTTTATGAGTATGAATCCACGTAAAGGCATCCTTTCACTGAAAATAAGTGATCAGAACATGCTGTATCACTCTTTCATGCCTTTTTTGAAGAACGGGGGCTTATTTATTCCCACCAATAAGCCTTACCAAATGGGCGAAGAAGTCTTTATTTTGCTGACCTTATTAGATGAGCCGGAAAAAATACCTGTTGCCGGCACAATTGCCTGGATTACCCCGAGAGGCGCGCAGGGCAATCAGGCTGCGGGCATAGGCGTGCACTTTAGTGAAGGTGACGGCGGTGCCAATGTGGTCCGCGGCAAAATCGAAAACCATCTGGTCGATAAATTGAAATCAGATAAAGCTACCTATACGATGTAAGAACAATGACGGCTCATGCCGTCAGAAACCGGGTTATTTATGTATATTGATTCACACTGCCACCTGAATTTACTGGCTGACCAACCTGGCGGTGTTGCCGCAATGGTTAGCGAGGCCAGCGAAAACCAAATTGAACACATCCTTTGTATTGCCATTGATCAGGACAGTATTGCTGAAGTCCGTCAGCTCGCTGAGCAATATCCACAGCTCACAGCCAGTGTGGGCATCCATCCCAATGTTGATGAAGCTGGCACACTCAGTACGCAACAACTGATCGAACTGGCTAACCATCCAAAAGTGATAGCTATCGGCGAAACAGGTTTGGATTATTTTCGCAGTGAAGGTGATTTGAGCTGGCAACGGGATCGTTTCAGTTACCATATTGAAGCCGCCCGACAGACGAAAAAACCGTTGATTATTCATACCCGTGAAGCACGTGAAGATACCATGACAATGCTGGAAAATGAGAATGCCAAAGATGCAGGCGGCATTATTCATTGTTTTACCGAAAACTGGGAGACGGCAAAACGTGCTTTGGATATCGGGTTTTATATCTCGTTATCCGGTATCGTGACATTTAAAAGTGCCCGTGAGTTACAGGAGGTTGCCCAAAAACTACCTCTGGATCGCATTCTGATTGAAACGGATGCGCCTTATCTGGCACCGGTTCCTCATCGTGGTAAAACCAATCAGCCAGCATATGTTAAACATGTCGCCGCTTTTCTGGCTGAATTACGGGGTGAGTCAATAGAAGAGATTGCTGCTGTGACCACTGAAAATTTTTACCGATTATTTCCTTCTGCCAGACTTGCTGCTTAATGAATAGAAATTTCCTTGCTGCGTTTAAATTTTTTTTAATTGTTTGTTTTGGAATTTCTACTCTGGCTGGTTGCGACCAGCCCTCTGCCAAACTGAAACCGCTTAGCCAGAATGCCGTCATTCTGGCATTTGGTGACAGTCTGACCTTTGGAACCGGTGCCACGTCTGAACAGAGTTATCCTGCCTTACTTGCTGAAATGACTAATCGGAAAGTGATTAATGCAGGTGTTCCCGGTGAAGTCAGTAGTGATGGTAAAAAGCGTTTGGTAAAACTTCTTGAAGAAACCAACCCTGATCTGGTCGTGCTGTGCCACGGTGGCAATGATCTGTTACGTAAGCAGAGTCGCACACAACTACAAACCAATCTTCAAACGATGGTGGATGCGGTAATCGCTTCAGGTGCACAGGTTATATTAATTGCCGTACCCGCGTTGGGTCTCAATTTAGCACCATTACCTCTTTATCTGGATGTTGCTGAATCAAAAGGCATACCCATCGAGCCCACTATTCTCAGTGAGGTGTTAATTGACCCCTCACTAAAGGCTGATCATGTGCATCCGAACGCGCTTGGCTATCAACAATTCGCGCAATCAATACATCGTTTACTCATTGAATCTGGTGCAATTAGTCGCTAGGGCTTGTTGATATTTCATCTCCGCCTCTGTTGTGA
>DELT01000059.1:10568-16296 GCA_002354555.1 Methylophaga sp. UBA2689
ACGTTCCTGACGTTTTTGTAGTTTTTCTAAATAAGTGACGAGCAACGTAGAGTGGCGCTTTTTCAGTCACAACCCGCAGGGGTGGGGCTATTTTTCCGCCTAACTACGTTGGAATTGATTTATGTAGAACAACCACATTGCAACATTTCCGCCTTGTCGGACACAAAAATAGCCTCCAGCAGTGGTGGCTTTGTAATATCAACAGTCCCTAATTCAATTGGCTGCTTTTTTTAATGTGAATTTTTAAAGTTTTACCCCAGGAAGACGATAGAGGAATTATTAGGAAATAATCCCGTTACCCCTGGAGACACTATGTTGAAGTCATTATCAGTCAAAGCAAAAATGTTGCTGTTAAGTAGTCTTATGGTTGTCGGGATTATCATTCTGGCAGTGATCCTTAGCCTTGGCATGCATTCGCTTGTACAAATTGGTCAATCTGCTGCATTGAGTCTTCAGGCTGAAACCACGATGCGAAACCTAAGAATAGATGAAAAAGATTTCCTGCACCGTCAGGATCTGAAATATCAGACTGAATTTAATGACAATATCAGCTTGATAACACAACAGCTCTCTCAGTTGGATTCCGATCTGCAATCGGAAAATATTCAGATTGAACAGATTCCGCAACTGCTCACTTTAATCGAAAAATATCACACCTCATTCAATGAGATAGTAGCTTTACGGCAGACTATCGGACTCAGTCATAAAGAAGGACTTTATGGCAATCTCCGCCGTTCCGTCCAGGAAGCAGAAAAGATGCTTGGCAATTTCCAAAATGATGCTTTATTGAAAGATATGCTGATGCTACGCCGTAATGAGAAAGATTTTATGTTGCGTAGAGATGTGAGTTACGTCGAAACCTTTAATAATAACCTCAGCGTTTTTTATCAGAATTTACAACAAAGTTATTTAAGTGACTTTGAGCAACGCCAGATATCAGATTTGATGAGCAAATACAGCGATGACTTTACCCAGCTGGTCAATGCTGAACAACAATTTGGCTTTAACGAAGATTTAGGTCAGATTGGCGAAATGCGGTCAATTGTTTATCAAATACAGGACTTACTTAATAACACATCGGAGCAAATAACCGATGAAGTTGTGGCGCACGAAAAATCCATTTTTATTACAGCTATTATTTCAATTGCGCTGATTTTAGTTATTTTGATTTTGTTATCCCAATTCATCAGTCGTAGTGTAGTGAACCCCATAAACTTGCTTGCTGAAGTAATGAAACGGGCACAGCAAAATAAAGATCTCACAGAGCGCGCAGATGTAGAAGGTAAAGATGAAATAGTACAGATGGCGCATGTTTTCAATCAGATGATGGGCGTTTTCAGTAACCTGATTCAGGAAGTCTTTGACTCTTCCAGACAGCTCAACGTGGCTGCTGAAGAATTAACTGTCATTACCGGTCAGACAAGTCGTGGTGTAATGAGCCAGCAAAGCGATAGTGAACAGGTTGCCACTGCAATGAATGAAATGGCGGCAACCGTTCAGGAAGTGGCACGTTATGCCTCACAGGCAGCTGAGGCTTCGCGTACAGCAGATAATGAAACCAAAGCCGGAAAACAAGTGGTGATTGATGCAATTGATGGCATCAAGCAACTGGCAAAACAGGTGGAAATGGGGGCAGTATCAATCAAAGATTTACAAAAAGAGAGCGAAAATATTGGTAGTGTATTGACCGTGATTCAAGGGATTGCCGAGCAAACCAATTTATTGGCTTTAAATGCAGCGATTGAGGCTGCCAGAGCGGGTGAGTCGGGTAGAGGATTTGCCGTGGTGGCAGATGAAGTCAGAACCCTTGCCAAACGTAGTCATGACTCCACTGAAGAAATCAAAAAAATCATTGAACGCCTGCAAAAAGAAGCCGAAAAATCGGTTCAGGTAATGGATGAAGAGCTTGAACAGGCTAACCGCAGTGTTGAGAAAGCAGAGAAAGCCGGTGAATCTCTGGACGTTATTGCTGAATCAGTTGCATCTATTCGTGATATGAATACGCATATTGCCAGCGCGGCAGAAGAACAGTCAGCAGTAGCTGAAGAGATAAACCGAAATATTGTCAGTATCGCTCAGGTTGCTGAAGAAAATGCTGAAAGCACCAATCAAACCACTTTAACCAGTCAGGAACTGGCCAGACTGGCGAATGGCCTGGAAACACAAATTAGTCAGTTCAAAATTTAAGATTTCACTAGCCGTTCAGGCTTACTCTGTTATATCTTTGTTAGCAGTGTAGGCCTGAATTAACCAGAAGTGGGTGACAAATTGAGTAATAACTCTGAGGCTCATGATTATCTGTTAACCGTGCTAATGAATCAGCACAATCAAGCTGTTTTTATCTTTCGTGATAATTTACTGTTAACCGCAAACTCAGAGGCATTGCGTTTAATTAAAGCCTCAGACGAAAACGATATCATTGGTTTACCATTTGAAGCATTTTTTGCCGAAGAACTTGATAAAAACGTTTTCATTCCAAAATCCCCATTTCAGTCACCATTAACGCTTATCAGTACCCATGATGCACAACGCTATCCTGCGACGCTAGTGCGTGATGATGATGACAACAAATTACTGGTTATTTTATCAAGTGAAATTTTGCCTGGGCCGGCCCAACAATGGGTTTCATCTGATTTAGGGGCATCACCTACCTTAATAGGTCATTGGATCTATCACTCAGATACGGATTATTTATGGTGGGGACCACAAGCATTTGAAATTTTTGCAAAATCAGCTGATAACTTTACTCCAACGCTACCGGGGCTGATGCAGCTTGTTCACCCAAACGAAAAAGATCATGTTTCTCGCCTTTTTAAGACCGCGATTGAAAACCAGACTGATATTGACTTGTGTCACCGCATATTAACTGCAGAAAACCAGGTGCGCTTTGTACGGCAAAGAGCAACCTGGATGCCAGAAAAAAATGAATTGTTTGGCACCGTATTGGATTTGACCGACATACGCCAGCAAATCAGCCATACTGACCATTTGTTGCGTTTAATGGATGAAACCCAGCGAATCGGCCATATGGGGAGCTGGGAAATCAACTTGCTCAATGACAAAGTCATCTGGTCTGAACAAACGGCCGAATTATTCGGGATAACGCTGGAAGAATTTGAGGGCACAATAGAAAGTTTTCAGCAGTTTATTCTGCCAGAAGATATAGAGCCTCTTGAGTCAGCGCGGGCAAAACCCAGTAATAGCGGCATAGTTGAAGCTGAATATCGAATTACCCGTAAAGACGACGCAACCATTCGCTGGTTATTTGAATGTGGCAAATCAGTCTTTAATGGCAGTGGCCAGGAAATTCGTCGCCTGGGCATGATTATCGATATCACTGAACGTAAACGCCTGGAGATGATACAAAAGCTGGAATCCAGTATGGTTGAAGCCGTGGCTTCTTCACAGGATTTACATCAGATTATGGAGCAAATTGTACTGGGGATCGAAGAAATTCTGCCCCATACCATCGCTTCCATTTTGTTGATTGATGAAGAGAGTAAACGTCTGCTGCATGGTTCAGCACCAAATTTACCCGTCAGTTATAACGATGCTATTCATGGCGAGCCTATAGGCCCTGTAGCGGGCTCATGCGGAACAGCCGCCTTTCTTAAACGACCCGTCATTGTATCTGATATTGAACATGATCCTCTGTGGGAAAATTATCGCAACTTTGCACTGGCTTATGATTTAAGGGCTTGCTGGTCTCATCCCGTGTTCGATGAAAAACAGAATGTTATCGCGACTTTTGCCATTTATCACAACACGGTAAAAACCCCGGAACCCGAGCAGCTTGATACTATCGAGCGTATATCAAAAATTATTTCTATTGCCATTTCCAAGCACCGCAATGAAGAACGAATTCGTCGTAGCGAAAGCCGCTTTCGTCAAGCATTTCAGGACGCGGCTACCGGTGTTGCCATTGCCTCAACAGACGGCCGTTTTCTGGAATGCAATCAAGCTTATTGTGAAATGCTGGGGTATTCCGCTGAAGAACTGACGCAACTGGATTTTCATCAGCTTACCCATCCCGATGATAAAGAACAAAACCAGCAGGAAATAAGCGATATTCTGCTTGGTATCCTTGATAGCCGTATTCTGGAAAAACGCTACATCCATAAAACCGGAGAAACGGTCTGGGCAAGATTAAGTATCACCTTGCAACGTGATGACAGTGGCAATCCGTTGCATCTTATTGCCATCACAGAAAATATTACCAATACCAAGCTTGCCGAGGCNNCAACCAGCGGATTGAATTTGCCAGCCTTATCCATCCAGATGATCGCGAGAAGATGTATGTTGAAACAATAAAAGCAATTGAGCAAAACCAGCCGTTTCAGGTCGAGTATCGAATAATTCATAAAGATAGTGGTATTCGCTGGTTTTGGGAGCAGGGTAGCGGTGTAAGAGATAAAGACGGCAACATAGTAGCGATTGAAGGCTACATGACCGATATTACGCTGCAAAAAGAAGCAGACGCCAATATTAGGGAGAGTGAGCAACGCTTTCAATTATTATCCAAAGCAACCAACGATGCGATCTGGGACTGGGATCTGCTGACAAACGAACTTTGGTGGAGCGATAGTTTTGCAACCTTGTTTGGCATTGATACCCAATCAAAAAAACCTTCTATTAAAGGCTGGGAAAAACGCATTCATCCTGATGAGCGTAATCGAGTCCTAAACAACCTTAAGCGAGCAATTGAAACCCAACAGCAGAGCTGGTCAGAGAACTATAAGTTTCAACGTCAGGATGGGGACTATGCAGATGTTATTGACCGGGGTTATGTTATTTACAATAACGCTAACGAAGCAATCCGAATGGTTGGTGGTATTACGGATATAACCGATCGTCTTGAAATAGAAGAAAAATTACGGCAATCCCAACGATTGGAAGCCGTTGGTCAATTAACCGGTGGCGTCGCTCATGACTTTAATAATTTGTTGACAGTCATTGTCGGCAATGCCGAAATTATTACTGAGTCACTTGCCAGCGATTCCAAACTACGTGGCCTGTCTGAAATGATCCAGGAAGCAGCAGACCGCGGAGCAGAATTAATTCGCAGTTTGCTGGCCTTTTCCAGAAAGCAGGCACTGGATCCAAAACATATTGATGCCAATCAATTATTAAATAATTTTCAGGGGTTACTAAGCCGATCAATTGGCGAGGCGATTCAGCTTGAGCTGGCGTTGGAACCAGATCTCTGGTTGGCGCAGGTAGATCCGGGACAATTGGAAAATGCACTGTTGAATCTGGCCATCAATGCGCGTGATGCGATGCCATCAGGTGGCAGGTTATTAATTGAAACACTCAATGTTTCACTCTCCGAAGACTATGGTTCACAACACGATGTTACCCCGGGTGATTATGTCATCATTGGGGTGTCAGATACCGGGGTAGGTATTGCTCCAGAGAATCTGGATAAAGTGTTTGAACCGTTCTACACCACAAAAAGCAAAGATAAGGGTACCGGTCTTGGTTTGGCGATGGTCTATGGATTTGCCCGACAGAGTTATGGTCACATAAACGTTTATTCGGAAGTCGGTCAGGGAACGACCATCAGACTGTATTTACCCCGCTCACCTGAGGAGGTTGCGACGGCAGAAAACGCTTCTGTACTGCATATTCAACCGCAAATCGGCAATGAAAGCATACTTGTTGTTGAAGATGATGAATTGGTTCGCAATTATGTTATTTCGCAATTGGAGTTTATGGGATATAAGGTAAT
>DELT01000059.1:16424-17689 GCA_002354555.1 Methylophaga sp. UBA2689
AGTGATGCAGATATTGACTTATTATTCACCGATGTGGTGATGCCAGGTGGTATGAGTGGAAGAGAGCTGTCTGATAAGGCGCAGCGAATCCGACCACAATTAAAAGTTTTGTTCACTTCAGGATATACCGAGAACTCTATCGTCCATCATGGTCGGTTGGACCCTGGAGTCATGTTACTGAGTAAACCATATAGTCGAGATGAACTCACCACGAAAATCCGAAAGTCTTTGCAGAACGAGTCATAAATGTCAAAGTGTCTACAGAGTTTATTTTTATTGGATAACCAAGAGTAATCTGGGGCGATGACCGAATTAAAAGTACTCATTCTGGATGACAACAATCTCACTGCAAGAGCAATTGCTAATGTCGCTGAATTTATCGGTCTGTCAGCCAAAATAACCTCTGACTTTCAAAGTTTTCTGGAGATCATCAATGACTGGAGCCCACAATATCTGATTATTGATTTGATTATGCCGGATATGGATGGTGTAGAAGTGCTTGGAGAACTGGGCCGTATGCAGATCGATGCCCAGTTAATCATCACAAGTGGCGCCGGGCAGCAACTATTGCATGCTGCAGCACGTTCGGCCGGTGCGCATGGTCTTAATGTTCTGGGGATTCTTCCCAAGCCCTTTAATCCCAAAGCTTTCCGGGATTTGATTAACGCTGAATCCATCAACACAGCTGACAACACCTTTGGTCAGCAACTCCGCGCTGAAAACCAGACCAATACCCTTACCGTCAATGAGCTGGAACAAGCGATTAACGCGCATGACATTTATCTGGTATATCAACCAAAAGTATCCTGTGTCAGTGGCACGCTAACTGGCCTTGAAGCGCTTGCACGCTGGCAGCACGCAGAAAAGGGCTTCATTTCACCGGAAAAATTTATTCCCTTAGCCGAACAGAATGATCTTATCGACAAATTAACCTTACAGGTATTTGAACAGGCATTACCTTTTCTAAATCAGCTTCAGGAAGCCGATCCGTCGCTAAAAGTCCAGAACAGGGGCTTATTGCTTTCGGTCAATATTTCTGCGGCATCACTCAGTAACCTCGAGCTATTCAAACAAATTGAAATGCTTTGTGAAGCCCATAATATCAAACCGGATCAACTGATCCTGGAGTTGACGGAAACAGCCGCAATGGATGACCCTGTGATATCTCTGGATATTCTGACCAGACTGCGACTGCGAGGATTTCGTTTATCCATAGATGATTTTGGGACCGGTTTTTCGTCGATGTTGGCCTTGGTTCGTATGCC
>DELT01000041.1:0-539 GCA_002354555.1 Methylophaga sp. UBA2689
TAACCAAAACCGTTACGGTCAAAGTGAACGGCCGTTTTACGCATTTGGCCTTTAACTTTTTGATCTACCAGGATAACTTCGTTAACGCCGTCATAATCCCACTCATCGTAAGGCGTCATTTGGTAAATCCATTTCGCCATACCAGTGTCTAAATCACGACCCCAAAGAGACATTGTCCATTTGTTGTCACCAGGACGTTGTACTGGGTTCCAAGTAGATGGGTTACCGTTACCGTAGTAGAACTGACCTAAATCAGGGTCATAAGAATACCAACCCCAGGTAGTACCACCACCGATTTTCCACTGGTCGCCCTGCCAAGTTTTCAGTGAAGAATCCTTGCCAACTGGTTTCAGCATAGACATGGTTTTTTCTGGATCTACAAGCATTTCGGCATCAGGACCGGTGCTGTACGCTTTGTACTGCACGTTACCATCTAAGTCATATGCTTGAACATAACCACGAACACCAAATTCACCACCTGAAATACCGACGATGATTTTATCTTTGAAAACGTGAGCAGCAGCGGTGCTGGTTGCACC
>DELT01000041.1:819-5834 GCA_002354555.1 Methylophaga sp. UBA2689
TTAGTGATTTGAGTCAGTTCGCTATAACGTTGGTTAGCGTAGTTACCTGCTGGCATAACCCAGTTATTAGCATTTTTTTGCATATCGATGAGTTCATCTGCAGCGACCAGACCTGGTGCTACTAAACCCATCATTGCGATTGATAATGTTTTCAGCTTCATAAAGTTGTCCTCTATAGTTTTTATCGTTCATGATGTCAGCGTTGCTGTTCTTTCATGAGGTTGTGACTTTATGCCGATTTTGCCTGAGAATCATTAGGAAGCAGTCACTCTGATATCGGGATTTTTTCCCGAGCAGGGAAGTTCTTCCCATTATTCCTCAGTTTCGTGCTTATAGAGGGCTGAAAAATTAATGACTTTTTATCACGTTATACTTGATTGCAAGCCGCACTAACTCTACTGATGAGTGAAAACCAAGCTTCTGTTTCAGCATTGTCTGGTAATTCGCGACGGTTTTTTGTCCTAAATTCAATGTTTCCGCAATATATTCCAGTGCATGACCTTCTGCTAACAACCGGAAAACTTCAAATTCTCTTACTGTTAAACGTTGTATCGGGTCTTCTGATCCGGAAACACTTTGCAATGCTATACGTTGTGCCATTTCTGAACTAAGGTAACTTTTACCATCCATCACCTGGCGGATGGCTTTGACGATATCTTCAGAATCACCTGATTTGGCAAGATAGGCTGCAGCTCCGGCACTCATTGACTGAACCGCCAGTGTAACGTTTTCATGCATGGAAAACATTATCACCTTTGCTTTGGTATAACGCACCAGAATACGTCTAAGGGCTTCCAGGCCACCAATTCCCGGCATGCTCATATCCATAATAAGGATATCAGGATCAAGTTCCGTATACATTTGATATGCCTGTTCACCACTGGTTGCTTCGCCAACAATGTGCATATCATCATTACGCTCAAGCATTCTTGCAAGGCCAGATCTAACCACTTCGTGATCATCAGCCAGTAAAACTCGGATCTCGTTCTTCATTCAGCAGTACCTTGGGTTGGAAAAGTCGCAGAAAGCGTAAATCCATCACCATGGGCTGACGTAATATGAAAACTCCCTGACAACGCTTCTACTCGCTCTCGCATTCCAGTTAAACCATAACCTTTATTCGAACTACTGGGATGATAACCGTTTCCGTTATCATTTACACTTATATCTATTAAATCATTATTGCAACTTAAACTGACTTTTACTTCAACATTTTCAGCCCCGGCGTGCCGGCTTATATTGGTTAAACTTTCCTGAACAATACGATATATGGTCAATTGGCGGGTTTCATCAAGCTGGTTGAAATCTCCCTCTATGCTGAGTTTTGCATGATGCTGTGGATGACGAAGTACCCAATCATTAAACAACTCTGAAATAGCACCATGTACCCCTAATGCCGTTAGTTCGGGTGGACGTAATCGTTGTAACATTGAACGGACAATCACTGTCATCCGACGGTGAACAGAATCAATAGCTGCCGCACTGATCTTTGCTTCGTCCAGAGAAGCTGAGTGTTTAATCGTATTTATATCGAATTGAATAGCTGTCAAATGTTGTCCTATCTCATCATGTAGTTCAGCTGATAAACGCTTTCGTTCAGCTTCTTGAATCGTGATCAGCTGTTGATTCAAGACATCAATTTTTTGATCCGTATCCAGATAGCGTTGTTTTAGCAATTTCAGTTGCCGATTAACGGCTAATAATTGATTTAATCGAAGCAAAGCAAATGGTGTTCGTGCCGGTGGTGTCTGTTTATTTTTCTTGGGTAACATTTCTGACACGGGCAATAAGATTAATGAAGCAATTATTGCAATGAGTACACTACCAACCAAAAAAGTCAGAATTAATGGCATTAATGATTTTCTGATATAGCTTCTAATATCATCCCATTCGGCACTGAAATTGGGCCGGATAACAATATCCCCGAGATGCTGCTCAGCAAACATAATCGGCGTCGTAATAATTTCAGTATGACCAAGATAGTCTTTAAGGCTGTTTTCCAGCCACAAAGGTAAACCAGTTAGTAAATTGCTGGTGAGGGGGTGGTTTGAATCAAGTAATTCGCCATTACTTGCGATCAATTCAATATCGACGTGCTGTAATTCTTTGAGATCTTCTAAATGAAAGCGTGAAGTCCATTGTGAGACGGGAATATTTTTTTGTGATAACTCCGCTTCCAAACGGGCAAGCTGGGCCTCTATAGCGTAGTTTGCAACTTCATTAGAAACATCAAGTTCATGATCAACTCTCAGGCGAAGGTCATCAAGTGTACTTTTGACACCAATACTACACATTATGATAAATACCATCACAATGATGAGATTAACCTGGAGAATCAGGTTCACAAGCTAAAATCCATAAAATGCACTTCGTTAAAACTACAGAAAACATTAGGGTCTGTTGATCTTTCAGAGCCGCTTCTGATGTGGCTAATAAATCAATAAACTCTAAGATTATAGTATGCGGCCAACGAACTGCAGCCTACAACTCGTTATTGATGTGACAGAGAACTCATAAAGCATTATCTGAGTTAGTATGTTGAACATCCAGACACTATTTCATAAAAAGCAGATTGGTAAGCGATAAAGTCTAACGCATGCGGTCAATCAGGCTTCCAGCAATCCACTTCGAATAGCCAGTCTGGCTAGCTCAGCGGAGTTTGAAACATTGAGTTTTTGTTTAATATTGGTGTGGTGAGTTCCCACTGTTTTGGGGCTGAGATTCAAAATATCGGCAATTTCGTTCACGGTCTTGCCTTCGGCTAAAAGACGAAATACCTCAAACTCGCGCTGGCTGAGCACATCAAGCGGATTTTCTGACCCGGTTAACTTTTGCATCGCCAGTTGTTGAGCAATTTCCGGGGCAATACATGTTCTGCCCATAGAAACCATTTCAACAGCTTTTAACATGGCTTCAGGAGCGCTGCGTTTGGGGATAAAACCTAATGCACCGGCTTGCATGGCGCGAGTGGTAAATACACTATCTTCATGCACACTTAACACCAGAATTTTGGCTGAAGGTTCGCGAGCAATAATCCGTTCAATTGCCCCGACACCGCCAATCCCCGGCATTGAAATATCCATCACCACCACATTTGGATGATATTTGGCAAAATCCTGAACAGCCTGTTCCCCGGATCCCGCTTCAGCAACTACATCAAATTTGTCACCATCTTCAAGTAAACGACGAAAACCTGCGCGAACCAATTCATGATCATCAACCAATAAAACCGTTATTTTATTAAGACTCATGGTGAACGTTTACCCCCAGTGGTATGGTAATAGTCAGGTTGACTCCTGCACCTAACTGACTTTCCAAATCAAAACTTCCCCCCAGACTTTGCGCTCTTTCCCGCATGCCTAGCAAGCCAAAATCGACGTCAGAGTGAAAATCATTGACGACCATGCCTTTTCCATCATCGCGAATATTAATCTTTAACTGATCTGAAAATTCACTTTTATCGCGTATCACTTTCACCATAATATTTTCAGCATCCGCATGGCGAACGGCATTAGTTAATGCTTCCTGCACGACACGGAACACCGTCATATTTGTTGCTTCATCAAAGCCATTTAACTGGCCTTCTGTAATCAAATTAAACGTAATCTCAGGCTGACGCTGTTGCCATTTACTGATGCTCTCCTGCAATGTAGCCATCAGCCCCAGATCATCCAACGGGCTCGGCCGCAGACGAGTTATCATATTATGTACAACATCATATATATGACTGGCCGTATCTATAATTGCCTGGGCACTTTGATAAATTTTCCTATCTGTTTCTTCTGAGCGGTTACGAATTAACACCGCATCAGTTTTAATTGCCGTCAAACATTGTCCCAACTCATCATGCAATTCCCGGGCTAAATGCCGACGTTCGGCTTCCTGAACCTGATCCATGTGCTTGGTTAAAAGCCGGGTTTCATAAAGCTGGGCACGGGCTTTTTCGGCCTGTTTATGCTCGGTAATATCACGCAACGTACAAATCATACCCGCAACACAACCATCATTTTCGGTTAAAGGTACGGTAGATATTAATAAGGAAAGCTGTTCGCCATCACCCCGTTCAAGTGTCGTTTCCAGATTTTCCACTGACTGGAAGCCATTTAAAATATCAATAATACTGTTGCGATCTTCCTGAAATGGCATGGAAGCCAATGATTCACCTAATAAATTCGGTATATCGGCAAATAGTCTTTCCGCTGCGGCATTACAAAAGGTTATATAACCGGCATGGTCCAAAGAAAGTATCGCGTCACCAGATTGTTTCACCAGCATCGCTAAACGGCGATTTTCGGTCGTACTTTGTTCCAGAGCATCCCCGACACGATTAAAATTCTGGCTAATCTGATCCATTTCTCTCAGCGAAAAACGGGGTAGTCGCATATGCAGGTCACCCCGTTCAAAACCAGCCAATGCATCCAGCAACCGTTGTAATGGTCTGATTACCCAGCCCACACCCCAGTAAATGAAAAAGGCAACCACCACAAAAATAATCATGCCCAGCGCCATAATGGCGCGAATATCTTGCCAGCGCTCACTGATTTCCTGCATGGGAGCAGGGTAAATAACCATATGGCCAGTACCAAAGCGTTTGGAAAGGGGTGAAAGATCGGGGAACAATAACTTAACAAACCAGGCTGGAGGCTGGACTGACAACTCTTTCTCCGGTGTGCCTTCAAAAAGCAGCCCCTGGCGATCAAACAACAGAATATGCAGACTGCGAATTTCGCTTAAAGCTCGAACTAATTCATGCATGTGCTCACTGACACTGGTATTGCGAGTAAGCGTCCCCCCCGCCAGCGTAACAGTGATAATGTGTGCAGTTGCATCCATAGTTGAAGTAACTTCAGCTTCAACAGACCGTTTGGCGTTGGTTATCAGAATTGCGGCACTGCCCAGCATTGATAACAAAAGCAGGATGGCAAAAAATAAATTGGCGCGAAGTTTCAGGCTCATACCACTTTGGTTTCCGTTGTTCCCTTGCCACCAAGATTATCCACCCAGCGAAGACTGAT
>DELT01000016.1:0-3328 GCA_002354555.1 Methylophaga sp. UBA2689
AAACGCCATGTGAATCTGGGTACCTGGTCTTCGATGGCTTATCTGAATGCGACGGATCCTTTTACCGTTAAAATCATGCATAAAACCATGATTCAAATGGGCTTTAAAGCCCAGCGCCTGGCGCACTCGGCGGCTAAGTATCTGGGACTTCTGGCCAACAAAAAGAAAAAGCCACCATTACCTACGACGGGTAAAACACCCTTACGTGAACAGGTGGTGCATTTTGTTAAAAAACCGATGCCTGGCAATCTGCCGACGCGAACTACGCGTGGCATGCTGGGCCTGGAAGATGACAAAATGGTACCGATTCTGCGGGATCCAAACAAAGTCAGCGAAGATTCCGATGCGGTATTTTATTTCCCGGGTTGTGGCTCAGAGCGTTTGTTCAGTCAGGTAGGGCTGGCAACACTGGCGATGTTATATGAAGTGGGCACTGAAACGGTATTACCCCCAGGCTATTTATGCTGTGGTTATCCGCAGGCTTCTACCGGTGATGATGACAAGGCCACGGCGATATCCACCAGTAACAGAGTGTTATTCCATCGCGTCGCCAATACGCTGAACTATATGGATATCAAGACCGTTATCGTGTCTTGTGGTACCTGTATGGACCAGCTGCTCAAATATGAATTTGAAGCAATTTTCCCGGGCTGCCGTTTATTGGATATTCATGAATATCTGATGGAAAAAGGCGTGAAGATGCAAGGTGTCGATGGTGTTCAATATATGTATCACGACCCATGTCATACGCCGATGAAAACCTATAAACCGACTTCGGTGGCGGCCAGTCTGCTGGGTCAGGATGTAACCTTGAATGATCGTTGCTGTGGTGAGGCGGGCTCATTTGCTGTCGCACGTCCGGATATTGCCACGCAGGTTCGATTCCGTAAGGAAGAAGAAATCACCAAGGGCATTCAAGAGTTGACTGGTCAGGACAAGGCGGTCAAAGGTAATGTGAAAATGCTGACTTCCTGCCCGGCCTGTCAGCAGGGGCTGTCACGCTACAACGAAGATACCGGTATTGAAACCGATTACATTGTGGTGGAAGTGGCTAAACATGTTTTAGGTGAACAGTGGCATACACAGTTTATTGATAACGTGAAAGCCGGTGGTATAGAGCGGGTACTCCTCTAAAGTACTCATTATCCCGAACGCAGGATCTCTGCGTTCGGAATTTTATTTGAATGAGCGTTAATGCATTGGCGTTAATGCCTCGCCATTGAAGCTGACACGATCCCAGCCATAACGCAGAAAGTTACGGATATTCTGATGGTCTTCACCTTTGGGATTCAGCAAAACATCGCTGCGATAATAACGCCCAAAACAGGCTAAGGTCTGCGACTCACCCAATTCATGCAAAATGCCAAAAAACAGAATTTTGCAAGATCCATTATTCTCTCCAGCATCATTATGCAGCTCACCGTTATGAAATGCTGTTGGGGTGAACTGGTAATTGGCATCAATCACCGCAATGGTATCTTCGAAATCAATCGCGGACGGATTATCAGTCAACGTGCTGAGAAATGTCGCTAAATCCATGGTAAAACTCCAAAATCAATAAAAAAAGCGGGTAAATTCTGTTACTGGTTCACGAGCAGTGCGGTATTTATTGACCGCAGCTTGAGTATCTTCATAACCGATTGCCATACCGCACACCAGAATAGTATCGGCAGGATACTCCAGAATTTTTTTAACATTTTCAGGGTATTCTGCCAGTGCGGCCTGCGGACAGGTTGCCAGACCTTTATCCTGCGCCACCAGCATCAGATTCTGTATAAACATACCCAAATCCAGAAATGATCCGGTCTGCATCTCTGCATCCATAAAAAACAACATCATCACTGGTGCGTCAAAAGCCCGATAATTGGCTTCCCATTGTTTTCGTTGGGCGTGTTTGTCTTTGCGATCAATCTGCAAACTCTGATAAAGCTGTAAACCACAGGCACGGCGACGATCTATATACGGCGATTGCCAGGTTTCGGGGTAATAAACATAGTCTGGCTTGGAAGCATGACCTTCTCTGAAAGCATGAATCAGACTCTCAGAGAGTTGTTGTTTGGTATTGCCGGACACGACTGCTACCTGCCAAGGCTGGGTATTGGCGCCGGAAGGGGCATGACGGGCAATATCGAGGATTTCATGGATAAGTTTATCGCTTACGGTTTTATCCAGAAATGCCCGAGTGCAGTGACGCTGTTTAATAAGCTCATCAATCTTCATATTTTGGCTCCGCTTCTTTTAATCTCAGCACAAACCCTATCATTACCGCCGCTAAGCCCAGTAACATCAATTGCAATTCAATATGTCCCCATAACAACGTGATTGAAAAGCCAAAGGCGATGACCAGCATAATAAGTGCCTGGATTTTGGTACGGCGTCGTACCGTTTTGGTTTGATCCCATTGTCTCAAGGGGGCCCCTATCCAACGGTTATTAAGCAACATAGCGTGAAACCGTGGTGAAGTCTCGGCAAAACAGCCCAAGGCAAGAATCATAAACGGCGTAGTTGGCATCACCGGTAAAAATGCGCCAATTATTCCTAAAATGACGCATAACCAGCCACAGCTGAAAATTAAAAAATGTTTGATTCTTTTTTTCATATGGAAAAAAAAGTTGCCTGAATATCAGAGTTTATTACCCGGTTTTGTTTGTTTTTCAGAATCACTGCTGTTGGAGGCTTATATCGTCCAATAAGGCTGCTGTTAAAGGTAAACAGCCCGCAAAAAAGGGGGGCATTCGCGACAGCTAAAATGTTTAATGTCATTATCAAACTGTGATTATACGTGCTGGCAAGTAATTCTGAGGTTTCAATTAGCATAAAAGTCGAAAAACCAAAGCTTGTTCTAAGAATGCATCATTCAATTGTGACAAGCTTGAAGTATTAATTCTCTGTTAGATAAAGATCTAAATCGCCAAAGAGGGCCGGCATGCAACAGCAAAATAAAAAATTTCAGCTACCAATTCGCACTGCTGTTGTTGCAGGGTTAATGCTTTCCAGTTTGCTGGTCGCTGTAGTTGTCATTACTTTGCAATATTATTTCAATAAAAATCTGGCAGAGAAAGTTGTGCATTCTCGCTATCAGCAAACAATGTTCAGTATTAATGAATATCTGGAATCCATTGATAATCGAGCCACGAAAGAAATTAATGAACTAAAACAGTTACCCGGATTACTCGAAAATCCACAGATCAATGGTGAAGTCCGTCAGTTGCTGATTGCCGTTATGCAACGTAATCCTTTATTTCAATCTGTTTATCTGGGTCAACAAAATGGTGAGGTAGAACAACTCATAAACTTACAGTCCTCGCCAGCCCTGCGCCAGCATTTG
>DELT01000016.1:3358-7166 GCA_002354555.1 Methylophaga sp. UBA2689
ATGCCTGGCAGCATCAAAGTGATATTGATATCACTACCCACCCCTGGTTTTCGGAAGCTACCGTCGATGATGTGAGCACAACTCAATCCTATCTGCTCACCGAAATATTTTCCCCAGCGCAAACCTACTCAGTCAAATTGCCTGACAGTGATGCCGTTTTATCGATCACCGTAGAATTGACAGGATTGTCTACTTTGCTGAGAAACCGTCATCGAGATAATGAGACGGAAATATTTTTCTATCCACAAACGGGTGGAGTTATTGCCTCCAATCAACCTGCAGAACAAATTATTCCGTTGCCAGAAGCGCCAAGACTGGAACTGACGAACGAGCAACTGGCGATAATTGAAGAAAACCCGATATTACGGGTGAGTAGTGAGAAAGACTGGCCGCCGTTAAATTTTTCCAGTAACGGTGTACCTATGGGGTATGCCGTAGATGTGCTGAATTACATTTCACGGATGAGCGGTTTGGAGATGCAGTTTATTACGGGAGACAATTGGCAACAGCTAGCAACACAGTTTGTCGATGGTGAGCTGGAAATCATGCAGCCGGTTTTTTACAGTGAATTTCGTAATTTTATGGGCGAAATGACCATCCCGTTTGTCGATGTTCCTTACGGCATTATCACCTCTTCCGAGTTGCCTGTTACACGTATTACAGAGTTGAACAGTAAAACGGTTGCCATCCCCGAGGGCTGGTCATTAACCGGCAGGTTGCAGGCAGAGTTTCCTGATATCAATATTATTGAAGTGGAAACCACTCGCGAGGTTTTTGAAGTTGTTATCCGTGGGGAGGCTGATGCCGGAATGGATACGGCAATTACGTTGCAATATATCACCGCTCAGGAATATACAGATGAGATAACGGTACATCAGGGCGTGGACTTCTCGCCAGCAGAATTGCCTACCGGGCTACATTTTATGGTGAATCGACAAAACACTGGGCTTACCAACATCTTTAACCGGGCACTGGAAAATTTATCGGATAGTCATCATCAGGCCTTAGTTGATAAGTGGTTTAATTCCATAAATATGGAAGGTAATCCCCAGGCATTTCGTCTGGAGCGTTTTAAAAGTGATGCGCTACAGGTTTCCGATGAGCTGCAATCGATAAGACTTAATGAACAGGATTATTATGTCTATCATCAGGCTATTGCCATCAATGATGTGGAACCACAGTACCTCACTATCATTTCGCCACAGAATACGCTGATGACCCAGGTGTGGAGCAAAACTCAAAATGCCATGCTGGTTGCCGGCCTGATGTTGTTACTCCTATTGCCGCTCAGTTGGTGGTTTGCTTCGCTAATATTGTCTGCCGTAAAAAAACTTCAGACAAATATTGAGCATATTCAACAGCGTCAATTTTCTGCGGTAGACGTTCCAGCTCATCACTTAATAGAAATCGATGCATTAAGTGAAAACTTACACGATCTGTCACAGACAATTCGAACTTATCAACAAACACAACAGCAATGGACCGATTCTTTGATTGAGTCAGTAGCCCATGCGATTGATGCAAAATCATCTTATCCAACACGTCATTGTGTGCTGGTACCCGAGCTGTCGATGTTATTGGCAAACGAAGCAGATAAATCAAACGAGCAGATTTTTAAACATTTCAAACTGGATGATGAAGGCAAACAGCGGGAATTTCGTTTGGCAGCCTGGTTACATAGCATTGGAAAAATCACCACTCCGGAATATCTGGTTGATAAACGTACTAAGCTGGAAATGATCTATAACCGGATTCACGAGATCCGTATGCGCTTTGAGGTGTTGTGGCGTGATGCCGAAATAGAGTTTTGGCAACAAACAGTGCAACGACCTGAAAATCGTGAAATGAATGAAGAAGCGTTAAAGGTGAAGCAACTGCAGCTAAAAGATGACTTTGCTTTTGTTGCTCAATGCAATATTGGTACAGAATTTATGGATCAGAATACCAATGAAAGATTGAAACGGCTGGCGAAAATCACCTGGGAACGACATTTTGATGATCAGTTAGGGCTCTCTCCAGTAGAGCTGGATCAGCAAACTGCTGCAACAACTACGCTTCCTGTGACTGAACAGCTGCTGGCAGATAAAGCGGAACATATTATTCCTCGCAATCAGAAAGCAGCTGAGGATGCCTGGGCCGGGGAGAATCTGAACCAACCGGAATACGGTTTTAATCATGGTGAACTCTACAACCTGACCATTGAGTCCGGTACCCTGACCAAAGAAGAGCGTTTCAGAATCAATGAACACATTCTGACCACTATCAAAATGCTTGAAGCCTTACCATATCCTGAGGAGCTTTCAACTATTCCGCGTTATGCAACAACACATCTTGAAACAATGAATGGGACTGGCTATCCACGGGGGCTCACTGCTGACGATTTATCAGTCCCTGAACGCATCATTATGCTGGCCAATGTTTTTGAAGCACTGACAGCTGCAGATCGCCCCTATAAAAAAGCCAAAACCCTCAGCGTAGCCATTTTCATTCTGCATCAGCTGGTTGAGCAGGAGTTGATGGATAGGGATGTGTTTGAATTATTCCTCACCAGTGGCGTGTACAAACAATACGCCGAAAAGTTTATGACCTCAGAACAAATTGATGAAGTCGATATCAGCAAGTTTCTGCGAGAAGAGGAACGTTATATTTAGCTTAAGCGTTATAATGGATTAACCAATTCTGGTGTTTGTAGTGAGTACTTAATGGCAATTCAGTGGTTCCCCGGACATATGCACAAAGCCGGGCTGGAGATGAAAAAAATTCTGCCGCAGATGGATCTCATCATCGAAGTGCTGGATGCCCGACTTCCATACAGCAGCTCCAACCCCATGCTGGCGGCTATTCGAGGTGATAAACCCTGTCTTAAGGTGCTAAACAAGGCCGATCTGGCTGATCCGCAACTGACTGAAATCTGGCAACAATATCTTGAGCAGGAGCAGGGAATCAAAACCCTGGTTCTGTCTGCCAATGAGACTTCTCGTGGCAAGGAATTAATTGCGATGTGCCAAAAACTGGTACCGCATAAAGCCAGCAGTGTTAAAAAAATTCAGGCACTGATAATGGGTATTCCCAATGTTGGTAAATCGACATTGATAAATGCACTTGCCGGGCGACAGATAGCCAAAACTGGTAATGAACCTGCTGTGACCAAGGTTCAGCAACGTATTATCGTTGATGATGTGGTGGTATTACATGATACCCCGGGAGTGTTATGGCCCAATCTGGAAAATCATGACAGTGGGTATCGTTTGGCGATTACCCATGCCATTAAAGAAACTGCTTTTGAGAATCATGATATTGCCTTATACGCTGTCAAGTATCTTATGCAGCAATATCCTGAAGCTTTGTTCAGTAGATTTCATGTCGATGACATCACTGACCATGAACAAACGATGTTGGAAAAAATGGCCCAGAAGCGTGGTTGTATTAAAGCCGGTGGTGTGGCCGATATTGAGCGGATAAGTAAAATTCTGCTCACTGAATTACGCAATGGTCAGCTTGGCAGACTGACGCTGGAAACTCCTGAGATGACTGAACGGGAGTGGTTGCAGGTAATACAGAGACGTGAAGAAAAAGCGGCCAAAAAAGCCGCACGTAAAAATAAACGGTGATCCTCTTCAGCAGAATAGATTTATTTCTGTAACATCTGCTTTCTGAAATTGTCTGTAGAGTAATGGTTGTGGAGAATTTTGTTATGCGATTTTTAACGGTATTACTGATGTTTATGCTGGCAGGTTGTGCGGCGACAAAACCCTCGATATACGCTAAATCTCATAATGACATCGCTTATGAAGAGGTGCTGCAGAAT
>DELT01000006.1:0-3719 GCA_002354555.1 Methylophaga sp. UBA2689
AAAAGACTTGAGCAGGAAACGATAACTACTCCACTTGGCAGCATAAACACTGTTAAATTTAAAAGACAACGTGATAGAGACAGCGACAAGGATCGGGAAACCACTTTGTGGTGTGCACCTGAGCTGAATTATTTACCAGTCAAACTGGAGCACATTGAAAAAGATGGCACTAAATTTACTGCGGTATTGCGTCGTGTAGAGGGTATATCAAAATCAGCATTTACCCCTGTCGAATAACACTCCTGATATGTAAGGAAAACTGATGAGCAAAAAACAGTTTGAAATCATTGAAGAAACAACCGCTTATAGCGGTTTTTTTAGTTTAAAAGTTGTCTCTTTAAAACATACACTATACAAAGGTGGCTGGAGTGCACCGATAACCCGAGAAGTCTTTCATCGTGGAAGCTGTGTTGCGGTATTACTCTATGATCCACAAAAAGATGCATTAGTTATTATCGAACAATTTCGTCCTGGCGCCTTACAACTAAATGATGAACGGGTTTGGCTACTGGAAATCGTGGCTGGTGCAATTGAACCAGGTCAGACACCAGAATCCGTGGCCTATCGCGAAGCTGTTGAGGAGTCTGGATGTGAAATACTGGAAATGATCAAAATAAATGAGTTTTTTACCTCTCCCGGTGGCACATCCGAACTGCTACACCTGTTTTGTGGACGCATTGATAGCACCCATATCGGTGGTTTACATGGCCTGGATGAGGAAGATGAGGATATCTCAGTCAGTGTATTATCATTCGATGAAGTCTATGCCTTATTGGAAGCAGGTAAAATCATCTCGGCGATTCCGATTATCGCTATCCAATGGCTGGCTTTAAATCGCGAAGAATTACGTCAGCGCTGGGCTTAAGCAAACTCTATATCGTTTATAGCTGACCATAGAGTCTCGCTTTCTACCCCAATGGCATGATCCTGTATCCAGCTGAAATCGTATGGGTCTCACCTGGTGCTAAACTGATACTGTTATTGGCGGCATTGGCCGTCTCAACACAGACAAAGTACTGATACGAATCATCAGTCATATCTTTTAATGTCGACACTTTATCCCACGGATTCCATACGATTGTGGTATTTGAACCAGAACTTTCCACCACAATGCGTCGTGCCCAGTCAGTATCCTCAATAAACAGTTTGTCAGGACTATTAAGATATACCCTGTCTGTTTCGCCGTTAAAAACGATTTCACCGGCCTGAAGTTTCTCACGGAAATTTTCTACCTTGTCGAGATAATGATGATTGCTCAACCCCCTCACCTGTGTTTTTTCGATATTTCCCACTGCAAAATAAGTATGCAATGCCTGTGAGATAACAAAACTTTCTTTATCAAGGTTTTCCGTGGTTAAGGACAACGTTAGCTGTTCACCAATCTCAATCACCATTTTTAAACTATAAGCACAATGCCAAAGCGGTTCATCCCTTGGATCAGGCGCTAATGACAGAGTCAATTTAATGCCATCATTTTCAGTCTGTTGAACATCAATCAGATCCCAATCCCGGTTACGTGCAAAACCATGAGCAGGACGTCCTTTACCACTAGGATCAACACCAAACCATGGCCAACAGATGGGGACACCACCACGAATGGCCCGCCGATCCCCATAACGGCTCAATCGACTCAAAAACAATAAATCATGTAATGCATTTGCAGAGCGGTAAGATAACACCTGCGCACCCTGAGTTGTTATAAGTGCCTTGGCATGAGGTGTGTTGATATTTATCATCACACATTCTGAAGGCCCCATAGAAAAATCCAGGCGATCAGCAATAGCAAATTGTTGTTTTAGTTGTTCTATAGTTTGCATGAAATTCTACGTCTGAAACAAAAAGACGGGCACAATGCCCGCCTTTGAGACTAAATATAAATTTTAGTTTTTAGTGCTGGTGACCGCCTTCACCATGAACATGTCCATGTTCAAGTTCTTCTGCACTTGGTTCACGAACTTCACGGATTTCAACGTCAAAGTTCAAATGTACGCCAGCCAGAGGGTGATTACCATCAACGGTAACTGTTTCATCGTTAATTGCAACGACAGTGACCAAAACCGGACCTTGCTCGGTTTCTGACTGAAATTGCATACCAACTTCAACTTTTTCTACACCACTGAATAATTCAGCAGGTACATCCTGTTTTAACGCATCATGGCGTTCGCCATAAGCATTTGCTGGTTCGATACTGGCTTGGACTTTATCACCAGTTTCTTTGCCCGCCAGGGC
The DNA here is from genome assembly GCA_002354555.1 of Methylophaga sp. UBA2689. GTDB lineage: Bacteria > Pseudomonadota > Gammaproteobacteria > Nitrosococcales > Methylophagaceae > Methylophaga. The sequence goes on from DELT01000006.1 coordinate 2,230, forward strand.
ATCTTCCAAACCAGGGATAATATTGCCTGCACCATGCAGATACGCCAGCGGGCCGGCACCTTCACTGCTATCAATGACTGTGCCGCTGTTGTCGGTGAGCGTGTAGTCAATCACGACTACTTTGTTGTCTGCAACTTTCATGGAAACTCCTTACATGTTTTGAATAACAGCTGCAGCATAATCACTACAACTCAACGCATCGACGCCAATAGCCTGAGCTAAATCACCGGTGACACGCGCATTAGAAATGGCGCCTGAGACGCCGGAAACGACCAGATCTGCCGCTTCACCCCAACCTAAATGTCGTAAAAGCATTTCGGCCGATAGGATTAATGATGACGGATTCGCATTATTTTTTCCAGCCAGAGCCGGTGCTGTGCCATGTGTTGCTTCGAACATCGCAACGGCATCCGCTAAATTTGCACCCGGTGAAATGCCAATTCCCCCAACCTGTGCAGCAAGGGCATCAGAAATATAATCACCATTCAGATTCAATGTAGCAACCACATCATAATCTTTAGGGTGCAATAAAATTTCCTGTAAAAACGCATCGGCTATCGAGTCTTTGATAACGATTTTTTTACCGGTATTTGGATTATTAAAGGTTTTCCAGGGCCCACCATCCAGCGGGGTGGCACCAAATTCTTTTTCAATAAGGTCATAACCCCATTGTTTGAAAGCCCCTTCGGTGAACTTCATGATGTTGCCCTTGTGTACCAGGGTCAATGAATCACGGTCATTGTCGATAACATATTGAATGGCTTTACGAACCAGACGTTCTGTTCCCTCTTTGGAAACCGGCTTGATGCCGATACCCGAGGTTTCAGGAAAACGAATTTTGCTGACACCCATATCTTTTTGAAGAAAGTCGATGACCTTCTGTACTTCCGGTGTGCCGGCAGCCCACTCGATACCGGCATAAATATCTTCTGAGTTTTCACGGAAGATAACCATATCGATATTTTCGGGGGCCTTAACTGGGCTTGGTGTTCCTGGGTAATAACGAACTGGGCGCTGACAGACATATAAATCAAGTGTCTGGCGTAGTGCCACATTCAAAGAGCGAATCCCGCCCCCCACTGGGGTCATTAACGGACCTTTTATCGATACTGAATATTCTCTCAACGCCTCAATGGTTTCTTCTGGCAGATAGGTTTCTGCGCCATAAAGCTGTGTGGCTTTTTCGCCAGCGTAGACTTCCATCCAGGAAATTTTGCGTTCGCCGTTGTAGGCTTTGTTCACTGCCGCATCAATCACATCAATCATGGCCGGTGTGATATCGATACCGATGCCATCACCTTCGATAAAAGGGATAATCGGTTGATTAGGTACATTCAATGAATAATCGGCATTCACGCCGATGGCTGCACCCTGTTCCGGTACACTAATGTGTTGATATGCCATGCACGGCTCCTGAAGTTAAAAGTGGCATTTTACATGATCTATGGCGTTGATATAACCATGACCAGACTAATTGCATTTAATAAACC
>DELT01000006.1:3852-8875 GCA_002354555.1 Methylophaga sp. UBA2689
GATCGGGACAGTGAAGGATTATTATTGCTGACCGACGATGGTCAATTGCAACATCATATCAGCGATCCACGTCATAAATTAAGCAAAACTTACTGGGTTCAGGTGGAAAATATTCCGGATGCCGCTGCGCTTGAACAATTGCAACGGGGTGTCATGTTAAAAGATGGTCTGACCAAGCCGGCTAAGGCAAGACTTATCGATGAGCCTGATTTGTGGGAAAGAGTTCCGCCGGTACGTTTTCGACAATCGATTCCCACTCAATGGTTGGAACTGCAAATCAGCGAAGGCAAAAACCGACAGGTACGCCGTATGACTGCTGCAGTCGGCCATCCAACATTAAGACTGATCCGCATGGCGATTGGACCGTGGCAATTAAATGATCTGCAACCCGGACAATGGTGCGAAGTTAATTATCAGACCGTGATAAAATACGCTGATGATTTGGACTCCAAGAACCACCGTAGCCGCCGTAATAGAACGCGACCAGAAATTTCTGATGGTCGAAGAAATGATCGGCAGCGAACTCAAACTCAACCAGCCGGCCGGCCATCTCGAAGACGAAGAAAGCCTGATTGAAGCGGTTATCCGGGAAACATTGGAAGAGACAGCCTGGCAATTTACGCCTGAGTCGTTGATTGGTATCTATCGCTGGCGACATCAGCAAACTGAAAACACCTATATTCGTTTCTGTTTTAGCGGGAGCCTGGAGGAAAAGCTGGATAGACCATTGGATAGTGATATTCATCAGGCTGTCTGGCTGGATGCTGACACTATCAAACAGCGTCGATCACAGTTTCGCAGCCCTCTAGTTGAGCAATGTTTACAGGATTACCTTGCTGGAAAACGCTATCCACTTGATTTATTAACTGATTAATTATGTCTGAACACAAAAAAATAGTTGTCGGTCTGTCCGGCGGCGTGGACTCCTCTGTTTCAGCGTTGTTACTTAAACAACAAGGCTTTGATGTTGAAGGTCTGTTTATGAAAAACTGGGTCGACTACGCCGACGAAAGCGAATGTACAGTCGAAGATGATCGCAAAGATGCCCAATCCGTTGCTGATAAAGTTGGCATCGTTTTTCATGAAGCCAATTTTGCCATGGAATACTGGGATTATGTATTCAAGCATTTTCTGGATGAATACAAAGCGGGCCGCACACCGAATCCCGATATCCTGTGTAATCGCGAAATCAAATTTAAAGCCTTTTTAGATCACGCCATGGAATTGGGAGGCTATCTGATTGCTACCGGGCATTACGCACGAGTGCGCGAACATGACGGTAAGTTTCAATTACTAAAAGGCCTGGATAACAGCAAAGACCAGAGTTACTTTCTTTATACCCTTGGTCAGGCGCAATTATCACGTACCCTATTCCCGTTGGGTGAATTACCAAAAACCGAAGTGCGTCAGATTGCCGAAAAAGCTGGCTTTATCAATCACGACAAAAAAGACAGCACTGGTATCTGCTTTATCGGTGAGCGACGCTTCCGTGAGTTTCTGGGACGTTATATCCCGGCTCAACCTGGCGAAATGCGTACCCCTGAGGGCGAAAAAATTGGCGAACACTCAGGGTTAATGTATTACACCCTCGGCCAACGCCAGGGTCTTGGCATTGGTGGTCGGAAAAACAGCAGCGGTGAACCTTGGTTTGTCGCTGGCAAAGATATGGAAAAGCGAATTTTATATGTTGTTCAAGGCGAACATGAATGGCTTTACAGCACTAAACTGACTGCTGAACAACTCTCGTGGGTGGCAGGCGAAGCCCCCGAACTGCCATGTCGTGCCAGTGCAAAAACCCGTTATCGTCAACCAGATCAGCCCTGTCTCATCACGCAGGATCTACAGGGGAATATTCAGGTTGAATTTGACACGCCACAACGTGCCGTCACCCCAGGACAATCTGTAGTATTTTATCAGGATGATGTCTGTCTGGGCGGTGGCATTATTATAGATACCAACGCTCCGGGGATGCATCCATGAGTCAGAGAATAATCATTCATGATCGGGTCATCGCCCTCTCCGCTTTGATGCAATCGGTGACCCTGGTGCAACAGATTGCTGAAACCGGCCAGGTTGATAATGATGATATGCAGACCATGCTGCAGAGTTTACTGGTGATGGATGCACCTGATACTGAATCGGTTTACGGTGAAATCAGTAAATTAAAAACCGGTATTCGTCAGTTCAATAATCAGCTATCGAAACGTAAACAACCTGGCGATATTGTGTTGTTACGCTATGCAATCGGAATATTGCACTTGCAACGCAAATTGGCAAAACGCCCGGCGATGCTGGATCTGATTACCCGCGAACTGGATCAGATTCCCCAACAAATCGAGTATTTTGGCAGTATCACCAGCCCGCAGGTTATCGCCCGTTTCGCCGATATTTATCAGCGTACGGTCAGTGAACTCACACCGCGCATTCAGGTATTTGGTGATTCAACTTATCTGCAGCAAGCTGATAACGTTAATCGTATTCGTGCTTTGTTGCTGTCTGGAATTCGCGCTGCAGTGTTATGGCAACAGAAAGGTGGCAGACGCTGGCAGTTTTTACTACAGAGCAATAAATTATTACAGGCAGCATCAGAGTTACACGCTCAAACCTAATAATGCTTCACCAATAATAGTCATAAAAAAAGGGCTGTAAATACAGCCCTTTTTGGTTTCTGTGAGTTATCAGTTTAACTAGCTTTAGCACGTTGATAGTGCTCCAATTCGTTAAAATTCAGATAACGATAGATTTCATGAGCCATAGGCTGAATACCAGCGACTTTCTCCAGATATTCGGCAACCGTTGGAATGCGTCCCATACTGGCGACCACGGCAGCAAGTTCTGCAGACGATAAATACACATCGGCTCCATTACCCAGGCGATTCGGGAAGTTACGGGTAGAGGTTGAAACCACTGTGGCATTATCCGCGACCCGTGCCTGGTTACCCATGCACAACGAGCAACCCGGTGTTTCAGTGCGAGCACCAACACGACCAAAGATACTGTAAATACCTTCTTCCGTTAATTGATGCTGATCCATCTTGGTCGGCGGAGCAACCCACAATTTCACGGGCAGATTACCCATTTTCTCCAGCACTTTACCGGCGGCACGATAGTGTCCAATATTGGTCATGCAAGAACCAATAAACACCTCGTCAATATGAGCACCAGCGACTTCGGATAAGGGTTTGATATCATCCGGGTCGTTCGGACAGGCCAGTAATGGCTCTTTGATTTCATTTAAATCAATTTCAATAATCGCAGCGTATTCTGCATCAGCATCCGGTTCAAGCAACTGTGGATCAGCCAGCCATGCACGCATGGCATCTATGCGACGTTGCAATGTTCTGGCATCAGCATAACCTTCGGCAATCATCCATTCCATTAATGAGATATTGGAGTTCAAAAACTCAATAATCGGTTCTTTATTTAATCTGACGGTACAACCATTGGCACTACGTTCTGCCGACGCATCTGAAAGCTCAAATGCCTGTTCGACTTTCAGATCTGGTAAACCTTCAATTTCCAAAACGCGGCCATTAAAGATATTTTTCTTGCCTTTCTTTTCAACCGTCAGCAATCCTTCCTGAATAGCAGCATAGGGAATGGCATTAACCAGGTCACGTAATGTAATGCCGGGTTGCATATCGCCTTTAAAACGTACCAATACTGATTCTGGCATATCCAGCGGCATAACACCCAGTGCCGCGGCAAATGCCACCAGACCTGAACCTGCCGGGAAACTGATACCAATCGGGAAACGGGTATGTGAGTCACCACCGGTACCGACGGTATCCGGTAAAATCATTCGGTTCAACCATGAGTGGATAACGCCGTCACCCGGGCGTAATGACACACCGCCACGAGTACTGATAAATTCCGGTAGTTCATGCTGCAACTTAATATCAACCGGTTTTGGATACGCCGCGGTATGACAGAAAGACTGCATCACCAAATCAGACGAAAACCCCAGACAGGCTAATTCTTTCAACTCATCACGGGTCATTGCTCCCGTTGTATCCTGTGAGCCGACGGTGGTGACTTTAGGTTCACAATAAGCACCAGGGCGGACACCTTCCACACCACAGGCAACACCGACCATTTTCTGTGCCAGCGTAAAGCCTTTATCACTATGAACGGGTTCTACCGGACGTTTGAAAACATCTGATGGTGGCATACCCAATGTTTCGCGGGCTTTATCGGTTAAACCACGACCAATAATCAAAGGAATACGCCCCCCGGCACGCACTTCATCAGCGATAGTGGTAGGCCGTAAAGTGAACTCAGAAACCACGTCACCGGCTTCGTTGTAAATTTTGCCTTCATATGGCTTGATAGTAATGACATCGCCGGTTTCCAGCTGATCGACATTACATTCTATTGGCAAGGCACCAGAGTCTTCTGCGGTATTGAAGAAAATTGGCGCAATGTTGTTCCCTAAAATAACGCCGCCCTGACGTTTATTCGGGACGTAAGCCACATCGTGGCCCATATGCCAGAGCACAGAATTGATCGCAGATTTACGTGAAGATCCGGTACCGACAACATCACCTACATAAGCAATAGGGTGGCCCTTTTCTTTCAGCGAGATAATGGTATCCAGCGCGTCAGGCATTTTGCTGACCAACATTGCCTTGGCATGCAAAGGAATATCAGGACGACTCCAGGCTTCAGTTGCCGGGGATAAATCATCGGTATTGGTTTCGCCCGGGACTTTCAGCACAGTTAGCGTAATCGCTTCAGCTAATGCTGGTCGGGATAAAAACCATTCAGCTTCGGCCCAGGATTGTAAAATGCGCTTGGCGTATTGATTGGTTTCAGCTTTTTCCACTACATCATGGTAGGCGTCATAAACCATAACAATTTTGGAAAGTGCTTTTTCTGCTGCCTCGGCGGTTGCGTCATAATCCAGCAACTCGATTAAAGGTTGGATGTTATATCCCCCCATCATGGTACCGAGCAGTTCAGTCGCATAAACCGGTGTTATCAAATCACATTGTGTTTCCTGTTTGGCAATCGCCGCCAGAAA
>DELT01000006.1:9101-14507 GCA_002354555.1 Methylophaga sp. UBA2689
TATTCTTGCAGCACGAAAACGCTCCGAAGTTGAAACTAAGATGACCGTTATTTTAACGCAAATTCACAAAGCAAACTGAATCAAATCCAGAATCAGGGCTGAGTTCTGCTATAATTTCGGCCAATTTTCAGCTTATTTTTAATGGAGTTTTCATGGAATTAACTGCTCTTACTGCCATCTCGCCAGTTGATGGTCGTTATGCCGATAAAACAAAGGCTTTGCGCCCCTATTTCAGTGAGTATGGTCTGCTGCGAGCCAGAGTTGAAGTGGAATGCCGCTGGTTACATTTACTCGGCGCCAATGCAGATATCCAGGAAGTACCAAAACTGAGTGAAGTTGCCGAAAAATTTCTCAATGATTTGATGAATGATTTCTCGGTAGAAGACGCGGCTGAAATCAAAGCTATTGAACGTGAAACCAACCATGATGTGAAAGCGGTTGAATATTTCATTAAACGTAAATTCAAAAACAACGCCGAGCTTGATGCGGTAAATGAGTTTGTGCACTTTGCCTGCACCTCGGAAGACATCAATAATACCGCTTACGGCATTATGCTTAAAAATGCCCGTGAAAACGTTATTCTGCCGGAAATGGACACCTTAATAGGTGCGCTGAAGAAACTGGCACAGGAACAGGCTGAAACACCGATGATGTCTCGCACTCATGGTCAACCGGCCTCTCCCACCACACTGGGTAAAGAATTAGCCAACGTGGTAAAACGCCTTGAACTGCAACGCACTCACGTCGCCGCAGTCTTGCTTTACGGGAAAATGAACGGCGCTGTGGGTAACTACAATGCCCACTATGCGGCTTATCCAAATGTTGACTGGCCGATGATGGCGAATGCATTTGTTACCGGACTGGGGTTGCGCTGGAATAAATACACCACACAGATCGAGCCGCATGACTATGTTGCAGAACTGTTTCAGGCAATGATTCGTTTTAACACCGTGCTGATTGATTTCTGTCGTGATGTCTGGAGCTACATCTCCATTGGCTACTTCAAACAAAAAACCGTCAAAGGCGAAATCGGCTCATCCACCATGCCACACAAGGTTAATCCAATTGATTTTGAGAATGCGGAAGGTAATCTGGGTATTGCCAATGCAACATTCGATCATCTGGCGATGAAGCTGCCTATTTCCCGCTGGCAGCGTGATCTGACCGATTCCACCGTGTTACGCAATATTGGTGTCGGTTTTGCTCACTCCATGCTGGCTTACAGCTCTGCACTCAAAGGAATTAGCAAACTCGAAGCTGCTCCAGAAAAAATGGCCGCAGATTTGGATGCCAACTGGGAATTATTGGCGGAACCTATCCAGACGGTTATGCGTCGATATGGAATAGAGAATCCTTATGAAAAGCTCAAAGAATTAACCCGTGGACAAAGAGTCAACAAACAAATCATGCATGAATTTATTGATACCCTTGATTTACCGGATGCCGTTAAATTTGCATTGAAAGATATGACACCTGCAAGTTATATCGGTAACGCTGTTGAACAGGCAAAAAACTGCTAAATGACGGATATTTCCACCCAAGACAGTTCTAATCGTATCATCGCATTTGATGGTAAACATGAGGCTGCGGCTGCAGCCTTAGCCTTGGTGGAAACCGCCCAGCGGGAAATCTGTTTTCTGGGCAGTGATATGGATATTGTTTTACTTGATAATCCGGCAGTAATCGAACGCTTGAAACAACTGTGCATCAATAGCCACCGTTCACAGATAAGATTATTGGTAGATGAAACTCAAAGTAGTGTCATTAACTCCCATCGACTGCTACCGTTAATATCGAAACTCACCAGTTCAATCAGTGTGCATATTCTCTCGGAAAAAAACCAACGCCCAAAAAATATAGTGATGTTGGCGGACCATTCAGGCTATTTACGCTGTCTCAACAATCAACGCTATCAAGGTCAGGCCAATCTGCATGATCCCTTGACAGTCCGGGAACTCAAACAACACTTTGAAGAATGCTGGAATCACAGCTCTGCAGATGTTGCGACAAGGCGATTACATATATGAAAATCATCTTTTCGATAATGTTTTTCTTGCTGACCCTACCCGCCTACGCAGATCAAATCCGCACCATTGAATTACAACATCGACTTGCGGCGGAAATATTGCCAATGATTGAACCCATGGCAGACAACTACACAACCATCAGCGGCCATGACAACCTGTTGATCATTAAAAGCTCGGCACAGAGCTTTCAGGAAATAGAGCGTCTGGTCAAACAGCTGGACAGTAAACAGCAGAGCATTACAGTTACCGTCCTGCGAACCCAGCAACAGCTGAATGATGAACAATTTTCCGATGATCGTTTAAATATTGACTTAGAGAACCCGAAAAATTCATCGGTGGAAATTAATCGCTGGTCCACCAAAGACAGTCGAGAACGGGATCAGCAATATCAGGCACGGGGTATTGCTGGACAGCCTATTGATATACAAATGGGCCGTGCTGTCGCTGATAATCAGCAACAGCTCATTTTTTACCCTAATGGTGGTATTGCTGTTCAGGAAACGACCCAGTACATTCAACTGGATAACGGCTTTCAGGCAAGAGTAAATATTCTTGGTAATCAACAGGCCCGTGTCGATATCTTGCCCTTATTCTCTAAGATGCAGCGTAATGGCGATATATCAACAACCAGCTTACTAACTACTGTGAATGGTCCGCTAGATCAATGGATTTTAATTGGTCAGATTGGTGAGCAGCAACGCCAGCAACACAATACCAATACCTATCGCAGCCATCAGGATGAACAACAATGGCTGTATCTCAAAATTGAACTTAACTGAGTACCCCTGCAAAACAATGGATATAAAACAAGCGATTCAAACTCGTCGCTCGGTCAAACACTATGACCCGGCACATCAAATGACCGAAGCAGAAGTGAATGAACTGATGGAACATGCCATCCTTTCACCCACTGCATTTAATATTCAGCACTGGCGTTTTGTTCAGGTGCAGGATGCTGAAAAGCGCCAGCAAATTCTGGAAGCGGCCTGGGGTCAGGCACAAGTAGTTGATTCCTCTTTATTGCTAGTGCTCTGCGCTGATTTGAATGCCTGGGAAAAACAACCTGAACGCTATTGGCAGCATGCTCCGCAGGCGGCACAGAATGCCATACTGCCGGCGATAGAAAATTACTATACAAATCATCATCAAGGTCAGCGCGATGAATGTGTCCGTTCGGCCAGCATTGCTGCCATGAATATAATGTTGATGGCAAGGGGCATGGGATATGATACCTGTCCAATGGATGGTTTTGACTTTGATAAAGTCGCACGCATCATCAATTTACCCCATGATCATATTATTGTGATGATGATTACCGTTGGTAAAAAGCTGGAAGATGCACGTCCTCGAGCTGGCCAGTTACCGCTCGAAGAAGTGTTTTTTACTGATAGTTTTTAATCAGATAATGGGAGGTGGCGCATCAGAGACATGATTGCGTCCGCTACGTTTTGCCAGATAAACCGCCCGATCGACACGCTGCAGAAAACTGTCAACCCCCTCACCGGGAACATAACGTGCCACACCAAATGACATGGTGATGGCACCAAGTGGCTCACGGGTATCCTTGCGCTGGATACGTTTGCTGGCGATATCCTGACGAATGCTCTCTGCCAGCTGACGAGCGTTTTGCACACTGGTGTTTGGCAAAATAACAGCAAATTCCTCACCACCATATCGAGCAACCAAATCACGACCTTTCAATGATTTTTTCAACAACTCGGCGATCACTCTTAACACCTGATCACCCACTAACTGGCCATGTTTTTCGTTGATAACGCTGAATAAATCTATATCACAGAAAATAACCGACACATCCATGCCATTCTGATCAGCGCCTCGGGTCATCTCATTGATCAACTCATCAAAATGTTTACGATTGGCTAAACCTGTCAGGCTATCCGTTATCGATTCACGACGGGAATCACTTAATTCTTTTTTCAGGGTAGCAACTTCTGCCATTGCACCGTTTAACTGCTCGTTTAGTAATTCACCAGACGAAACTGCCAGCCGTGTTTCAATAAGCACTTCTTCAATCAGGGTATGCAATTGCTGGCGGTTTAAATCTGGCTGCAAGCGACTCAACATGCTTTGTAAATGGCTGTTGCTACGGTCGGTGGTTGTCACTCCGGTATATATGTAGTTCAAAGTTTGTTTGAGAAGACGCGCCAGTTCATGACGCATCTCAAACATCGCAGCTCTGTCTTTATCTTCATCAAAGAACTGTTCATGTAATAAACGAATTTGCTGCTCGGTTATTTTTCCCGTCAGTTCGATTTCATTATCCACGGCTTCAACCAAAGCCATGTTCGTACCGGAAACGTACTCAAACCAAAGCGCATAATTTGCCGGTGTTGGAGCGATTTTATAGTGTTTCATTTTTGAAAGCGCAAGCCGCATCCATTCGGCAGTCCGCTCTTCATATTCGCTGTGTTTCATAACTACTCCGACAAAATCCGTATGCCTATTTTTTCTTCTTCCCTGCTATTTTTAATCTGAGGGCATTCAATTTGATAAAACCTTCAGCATCTTTCTGATCGTAGGCCCCAGCATCATCTTCAAATGTGGCGATAGATTCATCAAACAGACTATCTGTAGCTGACTGTCTGCCAACAACTATAACGTTACCTTTATACAGTTTGATTCTGACATCACCGTTCACGGATGTCTGTGATGCATCTATCATTGTCTGCATCATCTGGCGTTCAGGTGCCCACCAGTAACCGTTGTAAATCATGCTGGCATAACGTGGCATCAGTTCATCTTTCAAATGAGCGACTTCACGATCCAGTGTTAATGACTCAATTGCACGATGCGCTCTGAGCATAACCGTACCAGCTGGTGTTTCATAACATCCACGGGATTTCATGCCCACATAACGATTTTCAACAATATCCAGTCGACCTACGCCATTTTCACCAGCGACCTTATTCAGATAAATCATCACCTGAGCAGGTGTCATACGCTCGCCATTAATAGCGACGATATCGCCCTTCTCATAACTCAGTTCAAGATAAGTCGCTGTATCAGGGGCATTTTCCGGTGAAACCGACCAACGCCACATGCTTTCCTCTGCTTCAGCCCATGGATCTTCGAGAATGCCACCTTCATATGAGATATGCAGCAGGTTGGCGTCCATTGAATAAGGCGATTTTTTGCCTTGTTTCATTTCAACTGGAATACCGTGTTGTTCTGCATAATCCAGTAATTTCTGACGGGATAACAAATCCCACTCACGCCACGGTGCAATGACTTTAATATTCGGGTTGAGACCATACGCCCCAAGCTCAAAACGCACCTGGTCATTACCTTTACCTGTAGCGCCATGCGAAACAGCCTCTGCACCAGTTTGAGCCGCGATCTCAACCAGACGTTTGGCAAT
>DELT01000051.1 GCA_002354555.1 Methylophaga sp. UBA2689
TCTTCTGCCAAAGCTTCAAAAAAGCCGAATAATTCTCTTACTTCGTCGGATAAGTCCAGCGGTGTTTGTTCAAGTTTGATTAAGCCGTGGTCACTTTTTGCTAACCACAACATACCATTAATCATCTTTGCCAAACGTTCTTGTTCTTCCAAATTTGAGTACAACAATTCACGGTATTCTTCGAGTGTTCTGGATTTGCCTAAGCCAACCTGTGTCTGGGTGATGAGATTAGTCAGAGGTGTTCGTAGCTCATGTGCAATATCAGCTGAAAAATGTGATAGCTGATTAAAGCTATCCTCAAGTCGACCTATCATGTGGTTGAATGAAGACACCAAGTCCTGTAATTCAGATGGGACAAAAGATGGGGCAAGTCGCATATCTAGACGATCTGCTTGTATGTCACCCATTTTGTTCGAAAGTCTTCTTATTGGTGCATGCGCTTTGTGCACGCCATACCAAGCAGCCAACAGGGTAACGGCCCAAGTAAGGACCATTATTAACCATAGCGTTAGACGAAATTTATGGAGAAATTGAAGGTGAAAGCCAATATCGATGGCAGTAATAACCAAGTAGTTATGACCCGCTATCGCATTGTGCGTGAGGACACCCCGAAATGTCTTATCGTCCGCATGCCAGACTTGTAGGTTACCGGCACTAATTTCTGTAACGTGGCGAAGGCTGTCCTTCACTATTGAAAGGTTTGCGCCGGCACTTTCGAAAACCACCTTATCTTGTTGATTACGTACTTGATAATAGACGCCATGATGCCCAGAGACAGCACCGAACAGCGCTTTACTAAGTTGTAAATTGCTGTCGTTATTATTTCGCAATACGTCTATGACAGCCTTATTAATAACGGCAACTTCTTCTGCATCCTGTTCAGCAAAATGGCGTTCGACCGCATTCAGTACAAGGATGCCAATTAAAAGTAAGCTTAAACCTACAGATGCCCCAACGAAAAACATTACCCTTGCAGCGAGCGAAAGGGGTTTTTGATTATAAGGCTTCATCAACGGGCTCTACGTCAAGTTTGTAACCCATACCGCGAACCGTATGGATAAGTTTCGGTTCAAAATCGTCATCAACTTTTGCTCGCAGGCGGCGTATTGCCACATCTATCACGTTGGTGTCAGAGTCAAAATTCATGTCCCATACCTGAGAGGCAATCAAAGAGCGTGGTAGAACCTCACCTTGGCGACGTGCCAATAACTCTAAAAGACAAAACTCTTTGTGGCTAAGATTTATTTTTTTACCTGCCCGCGTAACGCGATGCTTAGGTAAATCTAAAGTCAGATCTGCTACTTTAAGAAGCTCAGAAAAAGTTGAGGGACTGCCTCGGCGCAATAATGTTCTTATCCTTGCTAGAAGTTCGGCAAAGGCAAAGGGCTTAACTAAATAGTCATCTGCGCCTAATTCTAGGCCTTTAACGCGATCATCCACCGTGTCACGAGCCGTGAGGAATAGTACCGGCGTTTGGCATTCTGCTTCACGTAACGACTGCAAGATCCGCCACCCGTCAACATCCGGCAACATAACATCCAGAACGATCAAATCAAACGCTTCTGTCATTGCCAAATGATGACCATCTAGGCCATTTCGAACAAGATTGACCTGAAACCCGGCCTCGCTTAGTCCTTTTTGTAAGTAGTCGCCTGTTTTTAACTCATCTTCCACTAATAATAATCGCATAGACGAATACTCTCCCTAAATTATTTTCCAACAATGCTATTTGTTCAGAAATAACTACAGGATTACATAAGGATTACGTTTTTGTAATGTTTAGGTCATCAAGGTGACAGAATCGTCCGGTTAGTCTTCAAAGTAGGTTGATTTAATAGTTGAGCCAACGCTGGTCAAGCGGAAATCAAATTTAATTTATCGTGATGTTGGCTCATCCAATTAAATGTAGCTTAAGAGGCAATGACAAGATTTAACTATGTGTTGCCGCTAATAATTTTTGCTTTAATCAAGTTATTCATACTTTTAATACTATTTAGGACTAACTTTATGAAATTTCAAACCTTGCCATATTTTGTTGCGTTGCCAGCATTAATGTTGGCTCTATCTGCTCAAGCTCATAACCCTGAAGAGCATATTAACAAAGGAGAAGCACCTAACTGTGCAGCTATGAAAGATATGGATCATTCTAAAATGGATATGAATGATCCAGTCATGCAAGCCATGATGCAGAAATGTATGCCTAAAGATGAAGTAATGTCTAAAGATGGTGATGCTGGCCATGATATGGAAGCAGGTGTTAAAAAACCTTCTGAGCATCAACATTAATTTCAGATAGCTGTTATAACGGAGTGATTAGTGTGCCATCTTTTAAGTTATTGACATGCTTTAAATGTATTGTTGTTGTGTCAGGTCTGGTCGTATTGGCTGGATTAGGGTTCATTTATTCAGGCTATTACCCAATGGGGGCTGACAGTAAGCACACAAAGCTTACGTACTGGGCATTAGAAACCTTACGTGAACGCTCCATCAGTCGGGCTGCTCAGAATATTGAGGTGCCAGCTGATCTTGATATACCTGCGCGATTACTTCGTGGTGGTTCAGATTATGCTGCTATGTGTGCAGGCTGTCATCTTGTGCCAGACAAAATGAATTCAGATTTCACTTTGGGACTGTATCCTGAACCACCTAATTTGACGGTGAAGCACTCAGGGCATGATGAGCCAAAAGTAGTCCAAGCCAGAGAATATTTTTGGATTATTAAACACGGCATTAAGGGCTCTGGAATGCCAGCCTGGGGGCCGGGCCATACTGACGAACAGATATGGAACCTAGTCGCTTTCTTGCAGCGACTTCCTGAATTGTCCCCCGACCAATACCAGATTCTTACGGCTCAGGGATCTTCAAGTTCCCATAACCATTGACTGTAATGTGTAATACAGGCTTACGTTTAAGTTAAATCCAATTTTGTTAGGAGACGAATTCCATGGCAAATTCAATTGAAGAGAATCGTAGACGCTTTATTAAATCTGCCATTGGGACAGCATCAGCCCTTGTTTTAGCCAAAATGGCGCCGGCATGGGCTTATCCACTGGGTCGAAGCTATGGTGATGTTATTCATGCGCAGAATGTGGTCGATCTGCATATTCGCCGCGAAGATATGAATGTTGCTGAAAGAATTGCTAGACCGATAACTATCAACGGTAGTATGCCAGGGCCTTTGCTCAGGTTGAAAGAAGGGCAGCGAGCCAGTTTACGTGTCAGTAATGCTTTGAATGAATCTACCTCCATCCATTGGCACGGCATTATTCTGCCGGAGAATATGGATGGTGTGCCCGGCGTCAGTTTTCCGGGTATCGACCCTGGCGAAACTTTTCACTACGAATATGATGTTAATCAGAACGGAACCTACTGGTATCACAGCCATTCTGGATTGCAGGAACAGTTAGGTCACTTAGGGCCGATTGTAATTGACCCCGCGGATGGTGATATTGGCGCAGATCGGGAACATGTAATTATCCTCAGTGACTGGACCTTTGAAGATCCCGACGAGGTGTTCCGAAATCTCAAGGTAGCCGAGGGTTATTACAATTATCAGCAGCGAACCTTGGGTGACACTATCGACGATATTCGCCGACAAGGGCTTGCAAAAACATGGCAAGAGCGGTCCATGTGGAACGAAATGCGCATGAGCGCCAGGGATCTATTGGATGTAACAGGATCTACCTATACCTACCTGATGAATGGTCGCGATAATTCGATCAACTGGACGGCACTGTACAAGCCCGGAGAAAAAATTCGTCTGAGAGTTATAAACGGATCTGCCATGACGTTTTTTGATTTTCGCATTCCGGGTCTCGAGATGACGGTGGTCTCTGCTGACGGTCAGCCGATCAAGCCCGTTACGGTAGATGAATTTCGAATTGGCGTGGCTGAGACATATGATGTCATTGTAACGCCGAAAAA
>DELT01000081.1 GCA_002354555.1 Methylophaga sp. UBA2689
GAGAAACCCAGTCCGCCCATATCAGCTGGTCGTGAAACCATTGGATAGGAGGTGGATTCTTCGGCGGCGATAATACAACCAGGGTGAGACTGGTGCAGTATGGTATTAACTTCCTTGAGAAAGCTGATGACCTCAAGATTCTCACGACCACCATGAATGTTTGGCAACCACTGACCTTCCTCACGCGAATAATCGAGATAAAGCATCGACGCGACAGCATCGACGCGTAAACCATCTATATGGCATTCTTCCAGCCAGAAAAATGCACTGGATAATAGGAAGTTACGAACCTCGTTACGGCCGTAATTAAAGATTAATGTGCCCCAGTCCTGATGTTCTCCACGACGGGGATCTTCATGTTCATAGAGTGCTGTGCCATCAAATTTGGCCAGGCCGAAGCTGTCTTTGGGAAAATGTCCTGGCACCCAATCCAGTAACACACCAATATTATTTTGATGGCACTGGTCGACAAAATATCGAAAATCATCCGGTGAGCCGAACCGGCTGGTTGCAGCATAATAACCTGTCGTTTGATATCCCCAGGAAATATCCAGAGGGTGTTCGGTGATAGGTAACAGTTCAATATGCGTGAAGCCCATTTTGCTGACGTATGGCACCAGTTTGTCAGCAAGTTCACGATAACTGCAAAAGCTGCCATCATTGCGTTTTTGCCAGGAACCGAGGTGGACTTCATAAACGCTATGTGGCGCATGTAGCCATTTTGTATGCTCCCTGTTGGACATCCATTCTTTGTCCTGCCATTGATAACTGCTGTCAAAAATCACTGAGGCAGTACCAGGCCGAAGTTCTGCCTGCTGGCAATAAGGATCCATTTTCAGATGTAGACTGCCATCATGATAGTTACGTATTTCATATTTGTAGAGCTCACCGATTTCCAGACCTGGAATAAATAATTCCCATACGCCAGTACTGCCTCTTGAACGCATGGGATGGCTGCGTCCATCCCAACGGTTGAAAGTACCAACAACACTGACACGTTGGGCATTGGGTGCCCAGGTGGCAAACATCACACCTTCTACACCGTTTACAGTGCGCTTGTGAGATCCCAGAATTCGATAGGCATGCCAGTGTTTACCCTCGGCAAACAGATACAAATCGTAATCTGAAATTTGTGGAGGGAAGCAGTACGGATCGTAATGACTCTGAATTTGATTTTGTGAAGTGGTACGATGAATCTGATATGGCGTTTCTAAATCATCAGAACGGCCAGTCCACTCGAAAATATCTGTACCTTCAACCCGCTTCATAGGTAGATTGTTCCCTACCGTTGCGGATTCGGTATGAGGTAAGAAAGCCCTGACATACACACCGCTTTTGGTCGGATGACGACCCAAAACTGCAAAAGGATCATGATGTCTGGCTTCTATGATTTTAAGTTGGTCATCTGTCAAATTTTGTTCAAAAACCATAGATATAATGTCCTGTAAATTTTTCTATTGCTGTCCACCTTAACGATGTGGCACGCTTAAAGCCATTACAACATATTTCACTGCACAGCTGGCTGGAGATTTGAATATGCCCAAAAATAATAGCACGCGTTTTGTCAGTCGACTGACCAGAGACACTCTGGCGTTGATCCTAGCAGGCGGACGTGGTTCACGTTTGAAACAACTGACTGGTTGGCGTGCAAAACCCGCTGTGCCCTTTGGTGGAAAATTCAGAATTATAGATTTCCCTCTCTCAAATTGCGTCAATTCGGGGATCCGCAGAGTAGGGGTGTTAACACAGTATAAAGCGCATTCATTGATAAGACATATCCAACAAGGCTGGGGCTTTATGCGTGGTGCTTTAGGAGAGTTTGTCGAATTGCTGCCAGCTTCACAGCGTACCGAACAGGGTTGGTATACCGGCACCGCCGATGCGGTATATCAGAACATCGACATTTTACGCAATCATGGCCCTGAGTACGTATTAATCCTGGCGGGCGATCATATTTATAAAATGGATTATGGCGATATGTTGGCTGAACATGTTGCGCAAAATGCCGATATGACCATTGGCTGTATCGAGGTACCATTGGATCAGGCCAGAGCTTTTGGTGTCATGTCGGTTGATTTGAATCATCGGATCATCGCTTTTGACGAAAAACCTGCAAATCCAACGCCGATTCCGGGGCATGATGATGTTGCATTGGCTTCAATGGGGATTTATATTTTTAATGCTGGTTTTCTGTATGAGCAGTTGATAAAGGATGCTGACAATTCAAGATCCAGTCATGACTTTGGGCATGACATCATTCCATCATTAATTGAGAAGTATAAAGTTGTCGCTTTCCCTTACAAAGATGTACAGGGCAATGATCCGGGATACTGGCGCGATGTGGGAACCATAGACGCCTTCTGGTCGGCGAATCTGGAGTTGATTGGTGTTACACCAGAACTAAATCTTTACGATGAAGAATGGCCAATATGGACCCATCAGGCTCAACTGCCTCCTGCCAAGTTTGTTTTTGATGATGATGATCGGCGAGGCATGGCTGTGGATTCAATGGTCTCTGGCGGGTGCATTATTTCCGGTTCCGTTGTGAGACATTCGGTTCTGTTTTCCAATGTTGAAGTCCATAGTTTCAGTCTTATAGAAGATAGTGTGGTATTACCGGATGTCTCTGTAGGCAGGCATTGTCGCCTGAAGAAAGTTGTGCTTGATAAAGGCTGTATTGTTCCTGAAGGAACGGTTATCGGCGAAGATCCTGAACTCGATGCACAACGTTTTGAAGTTTCACCCAATGGTGTTGTTTTAGTCACACCTGAAATGCTGGGGCAAAATTACCGTTATGTCCGATAAATTAAAAGTCGTTTTATGCTGGCACATGCACCAGCCGCAATATAGTGAGCCGATGGGCGGAAGCTATCAGCTCCCTTGGACCTATCTGCATGCAATAAAAGATTATGTCGATATGGCCTGGCATCTCGAACAAATCCCTGAGGCTCGTGCGGTCGTTAATTTCGCACCTACCTTGCTGGAACAGATTGATGATTACGATCAACAGCTGAAAGGCAGGTTTAAAGGGACGGGGTGCCTGAAAGATCCTTTGTTAATTGCGCTGGATTCACCGGTGCAACCAGTTCATATTGAAGAACGCCAGACAATATTAAATGCTTGTCTGCGCGCCAATGATGAGAAGCTTATAGCGCCGTTTCCGATATTTGCAAAACTTGCTGAAATGGCACGCTGGGTATTGGAAGATAAACAGCGTCTGGCCTACCTTAATGATCAGTTCCTGGTGGACATGCTGGTTTGGTATCATCTGGTATGGATGGGTGAGTCGGTGAGACGCAACGACATTCGTATTGAGGCCTTAATGAAAAAAGGTCAGCAATTTAATTTTCATGATCGCCGGCAATTGATGATCGTGATTGGTGAATTGCTGAGTGATGTTATTCCGCGTTATCGAAGACTTGCGGAATCTAAAAAAGTAGAGTTATCGGTAACACCTTACGCCCATCCGATAGTCCCATTATTACTGGATATCAATAGCACACTGGAAGCGATGCCGGATGCCCTGTTGCCACAAATTCGGCAGTATCCTGGTGGAGATGTCCGTACCGATTGGCACATGGAAAAAGGACTTGAGGTATTTGAGTCATTCTTTGGTTTCCGTCCCAAAGGCTGCTGGCCATCTGAAGGTGCAGTTTCAAAGCCAACCATTGAGTCGGTAGCCAAACACGGGTTTAGCTGGACTGCCAGTGGTGAAAATGTTTTACGTAACAGCCTGCAGAAAAGTGCTTTGCCAGACAATAGCATTCATAAGCCTTATCAACTTGAAGCTGTAGGGCCAGCATGCTTTTTCCGCGATGATGGTTTATCCGATTTAATTGGTTTTACTTATACCAAATGGAGTGCTGAAGATGCTGTTAATGACTTTATTCATCATCTGACCAATATCAAAGCCACCACAGAGGATGATGCCGATAGAGTTGTATCCGTCATTCTCGATGGAGAAAATGCCTGGGAACATTATTCCTATAATGGGTTTTATTTTTTACAAAACCTTTATAAACAGCTTTCCAGACATCCGGATATAGAATTGACTACTTTCTCTGATTGTCTGGATAACGGCGTTAAACCAGCGTTATTACCTGAAATGGTAGCCGGTAGCTGGGTTTACGGTACTTTCTCCACCTGGATTGGTGATGTTGATAAAAATCGTGCATGGGATCTGCTGAGTCAGGCTAAGCAGGTGTATGACGAAAAAATTGCTGCTGCAGAGATTGATGAAGATCTGCTTCAGGCAATCGATAAACAGCTGGCTATTTGCGAGGGGTCGGACTGGTTCTGGTGGTTTGGTGATTACAACGCAGCAGACAGTGTCAGTGATTTTGAACGGTTGTTCCGTTTGCATTTATCAAATCTTTATCAAATGTTGGGAGAAGAAGTGCCTCAAATATTGTCAGAGGTGGTGTCATTAGGAGGAGGAGAAGCCGAGCAGGGTGGCACAATGCGTCGTGGCGGCTAATTAATGAAACAGGCTCATATCTTTGATAACCGTCGGACCGGTGTACTGCTGCATATCACCAGTTTACCCAATAGAAACTTAGGGGCTGATGCCTACCGTTTTGTTGATTTTTTGCACCAGTCAGGGGTAACAGTCTGGCAAATGCTGCCACTAGGACCAACTCATGATGATGGTTCGCCCTATCAATGTTTATCGGCTCATGCTGGCAATAACAAATTGTTATGTGAAGCTTATATTAAAGCTCAACCCTGGGTACACACCGAAGAGCTGGCGGGTAAAAAAATCTACACAATCGTGGCAAATGCTTACAAGCAATTCTACGAAAACGCTAATGAAGCTGACTGGGCAGCGTTTGATAGCTTTTGTCAGCGTCAGGCATTCTGGCTGGAAGATTATATTCTGTATCGTGAAATACGAAATCTGAATCATGCGCTTCCATGGTTTGACTGGCCAGTTGAGTTTCGTGACCGAGATCCGGCTACGTTGAAAGACTTGGCTGAGCAACGTGCTGAATCCCTGAATATTCGCCGATTTGAACAGTTTCTTTTTTTCCAGCAATGGAATAATTTAAAAACGTATGCCAATCAGAAGCACGTCAAATTGTTTGGAGATATGCCAATTTTCGTTGCCCATGACAGTGCCGATGTTTGGGCTGCCCCTGAGTTATTTACTCTCGATGAGACAGGGCAGGCCACAAAGGTAACCGGTGTTCCGCCTGATTATTTTTCTGCAACCGGACAACGTTGGGGAAACCCGCTCTATGAATGGCAGGCGCACATTGATGAAGATTTTGATTGGTGGGTAAAACGTCTGTCGACCCAGCTGGAGCTGTTTGATTTAATCCGTATAGATCATTTCAGGGGGTTTGAGTCATGCTGGGAGATTCCAGCCAGTTGTGAAACAGCAATGGAAGGCGAATGGGGTAAAGCCCCAGGTGAAGCTTTATTTAAGAAACTGGTAGCAAACTTTGGTGAGCTCCCACTTGTTGCTGAAGATCTGGGAATAATCACTGAAGAAGTAACTGCTTTACGAGAACAATTTGCCATGCCTGGCATGAAGATTCTGCAATTTGCCTTTGGGGGTGATGCTGACAATCCTTATCTTCCACATCAACATTGCAGGGACAGTATTACTTATACCGGCACTCACGATAACAACACTAGTCTTGGCTGGTATCATGAGCTTGATGATGCAACCCGACAGCATATGCATCAATATATCGGCCCCAGCGATGAAGCAATGCCCTGGTTACTTATCCGGGTAGCATTAAAATCAGTCTCTCAGCTTGCCGTTATCCCTATGCAGGATTTACTTGAGTTGGGCGGGGAACATCGGATGAATGTTCCAGGAACCATGGAAGATAACTGGATGTGGCAGTTTGACTGGAATATGCTTGCTGAATATTGCTCAGGTAATTTGTGTACGTTAAACAAAATATACGGACGTATCATTGATGAATAATACAGAAGATTATTTTTTTAGTGAGTCTCATATTTGGCTTGAAGAGCAGGGTGATGGAATTTTCACACTTGGTATCACTGAACATGCTCAGGATAGCCTTGGAGATATTGTGTTTGTTGAGTTGCCTGCCGAAGGGCAACAGTTTGCAGCCGGCGAAGGGTGTGCAGTCATCGAATCGGTAAAGTCAGCCTCGGATGTGATTATGCCGATTAGTGGTGAGGTCATCGCTATAAATCAGCAGTTGGTCGAAATGCCTGAACTGATTAATCAGGAACCTTTTAACAATGGATGGATTGTGCGCTTTCGCTCTGAGACTCCGTATGAAGAGATAGCCGCAGAATTGATGAGTGCAGCGGACTACGAAGCTTTTCTGGACCAATAGACGGCACCTAATATACTGGGTTGCCGAGCGCCTGTTAAATGGCGCAAATCAAGTGCATTATGTTGCAAAGTCTGTTCAGCAAACCATGCAAAGGCGGCTGACTCAACCCATTGTGGATCCAGACCGATTTCAGCCGTAGTCGCGACCATAATCGGTGCCAGATTCTTCCTTAGTTGTTTAACCAAAGCAGTGTTTTTTGCCCCACCCCCACAGATATAAAGCTTGTCTGTTTGATCTGCGTATTGATGAATAGCATCTGCAATTGTCGACGCGGTTAATGCCAATAGTGTGGCTTGAATGTCCTGTGGGGGAAGATCTTCGCATTTAGCAGCGATAATCTGCTTCATTAGCCAGTTTTGGTTAAATAATTCACAACCTGTACTTTTAGGTATTTCCCGTTTGAAATAGGGATCAGACTTTAATGTTAATAAAAGGGATTGATTTACCTTACCACCCACAGCCCATACCCCGTCGTTATCAAAAGCCTGATGTTGGTGCTTTTGTATCCAGGAATCCATTAAGGTGTTACCGGGTCCGGTATCAAATCCTTGAAGTGCACTATGCGGGGTTTTCGTTAAGATAGTGATATTACTAATACCACCAATATTGACGATGACCCTGTTTTCGCTATCAGAACGAAACATAGCTGCGTGGAATGCTGGAACTAACGGTGCGCCCTGACCCCCATTTACAATATCACGCTGACGGAAATCACATACTGTGGTGATGCCGGTTTTTTCAGCAATAACATTACCATTGCCGATTTGCATGCTAAAGGGATAAATTGAGTCAGGAGAATGAAAAACTGTCTGACCATGACAACCAATACCATCAACTTGATGAGGTGCTACATCTGAAGATTCCAGCAAATTAAGAATCGCATCTGCATAGGCATGGCCAAGCTGGATGTCGAGTTCCCCTAATTGGGATAGCTGACATTGTTGAGAACAAATCAATGTTCTTAAAGCAGTTTGCAGATCTTTTGAAAAATCCGCACTATGAAAACCTATTAATTTCGGTGGGTCGGTCGGTGATGTCTCAATTAATGCAACATCAATTGCATCAAGACTTGTGCCTGACATTACACCGACATAGAGTCCCATTTCTAATATAGCTAGTCTTGACGTAATGCCAATGTTGGAACTTGCAGATTATCCAAGCTGGCAAGTAAAGGTTGTGACAGCGTTTTGAAATCTGCCAGATATTGACCAGGGATTGGTTCAGCTTTAGGTAAAGTGACGGTTAATGGATTTTTATGCACGCCGTCGACTCGGAATTCGTAATGCAAATGTGGCCCGGTTGCCAGTCCACTGCTACCGATATATCCAATGACTTCGCCTTGTCTTACCCGCTGGCCAGCGCGAATACCGCTTTTGTACTTAGACATATGAGCAAAAAGCGTAGTATATCGTCCACCATGCGACAGGATAACTGTACGACCATAACCACCTTTAGTGCCAACGAATGCTACTTTGCCATCACCCGTCGCCAGAATAGGCGTTCCTGTTGCAGCTGCGTAGTCAACGCCACGATGGGGACGGTTAGTTTTTAATACAGGGTGCTTACGATTTGGATTAAAACCTGAGCTTATACGTGAAATGGGTACCGGGGTACGAGTAAATGCTTTACGCATGCTGTCGCCGTCTGGGGTGTAAAAACGACTTTCACCATTTTTGTCAGTGAATCGAATAGCTCGGAAGGTTTTGCCTCGATTGGTAAATTCTGCTGCCAGGATTTCTCCATCGGCAATCTTCTCTCCATCCAGGAAGTTTTCATTATAAATAATTTTGAAACTGTCACCTTGACGTAAATCCAATGCAAAATCGATATCCCAACCGAAAATGTGTGCCATTTGCATAATCAACTTGTCTGACATGCCGGCTTTTTGAGCATCTAAAAAGAGTGAGCTTTGAATTTCACCTGCAACCAACTGGCGGTGTTTATCAAGTTCTCGTTCAATGAGATCTGTTTCAAAGCCTTTTTCAGTAGATGTTAAGGTCAATGTCTTCATTGGGCTTAATTGTAATTGTAACTGTTTCAGTTCCAGCTTCTGCTTATTATCCGTCACTGTTCCAAAACGAAGCACCTGACCGGGTTTGAGATTGAGAAGTGCTTTTGCATCATCACCAGCTGTCTGCGCAACAAGATATACATCACGTGCCGTTAAACCTACACGGGGGAAAATCAAGGACAGGTTATCGCCAGATTTTACTTCAACTTCTTGCCAACTCAGTTCATCTGAAGCGGTTACATTGTCAGCTGGAGACTCTGATAAAGCATCGTTTAGAATAGTGATATCTGATTCATTTTCACTGACTGCTTTCGGTTGATTCAGATGCAATCGTTCAATTTCAGCAGATTCCTGCAAAGCAGCATTCGTGGTAACAGGTTGTTCTTCTTGAATGCTAACAATATCTGCGGAGGGTGAAGATTCCGATGAAGACGGAGAGGGTAATTTAATAGATGTTTCTAATGCTGAGGTCGTGGATTCAGCATCATCAGGCATGTTCGGAAGTTGTACTGGCAGGGTTTGACTTGTCGTGGCGCTTGGTTCGCTTGTAGCAAGAACAATCCCGGTGATGAAAATACCGGTTAATGCGAGTAAAGACAAGATAGTAATATGTCGGTTTTTATGGGGAGACAGCGATTCGGATTTAAATAGCTTTGATTGCTGTGATGAGCTCAGAAGTCTGTTACGTTTCTTCATGGGCATTCCCTGTTTATAGTAAATTCGTGCAATTCTCTCAGCATTTACAGAGAATTGAAAGCCCTTCAGGGCAAGATCTTGTGTTATATTGCCCGCCAATTTTTAAAGTGCGGAGAACGATGATGACAACTGTGCAAGAAACCTTGGCAGAAATCCGTCGTGGATCAGAAGAAATTCTGGTCGAAAAAGAACTAATAGAAAAGCTGGAAAGTGGTAAGCCTCTTCGTATTAAAGCTGGTTTTGACCCTACAGCACCAGACTTACATCTTGGACATACGGTGCTCCTAAACAAGTTACGTTTGTTTCAGGAATTGGGACACGAGATTCTATTTTTGATTGGCGATTTTACTGGGATGATCGGCGATCCAACCGGTAAAAATGTGACGCGTCAGCCATTAACGCCTGAACAGGTCAAATGCAATGCGGAAACTTATCAACAACAAGTATTCAAAATTCTGGATCCAGCACGCACTCAAGTTGTTTTCAATTCGCATTGGATGAATGAGTTGTCTTCTGCCGATATGATTCGGTTAGCTTCTCACCATACCGTTGCTCGCATGCTGGAGCGTGATGACTTTCATAAACGTTATACAACTGGCCAATCTATTGCTATTCATGAGTTTTTGTATCCTTTAATTCAAGGATATGACTCGGTTGTGCTTGATGCTGATGTTGAGCTTGGTGGAACGGATCAGAAATTTAACTTGTTAATGGGACGAGAATTACAAAAGGCTTATGGGAAATCACCACAATGTGTTCTGACTATGCCACTTCTGGTTGGACTCGATGGTGTACAGAAAATGTCAAAATCGCTGGGTAACTATATTGGTATTGATGAAAGTCCTAAGGATATCTTTGGCAAACTGATGTCAATTTCCGATGAACTGATGTGGCGTTATATTGAGCTGCTCAGTTTTAAGTCATTAGATGAAATTGCTGATTGGAAACAATCAACAGCAGAGGGTCGTAATCCGGTTGAGATTAAAAAGTTATTTGCCGAGGAAATTGTTTCTCGCTTTCATGGCGAAGATGCTGGACCACAAGCTCGCCAGGATTTTGAAAATCAATTCAAAAAGGGTGAAATCCCCGACGATATCACTGAAGTAACGTTGACTGTTGGAGCAGAAGGAATGCCAATAGCCAATGTCCTTAAAGAAGCCGGGTTAACAAGTAGCACCTCAGATGCAATTCGCATGATCCAGCAGGGTGCTGTCAAAATCGACGGCGAAAAAATAGAGGATAAATCCTTATTAATTAAGGTGGGTGTCGAGAGCGTGTTCCAAGTAGGTAAGCGTAAATTTGCCCGTATCTCTACCACTTGATTCTTTGTGACTATATTTATTAACTTGTTATAAATGTACTGTCACATCAGATGTCGACCACATCGCTTACAATTTTTGGCGCTTGAATCATTCTCAAGAGTGGTCCGAAATATAATAACTGCTGCTTTACCAAAGCCATAACTGGTTATTAATAAACTTGAATAAAGATAGATATTAAAAGCAGTGAACCAGACACCTGCCGGGGTAAAAGTTTCTGATAGCGGATCCAGCACAGGAAACATTGCATACAGTAAAAAAAGACTGGAATTGGTAAATGCCCCTGTTACCATCGCCCAGCGAACATGCCATGGCAGTCCAATCCTTGCAGCATAAAATCCCAAAATCAAAGCACTCATTAATAAAAAGTCGATGTGTGCCTGCAACACTCGCATAGGTTTACCAGGAAATAAAGTCTCCAAAAAGCCAATCTGGTTATAGATACCCACGAGTGACCAGGCCAGTAGTAAAGCCATCAATATCCATAAGCACGCCCCTCTTATCAGCAGCACATTACCGGCGTGGTTATCATTCTGTTTCATGCTCTCTCCTGTTAATATTCTGAATACACCAACAGTATGCCGAGCTTAAAATGAGTATTCTTTACTGTAACGGCAGAAATTCTTGTAAATTTGGGTGATGAGTTATGACAAACGCACTGATTGCTCCCCCTGGTAAAAGAGCTGATAGTCGTGATCCGCTTGTTCGTCTGGCGGGACAGCGTTTTTGCACGGAACAACAACCCAGCGCTCAGCGGTTAGAGTGGCTGAAAGAAGTCATTGGTCGGGAATATGCTAACGTCGATATTACGCCGCCCCAGGATATGATGTTGTTCAATGATATGTGGATTTATCCGTGGCAAGAAGGTGTTCGGCTGTCACCCATTCAATCCAATGCGATTACATTGGAGCGGTTACCGCAAGAACCTTCCCATTCAAGCCAGGATTGCTATTTCATGGTCCTGCTTACTTCCGGGAAGTACAAGTTGGAGCAGGGCGGGAGAGAAGTTTTTCTCAAATCAGGTGAAATGACGATTTATGACGCGACAGAGCCACACAGAATTACCACTCCAGAAGCTTTTTCCAAGATATTGATTTCTATCCCCCGCAAGATTCTGGATCCACGGCTAAATAATATTGGAAGAATTACGGCTACCCGGATTCCTTCGGCTGAAGGTATTGGAGCACTCACCAGCAGTCTTATTCAATCTACTGTTCAACAACTGGAACAATTTTCCAAACCTGCGTTTCAGTCATTATCACAGCCAGTGGTTGATATGTTGACCTTGTCACTAAGGCAGGTTGTTGAAAATAAACTGACAACAACCAGCCACCGTCAGATTATGTTGATACGTATCAAACAATATATAAAGAGTGCTATAAGCGACCCAGAACTCACGGCAACAAAAATTGCCGATGCAACAGGCTTATCGAAACGTTATCTCAACAACTTATTTAACGAAGAAAATACCTCGCTGATGCACTTTCTGACAGAACAGAGATTAGAGTCGTGCCGACACTGTCTGGCAAGCGCCTTTTATGCTCACCTGTCTGTTACCCAGGTTGCTATGCAATATGGTTTTAACAATATGTCCCATTTCAGCCGGATTTTTAAAAAATATTACGGGTGTTCGCCTAGGGCATATCGTCAACTTTTTACCAATTTGTAGATTTGTCAGCACTAAAGTGAATTAAAAATTATCCCTCGCATGTCGCACGGGTTGTCAGATGATCAAAAAAGCGACTGAATTGGGAGTGGTTAATGAGTAAATTTTAATTATTTCATCTGTATTTTTCTTATCAATTCATAAGGCTAGCGTAACCACAAAACATTCAAGAAGAACTTCCTGTTGACGTATTTAATTCAACCTGTAGAATGCGCCGTTCTGTTTCGACAGGCGGCTCTCAACGCTGATAAATAAACGATTTGAGGGTTGACAGGCTGAGCGAGGCCTGTATAATTCTCGCTTCTTTGC
>DELT01000080.1:0-474 GCA_002354555.1 Methylophaga sp. UBA2689
AGCAGAGATAATGGGCACTTCGTTGTGATCAGCAACCATTCTGATTTGTTGCGCCATCAGATCGGTGCCTTTAGCCAGGACAACTGGTGCGCCAGATTTGGATTGGTCGTAACGTAAAGCAACCGCATAGTGTGTCGGGTTGGTAATGATAACGTCGGCTTCGGGCACATCCTGCATCATGCGTTGTTGTGATAGCTGGATCTGCATTCTGCGAATTCGCCCTTTGACTTCCGGACTACCTTCGGTTTCTTTGTTTTCGTCTTTAAGTTCCTGTTTCGTCATACGTAATTGTTTAGTGTGATTCCACAGCTGGAAAGGCACATCAATCAGCGCAATCAAAATCAGGCTGGCACATATCGCTAAAAATCCCCAGAGCACAATGAAACCCAGCTCTGTCATTGCCACTTCAACTTCCTGCCGTCCCAGTGTCAATAATCGGTCACGCAGACTCCACAGAATTAAGGTGCCTATGCT
>DELT01000080.1:547-7971 GCA_002354555.1 Methylophaga sp. UBA2689
CCCACCAGTAAAAACTTGCCTAGCGCTTTGCCAAGTTCAACCAGACCCTGAGGGCCAAAAATACGCTTCAGACCGCGAAGTGGACTCATTTTTTCTGGTTTGATGCCCATGGCCTGCGTGGAGAAGTTCCAGCCGCCAATCAATGCCGGGGCTGCTAATGCAGCTATCAGCGTAATCGCCAAAAAACTACCGACATCAACAGCCATGATTTTCAAGGCGACAATAAGCTGCTGCGCCATCATATGCGGGTCCATGATCAACTTGCGATTAAGCGAAAAGGATTGGGTCATTACCTCGCCGAGACTGCTGATCAGATTTCCACCCACAAACAGCATCGCCACCGCACTGGAAATTAATACCACTACTGTGCTCAATTCCTGGGATCGGGGGACCTGACCCTTCTCCCGTGCTTCATCAAGACGTTTACCCGAGGGGTCTTCGGTGCGTTCCTGACCGCTATCCTGCTCAGCCATTGTTCAATACCAGCATTCGTGTCATTTGCAGCATTTGATCCGAAAAGTTAACCAGATGATTGCCTACAGCGGGCAGGGTGATATAAATGATGACAAAGCCCAACCCGATAGTCAGCGGAAAACCGATCGAAAATGGACTGATTTGCGGGGCGGCACGTGACAAAATACCGAAGGCCAGATTAACCATCATTAAAGAGCCAATTGCCGGTAAAGCAATAATAACACCGGCTGCATACATCCAGCTGGCCAGGCCGGCGATATCACGAAAACTTTCGACTGAAATACCGCCAGCACCAATTGGCAACGTAATAAAGCTTTCCGCCATCACCTGGATCAACACTAAATGCCCATTAATACTGAGAAACATCAGCGTGATGAAGATCAGATAAAATTGACTGATTACCGGCACCGTTGTGCCATTCTGAGGATCGACCATTGAGGCAAAACCAAGCCCCATCTGCATCGCAACAATCTGACCGGCGACGATGAAGGCATTCATCAATAGTTGCAACATAAACCCCATGCATATGCCAATCATCACCTCTTGAGCAATAAGCAGGATGCCTTCACCACTTAGCGGAGTGAATACCGGGGTGGGCGTATTGATGGTTGGAACCACCACGAAAGTGATGGCCAGAGCAATAATCAGTCTGGTACGGACATTGACAAAATTGCTGCTAAAAATCGGTGCAACCATCAGCATACCGCCAATGCGAAATAGCGGCAGAAGATACGCCCCAAGCATCGCACTGATCTCTGCGAACGACAGATTCATCGCTAACCTATCAGGTAGGGAATGTTTTCAAACAGACGGATGGTGTAGTTGGTCACCAAGCTCAGCATCCAGGGGCCAGCCATCATTAAAACGAGAATAGTGACCAGTAATTTTGGGATAAAACTTAAGGTTTGTTCGTTGATAGATGTGGCAGCCTGAAACATACTGACAATTAAACCGGCAACTAACGCTGGGATTAAAATAACGATGATTAATAAGGTAATCACTTCCAACGTTTGTTGCATGACAGTTAATACGGTTTCAGGTGTCATGGCTAAATATAAAAGCTGGAGGCCAGCGTTCCCATTAATAATGCCCAACCATCGATCAACACAAATAACATCAGTTTAAAGGGCAGAGAGATAAGCATGGGTGACAACATCATCATACCCATTGCCATCAAAACCGAAGCGACGACAAGATCAATAATCAAAAATGGTACGAAAATCAAAAAGCCAATTTGAAAAGCAGTTTTTAACTCGCTGGTCACAAAGGCTGGCAGCAGCAGGCTGAAAGGCACATCTTCAGGGCTTTCAATTGCGGAATAACCACCAATTTCAGCAAATAATTCGATATCACTTTCTCTGGTCTGAGCCAGCATAAATTCGCGAAAGGGTTGACTGACCTGTTCAATAGCTGCGGTAGCTTCGATATCGCCATCCATATATGGCTGGACACCATTTTCATAGGCTGTGCTGAACACTGGAGACATGATAAAAAAGGTCAGAAACAGCGCCAGACCAATCATGATCTGATTGGAAGGCGTGGACTGCACACCCATTGCCTGACGTAGAATCGCCAGAACAATGATAATACGGGTAAATGAGGTCATCATTAACAATGCAGCCGGCAACAGCGTCAGCACTGTCATCAGCGCCAGGATCTGCAAGGTCAGCGAATAACTTTGTGATCCATCTTCACCCGTCGATAAGGTCAATGCAGGAATACCGGGGTCGGCTAAAACCAATCCAGGCAGCAGTAGCAGCAATAAAAACAGGCCCATGCTACGCATTATTTATTACTCTTTTGCTGCATCATCTGTTTCAGCCGATCAGAAAATGACTCACCCTCAGCGGGTGGGGAAACTTCACGAATGGGAAGTGGTTCGGATAACGTATGCAAAGTGCTGATGTGTTGTGCAGTGACGCCAATTAAAAGCTGTTGTTCACCCACTTGTATCAATACAGCCTTTTCCCGCGTACCTAAAGAAAGTGAGCCTAAAACTTTCAATTGCCCATTATGAGCTGCGTGAAAAAATTGACTGCGTTTAAGCATCCAGCCTAAAAACACAATTATCGCCAGCACCACCACCAAGCCGAAAATCGTCTGTAATAGCGTACTGGCATTGACCGGTGTGGAACTCATGGTTTCCGCATTGACCAATAGTGGAAACAATGCAACAGAATTCAACGAAATGACTTGCCAATATCTCATCGCAGTTTTTTAATCCGCTCTGCGGCGCTGATAACATCGGTCAGACGAATACCGAATTTGTCGTTCACCACAACTACCTCACCATGGGCAATCAAGGTATCGTTAACCAATACGTCCATCGGTTCACCTGCCAGCCGATCCAGTTCAACCACTGAACCCTGGCTTAATTGCAGCAAATTACGGATGCTGATTCGGGTACGGCCAATTTCCATTGAAATAGTTACGGGGATATCCAGAACCATGTCCAGATCTACATCGGTACGTGGTTTGCCTTCATCATCCAGTTTATTCAGTGGGGCCGGGCTGGGCTGGGCTGCTGATGATTCAGCATCGGCCTGCTCTTCAAGCGCTGCTGCCCAATCATCCTGGCCACTATCGTCATCCACCTGTTCTTCAAGTGCAGCCGCCCATTCGTCAGCCAGATCCTGATCGGATTGTTTTGTATCTTCACTCATGATTTTTTAGCCTTTGTCAGCTGGTAACTTGGTGTATTGTCTTTCGGATGTTCAATAATTGAGGTGATTTTCAACGCTGCTTTTTCATTATGCTCACCATAGCTTGCGCGGAATATTGGAATATTTTCTACCATTGTGGTCACCGTTTTGGGCATGCTGATAGGAATAATGTCACCCACTTTTAAAGAACGGACGGCTTCCAGGGTAAGTTTGGTTTGTGCCAGCGTTGCCGATAAGGTGACATCCGCCAGCATTAGTTCTTCACGCATTGATTTGGCCCAGCGACCATCATCAGCAGAGCGATCACTTTGCAGGCCCGTATCAAGTAACTCGCGAATCGGTTCCAGCATTGAGTAGGGCAAGGTGATATGTAAATCACCACCACCGCCATCCAGTTCAATGTGGAAAGTCGAAATTACCACCACTTCGCTGGGACTGACGATATTGGCAAATTGTGGATTTACCTCATGACTGACAAATTCAAATTGAACCGGCATCACTGGTGACCAGGCTTCGGTTAAGTCGGTAAAACACAAATTCAGCACCATTCGAATGACGCGTAACTCGGTTGCAGTGAATTCCCTACCTTCTATACGTGCCTGAAATCGGCCTTCGCCGCCAAAATAATTATCCAGAATGGTAAACACCAGTTTGGGTTCAAAGACGATAAGTCCGGTGCCACGCAATGGATGTAGCTGAATCAGATTCAGACTGGTCGGAACAAACAATGTATGAACATACTCAGAGAACTTCATAACCTGAACGCCACCAACGGAAATCTCAGCGGAGCGGCGCAACATATTAAACAGATTGATTCGTAAATAGCGGGCGAAACGTTCGTTGATCATTTCCAGCGTCGGCATGCGTCCACGAATAATGCGTTCTTCGTTACCGAAGTCATAACGCCGTGGTTTGCCGAATTCATCCAGTTCAGGCTTATCTTGTTGGATATCGTCACCGCCAAGACCATTTAGCAGTGCATCTACTTCATCTTGTGACAATATATCGTGAACGGCCATATTTATTGCATTACCAAGCTGGTGAAATAAACAGCTTCAAGCCCGGTAACATCACTATTTTGTTGTTTAAGGAAACTATTAATGGTTTCCAGCGATGCCTGCTGTAAAGCCTGGGTGCCCTCAGTTGTACTGAGATCGTCATAATTTTGACTGTAAAACAACATCAGCAATTCATGAACCAGTGCCGGTTCATGTAAAGCAAACAAATCAATGGATGCCTGATCACGCGCCATAACTTTCATTTTGATTTGCAAATAGCGGACCCGATCATTGCTTTGCTCGGAGAAATTTACAATAAAGGGGGCAGTTACTTCATGATAAATCGGAGTGGCTTTCTGTACAGCTACCTCGGCATCCTCTGTCGACTCATCCGAGGCTGCATCTTTAGACAGCCACCAGTAAACACCCGCACCAATGACAGCTAACAGCACTACAATCCCAATAATCATAATGATTTTGGTTTTTTTGCTCATACCTTGTTTGAGTTCGATATCTTTTTGTATTTCAGCCATTTTGTCTATGTCCTATCGATAATTTATTCAAAGCAAATACCGTGCCTGTTCATTGCCAGAGAAAGGTAGTGAAATACACTGCTTCAAGATTGCT
The DNA here is from genome assembly GCA_002354555.1 of Methylophaga sp. UBA2689. GTDB lineage: Bacteria > Pseudomonadota > Gammaproteobacteria > Nitrosococcales > Methylophagaceae > Methylophaga. The sequence continues at coordinate 5,310 of DELT01000080.1, forward strand.
GTTACCCGTCTCTTCTTCAAAAATGGCTTTAATACGCTGATAAGCTTCTTCCTGGAGTTGGGAACGACCTTCAAGACTTTTTACTGAATCCATATTTTGCTCTGCAAACAGAATACGAAGCGTATCTTGAATCATTGGAAGATTATTCTCTGCACTGCTCAGGATGGCAGGATCCTCTGACTTTAACGCTACTTTAACTTGCAGATAACGTGCCTGCTCATCACTTTGCCGCAAAAAATTAATGGTAAAGGGTTCTTCAATAACGTAATACAACGGTTGATCCGGCTGGCCACCTCCCGCATAACTTACATAGCTGGTAAAACTGAGCAATGTGATTATTAATGCGTTCAGCAGATTTTTCATGACTTGGTATACTCCTTTGCGGAATGAGCTGGTGATATCAGCAACTGATTATGACAAGCTTAGGTAATGCGTGAAAGGGGGCAATTTGTCTAATAACGAACTAAAGCAAAATCAGGTGCCTGGAGCAAGCAAAAAAGATTTTTGGCTGACCCTGCCACAATACTGCTTGCCGCAACACTTATTATCATTGCTGATGCATCGAATTTGTCGATTAACCACACCCTGGTTTAAGAATCGCATAATCTCAATCATTATTCGCCAGTACAAGGTCGATATGACGGAAGCGGTAAATCCAGATATTAATTCCTACCAACATTTCAATGCTTTTTTCACCCGAAAAATTAAACCCCAAACCAGACCAATCGCATTGGGGAGAGATGTGATTGTCTCTCCCGTGGATGGTTGTCTAAGTCAACTGGGCTTTATCGAAGAAGGCAGAATAGTGCAGGCCAAGGGCCACGATTATTCAACATTGGAATTATTAGGTGGCGATTCCGCATTAGCGGAAAAGTTTGATGGGGGGCAGTTTGCGACAATTTATCTGTCACCTCGTGATTACCATCGAATCCATATGCCTGTTTCAGGAAATCTGACCCGAATGCGCTATTTACCAGGGAAATTATTTTCGGTTAATCCACTGACTGTTCGCGGTGTACCGCGATTGTTTGCTCGTAACGAGCGTGTGGTCACCATTTTTCAGACAGACTTTGGACCGATGGCTCTTATTCTGGTGGGCGCTATTTTTGTTGGCAGTATGGAAACCGTGTGGCATGAAGGCGAGATTACGCCGCCATATACCAAAGGTATTCTGGACTGGCACTATACCGATGCGCATATTCGTCTGAATAAAGGTGAGGAGATGGGGCGTTTTAATATGGGGTCGACCGTGGTTTTATTGTTACCAGCGGGTGCGCCAACCTGGACCGATAGCTGGAAAGCCGAGATGAAGATAAAACTGGGTCAGGCCCTGACCTGAACTACTTATAAACAAACGAAAAAAAACCGGACATTGTCCGGTTTTTTTTGCGTGTTATTTAGACATTATTACGCCATGCGTGACAACTATTGTCCTTTAATTGCTCAACTTCTTCCGGACCCCAGGTACCGGCTTTGTAGGTGTGGATGAAATCTTTTTCTTCAGACCATTTCTCCAGAATCGGATCAACAGCTTTCCAGGCCAGATTCACTTCATCGGCACGTAAAAACAGTGAGCGGTCACCCTGAATGGCATCCAGAATCAAGGCTTCATAGGCATCCAGCTTATGTTTAATATCATCTGATTCCATTGTTTCCAGACCAACGGTATGCGCTTTCATTTCCAGACCAGGTTGTTTGGCCTGTAACTCGATACGTAATGTGTTATCTGGTTGCAGACCCATGACAATCCAGTTGGCATGACTTTCACCCACTGCGGTGTCTTTAAATAATTCCAATGGTGGTTTTTTAAAGCGAATCGCAATCATCGCTTTTGATTCCGGCATGCATTTACCGGTGCGCAGATAAAAAGGCACACCATGCCAGCGCCAGTTATCAATATAGACTTTCATCGCGGCATAAGTTTCGGTCACACTGCCTGCCGGTGCATCATCTTCTTCCAGATACCCTTTGACTGGTTTGCCGTTGATTTCACCTGCCGCATATTGGCCGCGGAAAGCGTGTTGGTCGACGATATCTTTAGTGATTGGACGAATTGATTTAAGAACTTTTACTTTTTCATCACGTAATGATTCATCATCCATATCCGCTGGTGGTTCCATTGCAACCAATGCCATCACCTGCAATAAGTGACTTTGTATCATGTCACGTAAAGCGCCTGAACCATCGTAGTATCCGGCGCGACCACCGACACCTTGCTGTTCGGCATGCGTGATCTGTACGTGATCAATGTATTTGTGATTCCACAATGGTTCTAACAACAGATTGGCAAAGCGGAATACAAAGATATTCTGAACCGTGCCTTTACCCAGGTAATGATCGATACGATAAGTCTGCTCTTCAGTAAAGTTTTTGCGCAGAATGCGTTCCAGTTCAGCGGCACTTTTTTGATCGTAACCAAACGGTTTTTCGACCACCAGATGACGCCAGCCATCAGTTTCCTGATTCAACCCAACGGCAGAAAGCTGATCGCCCACTACGCTGAACAGAGAAGGACTGATTGAGAGATAAAAAACGATATTTTGAGAGAAACCATTTTCCGGCGTAGTGATCAGTTTTTTCAATTCGTGATAGCTGAATGCTTCGTTGATATCACATTTGAAATAATGCACTTTCTTCAGAAAAGTTTGCAGTAAATCGTTAT
>DELT01000080.1:8145-12843 GCA_002354555.1 Methylophaga sp. UBA2689
AGCAGTTTTTTCTGGGACAGATCGCCGGTGGCGCCGAAAATAACAATAGTACAAGGTTGCATGGTTTCTCCCGTTACAAGGCTGTGACTATGCCTTTGAGCGTATATAATTGGGTAATTGTACAATTTTGGGAGAGCATAGTGCGAAAAATTCTGTTTGCCAGCAGTGAAGTGCATCCGCTGATAAAAACCGGTGGGTTAGCGGATGTCTCAGCCAGTCTGCCATTGGCCCTTTCACAGATGCAGCAGGATATTCGCATTATCATGCCGGCATATCGCGCTACACTGCAGCAATTGGGCGAATGTCCGCTGATTGCCACGGTAAAACTGGAGGGCTATCATCAGCCTGTCCATATTCTGCAAGCTCAACTTCCTGACAGTGATGTTGCTGTGTTGCTGGTGGATTCTCCAGAACATTTTGATCGTGATGGTGGACCTTATTGTGATACACAAGGGGGAGACTGGGCAGATAATGCGGCGCGTTTTGCGTTATTTTGCCGCGCAGTTGTAGCAGTAGCCACCAATCAGGCAGGATTAGACTGGCAACCTGATGTAGTGCACTGTAATGACTGGCAGACAGGTCTGATCCCAGCATTACTTAGTCTGGAAAGGCCTCGTCCGGCTACTGTTTTCACCATTCACAACATGGCCTACCAGGGGTTGTTTTCCCGTGAAGTATTTGAGATGCTCGATTTGCCTGAAGCGTTATGGCAGATTGAGGGCATTGAATTTTACGGCATGATGTCGTTTATGAAAGGTGGTCTGGTTTATGCTGACCATATCACCAGTGTCAGTCCCACCTATGCGCAGGAAATCTGTCATTACGAATACGGTTATGGCCTGGAAGGTTTACTGGCCTTGCGTTCAGAACAATCACGACTTAGTGGTATCGTTAATGGAATTGATACTCAGGAATGGAATCCACAAACCGATAAGTTCATCGGTCACCACTACAGTATTAAAAATCTGCGACCCAAATCGCTCAATAAAAAAGCATTGCAGCAACATTTCTTTCTTCCCGAATCAGCTGAAACATTGATGTTTGGCATGATCAGTCGGCTGGTGTCGCAAAAAGGTGTTGATCTCACGATTGATGCGATTCATCGTCTGTTGGCAGAAGGCAAAGACGTTCAATTGGTTTGTCTGGGAAGTGGCGAAGCCGGATTTGAACAGGATTTGCGTGTTTTACGCGCCAGATTTCCTGACAGGGTGGGCATTCAATTTGGTTATGATGAAGCATTGGCACATAAAATCGAGGCGGGTGTTGATGCGTTTTTGATGCCATCCCGATTTGAACCCTGTGGGCTAAACCAAATGTATAGTCTGCGCTATGGCACGTTACCTGTCGTCAGAAATACCGGTGGCCTGGCCGACACAGTAGTCGATGCTAGCGAAGAAAATCGTAAACAGATGTTGGCAACAGGCTTTAAATTTACCAAGCCCACCGTAGAGGATTTGTACGATACTCTGTTAACGGTAAATGAATTATTTTCACATCCCCGGTTATGGCGACGGATGATGCTGACTGCAATGGTGCAGGATTTTAGTTGGATAAATAGCGCGCAAGCCTATTTGCACCTTTATCAGCAATTAGTGGATAACTCATGACAACACGGCAAGTTGATTTCAGTAGCGCTGTGGCGCTTGAATTACTTACGGACAAAGATTTACGTTCACATGTCCGTTTTCTGGTGAATTTATTGGGCGAAGTCATCGCTGAACAGTCCGGGCCTGAGGTTTATCAGGTGATTGAGCAGTTACGCAAAGGATTTATCCGACTGCGTAAGGAAGATGATGTCGAGCTGCGTCAAACTCTCAAGGATAAAATTGAATCGTTGGATGAACTGACATTACGTGAAGTTATCCGCGCTTTTAATCTGTATTTCAGTCTGGTCAACACTGCTGAAGAAGCCTATCACCACCATAATCGACAAATTCAACTGCGCAATGGCGGGAATCTCTGGCATGGTTCGTTTCTGGATACTCTGACTCAGTTCAAAAATGAAGGTGTGTCAGTCAAACAATTACAGGATTTGCTGGAAAAACTGGTCTTTATGCCGGTATTTACCGCCCATCCGACAGAATCCAAACGACGCACCGTGATGGAAATGTTACGTCGTGTGTTTTTGCTTGATGAGAAACTGACTGAAGGTCTGATAACACCGTTTGATCAACAGCAGATTCGTAACCAGTTGAAACGTCAAATCCAGCTTCTTTGGTCAACTGATGAAGTAAGAGCGGTTAAACCATCGGTACGCGATGAAATCAAAAACGGCTTGTATTATTTCAATGTCAGTCTGTTTGATGCGGTGCCACGCACTTATCGTAACTTTGAGAATGCTCTGCGACGGGTTTATGGTGATGAACTGGATCCGGAAACACCGATTGTGGTGCCGGATTATTTACGTTTTGGTTCATGGATTGGTGGCGACCGTGATGGCAATCCATTTGTCACTGCACAAACAACGGAAATGGCGATAGCGCTGCAAAAGCGCACGGTAATTCGACGTTATCTGGAAGATGTGACCAAACTCAGTTTTATTCTGACGCAGTCGCAGCCACTCTGCGAGATCAATGCTGATCTGGCTACCGATATCGAACAGAGCGAACAACGTTTTGCCGGAGCATTTTCAACCAATCCGCAACGGTTTATTAATGAGCCATACCGACGCAAGCTTTATATGATGCGCTATCGGCTCAAAGATAATCTGGCGGTTCTGGAAGAATTCTTCCGCCCGGATCTGCAAATTGAAAGTCTCGGAGTGGCTTATCATAACGAAGATGAATTTCTGGCAGATTTGTATCTGATACATAAATCACTGGTGGATAATGGTGATATCGCGATAGCTGCCGCGGAACTCACTGATCTGATTCGGCTGGTCAAAACCTTTGGTTTTTATCTTTATAATCTTGATATCCGTCAGGAATCGTCAAAGCATACCGATGCGGTGGGCGAGATATTAGCGCTCACCGGCCTTAATCGCCATTATCTGCAAATGAATGAAGCAGAGCGCCAGACGTTGTTAACGGATTTACTGGCGGCCCCAAGATTGCCAGAAATTTATGGCGATATGCAGCCAGACTCGCTGGAAATTCTCAATGTATTCAGATTAATCGCCCGACTGCGGGTAGAGGTTAGCGAAAAAGCGTTTGGCAATTATGTGATTTCCATGACCCATCAGGCCAGTCATATTCTGGAAGTGATGCTGCTGGCCAGGTTTGCCGACTTAATCGGTCAGGATGAACATGGCTGGTTCTGCCATATCCGGGTAGCACCATTATTCGAAACCATTGAGGATTTGGAGCATATCGAGCCGGTAATGTCTGCTTTGCTGGAGAACAGTCAGTATCGTACCTTGCTGAGTACTTCAGGCAATATGCAGGAAGTCATGCTGGGCTATTCGGATTCCTGTAAGGATGGTGGCATTCTGGCATCAGCATGGAATTTATATCAGGCACAGAAAACTGTCAGTCGACTTTCAGAACAATATGCTATCGGCTGTCGTATGTTTCATGGGCGTGGTGGCACAATCGGCCGTGGCGGTGGCCCAACGCATGATGCCATTCTGGCTCAACCGGTTGATACCGTGCACGGTCAGATCAAGTTTACCGAGCAGGGCGAAGTGCTGTCATTTAAATACGGTAATACTGAAACCGCGGCTTATGAGTTAGGTATGGGGGTCTCAGCATTGATTAAAGCCAGCAGGGGACTGGTAACCGATTCGGCTCAGGAAAAGCCCGATTACCTTACTATCATGCAGCAACTGGCCCAGCTGGGTGAACAGCAGTATCGACAATTGACTGAGCAGACACCGGGCTTTCTCGACTATTTCTACGAAGCCTGTCCAATCAGTGAAATTGGTTTGATGAATATTGGCTCACGGCCTTCACATCGGAAGGCTGGAGATCGATCCAAGTCCTCTGTCAGGGCGATTGGCTGGGTATTTGCCTGGGCGCAATCAAGACATACCTTGCCAGGCTGGTATGGAATTGGTAGTGCGATTGCCTCCTGGATTTCAGACGATCCTGAAAGACGTCAAATACTGCAAAAAATGTATTTTGAATGGCCTTTTTTCCGGGCAATGGTCAGTAATACCCAGATGTCACTTTCCAAGGCCGATATGGATATCGCGGCAGAATATGCAGATTTGTGTATCGATAAACTGCAGGCACAACAGGTACTGTCTGTTATTCGTACTGAATATCAGCAAACAGCCAGTCAATTATTACAGCTGACTGGGGCTGAGACGCTAATGGCAGAAAATCCGCAATTAGCCTTGTCTTTACGAAGAAGGCAGGCTTATCTGGATCCTCTGAATCATATCCAATTACTGTTATTGAAACGTTATCGGCACGGCGATTACAGTGATGCGGAAACGGCCAAATGGCGCGATCCGTTGTTGCGCAGCATCAGTGCTATTTCACAGGGTATGCGTAATACCGGTTAATCGTCTTTAACGGCACGATCCTTCTTGGGAATATAACGTGGTTTATCTTCCTTGCTTTTGGATCGTGCCTTGTTAGCCTTGGCCTTAGGTGCAAGCCCCTTCAATTTGCGGATGGGCAAGCCGTGGCCAAGGTGATATTCGATGCGCTCCAGATTTTTCATATCATGCGGTTCGACCAGATTAATCGCCGTGCCATGTTTATCTGCCCGACCGGTACGGCCAATACGATGAATATAGTTATCACCGCGAAA
>DELT01000080.1:12983-13942 GCA_002354555.1 Methylophaga sp. UBA2689
TGATCAAAATCACCATGTAACAGCTGAGCAGAGATATTCTGTGACTGTAACCAGTCGCAGACTTCTTCAGCACGGATTTTTTTATTACAGAATACTAAGGCGCGTTGGCAGGCCGGTGCGTTGATAAATGCCAGTAATAAAGCCTGTTTATGTTCACGATTATCAGCCAGGAACACCTGCTGAGTAACATTCTCTGCCAGTTGATTGGCCGCATTAATATGAATTTCCTGCGGGTCGGTAAGCAGTTCGTCGGCAAAAATTCTGACCCCACTGCCTGCCAAGGTTGCCGAGAACAGTCCGGCCTGAAATTTGGATTTAATCGCGGCGAGCGCCATCAGCACATCCGGTCCCTGGCCCATATCGAGCATGCGATCGGCTTCGTCAATAATGACCAGTTCAACTGCTGATAAATCGACTGATTCATCATTCACCAGACTTAACAGACGGCCGGGCGTAGCGATAATAATGTCGCATTGAGCAGTAGCATGCTGTACCTGCGCCCAGGGCGAGGCACCACCGGTCAGCATGGCGATGGTTGGTTTAAAGGCTTTACCGAGTTGATGAAACACGTGCTGGATCTGAAATGCCAGTTCGCGGGTGGGGGCGAGGATAAGAATACGAGCCTGATCGTGTTTATGCCGTTCATCATTGAGGCGCTGCAAAATAGGCAGAATAAAGGCCGCAGTTTTCCCGGTACCGGTCGCGGCGCAGGCCAATACATCCTGACCTGCCAATAGTGCCGGGATCGCCAATTGCTGGACCTCAGTCGGTTTTTCAAAACCACTGTCGCGCACAGCAGCAATCAATTCATCATCAAGGAATAAATCGTCAAATGTCATGGTGTTTATCTTATCAGTCGAAAGCGCCTGCGGGATTACAACAGGCAAAGAAGTGGCGGGCAATATACCACACTATGAAAAGTAACTCTGAATGCGGTAGGGCTTGTTGATCTTTCATAT
>DELT01000066.1:0-13286 GCA_002354555.1 Methylophaga sp. UBA2689
GCCAAGGAAGCGGCAGAAATGGTGTTAGCCGATGATAACTTTGCTTCGATTGCCAAAGCTGTTAGAGAAGGACGTACGGTATATGACAACTTGAAAAAAGCCATCTTATTTTTACTGCCGATTAACGGTGGCGAATCATTAAGTATTATTGCGGCAGTAATGGCTGGCATGACCTTACCAATTACACCTTTACAGATATTGTGGATCAACATGGTGAGTTCAATCGCTCTGGCGTTATCACTCGCATTTGAACCGGGGGAAGAAAATGCCATGAAGCGCAAACCAAGACAACGAGACGAAAAGATGCTCTCCGGGTTTCTGGTGTGGCGCATAAGCTTTGTGTCGTTACTGTTTGTGGTTGGAGTTTATGGCATGTTTTTATGGACCCAGTCTCAGGGCGCTTCAATTGAACAATCCCGGACATATGCCGTTAATACTTTGGTGGTGATGGAGGTTTTTTATCTGTTTAATGTGCGATGTTTAAACAGTGCATCCTGGTCAATCAAACGTTGGTTCACCTCGTCTGTCGTGTTTATTTCAATTGGAATGGTCATTTTATTGCAGCTGATTTTTACTTACGCGCCATTTATGAACACGTTATTTGAATCAACACCAATTGGTTTACGCCATGGTACCGAGATCATTGCGGTGGGTATTGTTATGTACTTGATTTTAGAGCTGGAAAAATGGCTGCGTCGATTTATGAGCAATCATCATAACGTTGAAGAAACAGCCAGTTAAAGAGGAAAGTTGGTTGCTCTCAATTGCCAAACGGTTTTATTTTCGTCGGGGAAAGTGTTTTATTAGACTGCGAAACACCAAAATGATAAAACCGCTTAAACCAAATAAAATTAATGCTATTGGCCAGGGAATAGGGTGTGGTTTTGGATTTACAGGCGTTTGCTCGTGAAAAGAAGCTGGGATATTACGTTCAGCTAACTCAATAGTAACCCATTCATCTCTATCGGCCGGTGCCGTTTCCAGATATTCGTTAAAACTGTATACCGGCGCATCACCATAGACCCGACTTGATGGTATTTGCGGTATTCGGACAAACCAGAGGGCCTCAATAGAATCAGCAAGAATTTTTTCGTAGCTAGAAAGCGATCGTGTTGTTTGACCGGTTGATAAACGTAGTAAATCTTCCCCAATAGCATCAAATGCTACAGCTGGTAACAGGCGAGTGGTTTCGGTCGTCAGATAATCATAAATCTGTCTGGCTGCATTCAGATCCATTTCAACAAGAGCCGTATAAAAATAGGCACCAATCGCCTGAACATAGCCATTTATGCCACGTGTGGGAATATTCCAATCCAATGCTCGCAGGGTATCGATGCTGATTCCGGTACAGTTGGCGTCGGCGTGGTTATAAATAAAGTGACCCCGATAGAAATAATTTATTATCTGATTAATGGATTGTTGAAATTCTGCTGCTGGCTGACCATTCTTAAGCGTTGCCACCAGCATGTATGACGGCCGATAATAATTTTGTCCGGCATTGAGGTCTGCCAGATAGTTGTCCATTGGTGTCACCGCAGCAATAATGCCTTTTTCACTGATGGTTTCCAGATTATAAAAATTATTGACCAGCCAGTCAGAGTAACTGCCATCATCGTCAAACTGGCCAGTCACTATTGCAAAATGTCCTGCCAGAGCTTCATGATCATCTCCCTGAGCACCATTAAGCATCAAGCCTAAAACCGGTTTACCAGCAGCCTTCATGGCAGAGCCGGGTATTCGCTCCCACAACAGCCGACTTTGATGTGGTTGTTTTACGCCGCCATCATCAGCCTGAACCAGAGTTTGCAAATCTTCATCTTCGCTGAGTGGCAATAACTGATAATTGTTAATTGCAAAGTCCAGGGGCCAGACGGTGCGCGCGATAAATGCATCATCAGTCATTTTGCCGCGTAAACGGATATCACGTTTTTTAAAAAACTCGGTAGTATTTTGATTCCAGAATGACTGATTTTGTGGAATTTTAGCTATTGTTTCAAAATTGACTTGTGTGCCGTCATCCAGAATAAGTGATTTGCCTGATTTATTGAGTCTGGCTGACTCAATTAAAGTAGGGGAAGCAATCCATATAGGGATGTTGTCATTAATTTCAGTTTTTTTTTCCAACCATTTGGGGAGGGTGACTGATGCAGAATCTGGCGTTGGTAGGGAAGCAATAATCTCTTTGTCGAAATACCATTTAGCCTGATCTGATAAATAGCAGTTTGTACAACTTCCACTGGTCAGTGGAGGTTGTACCATTTCGGCTGAAACAGGATCAAAAAATGGTGTTGACTGGGCATAACTTGTGCCCAGCAACACAATGAACAGGGAGGGTATAAATGACATGCGGCTAGCATATCATGCGACAGCGTTATTTTTAGCGTGGTGGATTTCGGCCTTTAAAGACCCATCAAGTTTAAGCTGACGTGCAAGCTCATCCAGGTAGGCTTTTTCCATAAAACTATCTTCATCTATCATAATCAAACTGGCTAGATACATTTCAGCGGCCATTTCCTGCGTAGACGCTAATTTGGCAATTTCAGCAGGGTTAACCGGTTTTTTTAACTCAGAATCTATCCAATGTTGTAGTTCAGGATCATCTGTGATTTGGGCAACTTGCTGATCAATTAACAAACGTTCCTGATCATTAATATGCCCATCAGCTTTGGCTGCACCAATCATGGCTTGTAATATTGCCTGGCTATGCAATTCAGCTTCTGGGGCGGGTAAGCGGTCTATGGTTTGTGGTATGGCTTGAGATGCTGTTTGTTGATTGTTTTGTTGCCAGCTCTGGTAAGCTTTAAATGCAACAGCACCCAATGCCGCCACACCGCCATATTTCAATACACTGCCACCCATTTTGCGTGCTTTTTTATTGCCTAGCAAAAGACCTACCGCTGTTCCGGCCAAAGCGCCACCACCAGCGCCAGTTAAAAACTGACCAATTTTATTGTCACCACTCTTGGAACCATTACTTTGGTTGTCCAGAAATTGCTGACCAGATTGTAGAAGTTTATCCATCAGACTACGTGTGTTCATTTGCTAATGTCTCCAGGTTTGGATGTAATTTAAGTGGCTTGCCCGCATAATGTGATTCTCTGACCGCGGTTATATTGAATTGGTTTTACCTTAACTGAATTAACTTAAATGAAAATGAATCCAGCACATCAACAAGGCTCGTCAAAAGCATTTACCATTATTTTCTGGTTATTATTAATGGGCTCGCTGACCTTATTTTTTAATGGCTTTATTGAACAGAAATATAATCCTAACCGGCATCTGGTGGAGATGGAGGCAGGTCTGGGTACAGATGTGGTGTTATTGCGAAATCAGGCAGGACACTATGTTGCTCCGGGATTTATCAATGGACATGAAGTGACCTTTTTGTTGGATACCGGAGCAACCAATATCAGTGTGCCGGCAGGAATTGCCAGAGAGGCGGGTCTGAAGCAGGGCCGACAGGCGATGGTCAATACGGCAAATGGCGTGGTTCCCGTGTATTCCACTGAAATAGATACCGTGCAGTTGGGAGCCATCAAATTACAGCATATTCAGGCGCATATTAACCCTCATATGTCAGACGATATTGTGTTGCTTGGTATGAGTTTTATGAAGCATCTGGAGATGACACAGCGTGATGGTACGTTGACGCTCAGTTTACCTGGGATCTGACGCTTGGCCGTTTTTTTCAACAGCCCATTTTTCATAATGTGAACCGGGCTCACCCGGTTGAAAACAACACGCTACCCAAAAATTTCCAATCAATTCCGTAATTACTGATTTTGTACCATCACTGGTCTGCCACCATTTATTGAGTTCAAAACTTTGTGGCGACGCCGCATATATACCTATTTCGACAGAGGGAAATGCTTGACGATATAAACTGCGAGTCCGTCTGGCATGTACATTACTGGTATGGACATTTAACCCTTTTAAATCAGCCTCATTCAACGCCAGCCAGTCTCGCACCATTACCGCGCTGAGATAGGTACGTTCCTGTGCGGATTCCGGCGCAGGAATCACAATCAGCTTCTCAGCATCCAGACCATGTTGCTCCATAAAGGCGCCCGCCTGTTCAGCATAGGTAGCATGGACGGGGCTTAAGAAACGAATATTCGGGCCACCAGTGGTGATCAAATATTGATATTGTTCGGCATTAAATATCGCCAGGGCTGCCAGCAAACTCTCTTCATCCTGCCAGCCTTCCACCACCAGATAGCTTCGATCAGATACGGGTGCGGTAGGAGCCAAAATAACGGCTAGCTGTTTCAATAGAAAAAAACTGCTAATGGTCAGCAGTAACAAAATTAATAAACCACCCCAAATTGTTGGAAACCACAACTGACGTTTTCGAAATAAGGTGAATTTAGACAAAAGCTATCCCTGATAATAAAACGATTATGGTTAAATCAGAACGGTCTGGCTCAGCCTTCCTGTCCATAACGCTGATGCAAGATGCCCACGCGCTCAACATATACTTCTGTCTCGGCATAGGGAGGAATACCCTTAAATCGTTTGACCGCGCCAGGACCAGCATTATAGGCAGCCGTTGCGAGTTTGATATCCCCATCGAAAGTATTCAGCAAACCGGCCAAATACTTTACGCCACCCTCAATATTCTGTTGCACATCAAATGCATTGGTGACTCCCAGATCTTTGGCAGTACCAGGCATCAGTTGCATCAAACCTTGTGCACCTTTTTTGGATAAAGCTTTAGCATTAAAAGCCGATTCGGCATGAATTACTGCACGGACCAGAGCGGCATCAATTTTATATTTTTTGGCTATGGTTCTGACCGTGTCTGCATACTCGTCGGTATTCAGACGGATGGTATGCCAATTTATCTTTGAGGTGGGATTACAGGCATAACATTCATAAGCCAGAACCTCAAAGTCACCATTTAACGGTTTCTTATCAGAAAAACTGAAACCTTCACCATCATTGGAAAGTGATTTATAAATGATGGTTTTATTGCTGTTAATGGATGTGGGCTTACGAACATCTATATCAGCATTGCTAAACTCCACCACACCGTCGCTATTTCGGACCTGTTTAATATCATTGGCCAGCACTTCCCCCGTCAATACGAGTGAAAGCAGTGAAATATAAAAAGCTTTAAGCATCATGGATACTAAAAATAACGGCCAGCCGAGCCAATGACAATAACTATTAACCCAAGAATGAGATTTGCTCGTACAAATTTGCGAATTTTATCCAGCTCATTGGCCGAGGCAATCCAATCATGTTCTGCTACAGCCCATTTGAGTTTACGGTACGGGTTAAAAAATACATGCATAAACAATAACATCATAAAAATTCCCAGTAGCAACATGATATGCACATGAATACCGACGGCGCCCATACCTCCCAACATAAATAGCATACCGAAGCCGGTAATCAATAAGGTGACCACTGATGCCCAAATCCATGGGAAAAAACGTTTAAAGACATTTGCCCATAGTGGAAAACGTTGTTCGGGTTCAAGTAAGGTGGCAGCAACGGGGCGTAAAAACATAAAAGCGAAAAACAATCCGCCTACCCAGATAACCGAAGCCAGTAAATGTAAACTTATTGCAATGCCCATAATAATTCTCTCTAAGTTGTTATCGTTTTAATGGGGATACCAGCAATTTTCTGCTGCCATTCCTGAGGACCCGTTTGATGTACCGAGTTTCCGCGACTATCAACTGCAACGGTAACTGGCATATTTTCTACATAAAATTCACGAATTGCTTCCATACCTAACTCTTCAAAAGCTATCAATCGTGAAGATTTAATCGCTTTGGATACCAGATAAGCCGCGCCGCCCACCGCAATCAGATAGGTTGAATGATATTTTTTGATTAAATCGACAGTTTGTTCACCACGCTCCGCCTTACCTATCATGCCTAACAGACCGGTTTTGCCCAGCATGGTTTCAGTGAACTTATCCATCCGGGTTGCTGTGGTGGGGCCAGCTGGACCGACAATTTCATTTTTAACTGGATCCACCGGACCAACGTAGTAAATAAAACGATTATGGAAATCCAGACCTTCCGGTAACGATTCACCACTATCCAGTAAATCAGCAATTTTTTTATGAGCCGCATCACGACCAGTTAAAAAGTGGCCAGTGAGTAATAAGGTATCACCGGGTTGCCATTGTTTGATCTCATCATGCGTTATTGTGTCGAGATTGATACGCCGGGTATTTTCTGCAGCCTGCCAGGTAATTTCCGGCCAGTCGGTTAAAGAGGGTGGGGTGAATGTTGCCGGACCAGAACCGTCCAGCGTGAAATGAACATGACGGGTAGCAGCACAGTTAGGAATCATTGCAACGGGAAGCGAAGCCGCATGCGTCGGATAATCCTTGATCTTGATATCCAACACCGTCGTCAGACCGCCTAAACCTTGGGCACCAATTCCCAGTTGATTTACCTTTTCATATAACTCAACCCGCAACTGTTCAGTGGCCGTTTGTGGGCCACGTTCCAGCAAATCCTGAATATCAATATCTTCCATCAGGCTCTGTTTAGCCATCAGCATGGCTTTTTCTGCGGTACCTCCAATGCCAATGCCGAGCATGCCTGGCGGACACCAGCCTGCGCCCATTTTGGGAACGGTTTCCAGCACCCAATCCACCAGACTGTCACTCGGATTCAAAATAGCGAACTTGGCTTTGTTTTCGCTGCCACCCCCTTTGGCGGCAATATCAATTTCTATTTTGTCGCCGGGCACCAGTTCGGTATAAATCACTGCTGGTGTGTTATCCCCGGTGTTTTTACGAGTGCCAATCGGATCGGCGACAATAGAAGCGCGTAATACATTATCTGGACGCTGATAAGCCTGACGCACACCTTCATTGACCATATCTTCCAGGCTTTGATCGGTCTGCCATTGCACCTGCATACCGACCTTGAGAAAGACATTCACAATGCCGGTATCCTGACAAATCGGCCGGTTGTTTTCGGCGCACATCCGTGAATTGACCAAAATCTGTGCTATTGCATCTTTGGCCGCGGGAGATTGTTCACGCTCATAGGCTTTGCTCATAGCCTGAATAAAATCCTGGGGATGATAATTGGCAATAAACTGCAACGCATCAGCGATGCTTTGTACAAAGTCTTGTTGGCGAATTACGGTCATATTTATGGTGTTGCCAGCTTTTGTTGAATCGCTTCAAGCACACTATCCAAAGCGAATTCATCTGCTTCACCTGATGCCCGATGTTTATACTCAATCACACCGTTATCCAGTCCACGTTCACCCAGAATCAAGCGATGTGGAATGCCGATAAGCTCCATGTCGGCAAAAGCGACACCAGGACGCAAGCCACGATCATCAAGCAACACATCGACGCCGGCAGCAAGCAACTGCTGATAGATTTCTTTGGCTTTATCACGAACCCGTTGTGATTTATGTGCGTTAACCGGCACCAATACCACTTCAAACGGTGCGATAGCCTGCGGCCAGATAATGCCATTTTCATCGTTGTTCTGTTCGATAGTGGCTGCAACCACACGAGACACACCAATGCCGTAACAACCCATGGTGATGACCTGGGATTGTCCGGTTTCGGTTAACACCACGGCATTGAGTTTGCTGCTGTAATTTTCACCAAGCTGGAAGATATGACCTACTTCAATGCCGCGGGCAATTTCCAATGTACCCTGGCCATCAGGGCTGGCATCACCAGCGACTACATTACGTAAATCTGCAGTCTCAGGTTCCGGACAATCGCGGCCCCAGTTCACCCCGGTCAGATGTTTTTCATCTTCATTGGCACCACAAACAAAATCTGCAATGTGTGCCGCGGCATGATCGATTACCATTGGAATGTTCAGGCCGACCGGACCAATAGAACCGATATTGGCGCCAGTAGCTTCGTGAACCTGTTCCGGTGTGACAAAGGTTAAAGGTGCAGCAATTAAAGGATGTTTTTCTGCCTTGATTTCATTAAGTTCGTGATCGCCACGCAATACCAAAGCGACAACACTGTTTTTCTCAGCGCCTTCTACCAGCAATGTTTTCAGACATTGCGAAGCATTTACTTTTAGAAAGTTGCTGACATCCTCAATCGTATGTTTATGGGGAGTATCAACGGTTTGCATGGTGGCAGATGCTGCAGGACGCTCACCTGCTGGTTTGACTGCTTCAGCCAATTCAACATTGGCAGCGTAATCACTGCTATTGCTAAAGGCAATCGCATCTTCACCGGAGCTGGCCAGCACGTGGAATTCATGCGAGGCATTACCGCCGATACTGCCGGTATCAGCCAGCACCGCACGGAAATTCAATCCGATTCGCTGGAAAATACGCGTGTAAGTTGCATACATATCATCATAGGTTTGCTGCAAAGATGCTTGATCTACATGGAAGGAATACGCATCTTTCATCAGAAACTCACGAGCGCGCATTAAACCAAAACGTGGACGGATTTCATCTCGGAATTTGGTCTGAATCTGATAAAAATTCACTGGTAGTTGTTTGTAACTGCGAATCTCCTGACGCACCAGATCTGTAATGACCTCTTCATGAGTTGGCCCATAGCAGAACTCACGTTGATGACGATCGGTGATACGTAATAATTCCGGCCCATACTTTTCCCAGCGCTGGCTTTCCTGCCACAGCTCCGCTGGTTGCACAGAAGGCATTAATACCTCCTGGGCTCCGGCTTTATTCATTTCCTCACGCACAATTGCTTCGGTTTTACGCAGTACCCGCAAACCCATCGGCATCCAGGTATACAGACCGGATGCCAGACGGCGGATAAGGCCTGCCCGCAACATTAACTGATGGCTGACGATTTCGGCGTCTGCAGGTGTTTCTTTTAAAGTGGAAATGAGAAGCTTCGAAGTACGCATGGAAAAGGTGATTCCTGATTATTGAATTAAAAAACTGCGCTGACACACTGTATCAGCGCAGTTGAACTTTGTTAGAAAGTACTATGATCCCAGCCCCAGTTTTGTCGTTCAGAGTCGGTCATACTGATATATACACGGCTGCCACTGACGCCAATCTGCTCTTCAATCATCGAACATAAAGCATCGGATAACGCTTTGCGGTCACTAGGTAGACCAAGCGAACGATAATCCAGAATAGCGGTAGGCTCAGTACTGCCGCCAAAAGACATCGCCATTTTGGACTCAACAGCCACCATCACATAACTTTCCGGTTTACCAGAAGCCTGCGCTACGGTTTTACTGGCAACTTTAAGCAAGGTTGTTTCATCATTTATAGGCTGATTGGTTACAATATTTAAATAAGGCATGGTTACTTCTCCTGTTTACAGAATTGGTTAACTTGCTGTTTAAGCGTGCTTATTTTCTGTTGTCTTTCTTCTTCGGTAGGGCGGGTCACATTGCCCTCTGAGTCCATCATGCGCCGACCAGGATTGTCCTGATACTGCTGCAAATTAAAGTTGGCAATTCGACAGTTTTCTGCCAAAGCTTCAGCAGCAAGTTCTTCCTGCTGTTGAGTTTGTTGTTGCTCTTCCCGGGCTTCATCGGTTGCTTTCTGTTGTTCAATCAGCAACTCGATTTCTTTTTTAGCCGCTTCCGGATTCATCGATGGTGGAGGTGGAGTACCCATTTTTTCATAGGGTTTATCGACGGGTGGGGTTTGTGAGTAGATGACTTCACCATCATCATCAACCCACTTGTAAGCATCCGCCTGAACTGTCATGGCAATGACTAAAGCAAGACAGCAAGCACTTAATTGCGGTATAAACATCACGGATACCTAATCAAATAAATCGTTATTCTACGCCAAAGCGCTATTTCATAAAATGTCTGATCATACTGTTCGTTTTGAATTAAAAATCCCGGTGCAGCAAGGCTCAGCAAATGCCATCGATCTGCTGGCTGAAAGCTGTGAACTTTCTCGTCAGCAAATTAAGCAGGCGATGAGCAAGGGAGCTGTCTGGTTGCAAAAAGGTAAACGTACTCAGCGTTTGCGTCGAGCGACAAAAACCCTGAATTCTGGGGAGGTGTTACGACTATATTACGATAAGCGTTTATTGGACCATATCCCCGAAGCCCCTGAGTTATTACAAGATTTTGGTAGTTACAGTGTCTGGTTCAAACCACCCGGAATGCTGGCACAAGGAACAGAGTGGGGAGATCATTGCAGTTTATTGCGGGTATCTGAGCTTGCCTTTGATAAACCGCGACAGAGTTTTCTGGTGCAGCGTCTGGATCGTGAAGCCTTTGGTTTGATGATTATTGCCCATCAGCAAAAAGCGGCGGCTCAGTTATCTACCTTGTTTCAACAACGAAAGATTGAAAAGCACTATGAGATCGAGGTGGATGGTGACGTTCAATGGCAAAAACTGACAGTTAATTCCCCTTTGGATGGCAAACATGCTGTCAGCCATTTTGCTAAACGTACTTATGATGCTGATAAAAACCGAACAACGTTAGATGTCTCAATCGAAACGGGACGTATGCATCAAATTCGCCGTCATTGCGCATCAATCGGGCATCCGGTCAGCGGTGATTCGCGTTATGGAAGAAAAAGCCAAGATGGGCTGCAGCTCAAAGCCAGCCGTTTGCAGTTTGACTGCCCTATTACCCATAAAAAACAGATATTTAGCTGTTAGGGGCTGTTTATCTTTCAGAGCCTAAGTATGTTGACATTGATCGTTGAGCGGCGTAATTATCCATTGTCGATCTCAATGGAGAAGTTTGTAATGAGCAAGACTGAACAGCAGCGGGTTCAGGATCCCGAATACGGTCAGATCGGTGGGGATGATGATCGCCGGCGATATCAACGTCGACAGGGCTTGGATCGACGAGAGTTGATTCGTTTTGATTTGAGTCATGTTAAAAGGCGTTCTGGAAGGGATCGCCGTTTAGTACCCGGAAATCAACAGACCAGAAAAAATCATTAATTCGGATCTGCCAGACGCATTATCCCGCCTATATAGAGACTTTGGGAAAGGCCCCTTGCTGCCAGAAAAATGAGCAAAGCGGCCCATAACCCGTGATTGCCAAATGGCTGTAGCAGGTAAAAAGCTGGCAGATAGCAACATAATGCTGAAAACAACATGGTGTTACGCATTTCTCGACTGCGTGTTGCTCCAACGAACAATCCATCCAGCAAATAAGACCATACCGCAATCAGCGGCGCGATAATCACCCAGATAAGATGGATACCAGCATATTCAATGACCGCATCTATACCGGTTAACAATCGAATAATCCATTCGCCAAACAGCAGATACGTCAGCGAAAACAAAGCCGCCATTAATACTGACCAGAATGCAGTCAAGCTAAGTGCTTTTCTTAACATGGGGGGGGATTTACGCCCTATGGCCTTGCCGGTTAATGCCTCGGTTGCATTGGCAAACCCATCCAGTACAAAGGCCATCAAAGTAATAAAGTTCAACAGCACACTATTGGCAGCCAAGACTGTATCGCCCTGCCGGGCGCCCTGGGTGGTGAACAGAGCGAAGCAGGAGATGAGCAAAAAGGTTCTGATCATCACATTGCCATGAACAGTTAAGCCATGCCGGCTTTGTTGCAGCACTTTCTTACTGAGTGATAATCGAATACCGCTTTTACTCAGCCCGTAATGATTGAGTAATATCAGCCCCATTATCAAACCGGTGTATTCAGCGATAACAGATGCCAGAGCAACGCCATCCACATCCATTCCCAGGCCCATGACAAATAAGCCATCCAGCAGAATATTGGTAATATTGATTACCAGCACCATCAGCAAAGCTGCTTTTGACGCCTCACGACCAATAAGCCAGCCCAGTATGGCGTAATTGATAAGTGTCGCTGGTGCGCTCCAGATCCTGATATCAAAGTAGATGGCGGCAAAATGTTCTACGTCACCACTGCTGTCAACCAGATGCAAAGCCACATCACGTATCGGAATCTGCAGCAGCAATAATAGCAATGCAATTATCAATGCCAACCAGATGGATTGCATTAATACAGCCTGCATTTTTGCGGTACTATTTTCACCATAAGCCTGTGATGTCAGGCCAGTGGTGGCCATTCTGAGAAAGCCAAACCCCCAGAAAACAAAGGTGAAAATCATGCTGCCAATCGCTACGGCACCAAGGTAATGTGCTGCACTGAGATGGCCAACCATCGCTGTATCGACCATTCCCAGCAGTGGGGTAGAGATGTTTGCGATAATCATCGGTCCGGCGATTCGCCAGACCTGGCGGTGCGTTACTATGTGTTCTGTCAAATTAACTATCCATCAAATTAAGCCCGTCATGTCTCGGGTACCCTGGATTCAAAAGTTGATATAGCTTGGAAAGCAATGATCTTAACGAATAAAAACAGCATACCCTATGGATGTGAAGCTGATGTGGATTGAATGGTTAAGTTATGCCGCAGCCGGAATGGTAGCCGGTACGCTTGCGGGGTTATTTGGTATCGGCGGTGGGCTGGTAATTGTACCGGTGCTGGTATGGCTTTTCAGTAAACAAGGAATGCCGGATCAATATCTTATTCATATGGCGGTTGCCACTTCACTGATGACCATTGTTGTAACATCAATGTCTTCTATCTTCGCGCACTGGCGACTGGGAAATATTTCGATGCTGGCGGTTACCCGGTTGGTTCCGGGATTACTCATCGGCAGTTTTGGCGGAGCTCTGCTGGCCAGTTTGATCAGCGGTGATAAGCTGCAGATATTCTTTGCCACCTTTGCTTTGTTAATGGCATTTCGGATTTGGCTACCAAATGCCAGGGCAACATTTCCTGCATTATTAAACCGATTGCCTTCCAGTCTATATGGTTTGTTTAGTGGTGCCCTTTCGGCGCTAGTCGGTATCGGTGGAGGAACATTGATTGTCCCTTATCTGCTGATTGCTCGTCTTAAAATTCAACAGGCGATTGGATCCGCTGCATGTTGTGGTTTGCCAATCGCCATTGCCGGAGTGATTGGCTTCATTGTTTTTGCCCCCAATGAAATAAATCAGCAATCTGCCTGGCAAACTGGCTTCGTACATTGGCAGGCATTTCTTGGCATTATCCTGACCAGTGTGATTTTTGCCCAGTTTGGTGCCCGACTGGCCAAACGGTTACCTGCAGTTTGGTTGCGCCGACTGTTTTCGCTATTACTGATTTGTGTTGCCGCTTATTTTTTCAGTAGATAATGTTAGGGCTTGTTTATCTTTCATCTCCGCCTCTTTTCAGTTACAACCCGAAGGGCCGGGCTATTTTTGCGACCGCCTGCGTAGTATGAAATACATCCCTGTATTTCACCGCTACGCGGCCAGCTAAGCTGTTCAAATGAGTTCCAGACTCATTTGAACAGCTTATGTAGGAAGGCTACACGGC
>DELT01000066.1:13338-13878 GCA_002354555.1 Methylophaga sp. UBA2689
GTGCTTTCCGCCTTGTCGGACACGCAAAGAGCCACCAGCAGTGGTGGAGATGAAAGATCAACAAGCCCTGACAGAGATATCGGCTTTGATGCTTGGGCAGTTTCTTTTATAATTGGCAGGTTTCTTTTTACCCTAATTTTTTATTGGAGCAATCGCTTTATGAACCTTGACCGAGTCGGCCCAGGCAGCAATCTGCCTGAAGATATCAACGTTATTATCGAAATTCCTGCAAATGCCAATCCGGTTAAATATGAAGTTGATAAAGCGACAGGCGCGCTGTTTGTAGATCGTTTTATGAATACCGCCATGTTCTATCCGGCAAATTATGGCTATGTGCCTAATACTTTGTCTGATGATGGTGACCCGGTNNCCAGTCGGTATGCTGAAAATGACCGATGAAAAGGGCGAAGATGCTAAAGTCGTTGCGGTTCCTCATGACAAAATGTATGACCATGTCAAAGACATCAATGACGTACCGGAATTTTTGCTCAATCAGATTTCACATTTCTTTGAACACTACAAAGATTTGGAAAAGAACAA
>DELT01000108.1 GCA_002354555.1 Methylophaga sp. UBA2689
GCTCGTAAAGGCAAGTTCATTGATGGTGTGCCACAAATCATTTCACCTCACAGTCTACCAATGACCTTGATTGGCCTGATGATGATCATCTTTGGTTTCTTCGGTTTCCTCGGTGGTTGCATCATCTTTAATGGTGGTGAGACAGGTTGGACCACAATTTATGGAACACCTACAAATCTTTCAGCATTTGCATTTAATACGCTGATGGGATTTGCCGGAGGTATCATTGGTTGTTACATCGCTACACGTGACCCCTTCTGGACCATGTCTGGTGGTCTGGTCGGTATTATCTCTGTCGCAGCTGGTCTGGATATCTACTCTCCTTCACTTGCGTTCATCATTGCCGTTACAACAGGTATCGTGGCAGTTCAATTTGCCAAGTTTCTGGAAAAACGCGGTATTGATGATGCGGTCGGCGCTGTCAGTGTTCATGGTTTCACAGGTGTTGTTGCGGTTGTTCTGGTCGGTGTATTTGCCGGTGGAACGCCTAATGCAGAAGGTTTACCGGAAATCAGCTTTGTTGGTCAGTTAATCGGTGCGGCAGTGATGGGCCTGATGGGCTTTGTACCTGGGTATGGCTTGTCATTCTTACTGAAAAAAGCCAACAGCCTGCGGGTGCCCGAGGCTTGCGAAGATATCGGTATTGATGAAGTTGAACTGCTGGCTAAACCTTATCCCGAAGGTAGCGTACCTGCTATGACGGATCTGACTACCAGTGAAGTGCCTAATAAATTAGCAAGTTCTGAAACTTAAGGAGCATTATTATGGGAAGTTCAATTACAACCTGGGAAAACGTAGGTGCCTATTTTACCTTTGCAGATAACCCTTTTGCTCTGGTGCTATTTGCAATCGGCACAGCCGCCATTATTGCCGGATTGATTATTTCAATTATCCGTCATGAAAATGCGGCATTTGGAAAAATTAAGTAGCGTTTATTCTTGCTTTCAGCAGGGTTAAATATAACGTTAATTTATAAAAAACCCCGGCTTATGCCGGGGTTTTTGTTGGCAAAAAAGATAAATTAATCTCTATTCCAATCTTTCAAATCACGCATCGCGTATTTAATAGCACGCTCCCAGGCCTGGTCAGTGTTGCCACGAAAATCATAGGATTTACGCTTAATCAGTTTTCCAGACTCTACTTCCTTAAACTCAACATGTAATGTTGAAATCAAGTGACTCATGCGAAATACATTTGGCACAATCACCAACTCTGCACCCAGTTCTTTAGCTAAGGTAATTTCACAACCATTGCAGTAATGCAGGTCCTGTTTTTCATCAAATGCTTTAACTTTTGCCAGCGAATCGGCATCGTTGATGATATTGAATTGTGTCTTATCATTTAATTCGTTTCGCAGATGTTCACTGAACTTGGCAATCTTTTCTGCGTTCTCGGCTTTATCGCCGGTTACAGAGCTATCCCCAGTAATCAGAATATCCAGCACCAGAGTCTTATAGTCATGTTTCTGATGATCATCGGCCATGACAGAGGCTGCGCTGATAAACAATAACAGCGTCAGCATATATCTGGTTGCACGGGTCATTAACGGCATATGGTTCTCCTAAAATACGATTAATTACACAAGGGTCTGTTGATCTTTCAGAGCCACCACTGCTGGAGGCTATTTTTTTGTCTCACAAGGCGGAAATGATGAGATGTAGTTGTTCTACATAAGTCTTTTCCAACGCTGTGTGGTGGAAAATAGTCCCAGCCCTTCGGGTTGTGTCTGAAAATGCACCACTCTGCGTTACGCGTCATTTATTTAGAACAACTACAAAAACGTCTGGAACGTTTTTGAGCGCAAGCCCCCGAAGGGGCGAGGTACATGGATGTATCTCGCAAACTGCATTCCTCGCGCCTTGATTGGTGCATTTTCAGTCACAACAGAGGCGGCTATGAAAGATCAATAGACCCTAACAGTGACTACAGAAAGCTCAAACAGTTTTTTGACTGCAAACAGCGGGAGATTTGCCCGTTCAATAAATTGATGATGAATTAATGCTGAAAATGGCCGTTTTTCAGAAAATGCAGGGTCTGCGATTGCACCGTATCATTCGCCATAATAAACGGATGCGTTTGCCGAACCACCAGAAAATCCTGCATACCATCCAACCGGGCATTTTTGATGGAAACCTTGCCATCATCAGGTCCGGGAATAAGCGTCGATAAGATCAGATTGATCGAGCGATTTCCAGTAATAATACCCAGTTCAAACGTAGCCGGCCCCAGCTGATTGGGAACTGCTTCTTCTGTCGTGCCAAGCTGTTTGCCGGCTGGCCCGTTTATCCATTCAAATAAGCCCCACGTGCCCAGTTTGTCGACCACTTCACTGCCTTGATTAGGCGGCGATAACATAACTACCCTGCCAATTTTGATTTGTTGATGCTCCGCCGCGAGTTGCCTGACAATAATGCCTCCCAGTGAATGGGTAACAAAATACACAGGTGTTAAAGAATCCCCAAAACACTGTTGGATTTCAGGCACAACAAACTCGCTGGTCAGATGCTCGATACGGTGTTTGCGGGAAGGATAATCAATATTGCATATCTTAAACCCTGCTTTGCTCAGATGTTTTTCCATCGAATCCATTGAGCCTGATGTGCGGGCTAAACCATGTAACAGCACAACATTACCAGCTGACTTCTGCTCCTGGCTGTGAGCTAATGGTGAGATTACGCTCAGCATTAACCAGCCAAAAGCCATTAGCCGTCCATAATTTGGAAAACGGTTAAAATTTTTCATCGCTGTTAAATTGATTTTGCAGTTGCTAATTTTGCTGTGGGCTTTGTATTTTTTGCTATGGCAATATCCTGCCAGAGTTTTTCCACATGTGACTCTACCGGCCTGCAATATCCGGCAATTAGCATAATACTCAATGTGGTTAAAAAGCCATACACACCAGGCGTCCAGCCATAAGTGATGATAAATGCTGGCTCAAATATGGTTAAGCCAAATGATACGGCCATCCCTGCCAAAAACCCGCTGACTGCACCGATTTTATTGGCACGCTTCCAATATAGTCCGAGTAACACCACCGGAGATAAAACTATCATGCCCTGATAAGTCATCAACGCCAGAAACACTAATTGTCCTTCTCTTATATACGCCCCAATCAATGCCCCGATACTCATAAAAACTACTGACCAGCGGGCTATTTGTAAGGCGGTTTTCTCACTGATATCGCGTTTAATAACCTGCGCCAGATCACCTGAAATTGCTGTAGACATGGCATTAAGGATACTGCTCACCGTTCCCAGGCTTGCCGCCATAACCAGCACCGCAAAGAATCCCAACGGCCAGGCACCGGCCTGACTATGGATCCAGAACATGGCTTCCTGAGGGTTTTGTTGGGCAAACGGTAATGGATGTAATGCCATTGCCAGAAGAAACAGTAAACCGAATGACAGAATGCCCAGCGTCGGGGCAAATAACACCGATTGTTTGATGGTACGAATACTATCTGCAGCGAATAACTTGTTATAGACCCAGGGCCACATAAAGCCGCCCAGACCACTGGTAATAACAATTGCCATCCAGTAATTTGGTGACATATCCCAGCCGGGCCCGGGAAAGGTTAATGCTTCGGGACTTTGTTCCAATATGCGTTGCATGGCACCTTCAATACCGCCAAGCTGTGTATAAATAACCCACAGCAGAATGGCTGATCCAGCAATTAGCATATACAGCCCCTGAATAATATTGGCTGTGATAACCGACCGCATGCCACCAAGGGCAACATAAAACACCACTACAAATATGCCGATGATCATGCCCAGTAACGGGCTTATATATCCATCAGTCGCATAATTAAACACGTAACCAATCGTGTACCACTCCATTAATAACCATGGTACTGATAACGCGACACCGGCGAAACCGGTTAATACCCGGATGGCATCGCTTCGATAACGAAGCCCCAGCAGTTCTGACTGAGTGCGGATGTTATATTTCTTGCCCCAGATAAAGGATTTTTCAGCAACTAGATACATCACCAGCATGGTGATAATGCCATATGGAATAACGTACATGCCGATCATGCCAAAACTGACGGCAAACCCTGAAAAAACGGTATACCCGGCACCGACATACCAGGTAGCAAGAAAGCCTAAGGTAATGCCCAACACGCCAATACTGTGACTTGCTGTTGCATAATCATTCAGCGTTTTCACGCCCATCTGACGACGGTTTATCCATAGGATAAGCCCCAGAAATCCCGCCAGCATCAACATTGGAATCATTTTGATGCCTCCGACTCTACTTCAATATCCAGATCACCACTACGACTTTCAACCAGATACCAGCAAGCCAGAAAAAAGGCGCCTAATAAAGCCATCGCAATTTGCCAGAGAAAGGCAAACGGTAAACCAATAAAACTCGGTTCAACACGATTAGCCCAGGTAAAGAAAATGGGAAACGTCGCTAAGACAATAGTGGATAAAATTAATAGCAGAAAAATGGCTGAACGCATAAAAGTCCAAATCTATTTTATTAAAATGGGTGAGATGAGCATGTCAACAAATTCATCGCAATTCAATATCTAAGGTTAACCGGCTATTCATAACTCAGGGCCGGCACAACTGAGATAACTTTCAGTTATGTCGGCCCTGAAATGGTTATAAAAAAACCGCTTAATTGCGGTTAAATATTAAGATTTCTTTTCGATTGCAGCAGCTAGCTTGGCAGATAATAAACCAAAAACCGCACCAAGAATCGTGGAAAGAATGACGATCAGAACAGGATTAGTCATGTTCATCGTTATGGCGCTTCCTGCATTGGCTGTTTGTAAACCAAATGCGGCAGTTGCTGCATAACCATAAACATTTGCTGGTACCACCGATAACAAATCGAATCTGGCCACAATAACCAGAAAGAATACGGTAACGGCAATATAAATAGCGGGACCTACGGCACCTGGTATACCCAGAGGATTGGTAGTCGCTAATAATAAAGCAATACCAGCAATTACAGCACCATAACTCATACCTACAATGGTTTTTTGCAGGGCTGGCATATCAGCACCGGTATGAAAGAAACACGCCCAGGCTATAAATCCTGCCCAAACTAAAACAAAACCGGCTAGTGGACCTAATGCCAGAAATGCCCAAATACCACCTAATACAGCAATACTGATCGATAAAGCAGTTAACTTTGACATACGTTCTCTCCATTGATTTTTATAAAAATTAACAACCCGTTCCTCGACAAAATTTTATTTATAACTCTTATAACTTTAGGGTTGCCGGAGTGATAGTAGTCCTATAAAAGCTCTGCTGTAAACTAGTTCGCACCACATTTGTGCGTAAAGTGAGCAAAAATGGGGCATCCAATATTTTTATTGTTTAATCAGTAGCTTAATGTGACGCAACATTTGATTGAAACCGTCACAGTTATAGCTAAGCTCGAGACCAAACATAGTTGAATATAGAATTTGATGATAAAGATTGGATGCTAACTGACCTGGACCGGGACTTGTTGATGTTTCATCTCCGCCTCTGTTGTGGCTGAAAATGTAACAATCCAGGCGCGAGGTAAGTTTTCTTGTCGGAGACAAAAATAGCCGCCAGCAGTAGTGGTGGCTATGAAAGATCAACAGTGCCTAGGTTTTTGTGTTGTTATTCGCTATCGTTAACATAATGCTCGTAACGCCGCGATTCGCAGTTTATTTTTTTCAGATAGCTATTTCTGCTGTCTGTTTTCATCAGATTTTGGAGTTACGAATGCAGAAAGTCGCTATCTTTCAGCATGCTGATGGCGAATGGATTGGTTCCATGCGACATTGGTTTGCAGATAAACCATTTCAATTAACAACTTATCGGCTGGATCAGAATGTTCAATTGCCCGCAGTCACCGATTTTGACTGGTTAATCGTTATGGGAGGGCCTATGAGCACCTATGATGAAACCAACTACGCCTGGCTGATTGCTGAAAAACAACTTATCCGTGAAGCGATTGACGCAGAAAAGACTGTGCTAGGGATTTGTCTCGGCTGTCAGTTAATTGCCTCCGCCATGGGAGCCAAAGTATATGCAAATACTCAGCAGGAGATCGGTTGGTTTTCCGTCAATAAAATCGATCCCGAAATAACATGGATGCCTGATGATTTAACAACACTTAGCTGGCATGGGGATTGTGTTGAGTTACCTGAAAATACCCGCTGTTTTGCCAATAGTATGATTACTCCCTGTCAGGGGTTTTATTATGGCAAGCGGATTTGGGCGTTACAGTTTCATCTGGAAGTTGAACCTGGCACGGTTGAAGCCTTTCTGGCCCTGGAAAAGCATCCCCTGCCTGATACCGAGTTTGTACAAAAGGAAATGGTATTAATGGATAACATTGATCCGCTAAAACGAAGCAGACAAGCGATGTTTGCATTACTGGATGTGTTACATCAGGAATCTGATACCACTAGATAAAGCTCTTTGTGGTGAAGTGGCTTGTATAAAACCGGCTACTTCACGACTGGTTCAATCTGCATACCCACGCTGATTTGACCATCAGACAGGACATCGGCACGCAGTCCGGCTTTGTGCGTAAATGCTTTGACGACAGCTTTTTTGCTTAGGCTATCATTTTGCAGTAAGGCACCTAGGGTAGAACACGGTTCACACAGTTCTACGCCTTTAAAACTGACGTCACCAATGCGAAAAATCTGTCCGACTAAATCGTTAAGACGAACACCCTCGGTAATCACATTACGCCGGGTATCAGAAAGACTAATCTGCTGCGAAAAACGCTGATTAAACGCATTGATTTCTTCCAGTTCAATAAAGGTGATGTTCTGCCCCGGCCATTGGCTTCTATCAAAATTACGGTCGCCTTTAATACCTTTACCCGCAACCAGATCAATTGCCGGGACTTGTCGTTGCCCGCCCAGATTTTCGCTTGCTGTAAAAATTGCTTTAATCATTTCGAATCTGTTTTACATCCAAATTTAGCGAATCAAAAAAGGAGCATGCTTTCAGGCACGCTCCTTATTGAGTTTATTGAACATTACTTCAACTTGATAGCAAAGTGTTTATAGACCTTACTTTTAATCAACCAGGTTCCACTAAAACCTTTCTCCAGCATAAACGCATCTCCGGGTCCGAAACTTTGCGGCTCACCATCATCCGGCGTAACCACTACATCGCCTTCAATCAGATGTACAAACTCCCAACCTGCATACACGGCATGATAGAGGCCTGGTGTCGCTTCCCAACACCCGGTGATCATTGATTCATCAGGACTGGTATATTCAATCCACGTTTTCATGGTTGGATTGCCTTCAAGCTTGGTCCAGCCATCAAGATCAGTCTCGATAGGCGCGACTGTCTTATCAACAATTTTGGTTAATCCCGTCATTTTATTTTCCTAATTTATGAGCATAGTTTTGTTGTTATGCTTCTTTAGCCACGGGTACTTCACTTTTTTCTGACAAATACGCTTCAAGTGAATCATCCAGGGCTTCAAGCCATGGCGTATGGTGCGGTGGGGACATAGTGCCGGTCATTAACGACCGATAGGAATAATCCCGGAAAGTCATAATGTTTTTCTTCTTGTGATATTTCCATTCCAGAAAGGTCTGATTAACGGCTGGAATATCAAATGACGGATAGTCCGTGGCATCAATTAA
>DELT01000038.1 GCA_002354555.1 Methylophaga sp. UBA2689
GAGTTTTTCCTGAAAAATGATGCTTTACATGACCCAATGGTTAATGAATACCATATCGCCACTTTTGGCTGGGCTACCGATGAACAGGTCCAACGCATGAAAGCGTTGACCTTTGAAGTCAATCAGGTGTTGAAAAAACTGTTTGCCGATGCCGGGATGATTCTGGTGGATTACAAACTGGAATTTGGTGTGTTCAAAGACGAAGTCTATCTCGGTGATGAGTTCAGCCCGGATGGATGCCGTTTATGGGATGCTGAAACCCGTAAAAAACTCGATAAAGACCGCTTCCGTCAGGGATTGGGTGGTGTTATCGAGGCCTACGAAGAAGTTGCTCAACGGATTGGTGTGCCTTTGTAGTTGATATAACCACAGAGGGACAGAGGTTTAAAAATATATCCGCAGATTTCGCAGATGGGCGCAGATATTTAGAGAAAAATTTTAATTTAAGCCTTTGAACAAAAGACCAAGCCCTGTAAATCAAAACCGGGTTGAATAGTTATTTTCCGTAGGTTGGCGCTGAGTCTGCGAAGCCCAACATCTTGTTTATGTCGGGTTACGCTGCGATAACCCGACCTACATTATTTTTAATCTCTGTGCTCTCTGTGTCTCTGTGGTTTGTATTCTTTTAAGCTGCACACATCTGCGTAATCTGTGGATAAAAATACAGCTGATATGAAATAGTCGTTGTTTCTATCCAACACGCCTTGCCACTCGATCAATCAGCCGACATAATCC
The DNA here is from genome assembly GCA_002354555.1 of Methylophaga sp. UBA2689. Lineage (GTDB taxonomy): Bacteria > Pseudomonadota > Gammaproteobacteria > Nitrosococcales > Methylophagaceae > Methylophaga. The sequence continues at coordinate 736 of DELT01000038.1, forward strand.
TTTTTTGTTTATTCGCCAGAACAGGGAAGCTTATGTCGCGCACTCTCTCAAAATACCCGTTATTGCCGCAGCAGCCAATTGAATGGTTATTGGCATTACTCTACCTGGTATCTCCCTTTTATCTGGCCTCCAGTCTCGGTGGCACTGGATTTGATCTACCATTTAATATCACCGTCTGGGCGGCCGCTACGTTAGTTATTGCTTATTCAGTCTGGTATTTCTGTGGGCAGGATAAGCTGATTCTTCCAGCAAATTACAAAGGCCTGCTGGCATTACCAGTCGGGATCCTTCTGGCCGCTGCCCTAGCTGGGGTAAAAGACCCAATCACATGGTTATTTCGCATTACATATGTCATGGCGGGTGTGATTTTTCTATTCGGGTTATTTCAATTTCGACTTAAAAACACTGACAAACTTTTACTTTTGCTCGCGGTTGCGACATTCCTTCATAGTCTCTTTGGCATGATTCAACTTTTCCAGCCGCCAATTTTGGTGGACTGGATTCCGAAAACTAACACGCAAATAGCTACTGGAGTATTCCAGCAGGTAAATGTGATGGCGAGTTTTTTGGTGACTGGCATATTGATTTGTATTTATTTGTGTTTACGACCAATTTCCTATAAGCGGATTTATCTGAAAATTTTTTTATTGCTGACCATCGGTGTGGCTACGTGTGTAATGGTGTCGACTGGCTCAAGAATTGGACTTCTATCTGGAATATTCGGCTTATTGATGCTGCTGATTGGTTATCGAAATCAAGTCAGAAAAAATTGGAAAACGATTCTATCTATTCTGTTATTGATCATAGCTGCAAGCTGGTTAGCCAAAGAAGGCTTACATAAAACCTTGGATAAATCCTATCGATTGGTTGAAGCGCAATATTCTGATCAGCGTTTAAGTATTTATCGCATTTCTCTTAATGCTTTTTCTGAAGCTCCAATAAGTGGTCATGGCATCGGCAGTTTTCTTGAACAGTTTGGTTTAGCTTCATCAGAGTTTTACAAAAAGCATCCAAATGCAGATATGCCAACTTATATTGGGCATCCCCATAATGAGCTTTTGCAGTGGGCAATTGAAGGGGGCTTGCTGGCATTGGGAGGGATTGTAATTGCTGTAATCAGTGTACTTTGGTTTGCAATTAAATATAGGCAACAAAGGTTATTAGCCAATTTGGCCTTATTACTCCCGATTACCTTTCATACACAGGTAGAGCACCCTTTTTATATTTCATCATTTCACTGGTTTATTTGGTTAACGTTGCTTTTTGTATTACTTAATCATCACTTAGTCATTAGACAAAATTTGATCAGCTTGATGGCAAAAAAATCACTTCGTAGTTTGGTGGTTATTCTGCTTACAGTAACTTTGCTTTTTTTATGGCAAACATCACAAGCCCAACAACAAATGTATCAATTCATAAGACAATCGCAGCAAGCGCCTCAATTGGATAGCGCGTTAAATAATCTGTATTACAAAACGTATGCAGAGCAAATCGTCATGCGAACTCACTTACATGATGCAATCGGAAGAAATGACGCTGATAAATTGGTTCAGGTAGTGAATTGGTTCGAATCAGAACTGATTAAAAAACCTGAATTGAAAGTGTTTGAAGATATTATTAATGGCTATTTTGCTTTAGCACAGTCTGAACAACGCTGTCAGACGATCGGTAAAAGTCTGCAATATTACCCAGCAAATAAAGTTTTACAGAATCTTCAACAAGATTGTTTAGCCATAAACTGACAAAAAATGTCACTAGTTGACGTAGGTTGACCTTTGTTAAACTTAAAAAGTAATGCACATATAGATAAGTTATTAATTTTAAAGTGAAATTTAAGTTGGCATAGAGGGTGCGTTATTAATTCCGAGCACAAAGCTTGTCGTCTATATAATGGAGATTGAAAGATGAAAAAAACACAACAAGGTTTTACATTAATTGAGTTAATGATCGTTATCGCGATAATCGGTATTTTGGCGGCAATCGCTTTGCCTGCATACCAAACTTATACAGATAAAGCTAGATATACAGAAATTGTTATGGCTGCAACTAGCGTTAAATCTGCTGTTGAAGTATGTGCACAAGTAGAAGGTGGTTTTTCAAATTGTACCGCAGGATCCAATGGCGTACCTAATGATGTAACAACATCTCCATCTATTGCTAACACTATTAACTGGGCTGTTGCAAGTAATACATCTGGAACTATCACGGTAACTCCTGATGCTAACGCACCGGGAAATATCTCCGCTGCAGATACTTACATTATGACTGGTACATATGATACAAACTCTGGTGTTGTCACATGGGCTGGTGCATGTGCTAATAATCCTGCACTTTGCTAGTTTTTAGCTAACATAAAAAAAGCCCCGATTCATCGGGGCTTTTTTTTGTATCTGACTTATTAATTATCCTCTAGTAAATCTTTTCAACTCAACTGATCGCTAGGATTTAATTCTTTTTTAAACATTAATATCCAAAATCCTTTTTGACACTCACCAATAAATTGCTTTCAATTGCCCCATAAATTCTTAATTGGGGAATCCCGTGGAAAATCATCCAAAAATAATAACCGTTGGCTGGCGAGAGTGGTTGAGCTTGCCTGAGTTGGGTATTCAACAAATCAAAGCCAAGGTGGATACTGGTGCTCGAACTTCCGCGATTCATGCCTTTTCGGTTGAGCCGATTGATAAGAACGGTGAGCTTTGGGTAAGATTCGGGGTGCATCCCAATCAACACGATACTGAGACGGAAATCTGGTGCGAAGCGCGAGTTAAGGACGAGCGAAACGTTACTGACTCAGGTGGTCACACAGAAAAACGTTATGTAATTGAGACGCCACTGAGCGTTGGCGGTCATAGCTGGCCGATTGAAATTACCCTGACCAATCGCGATACCATGTTGTTTCGAATGTTACTGGGACGTACTGCCATGACGACTGGTAATATATTGGTTAATCCGGCATTGTCCTACCAAGCAAGCCCCGCATTCCACGACACTACCCAAGCGCCAAGAGATGAAGCGCTTGATGGAGAATCTGCATGAAAATAGCCATTTTGTCCCGTAATTCGAAGCTGTATTCCACTCGCCGATTGGTTGAGGCAGCGGAGGCACGAGGTCACGAAGTGGATGTGCTGGATGTGCTGCGTTGTTATATGAATATCACTTCGATGAAACCGGAAGTCCATTACAAGGGCGAGAATCTGACCGGTTATGATGCGGTGATTCCTCGGATCGGGGCTTCGGTGACCTTTTACGGAACTGCTGTACTGCGCCAGTTTGAAATGATGAATGTATATCCACTGAATGAGTCGGTGGCTATCAGTCGTTCGCGCGATAAACTTCGCGCTCTGCAGTTATTATCCCGCCGCGGAATTGGTCTACCAGTAACGGGCTTTGCACATCGTCCGGATGATGTTGATGATTTAATCAAGATGGTCGGTGGTGCGCCGCTGGTGATTAAATTATTGGAAGGTACCCAGGGCATCGGTGTGGTATTGGCAGAGACTGCTGGGGCCGCTGAGAGTGTTATCGAAGCCTTTATGGGTATGAAAGCCAATATCTTGGTACAAGAATTTATCAAAGAAGCCGGTGGTGCGGATATTCGCTGTTTTGTGGTCGGAGAGAAAGTGGTTGCCGCAATGAAACGCCAGGGTAAAGAGGGCGAGTTCCGATCTAACCTGCATCGTGGGGGCAGTGCCAATTTAATCCGCATTACACCGGCAGAGCGTGCTACCGCTGTCAGGGCAGCCAAAACGATGGGGCTGAATGTGTGTGGTGTGGATTTATTGCGTTCGAACCATGGACCAGTCGTGATGGAGGTTAATTCGTCGCCAGGGCTTGAAGGTATCGAATCAGCAACCGGTAAGGATATTGCCAGTTTGATTATTGATTTTATTGAAAAGAACTCTGTTTCAGGAACCACTAAAACCAAAGGCCGTGGTTGATGCCTGACGAGTTGATTATTGCCGGGCAAAAAATTGGCCCCGGACAAAATAAAGTAGTTGATGTAGCTCTACCGGATTTGTATATGCATACCTCCTTGAGTATGCCGGTGCAGGTGATGCGTGGACGACGTGACGGGCCTGTTTTATTTGTGTCCGGCGCGGTACATGGAGATGAAATCGTCGGTGTGGAAATAATTCGTCGGCTGGTTCGAAGTAAACGGCTTAAAAGCCTTAAAGGGACGTTGATAACCATCCCGGTGGTTAACGTATATGGTTTTATCAATCAAACACGTTATTTGCCAGACCGCCGAGATTTAAACCGCTGTTTCCCCGGTTCTGAAGAGGGTTCTCTGGCGGCGCGCCTCGCCAATCTTTTTATGAGCGAGGTGGTGAATAAGTGTACCCATGGCGTAGATTTACATACTGCAGCCATTCACCGCGATAACCTGCCACAGATTCGTGCAGCGTTGGATAATCCTGCCGTTGAAGAAATGGCGAGAGCATTTAATGCCCCGGTTATTTTGAATTCAGGCTTGATTGAGGGATCTCTGCGTTATGCCTGTCAGCAGGCCAATGTGCCGGTTATCGTCTATGAAGCCGGTGAAGCATTACGTTTTAATGAACTGGCGATTCGTGCTGGTGTCAGAGGCGTATTGGCAGTAATGCGTAAGCTGGGCATGTTGACTGAATCCCGTACTAAACATTTGAAACCGGTAGAACCATTTGTCGCGCGTTCAAGCAGTTGGGTGAGGGCACCGCAAAGCGGAATTTTCAGAATGCTGGTTCCTATGGGAGCCCACGTGACCAAAGGCGATATTCTGGGAATGGTCGCGGCCCCATATGGTGATGAAAAATCGGAAACCAAAGTGGTCGCAATCTGTAGTGGCGTGATCATTGGCAGAACCAATATTCCTCTGGTCAATGAGGGTGAGGCGCTGTTCCATATTGCGCGTTTTAATCGCCCTGACGAAGTTGCGGACAGTGTGGAGGCGTTCAATACCAATCTGGATCCATCAACAGATACCAGCGTTCCAGAAGAGCAACCAATTATCTAGGCCTGCGATTCATCTCGTTACGTAGTAGTGCTGTCATAATATTTTTGCAATTTATCCGTAAAATAGTGACAATCCCGCGATTTAACTGAAGCCAAAGGGGGTCATACTGATGACACAAACCCATGCCAACCTTGATACACACTCACCTGATGTTGCCTCCGAAGAATGGAGTGCGCAACATAGCAGTAAGCTTTATGGTGTGCGTGATTGGGGGACGGATTATTTTGATATTTCCGCCGATGGCAATGCGGTCGTCAGTTTGCAATTTGGTGAAAAGACTATTCATGTTCCATTGATCGATATTGTTAATGGAATGAAAGAGCGTGGCCTGGATATGCCCGCTGTATTACGCATTGAAAACCTGCTGGATTTGCGAATTACCCAACTGAACGAGGCTTTTGCCCGGGCGATTAAAACAGCTGGCTATAAAAATGACTATCGCGGCGTCTTCCCAATCAAGGTAAATCAGCAATGCCACGTTATTGAGGAAATTGCAGATTATGGTCGTCGTTATCATCATGGTCTGGAAGCGGGCAGTAAAGCCGAATTAATTATTGCTATTTCACAACTACGTGACCATGACAGTCTGATTATCTGCAATGGTTATAAAGACGAAGAATTTATTGAACTGGGTTTATATGCCCGTCAAATGGGTATCAAGTGTTTCTTTGTGCTGGAAACCGCCACAGAATTAACCACTATTCTGGAGCGAAGCAAAGCATTGGGAATCGAACCGCTGATCGGTATGCGTATTCGTCTTGCTTCAACCGTTGAAGGTCACTGGAATGGTGATAGCGGGGATCGTTCGATATTCGGCTTGTCGACCAATGCTTTGCTGGAAGTGGTTGAACAGCTCAAAAAAGCCGATATGTTGCATTGCCTGCAATTACTGCATAGCCATCTAGGTTCACAAATTCCCAATATCCGTAATATCCGTAGTGGTGTAATGGAAGCCTGCCGTTTTTACACCGGCTTAATCGAAGAAGGCGCACCGATGGGGTATATGGATCTGGGTGGCGGTTTGGCAGTCGATTATGAAGGCGCTCGTTCTAACAGTACCCACAGTATGAACTACGGTCTGGACGAATATTGCTACAACATTATTGAAACCTTGCAGGAATGCCTGGATCCGCTGGATATCGAACATCCCGTCGTTATTACCGAATCTGGTCGGGCGTTGATTGCCTATTCCTCAATGCTGTTATTTAACGTATTGGAAGTCCGCGATCATAAGCCAGGTGCAATTCCGGAAATGGTTCCGGATGATAGCCCGGATATGCTGGTGAACCTCTATGCCGTTCTGAATAATGTAAAACTGCAGAACTTACAGGAATGTTACAACGATGCGATTTATTATCGTGATGAATTACGTGAGTTATTCCATCATGGTCAGGCAACATTACGTGAACGGGCGTTAGCCGAGAATGTTTCATTGGCTATTCTGGAAAAAATCTCGGAATTACTGCCCCAGGCACGCCGGGTTTCAGCTGAACTGGAAAGTCTGCCGGAATTACTGTCTGACATTTATTATGGCAATTTCAGTCTGTTTCAATCATTACCGGATATCTGGGCGATTGATCAGATCTTTCCAATCATGCCGATTCATCGCTTGAATGAAAAACCGACTCGTGCAGCGGTTATCGCTGATATGACCTGTGACTGTGATGGCAAAATTGATTCGTTTTCCTATGAAGACGGAATTCGCAAAACATTACCATTACACCCGCTTATTGAGGGTGAGGAATATTATCTGAGCGTATTTCTGGTTGGAGCGTATCAGGAAACCCTTGGTGATTTGCATAACCTGTTTGGTGATACCAATGTGGTCAGTGTGCATATTAACGAGGATGGCAGTTTTGATTTTGTCCGTGAGTTTCATGGTGACAGTATTGCCGATGTACTCAGTTACGTTGAATACGATCCGAAAGTGATGCAGGAGCAATTCCGCAAACTGGCTGAACAAGCCGTTCGGGATGGCAAGATCTCGGTTCCAATGCGTCAACAAATGTTACGAGCCTTCAGCGATAGCATGAATGGCTACACCTTCTTTGAAAGATAACTGCAGATTTATAAGGATTCAGCAATGTCAAAAGTGATCATTATTGGTGCCGGTGGTGTTGGCGGTGTCGTTACGCATAAATGCGCCCAGTTACCGGAAATTTTCTCGGAAATTATTCTGGCCAGCCGTAATGAAGACAAATGCAAAGCCATAGCAGCGCAGCTGGATCGCCCAATCCGCACCGCTCAGGTCGATGCTGACAATGTGCCTGAGCTGACCGCTTTACTGGAAAAGGAAAAACCGGATCTGGTCATCAACGTAGCGTTGCCTTATCAGGATTTGCACATCATGGACGCCTGTCTGGCGGCTGGGGTCGACTATCTGGATACAGCTAACTACGAACCTTTGGATACCGCCAAGTTTGAATACAGCTGGCAGTGGGCTTATCGTGAAAAATTCGAAAATGCCGGTTTGATGGCATTGCTTGGTAGCGGCTTTGACCCAGGTGCAACCAATGTTTTCACCGCTTACCTTGCCAAACATTATTTCGATGATATTCATGAACTGGATATTATTGACGTCAATGGTGGTGATCACGGTTATCCATTTGCCACCAACTTCAATCCGGAAATCAATATCCGTGAAGTCACCGCAGAATGTCGTCACTGGGAAAATGGTGAGTTTGTCACTACACCGGCAATGTCGAAAAAAGCCAGTTTTACCTGTCCGGAAGAGGTTGGTAACTACAATATTTATCGTATGTACCATGAAGAGCTGGAATCACTGGTAGTGAATTTCCCGAGTTTAAAACGTGCTCAGTTTTGGATGAGTTTTGGTGAAAGCTATCTGAAACATCTGGAAGTGCTCGGCAATGTCGGCATGACCGGAATCGAGCCAATTGACTATAACGGTCAGCAAATCGTACCGATTCAGTTCTTAAAAGCATTATTACCAGATCCATCAACACTTGGGCCACGTACCAAAGGTAAAACCTGTATCGGTTGTGTGGTGAAGGGTGTTAAAGATGGTAAACAGAAAACTGTTTATCTCTACCAAATCAAAGACCATCAGGATTGTTACGCTGAAGTTCAGTCACAGGCGATTTCCTATACCACCGGTGTACCAGCCATGATTGGTGCCAAAATGATGCTGGAAGGCAAGTGGAAGAAACCGGGAGTCTGGAACATCGAACAGTTTGACCCGGATCCATTTATGGAAGATATGAATAAATACGGATTGCCTTGGGAAGTGATTGAACTGGATGATTTCAATCTCGACGATTGATTCATTTACCACAGAGACAAAGAGGGCACAGAGTTTTTTTATCCGCAGATTACGCAGATTTTCGCAGATTATTTTTGGTCGGGTTACGCTACGCTAACCCGATTTACGATTTTTTAAGAAAGTGTAGGTTGGGTTGAATTTATGAAACCCAACAAGACGCAAAGAGTATGGATGATGTTGGGTTTCGCAGGCTCAACCCAACCTACGTTCCACATAAAATTAGAAATCTGCGTCCATCTGCGTAATCTGCGGATGTATATTTTTATCTCTGTGATCTCCGTGTCTCTGTGGTTAATAAGTATTAATAAAATAAATTAACTATCATTTTCAGGTATTTGAAAATAATGCAATTTACTGATTTTACCAAGCTGGATTTATCTCGATTGCCGTCGCCGTGTTTTGTGGTGGACGAGGTGGCTGTGGAGCGTAATTTACGCATTTTGAATCACGTGCAAACTGCCAGTGGTGCCAAAGTTCTGGCTGCTTTGAAAGCCTTTTCGATGTGGTCTTTGGCGCCGTTGACTGCCAGATATCTGAGCGGCACGTGTGCCAGTGGTTTACATGAAGCGCGGCTTGGTTTTGAAGAATACGGTGGCGAAGTGCATGTGTTTGCAGCCGCCTTCAGTCAACAGGATATCGATGAACTGCTGACTTTTGCCCATCACATTGTATTTAATTCCTGCGGCCAATGGCTGCGGTTTCGCGAGCAATGTCTTGCAGCGCAGAAACAACGTCCGGAACTGCATTTTGGATTACGTATCAATCCGGAACATTCAGAAGGCGCAGTGCCGATTTATGATCCATGTGCACCCGGTTCACGTTTAGGCATTCCGTTATCGCAATTAGATGAAACGGCTTTGGATGGTATTTCCGGACTGCATTTTCATACTTTGTGTGAACAGGGCTTTGAACCGTTGCAGCGAACAGTAAAAGCGATGGAAGCCAAATTCGGTCGTTTGCTGCCGCAGATGCAATGGGTGAATTTTGGCGGGGGTCATCATATTACGGCTGATGGCTATAACATCGACGGTCTTATCGAAATGATTCAGGATTTTAAACAACGCCATCAGGTCGAAGTTTATCTAGAACCGGGTGAGGCGGTGGCAATCGGTACCGGTATTTTGAGCTGTGAAGTGCTGGATATCAGCTGGAATCATCTGGATCAGGCGATTCTCGATACTTCTGCCACCTGTCATATGCCCGATACGTTGGAAATGCCGTATCGTCCAGATATTACGGGTTCGGGCTTACCAGATGAGAAATCACATACCTATCGATTGGGTGGTTTAACATGCTTGGCCGGCGATGTTATTGGGGATTACAGTTTTGATAAGCCACTGGAAATTGGTCAACGTCTGGTATTTGAAGATATGAGTCATTACACCATGGTGAAAACCACAACATTCAATGGCACCAAATTACCGTCACTGGCTATCTGGAATTCCGAAACCGATGATTTACGTGTAGTCAAAAGCTTTGGCTACAGCGATTTTAAAGAGCGACTGTCATGAATACTGAATTGAACGAAGAATTTCCGATTTTCCTGGGCTCCGAGATTGATCAGGCTGATCCAAAACAGGCGATGTTTCATGTATTACCTGTGCCATATGAAAAAACGGTGTCCTATGGTGGCGGCACCAATAAAGGTCCCTCAACGATTTTGAATGCATCCTGGCAGCTGGAAAAATGGGATGGTAAAAGTAATCCCTGTGATTTGGGTATCTATACTTGCCCGCCAGTCGATTGCAGCGTCAGCTCGCAACAGGTGATTGATAATATTGCCAATGCTACCGCTGAGATCATTCGTAATGGTGGTATCCCAGTCGTATTAGGCGGTGAACATACCGTGACTTATGGCGTCATTAAAGGGTTAAAGGATGCCGGCATTGAAGACTTCGGTATTGTGCAGATTGATGCCCACGCTGACCTGCGTCATTCCTATGAAGGCGATATTCTGAGTCATGCATCGGTAATGAAACGTGCGGTTGATATGGGTATTCCATTATATCAGCTGGGAATTCGTGCGTTTTGTGAAGAAGAAATGCAGGTACGTGAAGAGTTTGGTGTGTATTACCAAGATGCCGATGAACTGGTCCCCAACAATATCAACAGTATTACCTTGCCCGATGATTTTCCGCAGAAAGTGTTTTTTACGGTGGATATTGATGGCATGGATCCCAGTGTGTTTCCTTCAACAGGCACACCAGTACCGGGTGGACTGAGCTGGTATCAGACATTGAACCTGTTTGAATCCGTTGCTAAACAACGTGAAATCATCGGCTTTGATGTAATGGAGTTTGCACCGATTGATGGCTTTCATGCCTACGACTTCGCTGCATCAATGCTGACCTATAAATTGATGGGGATCACTGCTCGTAGCCGCCAAAGTTGATTTTTGAAAGTAACTACAGAGACACAGAGGGCACAGAGGTTTTTTTGAGTTATCCGCAGATTACGCAGATTTTCGCAGATTAATATTTTTTATGAATAGTCTGCGGGTATATTCCCAGCTGAATTAAACAGTGATTCCAGTGTTAAAAATTGATGTAGGTCGGGTTAGCTTAGCGTAACCCGACACAAACCCATTATTGCTGGATGCCACAATTTCAACCCAGCTAAACCTTTTTAAACTTTTTTTAGAATAATCTGCGTCCATCTGCGTAATCTGCGGATGTATTTTTCTTTTATCTCCGCGCCCTCTGTGTCTCTGTGGTGAATTAGTAGTTTCTGCTTTTCTTTGAAGCGTTTACACGTTAAAATTCGCGGTTTTTTTACTCTCTGGGATCTGCAACATGAGCCAAGCTACAATCACATTGCTGCAAAACTACTACGATGCGTTCAACCGTCAGGATATGGATGCGTTTTTGAATATGCTGACTGATGATGTTATTCATGACGTTAACCAAAGTGGTCGCGAAATCGGTAAAGAAAAATTCTCAGCATTTATGGATCGCATGAATGCCCATTACAAAGAACAAATCGTTGATATTTCAATCACTACCAATGAAGCTGGTGATCGTGCAGCTGTGGAATTCACTGTATTGGGTGAATACCTGAGCACCGATGAAGGTTTGCCAGAAGCCAATGGCCAGAAATACAACCTGCCAGCCGGTGCATTTTTTGTGATTCGTGATGGCAAAGTGGCTCGCATCACCAACTACTACAACCTTGAAGACTGGGTTAAACAAGTCGTCGGTTAAACTGCAGGACAATCAGCCAGGCTGGGATGTTCTTTCCAGCTTGGCTTTTTTATGGTTGCCTTTCCATCGCACTAAGTGAGATAACTATGCTGGAATTGAAACGCTTATCAGGCGAAGCCCTGAACCAATTTATCCCGGAACTGGCCAGATTACGCATTGAGGTTTTCCGTGATTTTCCTTATCTATATGATGGGGACCCGGATTATGAAGCACGCTACCTGCAAACCTATATCGAAGCGCCTGACAGCGTGATTGTTTTAGCCTTTGATGGCGATAAGGTCGTCGGTGCATCGACGGGTATTCCACTGAAATATGAAACAGATGAAGTCAAAGCGCCGTTTATCAACGCGGGTATTGATGTCGATAGCGTATTTTATTGCGGTGAATCAGTGTTGTTGTCGCAATACCGTGGCAAAGGTGCCGGCATAGCGTTCTTTGAGCATCGTGAGCAACATGCACGAGAGCTGGGCGGATATGAATTTAGCTGCTTTTGTGGGGTACAGCGTCCGGAGGATCATCCACGTCGACCTGCAGGTTATAAGCCTCTTGATAACTTCTGGCGTAAACGCGGCTATGAGAAGCATCCCGAACTCAACACGACATTCAGTTGGAAAGAATTGGACGAAGATCATGAGTCACCCAAGCCGATGACTTTCTGGATGAAAAGGCTTTAGAGTCTGTTGATCTTTCATAATCGTCTCTGAAAGAACAAAAGACCCTAGTAATTTTTGTTTGTATAACAATAGCTTGTCATTAAACATGTAGATAAGCTGTTAAAAATATATTATCCGGCATTGAAGTAAGGCTAAAACGCCCAATCTTTTATGTCTCGCTAACGAATTTCCCGAGTTTGATGTAAATGAGCAAAGTTAAAGTCGCTGCAGCACAGTACGATATCGGTTTTTTCAAAGACTGGTCGCAATTCACTGATAAATTGACGCAGTGGGTCGCCGAAGCCGTTGAAGAGAAAGCCAAACTGTTAGTGTTTCCGGAATATGGCAGTATGGAACTGGCCTCATTATTTGGTGAAACTATTTATACCGATCTCGGTAAGCAATTACATTCAATGCAGGATGTCTATGCGGACTGGCAGGATCTACATCATCAACTTTGCAAACAATACGATGTAATGATGTTGGCCAGCACTTTTCCGGTGTTGCAGGAAGATGGCACCTTCCGTAACCGTGCCAATCTCTATGGACCGGATGGGTTGATTGGTTTCCAGGATAAATTGATCATGACCCGCTTTGAAAATGAGCAATGGTTAATTCATCCAGGGCAACAGATTAAAGTGCTGGATACCGATGTTGGTCGAATTGGTATCAGTATTTGCTATGATATTGAATTTCCAATGATTACCTATCAACAGGTCAAAGCCGGAGCCGATTTGATTCTGGCACCAAGTTGCACCGATACGCAGGCCGGTTTCCATCGGGTGCGGATTGGCTGTCAGGCACGTGCATTGGAAAATCAATGTTATGTGGTGCAGTCGCCTACCTTTGGTGAAGCTCGTTGGTCAGAAGCTGTTGATGTGAATACCGGACGTGCCAGCATTTATACGCCGGTGGATTATGGTTTTACCGATAACGGCATATTGATTGAAGGTGTGGCTGACAAGCCGGGTTGGGTCTGTGCTGATCTGGATTTGGCTGAAATTGCCCGCGTTCGCGAGGAAGGACAGGTCTTTAATTACCGTGATTGGCCTTTACAACACACATTAACTGGACCTGAGCAAACTCGCTAAACACTTTAAGCACCGCTGTTATAGCGGTGTTTTTCTATGTATTAGCCAATAGCCCTGCAAGCAGTGTGGATGCAGGCAGTTTTGGCAGGGTATAAAATATTGAGTCTAATTTAGCTTTGAAATTTACAGGAGTCATGCATGACTAGCCCCGCGCAAATTGAGGAAATCGTCAAAAATTATCAGGATCCATCAACTCTGATAACACTGGGCGATACCCGCGCCACGGTCAAGGTATCGCAGGACGATAAGCAAACACAGGTTGATGTGATTTTGGGCTACCCGGTCAAAGGCTATGCTGCTGAACTGGCACAAAATCTAAAACAATTGATTGAAGCGGAATGCGCATCGAATGTCAGCGTCAATATCACGACTAAAATTGTAAAACATAAAGTACAGCAGGGTGTGCCAGCGCTGGAAAATGTAAAGAATATTATTGCCGTGGCCTCCGGTAAAGGCGGTGTAGGCAAATCGACTACCTCGGTCAATCTGGCATTGGCTCTGGCAGCTGAAGGCGCCACCGTGGGTATTCTGGACGCTGATATTTATGGCCCAAGTCAACCGCGTATGCTTGGCACCACTCAACGTCCTGAATCGGTAGACGGCAAATCAATCGAACCGATTGAAAGCTATGGTATCCAAAGCATGTCCATTGGTTTTTTAATCGATGAAGAAGAACCAATGATCTGGCGTGGGCCGATGGTGACGCAGGCTTTGCAGCAAATGCTGGGCGATACCAATTGGAAAGAGCTGGATTATCTGGTGATTGATTTACCACCGGGTACCGGTGATATTCAGCTGACCCTGTCACAGAAAGTACCGGTCAGCGGTGCAGTTATCGTCACTACGCCACAGGATATTTCCTTACTGGATGCCCGCAAAGCATTGAAAATGTTTGAGAAAGTGAAGGTTCCGGTACTGGGTGTCGTGGAAAATATGAGTACCCATATCTGCAGCCAGTGTGGTCACGAAGAGCATATCTTTGGTGCCGGCGGTGGACAATCAATGGCTGATCAATATGGTGTGAATATGCTGGGCAGTCTGCCACTGGATATTCATATTCGTGAAGATGCTGATAATGGCCAGCCGACTGTCGTAAAAGATCCTGATGGTGATATTGCCTTAGCCTATCGTGTGATAGCTCGCCGTATCGCTGCCAACCTGGCAATGCAGGGCAAAAATTATTCAGCCGCATTCCCGAATATAGTTATCAAGAATGACTAATCAAGCTATCATCAACATCTTTTGAGCAAATTGACGGATTATGAGCATAAAATCTGATAAATGGATCCGGCGTATGGCCGAACAGCACGACATGATTTCGCCATTTGAACCGGGTCAGGTTCGCGAACAGGAAGGACAACGTATTATTTCCTACGGTACGTCAAGTTACGGTTACGATGTGCGTTGTTCGACCGAATTTAAAATTTTTACCAATATTAATTCGGCGATTGTTGATCCAAAAAACTTTGATGCCAGCAGTTTTGTTGATATCAATGCAGATGTCTGCATCATTCCGCCAAACTCATTTGCTTTGGCTCGTACCATTGAGTCTTTTAAGATTCCACGCAATGTTTTGACCATCTGTCTTGGTAAATCAACCTATGCGAGATGCGGCATTATTGTTAATGTCACACCACTGGAACCGGAATGGGAAGGTCAGGTCACCCTCGAGTTTTCCAATACCACTCCTTTACCTGCCAAAATTTATGCTCACGAAGGTGTTGCGCAAATGTTGTTTTTTGAATCTGATGAAGTCTGTGAGACCTCTTATGCTGACAGGGCTGGTAAATACCAGGGGCAGCAGGGCGTGACTTTACCAAAATCCTGATTGAGATTATGACTATGCGCAATATCAGCAGATTCGTTTTACCAGGGCTGCTGCTATTGCTGAGTGGTTGTGAAGATCGTCCCCAACAAACCTATCAGTGGCAGCATAGTGAAGGCAGTTATGCAGCTACCTTTTCAGCCGATGGAAATTTTTTGCTTTCAGCCGATGTGGATGCGGCCGCCAGATTATGGGATTTGCAAAACAATCAGGTGAAATACAGTTGGCAAAGTGAGCAGAAAGAAACCGTTCGCAGTACAACCGTAGCATTAGCCAAATCCAGCCCGATCGCCGCTACCGTAGAATTTGATACGGTGATGTTGTGGAACACGGATAGCGGTATGCCAGAAAACAGGCTGACATTTCCGTTGCGCGTGAAAGCTCTCGATATTTCGCCTGATGGCGAGTTTTTGCTGTTGGCTTTGGCGGATAGCACCGCAGTCTATTTTGATATTAAAGCCAACCGGGTTCTTCAGGTGTTTGAACACGATGGCACCGCAGTTGATTCCCCGGTTAAACATCCCATTAACACTGTGGCTATTTCACCGGATGGTGAAACGGCATTGACAGGGGGAGATGATCGAACAGCACGTTTATGGGATCTGCAGACTGGAGAACAGTTACAGAATTGGCTACATGGCAATACCGTAAATCTGGTGAAATTTGATCCGCAAAGTCGGTTTGCCTTTACCGCAGCGGATAATGATCACGCCTACCTGTGGTCCTTGGCGGATGGCAGTCTGCAATCCCAGTTACGCAGTTCCGCTTGGCCAAAATCGTTGCCAGTTCCAGAATTCCCGGTTTTTAATACGACGACAACTGCCGTTAATTTTTCAGAGGATGGCATGTTACTGGTAACCGGGCACGCTGCAGAACGGATTTGCGTCTGGCAATTACCCCAAGGTGACAAATTACGTTGCTGGAAAGTGACCAGACAGAACTCTCTTAATCCGGGAATGGTTATTCAGGCTGTAGCATTTAATGCCAACGCAAGCGCTGTATTGAGTATTGCAGGTACCGGTGAAGCCCAGCAATGGCAGTGGAGATAAACCTCATGTACAAACTTGTTTTTTTTGTTCCTGACACCCATAAAGAGTTGGTTAAAGAAGCCATTTTTAATGCCGGAGCAGGACATTTTGATGGCTATGACTGTTGCAGTTGGGAAACGCAGGGCATGGGACAGTTCCGACCTTTAGACAACAGTCAGCCATTTATCGGTGAAAACGGAAAACTAGAACAAGTAAACGAATATCGAGTTGAAACGATTTGTTCGAACGAGACTATTAAAACTGTTGTCTCAGCGTTGAAACTCGCACATCCATACGAAGAGCCTGCTTATCAGTACTGGCCAGTTAATCAAGAGGATTTTTAATTTAATGAACGCACCTGCGTCCCCCAAAACGATTCGTCTCGCGGATTACACTGTCCCGTCTTATCTGGTCGATAATGTTGATTTGCATTTTGATCTCGACGCTTCAACGACTCGTGTGACCAGTATTCTGAACATGCGACGTAACCCCAAAGGACCAGGTGAAGACTGTGTGTTAAATGGCGAGCACTTAGAGTTAATAAGCATCAAACTCGATGGACGGACATTAACTGCGGCAGAATTTCAGCGTTCCAATACTCAACTGGTGTTGCCTCAATTACCGGAAAAATTTCAGCTGGAAATTGTCACCGAGATTTATCCAGATCAAAATACGGCGCTTGAAGGCTTATATCATTCTGGCGCGTTGGTTTGCACTCAATGTGAGGCAGAAGGCTTTCGACGTATCACCTATTATCCGGATCGTCCTGATGTAATGGCGGTATTTACCGTGACCATCACAGCCGATAAGCATAAATGGCCAATTCTATTATCAAACGGTAACTTGCAGGAACAGGGTGAATTAGAAGATGGACGCCATTGGGTTCGCTGGCATGATCCACATCCTAAACCCTGTTATCTGTTTGCTTTAGTTGCCGGTGATCTCTATATGCAACAGGACAGCTTTACGACCCTAAGTGGTCGTGACGTGACCTTACAAATCTATGTCGATAAAGAAAATCACGATAAATGTGATCATGCACTGGTGTCTTTAAAGCAATCCATGCGCTGGGACGAAGAGACTTATGGCCGTGAATACGATTTAGATGTCTTCATGATTGTTGCGGTCAATGATTTCAATATGGGTGCGATGGAAAACAAAGGGCTGAATATCTTTAATGCTGCCTGTGTTCTGGCCAGCCCCAAAACGGCTACCGATAACGACTTTTATACAATTCAAAGCATTGTTGGCCACGAGTACTTCCATAACTGGTCCGGTAATCGTGTTACCTGCCGCGACTGGTTTCAGTTAAGCCTTAAAGAAGGCTTCACGGTGATGCGGGATCAGTCTTTCAGTGCGGATTTGAATTCTGCCGCGGTGCAACGAATTGATGATGTTGATCAATTACGCAGTTTGCAATTTTCTGAAGACGCCGGCCCGATGGCGCATCCTGTCAGACCTGACAGCTATATCGAAATCAGTAACTTTTATACTGTGACCATTTACGAGAAGGGTGCGGAAGTGGTTCGCATGATTAAAACCCTGGCTGGCGAAGAGGGTTTCCGTAAAGGCACGGATTTATATTTTGATCGCCATGATGGTCAGGCAGTGACCACAGATGATTTTGTCAAAGCTATTGAAGATGCCAATCGTATTGACTTAACCCAGTTCAAACGTTGGTATACCCAAGCTGGAACACCTGCTATTACAGCCACTCATCAATATGATGCAACAAAGAAAATATTGACCTTAACCCTACAGCAATCTTGCCCAGCTACGCCTGGCCAGACTGAAAAGCAACCGTTCTTAATTCCAGTTGCAATGGGGCTACTGGACGCTGCAGGTAATAGTTTGCCGTTGCAATTGATTGATGAAGCTCAACCCTACGATCATGACACCCGCGTATTAGAACTTAGCGAGGCAGAACAAACATTCCGCTTTATCGGAGTAGAGCAGAAGCCGGTTGTCTCTTTACTGCGTGGCTTTTCTGCGCCGGTTAAATTACTGATTGAACGCGATAATGAAGAACTCGCGTTTTTGATGGCCAATGAGAAAGACAGCTTTAATCGTTGGGATGCCGGACAAAGTCTTTTCATCCAAGTCATGTTGTCTTTAATCAACGATTATCAGCAAGGCAAACCGCTGCAATTACCGGAAATTTTGTCAAAACAATGTGCTGCAGTATTAGAGGATAAAACGGCTGATCCGGCTTTGGTTGCGCGCATGCTGACATTGCCCTCTGAGAACTATCTGGCAGCCCAGATGAAGGTGGCTGACGTCGATGCCATTCATCATGTGCGTAAATTTGTAAAAGATACCCTGGCAATGCAGTTGAAAGCTCAGTTTAATGCCTTGTATCAGCAACACAATTTACCAAATGTGCCATATCAGTTTAACTCAGAGCATATGGGGCGACGCAGTCTGAAAAATGTCTGTCTTGGCTATCTGATGGCAACTGGCGATCCTATGCAAACCCAGCGCTGCCTGAAGCAGATGAAGCAGGCCGATAATATGACGGACACTTTGTCCGGGCTACGTCTGATGGTTGATCAGCCAGGTACCGAACGTGAACATGCCTTACGTGCTTTTTATGAGCAATGGCAGCATGACCGTCAGGTGGTTGATAAATGGCTTACTGTACAGGCGCTCTCCAGCCTTCCGGATACATTGATTCGGATTAAAGGGTTAATGAAACATCCTGCGTTCAGCATTAAAAATCCAAATAATGTCCGGGCGTTAATCGGTCAGTTTTGTCGTAACAATCCAGCGTTATTTCACGCAAAGGATGGCAGTGGCTATCGTTTCCTCGCTGAGCAGATTCTACTGTTGGATAAAATTAATCCGCAGGTGGCTTCAAGGCAATTGGGTGCGTTTAATTCATGGCGCCGATATGATGCAAAACGTCAGGAAATGATGCGCGATGCATTGCAAAATATTGCTCAGCAGCAGGATCTGTCATCTGATGTTTATGAGATCGTTAACAAATATCTGGCGGATTAATGAAATTTGAATTATATCCACAGTTAGCTGCAGACACATTTGTCATTGGTGATTTACCACTGTGTCGAGTGTTATTGATGAATGACGCCCGTTTCCCCTGGGTGATTCTGGTGCCACGTCGCAAAGATATTAGTGAAATTTATGATCTTACGATGCAGGATCAGCAATTACTCTGGCAGGAGTCAGCATTAGTCGCTGAAAAACTGATGAAACTTACCGGAGCCGATAAAATGAATATTGCGGCATTGGGAAACGTGGTTCCACAGTTACATGTGCATCATGTGGCTCGCTTTAAAACCGATGCAGTCTGGCCCAAACCGATTTGGGGGCAGGGCACAGCTGAACCTTATAGTGAGTCAGATAAACAACAAATGCTGCGAAATTTAAGCGATATGTTTAGAGGTTTTCTTGTTAGTGGCCAAAGCCTTAACGTTTAGACTTAATGTCGATAGAGAAGAGGCGATGCGCTACTATCGAGGCGAAGCCTCTGCTGTGGTTGCGATAACCGACTCGGGACAATCTCTACAGTTTCCGGCATTGCATGTTCGGCGCTTTATTACACAAAGCGGTATCCATGGTCGCTTCCGAATCCACTTTGATGACAATCATAAAATGATCAATCTGGAACGCCTCCCAGATTAAATACTTAGCTTTTAGGCGAATAAACCAGGTAACTACCAGAAGCAATATCATGCCAGCTGAGTTTATCGGGGCTCAGCCACAGCCACCAATATCCCAAACCTAACGGCAGCCAGGAAAATATACCGACAACAAAGCGCAGAAATGCCTGCTGCCAGTTGATCCCGGTATTATTGCCGCTGATGAGATAAACCCGCCATGCACGCATGCCAAGCGTTTGTCCGCCATGGGTCCAGAACCAGCCATAAAAAATAAATGCCACGCCCAGCAGATAGACAAAAAAGAATGGATTATTGGCACCTATTGCTTCACCGCCATTCAGGGCGACCGCAACTGCAGCGGCAACTAACAGTACCGAGACCATTAACATGCTGTCATACAACATCACAGCAAGTAGTCTGAAAGGGCTGGGTTTATGGGTTGTGGAACTATTTTCAGTCATTATTAAAGCTCAATTTTATTGGGCGAATTCGGGCGTATAAAGTATCATTATCGCTTTAATTTTCTCTAAATTGGGTTTCAAATGCTGCAATTGGTTGGCCGTCCGGCTTTCTCTGCTTTCCGAATTGAAAAATTGCTGCGCGCTATCCGCGCTGAAGTCGCTGAAGTCAGTGCGTTAAGAAGTGAATATCACTATTTCGCTGAACTGGAAGGTGATGGTCAACTTAACCAAACGGATCTTATTACTCTGGGAGAGATGCTCGAAGCCAGCAAAGGCAGTAGCAGCGCACAAACTCAGGAAAACCTGTTTCTGATTACTCCGCGTCCCGGGACTATTTCGCCCTGGTCCAGTAAAGCGACCGATATTGTGCATAACAGTGGTTTAACTGACATCGTTCGGGTTGAACGCGGAATCGCTTTTTATGTCACCAGCCAATCTGCACTCAGCAGTGAACAACGCGCTACGATTGCAGCAAAACTGCATGATCGCATGATCGAAAGTGTGTTTGATAATGAAGAAGATGCTGAACAATTGTTTATGCATACGGCCCCAAGACCTCTATTGTCTATCGATATTCTGAATGGTGGTCGTCAGGCATTGATTGAGGCCAATCAAAACCTGGGCCTGGCCCTGGCTGACGATGAAATTGATTACCTGTTTGATAATTTCACAGCACTTAATCGTAATCCGAATGACATAGAATTAATGATGTTTGCTCAGGCGAACTCAGAGCATTGCCGTCACAAAATATTCAAGGCTGACTGGATCATTGATGGAAAAACCCAGGATCGCAGCCTGTTCGATATGATTCGCTACACCCACGAGCAACATCCTGAAGGTGTCGTTAAAGCTTACAACGATAATTCCTCAGTAATCGAAGGTCCACGCAGCCATCGTTTTCAGGTAGATATGAGTGATAATCACTACTGCTACGAAGGCGAGCAGCAGCATATTCTGATGAAGGTTGAAACGCATAATCACCCAACGGCTATTTCACCTTTTCCTGGTGCAGCAACTGGAGCCGGTGGTGAAATTCGTGATGAAGGTGCGACAGGACGTGGCTCTAAACCTAAAGCAGGCTTAACCGGCTTTTCAGTGTCCAACTTGCAGATTCCCGGCTTTGAACAACCATGGGAAACCGATTACGGCAAACCGGCCCGTATCGCTTCTGCTCTGCAAATCATGATTGATGGCCCATTAGGTGGCGCAGCATTTAACAATGAATTTGGCCGTCCCAATCTGTGCGGTTATTTCCGTACCTATGAAGCTAAAGTGCCCTCGGATAATGGCTTTGAAATGCGCGGTTATCACAAACCCATCATGGTAGCTGGTGGTCTGGGTAGTATTCGGCCTCAGCATGTTGAAAAACATATCATGCAACCAGGCACTCAGCTGATTGCGCTTGGCGGCCCGGCTATGTTGATAGGTCTGGGTGGTGGTGCAGCTTCCTCGGTGGCTTCCGGTACCAGTGAAGAGGGACTGGATTTTGCCTCAGTGCAACGCGGTAATCCGGAAATGGAACGCCGTTGTCAGGAAGTTATTGATCGCTGTGTGGCACTTAATGATAAAAATCCAATTGTATCTATTCATGACGTCGGTGCCGGTGGGTTATCTAATGCGTTTCCTGAACTGGTTGACGACAGCGGTCGTGGTGGCCGTTTTGAGCTTCGGGTCATTCCAAATGATGAACCGGGCATGTCACCGATGGAAATCTGGTGTAATGAATCTCAGGAACGCTATGTATTAGGCGTGAACCCAGAAGATATTGAGTTGTTCCAGGCCATTTGTGAAAGAGAACGTTGCCCCTGGGCGATAGTCGGTGAAACCACCGAAGATCAGCATCTGTTGCTGGGTGATGCTGAGTTTGAAAATAATCCAATCGATATGCCGTTATCGCTGTTACTGGGTAAACCGCCAAAAATGCTGCGCGATGTTAAACATCACAGCATACCCAAACCCGAGTTAGATCTAAGCGGTATTACTGTTCGTGATGCGTTGGAACGGGTCTTAAAACTACCGACAGTGGCCAGTAAAAACTTCCTGATTACCATTGGTGACCGCAGTATTACTGGTCTCGTAGCACGGGATCAGATGGTTGGCCCCTGGCAGGTGCCTGTTGCCGATTGTGCGGTAACGCTCGCAGATCACCACGGATTACTGGGTGAAGCCATGTCGATGGGAGAGCGCACACCATTAGCGGTGATTGATGCTCCGGCCTCGGGACGGATGGCGATTGGTGAAGCGTTAACCAATATTGCTGCGGCGGATATTGAGAAAATAAGTGATATCAAACTGTCAGCTAACTGGATGGCAGCATGTGGTCATAGTGGCGAAGATGCTTTGCTGTATGACACCGTCAAAGCCGTCGGTATGGAATTATGTCCGCAACTGGGTATTGCTATTCCGGTGGGAAAAGATTCGCTGTCGATGAAAACAGTCTGGGAAGAAGAAGGTGAAACCAAAGCCGTTACTTCGCCGTTATCACTTATTATCAGTGCATTTGCACCGGTTACTGATACCAGTAAAACGCTGACGCCCCAATTACGTACCGATCTGGGTGAAACCCGTCTGATTTATCTGGATTTAGGTCATGGACATAATCGCCTGGCAGCCTCTGCTTTAGCACAGGTTTATAATCAGGTCGGACATCATGGACCGGATGTCGACGATGCACGTAACCTGAAAAACTTCTTTGCGGCCATGCAGCAATTGAAGCAGGACGAATTGGTGTTGGCCTATCACGATCGCAGTGATGGTGGTCTTATCACCACGTTATGTGAAATGGCTTTTGCCGGACATTGCGGACTGAATATTAATTTGAATGGACTGGGCGAAGCCTTGCCAGTGCTGTTTAGCGAAGAGCTGGGTGCCGTCATTCAGATTAAGGCTGAACATCAGGATGCGGTACTGGAACTTCTGCAGCAGTTTAATTTAAGCAAACACAGTCATCTGATTGGCGAAGTTTCAGCAGATCAAACGATTCAAATCAGCGTTAATGACGAACAAGTATTAAATCAGCGCCGTCTGGTATTACAAAAATTCTGGGCTGAAACCAGCTACCGGATGCAGGCATTGCGTGATAACCCGGATTGCGCCGAGCAGGAATTTGCAGCATTGGATGATGAGCAAGATCCGGGTTTGCACGCCAAGTTGAGTTTTGATTTGAAAGAACAGGTCGCCGCGCCATTTATTATCAGCGGACAGCGTCCTAAAATGGCGATTCTGCGAGAGCAGGGCGTTAATGGTCAGCTGGAAATGGCAGCAGCATTTGATCATGCCGGCTTTACTTCAGTCGATGTACATATGAGCGATATTGTCGAAGGTCGCGTTTCTCTGGCCGATTTCAAAGGTCTGGTGGCCTGCGGTGGTTTCTCTTATGGTGACGTGCTGGGAGCAGGGCGTGGCTGGGCCAGTACCGTTTTACACAATGCGCGTGCACGCGATGAGTTTGCGGCGTTTTTTGCCCGTGAAGATACCTTTTCGCTTGGCGTATGTAATGGCTGTCAAATGCTGTCACAATTGAAATCGCTGATTCCAGGCAGTGAGCATTGGCCGCGGTTCAGTCGCAATTTGTCTGAACAGTTTGAGGCACGTTTCTCATTAGTTGAAATCACCGAATCGCCATCCATTCTGTTGCAGGATATGGCGGGTTCGATCATGCCTATTGCCGTTGCTCATGGAGAAGGGCGTATTGATTTCACCGAAGGCGGCAGTATGTCGGACGCTTTAGTGGCTATGCGTTATGTAGATCATTACGGGCAGCCTACCGAGCGTTATCCTTTTAATCCTAATGGTTCTGCAAGTGGACATAACGGTTTTACCACCACAGATGGGCGTGTCACGATTCTGATGCCGCATCCGGAACGGGTAATCCGTAGTGTGCAGCATTCATGGCATCCGGATGACTGGGGCAAAGACGCTCCATGGTTAAGGGTGTTCCATAATGCAAGACGTTGGGTCGGCTAAAAATTGAATACCTCTTGACTCCAACAAGGGGTATTTTTTTATCTGAGGATAAAAGCATTACGCTTAACGCCTATGACTGACTCAACCAACTACCAGTGTTACCTGTCAGGACGCTTAATGCGGCTGCTGCTACTTATAATGCTATTTTTGCCTCACGGAATAGTGTTTGCGGCTACCTCTGAACAAATAGATCTCGAAAATTGGCAATATCGTTGGGGAGATTCGCCTTTCATTGATGGGCAACCGGTATGGACCATGCCGGATCAGCAAAATCATGTCGGCTGGCAGTCCATTCCTAATCCTACCTATCCTCCTGATCGACAGGGCCGAGAAAATATCTGGTATCGCACCACACTGCCAGATATAAATCTGGTTGATCCGGTGGTGTTTATTTCCAGTATTGATTTGATTGCTGAGGTTTATCTCGATCAACAACTTATTTATCGCTTTGGTGAATTTGATGCGGCGGGAAAGGGTGATTATGCTGGTTGGCCATGGCATATCATTGGTCTGCCAGATGATTTTGCTGGCCGTACGATTTATTTCCGGGTCTATTCTGATTACACCGATATCGGTTTATGGGGAGAAAAGAAGCTGCTTGAACGCTCAGCAGCATTACTGAATATTCTCAATAATTCGCATAGCGATTTAGTGATTTCGGCATTCTTTTTCTTTATCGCATTGATTGCATTTGCGTTTTCCGCAATGCGCGGTGATAACGGTGAGTTTATTTACCTTGGATTGTTTTCACTGGCCAGTGCAGGCAACCTGCTGGGAGAAAGCCAGGCATTACAACTGTTGATATATGCGCCGTTGGCTAAAACCTATTTGGCGGCCATATCGTATTTTTCAATTCCGATTTTTATTGCATTGATCCTCAATTACTGGCTCGCCGTACAAAGCGGTAAATTGATGTTGCGTATCGCTCAGATGCATATGCTCTATGTTCTGCTATGTCTGGTATTAACAGTGTTTGGCGCTTGGCATCTGGCTTATTTCTACCCGATTTTCGATATATTGTTTGTTATCACTCTGGTCATCATACTTTGGTTTTGTATTCGTCATTTTACGGTGATGAATACTGAACAGAGATTGGTAATGGGCGCGTTTGGAATTTATGCCATATTTTTCCTGATTGATATGATTATTGCCCATGGTCTAGTGCCCTGGGTTAACTTTCCACTAGCCTTTGGCGGGTTAATTTTTGCGTTGATTCTGGTGTTTGTTTCGTTAAGACATTATCGGCAGATCCAACAGGACTTAAAAGAATTAAATGTGTTGCTGGAAAAGAGGGTGGGCGAACGAACAGCTGCTCTACAGAATTACGTGGTACTTGAACAGCAGCGGGCAAATCAACTGGCATTGATTAATGACTTCAGCCTTCGACTGGAAACCTTGATAAGTCGATTACAACCCAGCCAGAGTCTACAGCAGGCAGGCAATGTGATTTGTCAGGAATTACATAAAGTTTTTGCGCCAATACAGCTGCGTGTTTCGACCTTCAATGAATTTGCTGATTTGTCACCAAATTCTGTTTTGAATGATAAGTATCGAATTGAGATTGATGATTTGCGGCTAGGTAAACAAACGTTCATTACCTTTGAACTGCTGGACCTTTCCACTGAAACCTCAGAAACCCGGCAAGTGATTGAACAATTTATATTCAGGGCCATTGATAGATTAAGTGTGACTTTGAGTGGCATAAAGCATAGAGAAGACCTGCATATCATGTCCTTTGAAGATGCTTTGACCGGTTTGAAAAATCGTCGGTATTTTGATGATGCCCTGCAACGCGAACTTCAACTTGCTGAACGGTATCAACAGTCATTATCTCTGCTGATTTGTGATATCGATAATTTCAAACAGTTTAATGATCGTTTTGGTCATGATGCCGGTGACATGGCATTGCGTATAGTTGCTTCACTGATGTTGGAGCATTTTCGTGAAACGGATATACCTTGTCGTTACGGTGGCGAAGAGTTTGTTGTATTGATGCCGGCCGCTCATCTCCAGGACGCCTTGGATCGGGCCAATGCGTTATTGGAAAAAATTGCTGCTAAAACCATTGTTTATCAGGACAGGGAGTTGGGTAGGTTGACGATTTCGGTGGGTATTAGTAGTTGGGATGGACTAGGAGATATACCGCACCAGCTGTTACAAAATGCTGACAAGGCGCTGTATCGGGCAAAACAGTCTGGGCGAAACCGTGTAGAGGTTTCTGCCAGCGCATACCTTGATTGATATAACGGATAATATCTCTGCAAAGTGAAAAAGTATGTAAAGGTGCGCTCTGCGTCCAAGAGTAATGAATTTAATCCGTTAGAATAAAGTCATAAGATTATCAATTGAAAATAATAATAAGGACAGCGTATGAAAACTCTATTCACAATAATGGTCGCAGCAATTTTTACCGTCAGTCTGGCTGGTTGTCAGATGAGTAAACAAAACGTGGGTGCTGGATTAGGCGGTGTTGCAGGTGGTGTACTTGGTTCTAATGTGGGTGGTGGCACTGGTCGAACTGCAGCCATCATTGGCGGTACTATTTTAGGGGCAATGGTGGGTGGTCATATTGGTAGTGAAATGGATGAGCTGGACAGACGCCGCACTTATGAAACATTTGAAAACACCCCTACAGGACGCACTAATTCCTGGAATAATCCGGATACCGGCGCGCAATATAGTGTGACACCTACCCGTACCTATGAAACGAATGACCGTCCATGTCGCGAATATGAGATGGATGCCTATATTGACGGGCAACGTGAAGTCGTTAAAGGCACCGCTTGCCGTAATGCCAATGGGGAATGGGTAAATCAGTAATTAGCAATAAACCTGATAAAAAACCGGCGTCAGCCGGTTTTTTTATGGCTGAAATAAATTTCAGGAATGTTTCTTTGGGCAGAATGGACCAATCTGCCAGAACAATCGGCATTTAAACTCATCTTCACACTCAGCGAGTTGGTTTGAGTATTTTCTGGCTTTTTCACTTACCTGTCTGGCTTTAAGCTGAACCTGTGGTTTAGCCTGATAACTACCACGCCGATAGCCGGTTTGACCTTCATGATATGCCAGGTATAGATGTTTTGGATTATCCATAGAGATATCTAACATGCGTTGACTGCGCTGGTTGTACCAACCGATAAAGTCTGTGGCATATTTCATATGTGTCCGACGGGCCAGGGGACTTGCGTTATCTGCCAGATATTCCCGCCAAACCGGATTTTGCGCCTGGGCATAGCCATAAGCAGATGATGTTCGCGACCAAGGAATTAAGTCCAGTAACTTGCTTCTGGGTGGGCGGACAATACTTTGAAAACTCGATTCCGATTGTATAAAAGCCATTTGTGAGGCGACAGAGGTTCCCCATTTTGTTTCTGATGCTTTTGCATAGTCATACCAATGAGGTTTTTCACGGAACATCTCACATAGATCCTGATGATTGCCAGGCAGGGTAGCTGTGCTATTGGAACAGCTAGTCGTTAATAAAACGATCAGCAATAAAATGCTTACTATTGAGAGCGTAATAATGTGTTTTTGCATCAATATGGTTTTTGCCAAGCGAGCTGTCATCATGAGATTGCCAAATTAGTTTGGTAAAAGCATTACATGGCAGAATAGCAGAGCCACTTCAGAATTGGATTACAGCGAGTATATTTAATAATTACCTTTGCCAGAGAAACTTTTATAAATGGAATTAACTATAGATATACATACATTTCTGGGGTTATCTATCAGCCTGGCAATACTGGCCGCAATACCAAGTATAAGCGTGTTATTAGTCACCTCCAGAGCCGCTGTATATGGTTTTAGCCATGGTGTGGCCGTGGCCTTCGGCATTGTGATGGCCGACATTCTGTTTATCAGTATTGCACTGTATGGCATGACATTGTTGCTGCCATTAATAGGCCCATGGGAGTTATTGATACGGGTGCTGGCAGCAGCATATCTATTTTGGCTGGCAATATTGTTTTGGCGTCAAAAAGCATTGAAACAACCCGCTTTACAAGTTGAGCAACTGGTCACATTAAAGAGCAGCTTTTTAATGGGGTTCATCGTGACATTGGCTGATCATAAAGCGATTCTGTTTTACATGGGGTTTTTCCCTGCCTGGCTTGAGTTAAGCCAGTTAACCATCATCGATACCGCATTTATTTTTCTAGCGACGTTTATAGCGGTAGGTGGGGTTAAGTGTATTTATGCCTTGCTGGCAGCATCTGCCGGTCAGACATATTTCAAACAAGGACATCATTACTTGAATAAACTGGCCGCAATATTGTTAGCCATGGTCGGAGCAATGATAGTTTTTTCGTTATGGAAATAACCATATAAGTGTAGGGCTTTACAGCTATAACAGGCTTAGTAAACGCTTATTAAAGGCCTTTAATGAAAAAAATGCTGGCAGAAGGATTATTTTTCTGTCATTTGTTATAACTAACAACAGAAAATAAACTGAAATATGTGCAATACATAAAGTTCTTGGGGGGAAGATGATTGATAAAACAGTTCTAGCCAGGTCAATGGTCAGCGGATGATTTTAGGTGTTTGTTAATCACGTTATACATGCGATTTGATAATGATTGGCGCTAAACCAATTTTTCTGTTCAGCCGATATCTGGACTTACATATAGTTAAAGCGATGGTGTTGGTTGGTCTGGCCTATTATTTCGGAGCCCTGTTGGCCATTCATCAGACCATCACCCCCGAAGGTATCGCCATCCTCTGGCCCCCTAATGCGATATTACTGGCGGCATTCCTGATTTATCCGAGAAAGTATTTACCCTTTGTTGCAATAGCTGGCATCAGCGCAGAGCTGATAGCGTCTATTCCGGCATTTCCGGTCTGGGCAGCGAGCTGTTTTGCAATCATCAACATCGCTTCGGTGTCACTGGCTGCTTTTTTTATCCGACGCATATGTGGTCAGAATTTTAATTTCAAAAATCTCAAAAATGGAGCCTACTTTTTATTTTTTGCGCCATTTTTAGCGGCTTCACTTGCCGGGCTTTCCGGAGCTACAGTCTATGTCTTAATGGGCCGAACCGACACCAGCTATATTAGTTTATGGCAGTTGTGGTGGTTTGGTGATGCTCTGGCCATGCTGGTATTAACGCCGTTGATTGTGGTTTTATGGCGCTGGCTTCAGGCTGGGTTACCACACTTTAAATTACATTACTTATTGGAAGCATTAATTCTCTGGACGGCTGTGATTATCATCGGTTATCAAAGCTTTAGCGTTGAAACCTATGAAAAATCTTTTTTGTTTTTCACTCCTATCTGGTTAGTCTTGCTTGGTGTATTGGCTGCAATTCGGTTGGGCGTCGTCGGTGCATCAGCAACAGTTGCTTTAATTACTGTTTTTGCTGTTGAACACTTAATGCGTGGAACCCATCCGATAATTGTTAATACACCACAGAATGCCGTATGGCTGACACAGGAATATCTTGCCATTATTGCTGTTGTATCGATTGGACTGGCAATGCTGATTCAGGAGATTTCTGAGCAACGTGATGTGCTTAAACAGCATGAAAATGCATTAAAAGCACAAAATCAGTTTTTAGAGGAACGGGTGAGCGAACGCACCCTGGCATTAAAAGAGGTCAATCAGGCATTACAAAAAGCCAATGAACGACTGGCTAAAAGTGCGGCTACCGATGAATTGACGGGTATTCCCAACCGGCGACACTTTCTCAGTGAAGTACAGCGTGAGTTACAGCGTTTAAGACTGGATGGACAAACTGCCAGTGCCATTATGATCGATCTGGATCATTTCAAACAGGTCAATGATAATCTGGGACATGAAGCTGGCGATTTAGTATTGTGCAATATTGTAGAGCCAATCAGTAATGCGATCAGGCCGAGAGATTTATTTGGCCGTATGGGTGGTGAAGAGTTTCTGGTGTTTTTATCCGGCGCCGATCAGGAATTGGCAAATTCGGTGGCAGAACGTATTCGAGCAGAAATTGAATCGCTTGAAGTGCTTTACCGAAATCAGAAAATCAATGTTACAGCCAGTCTCGGCGTGGCAGAGTGGGATGGACGCAGCCATCTGGATGAATTGTTTCACCAGGCTGATCAAGCACTATATCAAGCGAAAAACAGGGGCAGAAATCGGGTAGTTAATCTGACGGAGTCAGACTCCGACTCAAATCACAGACTACCACCCGAAAATCATTTTGAATTGCCTTAGTTCAGTTCAGGTAAACGACTGGCTCCCCAGCTACGATGAATACGATCAATTACCCGTTGTAATTCTTCCGATTTGACCAAGGCAAATTGGCCAGGTTCTAACGGATCATAATGAAATATGTACAACCGCGAGGCAAACTCCTCAAAAGGCAAGGATGCTTCGCCAAACCGCTCAGAATTTCCTGAGGTACTGACCTGAATATCATCGCCCCAGTTCTGACCGCTGTCATTGTTGGGATTGTAGAAATAGACTCGCATTACACTATTCGGATCCAGAGTAACCCTTAAAATAGTAATCGCATGCCAGCCAACAAATCGCAGGGCACTGTCAGTTACCGCAATACCTGCTGGTTGAGGATGAATCAAAGGCTGATTGTCATTGTAGTAGGGGTGATAACTGGCGTAGAAATGCCTGAGAAATACCTCAAGTTGCATAAGTTTGCCTGAGGCAACATCAACATTAATACTGAACCCCCGGCCACACCACCAGCCATGAAACTCCGGATTAACCCAGCGATGTGGATCACCTTCACGTTCAATACAGCACCGGCCCATTTCAGCATAAATCCGATCCAGATGCGGAACCAGTATCAGTGAAACCGGATCCAGATCCATTGGTAAATGACTGGCAAGACCCGAAAGGCTGTCCTGGGATGAAATTGCCTTACCTTCAAAATGCATAATGATTTCATCATCACGCGCCGCCCACACCACCATCTGTAAAAGATAATCCGGATCGTTATAGGCCCACATCGACATTGCTCTGGCCGACTGACAGGTTGGGTTATTACCCTGTCCAATGCCTAAAGGCTGCCCAAGCACACATAAAACGCCTTCCAGTAATCGACTGCTCGCATTTGGGTTGTCACCAAACAATGAATGCAGACGTTCTTCTGCCGCTGGTGATAAAGGTAGCGACATTTGTCGCCACAAAGAAGGCGCCATTGCAGGTTGATAAAGAATGCCACGCTCAAGCATTAATGCCAGACCGTAAACACCTTGAGCGGTTTCAGGATAGATAGCCTTGGCAATCAAGGCCCGAACCAGATCACTGTAGCTCAGCAGACAATCCCTTCCGGTAGAGGATAAGCCCAATGCTTCACTTAACAGATAATCAGTTTCTTCCGATAAATGTCTGAGTAAGACTGAATGATAGGGCGAAACCAGACCGGTATCATGCATCGCACGAGCAAAACCGCTGGCTTCATATTGAAGCGCAGCATTGTCCATACTCTGCAGACGTTGCTGATAAATTTCCACGCCCGGATCTTCTCTGCAGGCCTGGGTTGGCCCGAACAGACTGCTAATCAATCGATCTGCACCCTGACCACTGTTGCCCATATCAATATCAGGATTTTGGCGACAAATAGCAATTTGCGTCACCATCTGTTTGACATGATCGACTTGAATAGGGCGTTGTTGCAGAATTCGCCAGATTTCATCAATTAATTGATCAATGACGTGCTCATAGCCAATGCTTTCCGCAAGATGATGCAACAAGCCCCGACTGATCTCAGCTAAACGACCCTGCAATTCCCGTTCTGCCTCATCAGCTGCCGAAAATAAGCGTTTCAGATTAACGGCCAGTACCTGTGTCAGAAAGTGATGAGCCTGTTCTGACGAGATTTCCGGATGCACATACTCCTGTTTGGCCACTGCCAAAAACCTTAACTCGCTTAAGGTTTCAATAATCACGGTATACACATCATTGCTGAGCAATGCCGGCGCACTTAGCGCCGGTATCAGGATCTGCGGTTTGGCGTAATCTGAATTATCAAATGCACCAGCTTTTTCAATGCGCTTAATTTGCTGTGAAATAATCTTGAAGCCACCATCGGCATGCAAAACTCGCTTGACGGTATCAAACAAACGCCCAGCCTTGGTAGGCTTACTAAAACTTGGTGCCTGTTCCAGCTGCTTAATGGCTTCATCCAGACGTTCAATCAATAAGGACTGATTGGGATCGGGATACTCAATGACATTTGATTCAATCAAACTGTTTACCTGCTTTTACTGTATGTATGCTTAGGGCTTGTTTATCTTCCATATCCATCACTGCTGGAGGCTATTTTTTCGTCCTACAAGAAGGCGGAAATGATGCGATGTAGTTGTTCTACATAAGTCATTTCCAACGCCGTAGGGCGGAAAAATAGTCCTAGCCCTACGTACGGGTTGAGGCTGAAAATGCACCACACTGCGTTACTCCTCGTTTATTTAGAATAACTACAAAAACGCCAGGAGCGTTTTTGAGCGCAAGCCCCCAAAGGGGTGAGATACATGGATGTATCTCATAAACGGCACTCCTCGCGCCTTGATTGGTACGTTTTCAGTCACAACACAGGCGGCTATGAAAGAGCAACAGACCCTAGAGTAATCGACTAAATATAGAAATCCAATGATTCCTGTTCTTTTAGTAAATCACGCATGACGACCGGATCTTTGCCGAAGAAGTATAACAAACCCCAATGTGTGCCAAAGGCGGTTCGTTTAGTAACGGTTTCTTCCAGTGGTGCGGTAAGCTCATGAAAATCAAAATAGGGATGATCTTCGGTTTCCTGTGGAATTTCCAAACGGCTAACCACCCGGCGACGTGGATAAACCCCGAAACATCCTGCAACACCTTTTGCATCCACCACTTCTTTGGGGAAGAAGCTGCTGATTTCTTCTTCAGTCGTTTTCGGATCGAAAGAAAGTATCAAGGCATGGTAGGCATTAAAACCATATGCCCGCTGAAGCAATTCAAATACTTTAAAACCGGGTGGACGATAGGCAACTTCACCGAAGTACATTTCACCATCACTGGTGACAAAGTATTCCGGATGCACAAAGCCGAATTCAATATCAAACGTTTTAATCAGTTTTTCGATCTGTCTGGTGATTTCTGGACGATATTGTTCGAGCTTCGGCGTAGCCGGTACAAACACTGAATAACCCAACGTGACATATTCGGAAATATTGAGAAAACGAATTTTGCCATTATGTATCCAGGCTTCTACGGCAAATTCCCAGCCATCCAGATGCGATTCCATCAATACGGGAAATTCTTCATCTGGGATCATATCCACTTCATCGGGAGTCCGAATAACTCGGTGCCCAAGACAGCCGGCTTTATCAAATGCTTTCAGATGAATCGGATCATTGGGATCACCATCCAGTTTGAGAAGCGTCTGATTAACGCGTTTCAGAAAACGTACCACATCGTCTTTATCGTGAGCTTCTTCAAAAATACCGACCCGAATACCACCCAATTGAGCACGACGTTTCATCAAGGCTTTATCACGTAATAATAGTGACTGACCAAATAATCTGGGGTTATTCATTAACACAGAATTAATCGCACCGGCCCACTCAACTGTTTCTTCAAATAATGGAATCGCCACATCAACACCGGCTTCCTGCAGTGTTTGGGCTATTTCCAGTGAACGATCATTGAGTCGTTCAAAATTCCATTTGATATAGGGAATGTTGTGCTGGGTGCAGTATTCTTCTGCCCAATCAGGCGCGACAACTACGTATTGTCGGTCAAATGATTCGGCAGCTTCAACAGCGTTCAGACTCCAGCCTAATAATGCAATGTAACCTTTATCGGGATTGAAGCTGCCTTTCGCTGATTCTGCCATAAATTATCACCTCTAAAATTTAATAAATAAAACAATACCTTACAGAGTTTAAGGTAATATTGATAATTACCCGAACTGTATTTATGGATATTGAAAGACGTCATCGTCATGCACAGTGCCATTGCCCGTGCAAGATAAAATATGACTATAAAGGGGACTGCTTAAGGTGTAATTGGTTGCATTTGCGCGGATATAACTAAGAAATGATCATGATTGGTTAGGGGAACTGACAAATCAGGATCTGTTGTGTGAATAAATGGTGTTATATCGTTGCGGATTAAAAGCCGTTGCCATGATTAACCCAACAATGCCTAACCCGGCCAGTAAAATCCAGGCAACACTGAAGCTTTCTGATGAATCACGGATCCAACCTGCAATCCATGGGACAATCGCGGCGATCATAGCGCCAACGCCTTGTACGAAACCAGCGAGTTTACCAGCGATCATGGAGTCAGAATGATGGTCCATGGAAACAATGATTGCCATTGGATAGATTCCTCCAATGCCTAGTCCAGCAATTGCTGACCAAAGCCACAGGCTGATATCCGGCCTGATAGCCATACCCCCAAAGCCGATGATTTGCAGCACAAATAACACATAGAGTATCAATCTTCGGTCTATATTTTTAGCTGAAAGGGCAGGGAATACTAAACCGGCTACTACTTCCATCGCGGTTAACAAACCAAGCATCAGGCCAGCTTGTGTAGCAGTAAAACCTTGTTCAATGGCGTAGGGAGACAACCAGGCCAAAACACAGACATAACCACTAGAACCCAGTGAAAAAAAGATCGCCAGATACCAACTTCGTCTATTTCGCCATAATCCAGGCGTTGCAATAGTGTTTGATGTATCCGGTTCAAGAAAACGTCTAGCATCAGGTTTAAAAATCATCCAGGCTACAAAAGCGAGGATGGCAAGCAGGCTCCAACTGCCCAGACCCATTTTCCAACCGTATTTTGCTTCAATAAAGGGTGAAAGTGAGGCCGATATCGCTGCACCAGCCATAATACCAGTGATATACAGCCCCATTATTTTGGGATGTTGTGCTCCATAAATACTCTTGATCACCATAGGCATCAATGCCTGGATCAATGCAATACCCAAACCGGCTAACAAAGCAGTGATAATCAAACTACTGGCGTTATAGGCCCAAAGTCTTAAGCCAGCGGCTAAAACTAACATCAGAATCGAAAAAATGATGATTTGATTGAAGCCAAAGCGATGAGCCAATTTGTAACCGGCAAGACAAAACAGACCCATTGCAAAAACTGGCAATGTGGTCAGTAATGATGCAAGTTTAAAGCTTAATGCTATGTCCTGTTGTATGGCGGGAAGTAATGGTCCAACTGAAGCCAGAATGGGCCGTAAATTCAATGCTACCAATACTATGACAGCGGTTAGGATAATTTTCTGCAACGCAGAATCTGCGCCAGTATTGGTAAACATGTAGCCCCTTTTCTTTAAAATCTGACAGGTGAAAGGTATTTATCTTGATGTAAAGATAGTTGCATATTAAAGTCAATTTTGTATGATGTAAAGAATCTTTATGTCGAGATAAATTTATGGCTAATAAAATAGAAACAATGCAGTCAGATAGTGTCGATACAATAATCACGCAGTGGCGTAATGAAAATAGTGAAGCAGACTTATTACCAATGGCTATTTTGGGGCGATTGGCAAAACTAGGCAAATATATTGATAACGATATTCTGCATTGTCATGATCAATATAATTTACGCCAAGGGGAGTTTGATGTATTGGCTACCTTGAGACGATCCGGTAAACCTTATAGTCTGACACCCTCTGCGTTATACCAAAGTATGATGCTGACATCAGGAGCAATGACCAGCCGGCTGGATCGGCTAGAAACCAAAGGACTTATTCGACGTGAACACAGCAAATCCGATCGGCGGTCTGTACAGGTCACATTAACCTCTGAAGGAAAAAAGAAGATTGACACGGTATTACCCGCACATATCAATACGCAACATGATTTGTTGGCGGGAATGAATCAACAAGATCGTGAAAGCTTGTCTGAATTACTTAAGCGCTGGTTGATGCAGTTGGAGACAGCAAAATAATTCACTGTCCCCCGTAATTATTCCTGATTCATGAAAGCAGCTTTTCGCGTTTTGGATCGTAAAACGGTAATTTCACTACCTCACCGGCAAGCCTTTTCTGTTGACCATCCAGTTTTCCGATTTCGAGCCGCGTGCCGATATAGGCAAAATCAGGAGCGATTCTCACCATAGCAATCTGCTTACCCATTAAAGGTGAGTAAGTTGCGCTGGTGACAAGGCCTACTGGGAATCGGCCGTTATAGACGTGATCTCCATGTGCTGCAGGATCACCACCATCAAGTACCATCCCCACTAGTTTATGACGACTCTCAGGAGTTTGACGGGCCAGCGCATCACGACCAATAAAGTCTTCTTTTTTAGTGTTAAGCGGCACACTGAATCCGGTACCTGCTTCAAATGGCGTAATTTCATGGGTAAATTCATGATCCGCCATACTTAAACCGGCTTCAATTCGCAGCATATCCAGCGCATCAAACCCCATTGGAGCAATGTCAAAAACTTGACCGGCATGCCAGACAGCATCCCACACAGCTGATGAATCATCCGGATGACACCAGACTTCATAACCAAGCTCACCGGTATAACCCGTTCGTGAAATCATCACTGGAATCCCGGATGGTCCATTAAGACGGCCAATGGTGAAGTGAAACCATTTGAGTTTTTCAACACTGGGTTGACTGTCCGAAGTCCAGACTATTTCACTCAGTAATTCGCGGCTGTTCGGTCCTTGTACTGCGAGATTATCCAGTTGTTCAGTTGCATTGCGAATGCTGACTTTAAAACCTTTTTGCTGAGCTTTTTCCCGCATCCAGACACCGGTATATTCTGCGCCGCACATCCAGCGATAGGCTTGTTCGCCCATGCGGAAGATGGTTCCATCATCAATCATGCCGCCGGTTTCCAGACAAATTGCTGAGTGTGCAATTTCGCCAATTGCCATGCGGCTGACATTCTGGGTTAACACATATTGTAAAAAGGCCACAGCATCAGGACCGACAACTTCAAATTTACGTAATGCTGATAAATCCAGCACGGCGACCCGTTCACGACAGGCCAGGTATTCTGCATTGGCTCCCCAACCATCATATTCAGTGGCGACCCAATAGCCGGCATAGTCGATAAATTTTTTGGTCAGTTCAGAGGTACGGTTATGGAAACCGGATGCTTTTGTCATACGAGGTAACTCCTCAGAAGTGGTTCGATGGGCAATGGCGCGGGGGAAATTCTGTTCGGCATCATAAATCCGCACATGAATATCGGTCGGCTGCCAGCCATTAGCCGGATCAATATCATCCGGGCAGGCTGATGAGGCGCAGATAAGATCCCTATCGGCGCGAAACAATACATAATCGCCAGCACGCGACCAGGGTTCATCCATAAATACCGCACCTGATTCATCAATCGCCGTGTTAAAAAATAAGTTGATTGCCGGCCAGCCGGCACGCGGAGCGATGCCAAAAGGTGCCAAAACCCGGTTAAAGTTCTCGGTACAGCTGATATGGCCGAAATAACCGCTGTCGTCATAATATTTTGGTGTGCAGGCCAACAGGAAACTGTCATGTCGACCGACGGTATCCTGTACCACTTCCAGCATCGATAACAGATCGGTTCCCAGAAAACGTGAGTGCAGACCGGGAACCGGATTACTCAAGCCCATAACCGTCCGGGTTGCGGTTGCATCAAGACCAACTTCGACGCCCTGTTCTAATGCTTGTTTATCAAAGGCAACAAAGTCTGAGCATTGCTTGCCAGAAACATCGATGATCTGGATCCATTCGCCTTTTTGAACTTCATAGGTTTTTGCTGAGGCGAGAGGGATCCGCAACTCTGATTTAATCGGGCCTAATGGCTCCGGCAATGAATCTTGATCAGGTTCAGCGTAGGTGACTTTTATATCAATCTCAGTCACCGGTAACTGTTGATCTACCGTCATTTTTGCACCCGCGGCGACGATTATGACGTTAAGCTCGTTGAGCGCTGTTAAATTTGCTGCTTCAGACCCTGAGATACATATAGCCTGCTCCAGATGTGTTGAATCAATTTGCCAGCTGGCCAATTGGCCACGTAATTGTTCTGCAGCTGACCCCGTCTGCTCAAGCTGCTGTTTGATAGCCACTGCTGGAACAGGAGAGCGTTTTTCAAGTAGCTCTGGTGCCGATTTGCCATTTGAATTCAATACAATAAGTTCACTATTCTGTGCTTTATCCTGGCTGGATATTTCCAGCTTATCGCCTGTTTTCAGCGAGAGTTTTATCGCTTGATGACCCGCCAGCCGATAGTGTCGGATAACCTTTTCTGGGGGGGAATTGAAAAAATAATCTTTCCCCCATTGCTGTTGTTGCAGTTCTAACATCTGTCATTCCTGGTTACGAAAAATATGAGCTTATCTGGTGCACTTTTTCAGTTTTTCGCAACATTAAAGTGCATAAACTGAAGCTGCTTTCCGATTAAAAAATGGCCGCTCGTTACTGACACACTATTTATCTTCAACAAGATTGCAGCAATTCTCCTGATGGCATACCTCATTGGTGTTACCCCGGCTTGAATTGACTGTAGATGGCATAAAAACTGCTGTCTCACTCAGAGAATAACCCTAGCGTGATCACGCTTTATACTGATAAATGGTATTCGGGGCTGTTTATCTTTCACTGACCCAAAATTGCTAGTGACAGATAAAAAGACCTCAGCCGAAGGACAATGGAGTCATGCTCAATATCAAACGGAAAAACTGGCCAACGATACAAGAGTGGTTGAGTCAGCAATTACAGTTTGTAAAACATAAAAATAAACCCAAGCCTGCTCTGGATTTGAATGATCTGGCTTTTAAACTGGCAACCGCCAACGATATTAATGAAATTCTGCCTAAGGTACTTTCTTCTTTACAGGCACTGATAGACGAGCAATTCATTCCTGCTGAGCAGGGCGATCTACTGGTCTTATTCAGCAATCCGTTAACGTCCGAATCCTTTTTGCATCATTCGATGGAACCTGCGCCATCACAAAAATTGATTCAGAGTCTGCATCAGCATTTCACCATCAGAAGACCAGAAGAAAAGGGCTTTATCAATCTGAAGATAAACGGGACATCAGTTACATGTGTTCCAAGCCGTCTTTTTGAGCACGATAACCAGACCATTTGGCTTTTAATGGTTTTCAGTCAGGCATTGCCCAATGAAAAAAAACTCAAATGGGAAATAGCGTTAATGGAGCAGACTCTGGCCAAGGGCTTACAAGCCTGGTTTCAACGTGAGAGCAAGGTTAAACAGGCATTGGCTGCAGAACGAGCGATTTATGCAGCAGAACTGCATGACTCACTGGCACAGGTGCTGGGGTATCTGAAACTTAAAAGTGCCAAGCTTGATAAGTTATGTCTCAAAACAGAGTATGCCGAGCTTAAGCCAATTACTGAAGATTTGGCTGCCTATACCCAATGTGCCTATCACCAGACTCGCGAACTTATCACCGCTTCGCGACTGACCATGCAAAGTGAGAGCCTGTCTCAGGGCGTGACCAACTCCGTCCGTGAATTTGAGCAGCAGTCAGCTATCGTGTTTGAACTGGATAACCGGTTACCCGCGAATCTACTGCCACCCAAACAGTCCATTCAGATCCTGTACATTATTCGTGAAAGTCTCAGCAATATCGTCCGTCATTCTCATGCAAGCCATGCCCGTGTCAGACTGATATTGAAAGCACCCAGGCAACTGCATATCCAGATCGAAGATAATGGCACAGGAATAGATTTCGCAGCAGCGCGCAGTGACAGCTTTGGTTTGCAAATAATGCATGAGCGTGCCGAACGGGTGGGCGCAAAACTGCAAATATCACAACGCCATGAGGGCGGCACATTGGTGCAACTGAATATGGATATCGGAGATAAAGTATGAACCCTATATCCGTGGTCGTGGTAGATGATCATCCTCTTTTTCGTCGTGGGGTAGTGGAGCTGCTTAACGATAGTGACGAACTGACAGTGATTGCTGAATATGATTCTGCCAGGTCGTTATTAAACAATCTAAGCAATACCTATCCGGATATTCTGTTACTGGACTTACAGATGCCAGAGCAGTCAGGACTGGATGTGCTCAAACAGCTTCGTAACCATGATGAACAACTCAAAATCATTATTATCACTGCCTGCAATGATCAGGAAGTGTTGCTGGAGGCGCTGCGCTGCGGCGCCAACGGTTTTCTGCAAAAAGATACACCTCCGGATGAAATCCTCTCTCAACTGATATCAGCAGTAAAAGGCAATGTGGTGATCAATGCCGGAGCAGTTACGTCTCTTGCTTCCCATCTTCGTGAGCATAAAACGGAACCCGGCAGCCAATTGAATGTGGCGTTTACGCAAATGACCGAACGGGAACGTGAAACACTATTTCACATATCCAGAGGGTTGAACAATAAATTGATTGCCCGCGAGTTGGGGATTAGCGACGGCACGGTAAAAGTGTATGTCAAAAACCTGTTGCGTAAATTGAATCTCCACTCGCGACTGGAACTGGCTGCATGGGCTCACAATAATCAATCGGCTGATTTGCCGGACCGGGAAGGCTGAAATGACTCTGCTTAAATGGCCAACTAAAATCGTAAACTCAGCGCCCACGGCATCACAATTAACTCAGTTGTTAAATAGTCTCAGTGATGTAGTAATGATGCTTGATGAACAGCATCAGATTAAAATGATTAATCAGTGCTGGCAGGATATTACCGGTATCAGCATAGAGCAAACACAAGGCAAGGCGTTTACCGACTTTCTGCATCCGGAGGATATTCCTAGCTGGGTACAGCTATTGCAGAACATGCGTTGTGATGCAAAAGAGGTTATCTGGTTTCGTCTGATAAGTGCCAGTGGAGAACTGCGCTGGTGTGAAATGCGCTTACAGTCAGTTGAGAAAAACAAACTCTATCCGTTGTCAGCCACGCTTTGTGATATTACCCCCCAGGTGCGTAATGAGCAGGTGCGTCATGCCAGTTACCGCAGTTTACAAAGTCTGGTGGATCGTTTACCCGGCATGCTGTATCGAGCACGAAACAATATCAGCTGGTCGATGGAATATGTCAGTGAAGGCTGTGAGCATGTAACCGGTTACACTGCCCAAACTTTGTTAAATCAACCACAGGTATCACTAGGGGCTATGATTCATGCAGCAGATGCTGGCTATGTCTGGGAACAAGTGCAGATTGCTCTGGAAAACCAAAGTACGTTTAGCATTCAATACCGTCTGACCCAGGCAAATGGCAATGAAATTGTGGTTCTGGATAAGGGCAGGGGCTTATATTCTGAGAGTGGAATGGTGCTTGGTGTTGAGGGGATTATTTTTCAGATAGCTGAATAAATAGGTATTTTTCCAGTTTATTAACCACTTACCCTGTTTGGGATACCCATAGAAGAGGATTTTTCATCATGGCATAGCAGGTTACTTTTACGCTGACAGCTGCATTAAACGCAGCATCATGCATATTAATAACCTTGATGGAGTAAACCTATGTCAACTCGAGTAGCGGTACTTGGCGCCGGACCCAGTGGCCTTGCACAACTTAGAGCATTTCAATCTGCCCAATCCAAAGGGGCTGAAATTCCAGAAATAGTCTGCTTTGAAAAACAAAGTGATTGGGGCGGTTTGTGGAATTACACATGGCGTACCGGTTTGGATGAAAATGGTGAACCGGTACATGGCAGTATGTACCGTTACCTTTGGTCTAATGGACCCAAGGAGTGTCTGGAATTTGCCGATTACACCTTTGAAGAGCATTTCGGTAAACCAATTGCCTCTTATCCTCCACGCGAAGTGTTGTTTGATTACATCAAAGGACGGGTAGAAAAAGCCGGTGTACGTAAATATATCCGCTTTAATACCGCTGTTCGCAATGTAACCTACGATGATGCCAGTCAAAAATTCACTGTGACAGTTCAGGATCACAGTACAGATACAGTTTATGCTGAAGAATTTGATTACGTGGTCTGTGCTACTGGCCATTTCTCTACACCAAAAGTACCTACCTTTGAAGGCTTTGATAAATTTGGTGGACGTATTCTGCACGCCCATGACTTCCGTGATGCGCTGGAATTTAAAGACAAAGATATTCTGCTGGTGGGCAGTAGTTATTCTGCTGAGGATATCGGTTCGCAGTGTTACAAATATGGAGCTCGTAGTCTGATTAGCTGTTATCGAACGGCACCTATGGGCTATAAATGGCCGGAAAACTGGGATGAAAAACCCAATCTGGTCAAAGTCGATACCGATACTGCCTATTTTATGGATGGCAGCTCGAAAAAAATTGATGCCATTATTTTATGTACCGGCTATTTACATTACTTCCCATTCCTCTCCGATGATTTACGCTTAAAGACCAACAATCGTTTGTGGCCGCTTAATCTCTATAAAGGCGTGGTTTGGGAAGATAATCCGAAGTTTTTCTATCTTGGCATGCAGGACCAATGGTACTCATTCAATATGTTTGATGCCCAGGCCTGGTATGCGCGAGACATCATTATGGGACGCATTGCGTTACCTTCAAAAGATGATATGAAGGCGCATAGCATGATGTGGCGTGAGAAAGAATTGACGCTGGAAACCGCTGAAGAAATGTATACCTATCAGGGCGATTACATTCAGGAATTAATTGATGCCACGGACTATCC
>DELT01000054.1 GCA_002354555.1 Methylophaga sp. UBA2689
CGATTCTCTTCAGTGGCTAAAATAAGCGAGGGTTCACGCTGATCCTGATAAACCTCAACGGGCTCAT
Organism: Methylophaga sp. UBA2689; assembly: GCA_002354555.1. Taxonomy (GTDB): domain Bacteria; phylum Pseudomonadota; class Gammaproteobacteria; order Nitrosococcales; family Methylophagaceae; genus Methylophaga. The sequence goes on from DELT01000054.1 coordinate 68, forward strand.
CATTCAATCGGGTCAGTTTCCAGTAAGTATTCAGCAAACTTTCATTGAAGCCTAATTGACCGCAGGTTTCTCCCGGCCATATGTCATCAGCTTTTGTGACAATCAACGTTGGCTGCAATATTCCAGTATCGCTATTTGCTCTTGATTCAAGGTAACCGGTTGCTTCAATTAATATTGGCTGATTAGGCGCTTCGATATATTCCAGATAAAGCGACTCAAGTGCTGCGTTATCCGCTTCCTGGGCGACAACCCAACGCTGACCGGTAAGACATTCAGTAAAGACTCCGCTATCGGCCATGTAGTTGTACATACCGTGAAACTGCATTTTTGGATAGACCGCATAAAAGTTATTGTCCCGCTGAAGTTCATAATTCAAAGGGCTGTTAATCAAGACATATTCCTGATCCATAAGACGGATGTTGCCATCTTTTTCAATCTGGAAAGCTGTTTGCTGTGGATCGTCCGAAAGCAATCTCAACTGATCCGAATTTTGCTGCCATTGCCCCAGTTGATAAAAGGTCGAATTTTCGCCCGAATCCTGATAATGCATTTGCAGATAATAGCTTTTATCTGCGAATAAATTGAGGCGATAATCAATGCCCGGGCAGTCAGCACAGGGCAAAGTGCCGCTGTAGCTGGCCGGAAAATCTTCAATAATCACGTGACGCTCATCAGCTTCTTCAGTACTGCAAGCACTGAAAAACAAAATCGACAACAAGACCAGCCACTTTTTAAACATATTAAACTCCAGATGCATTTGACCAGAGTTATCGGTGATATTCACCTGCACGCTCCGGTTGATATTCTATGGCTTCAATTCTCACCTGTAACATTCCACCCTGACCATCCTGCCAGTCAATTTCATCTCCTTCCTTTAATCCCAGCATGGCACTTCCGACTGGCGCTAAAATTGAGATGGTGTTACCAGAGTCATCCATATCTTTTGGATAGACCAATTTCAGCGTAAAAGTTACCCCGGTAGAGATAACTGAAAATTTTACCTGAGAATTCATTGTCACCACATTGGCCGGAATCTGTTCTGGAGCAACCAGCTCTGCACGCTCAAGTTCGGTTAACAAAGCGGATTTGATATTTGTCGCAATGCCTGCTGTGGCCCGCAACAAATTATCGATACGGCTGTAATCGAGTTCGGAAATAATAATGTCAGGTTGTGAATTCACAATAAACTCCATTGAACAAATCTATTCACGCAAAAAAGCTACCTGCATGTTTTTGACGGCATCAGTTGAGATGAAATTGGGGAAAATAATTGGTGATCTGGGCCTGTTACTCTTGCATAGTCGCCACCGTTGTTGAATTTGAACAATCAACCGCTTTTAACAGGCAAGCTTATGATGGCACAAATTTCAAGCTAATATAAGGTGACAGAAAAAACAAAAAAATGGCTAATTTATAAACCATCATGCCCATATAATGCAGCTGTGAGAATTGCTCTCGACTTAGTGTGAACCAGTGAGTGTGGAGTTGGTAAATTCTGTCACTGCAAACAGCATAAAGCGTAAACCAGAATATCAATGCCAGATAGTTGAGGACAGTCGTCCATCCCAAAATAAAGGTAACATTTTCCAGCGTCATTGCAGGTTCTCCTTCATTAGCAGAACTTCAGGATCTGTTGATCGTTAATGATCAACAGACCTCAATCTACGCCGAGTTGTTACAGAATAAAAGTCACCGGCTTTTAATGGTTGCCACGCAGTTTAGTGAACAGACGTTTAATAGCCTTGCGTCCATAGCGACGTTTGAATTTAACTTTAAAATCATAAAGATAAAAAGGTAAACGGCAACGGAAGTTAAACGGCATTTTATACTTGGTATGCTGAAGATAATGCCCAACCAGTTTTTCCCGCCCTGACCAGTGCAGTTTGTTGCATATCCGGGTGAGATCCGACAAACGCTCGGATAGTGTCGCATTACGGTTGAAAAAACGCGCCCTGTTGATATCGATAAGCGTAAAGCCCAGTTTGTCACCGGCTTGTTTTTTTATCAGGATATTGCCGCCAGCCAAATCCCGGAAAAACACGCCACGCCCATGCAAATCCAACAGGAATTGACTGAGTTGTTGGTATAAATCGTCTTCTCTGACATCCTGGTATTCGGTTGCACCTTCATTAAATGCCGTCAGAATATCTCTGGCGGAGAAATCATGATCAACCATGTCACACAGATAATAGTTTTCAGTCAGTGTTTTATCATCTGCCTGTTCAAAGTAGGCGATAGGCAGAGCCGTAGGAATTCCTCGGCGTAATAATTCGGCTGCGGCGTTCCAGCTGCGTCTGGACTTACAGGGTTTAAATTTATCAAGCAGCCGTTTATGCGCAGGCATACGCAATGGTTTTTTAGCGACAACGGTCTGATCCAGCAGATTATCGATACGCCAGATAACATTCCGGGCTTTGCGTAAAGTGTTTGCTTCGGTTGCTTTAGGAAGATAGGCCGGATGTAGCTTCAGTTTCAGCTCCTCTGCCTGGGAAGCATTTTCAGCAGTCAGTACGCCTTTCCAGCCATCCTGCTCAAATCCGTACAGGTTTTTACCACGAGCATGACGATATAATGATATGCGTTCCCGGGCCTTTGGACTTGCTTTCAACTGAATTTTTTTATCAGCTGACCAGCACAGGAATACGGGAGTTTCAGTGACAAACTCGGGTTTTTCACTGACAGTCGTTCCATCACGGGATATAACCTCAACATCCTCCAGTTGTGCAGGAGCATATAAAGCATGCATTGGCATTGCCTGACCGTTGGCGGTCCATAGCACATGGATTAATTTATCCTTGTTGCGAAATGCATGAACTTCAATGGCTTCAGCTGTCGCCAAAGGACCTTCATACAGACTGCCTGGGATCAATCGAATAAAATTCTGCATCGCATAAAATGAGGGACGCAGACGAAAGTCCTCGCGATTTCCCAGCACTGAACGGTAATGGGTAATACGTTCCAGCTTGGGGTAAACCTCATAACCGTCATCAATCAGTCCTTCTCGATGACAGATAAATGGTCCCCAATAAGCCTGCTGCATAGCACCGGAAGCAGCGAGTAAAGTGAGGTAACGACTTAAATAATCTGCTTGCTTTTCTTCACCATTAACCAAGACCCGCCGAATCCTTGGCAAGGTCCAGAAAGCCGCTGGCGATATAAATTCATTTACCCCAAAATCATTGCTGATCTTTTTCAGAATCCGTGCTTTTTTCACCAGGTTCACTTTCAAACGCATAGCGAGCTTAGTGCCAAAAATCCGATGATCAAAGCGTTCCGGTTCGGTCACCCGCTCACTGAACAGATTATTTGTGTGGATGTCCGGTAATTGATTATCACGGCGTAAGCGTGTTAACACAGCAATGTTATGTAGCGGTTCAAAATCAGAAATATTCGGTCCGGCAATTTTGATATGCCGGGATTTTATTTCTTCATAGGCAATACGCCAGGTATTAAAAAAACTTTCAGTGTCATAGCCCGCCCAGCGTCGACGGTTGCTGGTTGAGCCTACCTCGATCGCTGTGACTCGTGATCCAAAGCGGCTGGCAGCGGTTTGCACAAATTCACGCCAGCGCAGTTGTGCGCTGCCGGTTTTCATTTGTTGAGCTTCGTTAAAAGGTTGGACCAGATGCAATAGCACTTTGATATCGGTCGCCAGTAAGCGTTCCAGTAAACGTGTTACCGGACCACCCTCATCACCATATGTGTAATCGAGCCGTACCTGTTTAATCTGCAGCTCAGTAAGTTGTTGCAGAATATAATCATCGACAGCGGGATCCTCGGAGGTGGTCACGCCCACACCGACAAAATCGTCCGGGACGATATGTTGTGCTTCTGGTAGATGTCCATCAGGCAACGCCAACCGACCAGCAAAGACATAACGTAATGCATGACCCAATGAATTTGCATCCATTAAAGGGCCGTTTTCAATTTTGTTTTGCGATGGGTCTGACGAGCTCATAAAAAATCCGAAAAGTTATGCCCTGCATTGGGCTTTTTTAAAGCAGAAATATTCATCATGCTTGGGTTTGTTTCATAACCACCACTGCTGGAAGCTCATTTCGATTAAGAGGACGCAAATGATGAGGTGTCGTTATTCTACATAAGTCATTTGCAATGCAGTAGGACGAAATGCGCCTCAACTCCTGCTGGAAGTTCTCTCCAAACAAGGTGGAAAATACCTGAGGCGTCTAATGCGTCAAACTACTGGAAAAAACATTTAACACCACTACGCCGCCTAAAATCATTGAAATGCCAATGATGGCAGGGGTATCCAGTTTCTGACTAAACACAATCCAACCGATTAAAGCGATTAATACCACACCAATCCCTGCCCAGATCGCATAAGCGATACCGACAGGAATGACTTTTAACGATAAAGCTAAAAAGTAAAAAGCGACGATGTAACCTACGATAACAGCTACTGATGGCCAGAATCGGGTAAACCCCTCAGAAGCTTTGAGAAAGCTGGTACCGAAAACTTCGGCAAGTATAGCAATACTTAATAATAACCATTTAGACATGTTATGGGACTCAATTGTAGGTGAGGAACAGGCTGATAGCCAACAGGCTGCCCAGCAAAGCAACAATTAAACTTACAATGACGCCCCATTGCGTCCGGTATCCTTCGGGAAATTCAGACTCCCCAAGCGTTTTTAACACACGCTGAAATTGTCTGGCAGCATACACTGTGGTCACACTGCCAAGTAGAATAAAAGCCAGGCCGATTATGAAGGTCATGGTGGTATTCAAGTGTTCCTGACCATTTGATAATACTTCAATTAATAAACCAGAACGTTCAATCAAAAAACCGAACATGATAAACGTCAAACCAGTGCGATTCCAGGCGAGTAATGTACGCTCTGCAGCGAATAAAACTCGCGGATCCTGAAGATAGGACATTGATTAAACCGCCTTTACTTTACGTTTTCTCAACCAGTTTTTAAGCTTGGCGCTTAATTTGTGAAAAAAACGATGTTTGTTACCAGCGGCTTCGCTGGTCAGGAAGTTTATCTGGATAGAGCGACGTGTGCCTTCAAAACTAGGGTAGCCATGCCAGCAGTTATCCGTCACTTTAAACGCGACTAATGAACCAGGACCGGGAATAATTTCATCGACATAATCTTCCATATCCTGTGAATTGTTCAGAATACGTAATCTTCCCGTGGCAGCATCCCAGCTTTCATTCAAATAAATCAGAATGGTGACCAGCTTGGTTTTGGAATCAGTATGAATGCGCCCATCTTTCTGTCTTGAGTAACCACGCAAAGTCATCATCATCGGCAGATCCATCACTTTGACATCAAATTTTTCGCAAATAACGTGTCTGAATTCTGGACTGTCGATGGAATCAAGGAACGCTTTGAAATCAGGATTTACTGATACATCATCAACGTTGAAACTACCCCCGTCACCAATGTCAGGGAAATCCCCAATCACACGATCCAGCACATCCTGACGGATCGAACGCTCTACCTTGAAAAAAGGGAACGGTACGGTGTTGACTGTCGCAGCTTTTAAGGCCTGCATATCCAGCACTGAATTCATAGGATCTCTCATTAATGCATGCAAAGGTAATTACCACATATGATAGTACAAAATAGCCTTACAATCAGGTTACAGATTGGAATACATCCGTTATTTTGTTAACCATAAGTAACGGCGATCTTGAATCAAGATAATTGCAACGCCATTGAATCGATGAATAAATTAATGATTCTGTTTTGCTGCAACCCAGCAGAAGTTGATATGGTCATTAAATAAACGCTATCAGGAGATATCCATGTCAAAGTGGCACGAAGGTCGGGTTGTAGAAAATAAACAATGGACCTCAACCCTACACTCTCTGAGGGTTGAAGCGCCTTTAGAAATGTTTGATGCCGGACAATTTACCCGACTGGCACTGGATATTGAAGGTGAAGAAGTCAGTCGACCATTTTCGCTGGTAAATGCACCTGGTGAACAACCGCTAGATTTTTATTTCATTGAAGTACCTGGCGGAATATTCTCCACAAAGCTGGCAAAGCTTAATCCCGGAGATAGCGTCAAGGTTGCTGCCAAGGCCACAGGATTATTAACATTAAAACAATTGCCGCCAGCCAAAAAGTTATTTTTACTGGCAACGTGTACCGGCATTGGTCCGTTTTTATCCATTATTAAAACTCCCGACGTGTGGCAACAATTTGAACGGATAACGCTGGTCCATTCTGTGCGATATATGGAAGAGCTGACCTATCAACAAATGATTCGCAATATTGCTGAAAACCATACCCATCAATTCAGTTATATTCCAATGGTAAGTCGTGAGGCATGTGATTACGCTATTGCTGGTCGGATTCCTGCAGCGATAATGGACTCCAAACTTGAATTACGTGCCGGGGGAAGTATCGATAATGACAGTCATGTAATGCTTTGTGGTAACCCTGATATGGTGCAGGATACGATGAATGTACTGTTAAAACGCGGCCTCAGGAAACATAGCCGACGCGAACCAGGGCACATCAGCATAGAAAAGTATTGGTAGTAAAATGAAGCGGTTATGATATTCAATTGATCCTGAAAACACGTTATTTGAACCAAATATTCTTCAACCAGTCACTAGTGGCATAGCAATTGCTCCTGATTTGAGAACGCTCTCTTTATAGCAGAATCATCATATTGCATTGCAAATTGCACTAAAAAGTCACATTGTTAACAGACAAGGTTTTATAACGGATCACCCGACAATTTTGTTGCTCGGTCCAAAACAGGGGAGGGCTCATGTCAGATGTCTGGCAAGACACCATCACCACAGCTGAAACAATCCGCCGTGAACTCCATGCTCATCCGGAAATGGGCTGGCAGGAACATCGCACCGCTGAGCGGGTGCGTGAGATTCTCAGTTCACTGAATATTAGCTGGCGCAGCTGCGCCGGTACTGGCACGGTAGGTTTACTGAATCCGAATGGAACGGCTGGGCCACACATTGCCTTGCGCGGTGATATGGATGCATTACCCATTCACGAAGCCACTTTGAAAGCCTGGAGTTCAATGAATGAGGGATGTATGCATGCCTGTGGTCATGATGGTCATACTGCAACCTTATTAGCGACAGCAAAATGGCTCAAGTATCACGAAGCGCAACTGAAAGGACCTGTCAGCCTTATTTTTCAGCCAGCTGAAGAAGGCGGTCATGGCGCCAGAGAAATGATCAAAGATGGCGCGCTTGATGGGGTTGATGAAATTTATGGCTGGCACAACTGGCCGGCCATTTCATTTGGTCAAATGCTTTGTCCCGATGCTTTGGTGATGTGTGGTAATGGCACGTTTAAAATTACCCTGCACGGGCAAGGCGGCCATGCCAGTCAGCCGGAACTGTGCCGTGATCCAGTGTTAGCGGCCAGTGCGATTACCCTAAATCTGCAGCAGATTATCAGTCGCCGCCTAGCGCCTCAGCAAGCTGCAGTGATCAGCGTTACTTCAATTGAAGCGCCAAGCGGCCCTACTGTTATTCCGCAAAATGCTGTTCTCGGTGGCAGTATCCGGGTTCCAGACAGAAAAACCCGTGATGAAATCTATCGATTGATCACTGAGATCAGCCAGCAAACTGCCGCGAGTTATGGTGTGGTGGCTGAAGTGGAAAATTTTCCACGCTATGACGCAACCATTAATCATTCGGTACAGGCCACAAACATGCGGCGGTTATGGCAGGACATTAATGGTGCTGATTCACTGGATTTTATTACGTCGACGCCGATTATGGCCTCCGAAGATTTCAGTTACTACCTGCAACATATTCCCGGCGCATTTGCGTTGATTGGCAGTGATGACGGCCCCGAGAACCAGGTGCCATGCCACAGCCCTTATTACGACTTTAACGATCGCCTGATACCGGTGGTCACACGATTGTTTTCGCGCCTGGTCGGAGTTGGCGTACCTGTTCCGGAGGAACTGCCCTAAATCGTCCCAGTGACGTGTTCAAGAGGAGATTTAAATGAGTATATTTGAAGAAAGAGAGTCTGCGATCCGCGCTTATTGCAGAGTATATCCGGTGGTATTCGATAAAGCAGTCAATGCCCGGCAGACTGATGAAAGTGGCAAGGAATATATTGATTTTTTTGCTGGGGCCGGGGTATTAAATTTCGGTCATAACAATCAGCGTATGACCAAAGCCGTAGTCGATTACATTCAATCCAATGGCGTAACACACAGCCTTGATATGCACACCACTGCTAAACGGCAGTTTATGCAGCACTTCACTGATACCATTCTGAAACCTCGCAATATGCCCCATAAAATGCAATTTATGGGCCCCACTGGCACCAATGCAGTGGAAGCTGCAATGAAACTGGCAAGACGTGTTACCGGACGTCAGGATGTCGTGGCTTTCAGTCATGGCTTTCATGGCATGACTTTGGGGGCATTGAGCGCCACGGCTAATCAGTACTTCCGTAATGCAGCTGGTGTGCCTCTCAACCATGTAAAACATTTTGCCTTTGGCTGTGAAGAGGTCTGTCCGGGCTGTGAACTGGGTTGCGGTATGAACAGTATTGATCAGTTAACAGCAATTTATAAAGACAGCTCCAGCGGTATTGCTCCGCCTGCAGCCTTTTTGCTTGAAACGATACAGGCTGAAGGCGGTGTGAAGGTAGCATCAAAAGAATGGCTGCAGGCCCTGGCAAAATTGGCCAAAGAAGTCGGGGCATTATTAATCGTCGACGATATTCAGGTGGGCGTTGGCCGAACCGGTTCGTTTTTCAGTTTTGATGATCTGGGTATTGATCCTGACATTATCTGCCTGGCCAAAGGCATTGGCGGCATGGGCACACCGATGGCGATGAATCTGGTGAAGCCGGAACTTGATGAACACTGGTCGCCCGGTGAGCATACCGGTACGTTCAGAGGCCAGGATATTTCCTTTGTCGCGGGTGATCAGGCACTGGCTTATTTTGACAATGATGAGTTGATGAAACAAGTCAAAGCCAACGGCCAACAAATGGCTGAAGCACTGGCCCCATTGGCGCAAAGATATCCAGATGTGAATGTGACTGGTAAAGGCATGATCCTGGGACTGGATGTAGGCAATGGAGATAGAGCCAAAGCCATTGTGAATCAATGTTTTGAAGCCGGTTTACTGATTGCCAGCTGTGGTACCGGTGGACGGGTTGTCAAATTGATCCCACCATTAACTACGCCCCAATCTGACTTAAAGACGGGACTGGATATTCTGGTTGAAGTGACTGATAGAGTCATGCAAATGGAGGAAGCCGCATGAGACAGCGTGATGATATGACTTTTCCGTTTGAAGAATACGAGCGACGACTACGCGAGTTAAGAGAACGTATTGCCGAACGACATATGGATGCTGTGGTCATTTCCGATCCTGAAAATATTATGTATCTGACGGATTACCAGACAACTGGCTACTCATTCTTTCAGGCACTGGTAGTGCCGTTGGAAGATGAACCGTTCATGATCACCCGTAAACTGGAAGAATCTAATGTAATCCATCGAACCTGGTTAGATATTACCCGGCCGTATCCTGATACAGGTGATGCCATTCAGATGCTGGTGGATGCGCTGCGTGAGTTTGGACTGGATAAAAAACGCATTGGATATGAACGTAACAGCTACTTTTTCCCTGCCTATCATCAGGACTGCATCCATACCACTTTGACCGATGGCAAATTGCTGGATTGCTTTGGCATCGTAGAGGAAGGAAGGGTATGCAAATCACCGATGGAAATTGCATTAATGCAGAATGCTGCCAGAGCGACTGAAGCAGGTATGCAAGCCGGAATTGATGCAGTGCAGGCAGATGTCACTGAAAATGAAATTGGTGCAGCAATCAGCGCAGCAATGTTTAGAGCTGGCGGTGAGCCGCCAGCGGTTATGCCGTATGTGACTTCTGGACCACGCACCATGATTGGCCATGCCACCTGGGAAGGCCGGATTGTGCAGCCAAATGAACATGTCTTCCTTGAAGTGGGGGGGTGTTATCGTCGTTATCACACAGCGATGATGCGTACGATTGTTCTGGGTGCATTAAGTCCATCAATGTACAAGGCTCAGGAAATCATGAAAATGGCGCTGGACGCGGTGCATAAGAACTTCCAGCCTGGCATGACCGTATCCGATGCCGACAATATGATTCGCAATATCATTACTAAAAATGATATCGGTGCACGACTGGTGACGCGGTCTGGATATTCAATTGGTATCGCCTTTCCACCCAGCTGGGATGAGGGGTATATCGTTAGTCTCAAACAAGGTGAATCCGCTGTGCTCAAGCCTGGCATGACGTTTCATATTATCCCGTGGATGTGGGGTGTTGATGGGGATAAAACCTGCGGCATCTCTGACACCATTCATATAACCGAAGATGGCTGCGAGTCCTTTTTCACCATGGACAGAGATTTTGTCGTCAAAGCCGATCAGGGCAAACAAAAACTTATTTCACTGGATAAGGGCAACAAAAACGAATCCAAAGCTGATAAACAACCTCAGCATGCCCAAAAATCTGCCAGTTAATCTACAGAGGTCAACATGCTTATAGCAACAAACCCGTACAGCGGAGAAAAAATCGATAGTTTCCCCTGTCTCAGTAAACATGACATGTATGCTCGAATCGGTGAGGCCAGCGCAGCTTTTGCTGACTGGAGTGATCGAAGTTTTGAGGAGCGTGCTGAGGTGTTACGTGCAGTTGCCAGACAGCTACGTGCAGAAAAACATGATCTGGCACAACTGATGGCCTTGGAAATGGGTAAGCCAATAAGAGAAGGGGTACCTGAGGTTGAAAAAGCGGCTTTTTGTGCAGAATTCTATGCTGATAATGCCGAAAAATTTCTGACCAGAGACACAATCGAATCGGATGCTTCACTTAGTTATGTCTGTTATCAACCTTTGGGTACTTTGCTGGGAATTTTGCCCTGGAATGCACCCTTATGGCTGGCATTCCGCTATCTGGCACCCGCGCTGATGGCGGGCAACACCTGTGTGATGAAACACGATCCCCATGTGCCGCAAACAGCCCAGGCAATCGCAAATGCCTTTGTTAAAGCTGGCGCACCGGAAAATATTATGGTGAATTTGCCCCTGGAAACACCGGAAGTAGAATTAGCGATTCGAGATCCACGCATAATGGCTGTTTCGTTTACCGGTTCTGGTGGAGCGGGCAGGAAAGTAGCCGAAATTGCGGGCAGTGAAATTAAACCATGTGTTCTGGAACTGGGTGGTTCGGATCCCAGTATTATTCTGGCCGATGCTGATCTGGAAACAGCAGCGGATGTGGTGACACTGTCACGAATCATTAATGCAGGACAGTCCTGTATAGCTGCCAAGCGAATTATTGTCGAGGCTGAAATCTACGATCATTTTGTGGAGCTGTTATTAAACCGACTCAAAAAATTGCAAATGGGCGATCCATTACAGCCGAGTACCGATATCGGGCCGATTGCTCGCAAGGATTTGCAGCTGAATCTGCATCGACAGGTGGAAGATACAGTTGCTGCGGGTGCGAAATGTTTATTAGGGGGCGAATTACCCGATACCGATGGTTTTTTCTATCCAGTCACATTGCTGACCGAAGTGACTCCCAC
>DELT01000078.1:0-18928 GCA_002354555.1 Methylophaga sp. UBA2689
AAGTAGGTCACTGCCAGGCTTTATATAATAGAAAAGGCCACTCCGATAGGGGTGGCCTTTTTTATTATTTGCAGTTTAGAAAGTGTGACCTACTTGAACGGAGTGGTCGGTTTTTGCTCCTGCAAAACCGACATACATCACATCCCTGTGAATAACAAAAACGCCAGGACAAGCAATGTTTCAGACATTGCTTTGCATACACTCCGTCCATGGTGATAAGCGATAATGGACGCATCTCATCAAAGTAGGTCACCGATAACGGCTCCTACATTATCCGCATACATTAACCCCTATAAATAACTCCCAGCCTTTAATATAAAAGCACCCGGTCGCTCAGTTGTCTAGGTGATTTATATGAGAGGGAGAGAGAAGAACTTGAATCCAAAAAAGCTCCGTTTAGTTAGACGAGGCTTTTCTAATGTTTACTTTATGTACCCAAAATAAACAGTTCATGGCAATTTCGCTGTTTTACCAATAATAGTAGGGATAACCAAATCGTGGATAGTGCCAATATCTATTGTGGTATCCATGATAAGGGTAAAAACCGTTATAAAAGAAAGGGTCGTAAAAAGGATCTCGCTGAATTGGCTGATATGGTTGCCACTTATACATTGATGAAACATCTAATACAGGCATGATCAACTCTTTCTGGTCTACTTTTCTTGAATCCTCTCCATTAAGGGTTCCGGTAAATGTCAGCAAGGTTCCTTTTTTGTAAACAACAGGATCAATGAATTCCGTTGTTTTCGCCAGAAAACGGCCATCACTTGATTGATTTGTAATCGGTTTACCGTAATGGTTAAGTGGATATTGAACAATTTGCATTATCGAAGCATCATTATTATTTTCCACATTGACTACTTCGCCACCCCAGCGGACATCCTGATTGGCAAAATTTTCAATCTTTCCCTGGATTTCGTTAAGTTGTAGATCGTTACTCGGAGCGGTCGTGATTTGTTTCGGGATATTACTGCAACCGGAGAGTAAAACTAATACAAAACTTGTCACGAAAAATGCAGACAGCTGTTTCATTGATTGAACCCTTGAAAAAAATGATTTACCTATTTAGAACAAAACCAATGTAGTATAAGTTTCATAAATAGACTATTTGGGAAGGACTTTAAATATTTGGGAGATTTTTCCTAAAAGTGCTGGACGTTTTTAATAGATACTGATAATCTTAGCGACAATTTTCTGGTTAAATCTCCCATACTTCACATAATCGCGTTCTCCGCGCGCATCCAAGGTAATCCTGATTTTAAAACCCATTTTAGGTAATACATGAATCTGACAGAACTGAAAAAGCAGTCCGCTGCTGAATTAATGGAACTTGCACTTTCCATGAATCTTGAGGGCCTTGCCCGCAATCGAAAACAAGAATTAATATTTGCACTTGTTAAAGCACATGCCAAACAAGGGGATGACGTCTACACTACGGGCGTTTTAGAATTATTACCAGATGGTTTCGGCTTCTTACGTTCACCTGAAGACTCCTATGTCGCTGGACCAGATGATATATATGTTTCACCCAGCCAAATCCGCCGATTTCACTTAAGAACTGGTGACACCATTAAAGGTAAAATCCGTCCACCTAAAGACAGTGAACGTTATTTTGCTTTAGTAAAAGTTGATGAGATCAACTACGAAAAACCAGAAAACTCTCGCAACAAAGTCCCATTCGAAAACCTCACTCCATTGTTTGCCAATGAAAGATTTAATCTTGAGCGTGGCAATGGCAGTACAGAGGATTTGACCGCTCGTATTATCGATTTGGCTGCACCAATTGGTAAGGGACAACGTGGTTTGGTTGTTGCGCCACCAAAATCTGGTAAGACCATGATTTTGCAATCAATAGCTCAATCAATTGCCTCAAATTATCCTGAAAGCGATCTCATTGTATTATTGATTGATGAACGTCCGGAAGAAGTTACAGAGATGCAACGTTCTGTAAGGGGAGAAGTTGTTTCAAGTACCTTTGACGAACCGGCAACACGTCACGTGCAAGTTGCCGAGATGGTCATTGAGAAAGCGAAACGCCTTGTAGAACACAAGCATGACGTCGTTATTCTGTTAGATTCAATCACCCGTTTAGCACGTGCATACAATACAGTGTCACCTTCATCCGGGAAGGTCCTTACTGGTGGTGTCGATGCAAATGCTCTGCAACGTCCGAAACGTTTCTTTGGGGCGGCCCGAAATATAGAAGAAGGTGGAAGTTTAACCATTATTGCAACGGCCCTGATTGAAACCGGTTCACGTATGGACGAGGTTATTTTCGAAGAATTCAAAGGTACAGGTAATATGGAAGTATTACTTGAACGGAAATTGGCTGACCGTCGTATTTATCCTGCGATTAATGTCACGCGTTCAGGTACACGCCGTGAAGAATTACTGACTAATGAAGAAGATCTTCAGAAGCTGTGGATATTACGTAAGATTCTGGCTCCAATGGAACCGATTGAAGCAATGGAATTTTTGATGGATAGGTTAAAATCGACTAAAACCAATGTTGAGTTTTTTGATTCAATGAAACAAGGGTAATTATCGATTTGTTGTCTGGCAAAGCTTCGCCACCAGCCATTTTTTTAATGGGCCCGACGGCCGCAGGTAAAACAGATCTGGCACTATTTCTGGCCCAGAATCTACCCGTTGAAATCATCAGTGTTGACTCAGCGCTTGTGTACAAACAGATGGATATTGGCACTGCCAAGCCAGATGCAGTTACCTTGCAGAAGTATCCCCATCACCTGGTGAATATTCTGGATCCTGCAGAGGCTTATTCGGCGGGAAGGTTTCGCCAGGATGCCTTAGCATTAATGGATGATATTACCCAGCGGGGCAAAATTCCATTGCTGGTTGGTGGAACGATGCTGTATTTTAAAACATTACAATATGGCATTGCAGAGTTACCAGAAGCTGACACACAAGTACGATCAAGACTAGATAATGAGCTTAAGCAGTTTGGTTTGACCTATTTGCATAATCGACTGGCCGAAATAGATCCTGTTTCGGCAAAACGTATTCATAATAATGATCCGCAAAGATTATTACGTGCCTTGGAAGTTTATGAGATTTCTGGAAAAACATTAACTGAATTAACCAAAGATTCAGATTTTGTATTGCCATATGAAGTCATAAAAATAATTCTATCGCCCTTTGATCGAAAAATTCTGCATCAACGAATCGCCAAACGTTACGAAACAATGATGCAAGCTGGATTTATTGATGAAGTAAGGAAACTGTATCGGCGTGAAGATTTGCACGCTGCATTGCCATCAATTCGTGCTGTAGGCTACAGACAGGCATGGTCTTTTCTGCGCGGAGAGTATGACGAAGCCACCTTTATTGAAAAAGCAATTATTGCTACACGGCAAATGGCAAAACGTCAGCTGACCTGGTTAAGAGCCCAAAAAGATGGTGTCTGGTTTGACAGTGGTACAGATTTACCAGAACAGCAGGTATTGGATTTCATATGTTACGAGCTGGCTGCATCCGATAATGCTTGACGATTCTGTGCAGCCTTTTAGAATGCCTAATATACAACTTGAAGTTTAACAATAATAACAACGATGGAGTCGACAATGGCTAAAGCCCAATCCTTGCAGGATCCTTTTTTAAACGCATTACGTCGAGAAAATGTTTCAGTTTCTATATATCTGGTAAATGGTATTAAACTACAGGGCCAGATTGATTCCTTCGATCAATTTGTCATTTTACTGAAAAACTCAGTGAATCAAATGGTCTATAAACATGCCATTTCGACTATTGTACCTGCAAGAAATGTTCAGATAACCCATGAAGAATAAGGGAGTTTATTGATTGTTTGATCGGCCTGATAGCAATGCAGCTTTTGAAGAGAATTCCGAACAGGAATCTGTTGTTTTAGTTCACCTTGATTTTAATGATCGGGGATTTGATGAAAAACAACAGGAATTCCTCGAACTGGTTAATTCAACGGGTACCAATATATCAGCCGTAGTGCATGGCAAACGTCAGCGTCCTGATTCAAAGTATTTTGCCGGTTCTGGCAAGGTAGAAGAAATAGCTGAACTTGTAGCAGCGAATGATGCTGCGGTAGTGATTTTTAACCACGAACTATCCCCCAGTCAGGAACGTAATCTTGAACAGCGGTTAAAGTGTCGGGTATTAGGCCGCACTGGTCTGATTCTGGACATCTTTGCTCGAAGAGCCCGCTCGCATGAAGGCAAACTTCAGGTGGAACTCGCACAATTACAGCACCTTTCCACCCGGCTGGTTCGTGGGTGGACTCATTTGGAAAGACAAAAAGGTGGTATTGGTTTACGCGGTCCTGGTGAAACACAGTTAGAAACAGATAGAAGGCTGCTTGGACAACGCATCAAGTCCCTTAAGAAGCGCCTTGATAAAGTCCGTTCACAACGGGATCAGGGGCGACGTTCAAGACAACGTGCCGGTGTGCCGGTTATTTCTCTGGTAGGGTATACCAACGTAGGTAAATCAACGCTTTTTAATCGAATGACGGCTGCTGATGTATATGCTGATGATCGTTTGTTCGCTACATTGGATCCTACACTGCGTCGATTAAGATTGGCGGATACAGAACCACTGATAATTGCCGACACCGTCGGGTTTATTCGCCAGCTACCGCATGATTTAGTTGAATCTTTCAGTTCAACGTTGGAAGAAACACGGGATGCTTCCCTGCTATTACATGTTGTAGATGCAGCAGCACTTGACAGGGATGAGTTGATGAAACATGTTGACGATGTCCTGCAGCAGATAGGTGCTGACGAGTTACCGCAATTGATTATTTATAACAAAATTGATCGCCTGGAAAATGTTCAGCCAAAAATTGAACGTGATCAGAATGGAAAAATACGTCGAATCTGGCTTTCTGCTCAAACAGGTGAAGGCTTGGATCTATTGAGGATGGCATTACAAGAATATTTTCCTGAGCAACTCTCAACGATTGAATCGGTCAATTAAAACGGACTTTTGGTTGCTATCGGCACCCATGTCCGTAAAATAGATTCATTCGGTTTCCACATTGAAAATCATAAATTAAATTTTGGAGCGGTACATGGCTTGGAATGAACCCGGTAGTGGTGATAAAGACCCATGGGGTAAGCGTGGTGGCGGCAATGATGGCCCCCCTGATCTTGATGAAGTTGTAAAAAACCTACAGCGTAAGTTTGCCGGTATGTTTGGTGGCAAAGGTGGCGGAAATAATACTCAACCGCCAGAAGGCAATAACAAAGCCGGTTCAATTGGCGCAGGCTTAATCGCCGCTATTATTTTATTGGTTTGGTTGCTATCCGGTATCTATATTGTCGAACCAGCCGAGCGTGGGGTCGTTTTACGTTTTGGCCAATACAGTCACACTGCTATGCCTGGACCTCACTGGCATTTCCCTTATCCAATAGATAAGGTTGAAGTAGTTGATGTTGCAAAAATACGTTCAGTTGAGATTGGTTATCGTTCTGCAGGTGGCAGACCAGAAAGTAATGTTTTGTCTGAGTCTTTGATGTTGACCAATGACGAAAATATTGTCGACTTAAAGATCGCTGGCCAATATCGCATTAACGATGCGGCGCAATATCTTTTTAATGTGCGTACTCCAGACACCATTCTCCGTCAAATGATGGAAAGTGCCGTTCGTGAAGTTGTTGGTCAATCGACAATGGACTTTGTATTAACTGAGGGACGGAGTGAAGTTGCCACCCGTACTGAACAACGCTTGCAAGCCATGCTGGATGCACATGCTACCGGTTTGACAGTTACCAGTGTCAGTATGCAGGATGTTCAACCGCCTGAGCAGGTTCAGTCAGCTTTTGCAGACGTGGTCAAAGCACGTGAAGATGAAGTTAGACAGAAGAATGAAGCTGAAGCCTACGCAAACGATATTATTCCACGAGCTCGCGGTCAGGCCTTCCGTGATATTCAGGAAGCCGAAGCTTACAAGAGTCAGGTGGTTGCCAAGGCAAATGGTGAAGCCAGTCGTTTTGTTCAGGTTATGACCGAATACGAGAAAGCCCCATTAATCACCCAGGAACGTCTCTACATTGATGCTATGGAATCTGTCTACAGTCGCAGTCAGAAAGTAATGGTAGATATTGATAGCGGTGGAAACAATGTTCTTTACTTGCCATTGGATAGAATGCGTAGCAGTGGTGGTAATGCTCCTCGTGTAGATTTAAATAACTTGAATTACCCGACAACAGGTAATAGCACCAACACATCCACCACAAGTTCCTCTGCTCAGGATGGATCACGTAGCCGGGGAGGACGTTAATCATGAGTTCTAAATTTACTACAATTATTTTTATCGTTGTCCTGGCATTGATCACGATGAGTTCTGCGATTTTCTTTGTGGATGAACGTGAGCGCGTTATATTGCTTCGTTTAGGTCAAATTGAACATGCAGATTTTGAGCCGGGCATTCATTTCAAAATTCCATTTGTTAATGAAGTTCGTCGCTTTGATGGTCGTATTCTCAGTCTTGATGCCACACCAGCACGTTATCTAACCGGCGAAAAGAAAAACGTTATTGTGGATTCTTTTATCCTTTGGCGTATTTCAAACGTTGCTGATTACTTCACTTCGATGGGTGGTGATGAAGAGAGTGCCAGATTACGGTTATCACAAATCATAAAAGATGGTTTACGTGCCGAATTTGGGCGTCGCACGATTCAGGAAGTGGTTTCTGGTGAACGTTCAGAGATGGTCAGTGGCCTGATGGATGAAGCAAACAGGATTTCAAACGAGTTTGGTATTGAGGTTGTTAATGTCCGTATTAAACGTATTGATTTGCCTACCGAAGTAAGTTCATCGGTTTACACCCGGATGGAAGCTGAACGTGAACGTGTAGCTAAAGATTTACGTTCGCGTGGTGCGGAAGAAGCAGAAAAAATTCGTTCAGATGCAGACAGACAACGTACCGTAATACTGGCTGAGGCAAATCGCCAATCAGAAATGTTACGTGGTGAAGGTGATGCGACTGCAACCCAGATTTATGCCGATGCCTATGGTCAGAATGAGAATTTTTATTCTTTCTATCGCCGTCTAGGAGCATATAAGCATATCTTCCAAGGGGATGATTTGCTGGTTATTGAACCGAAAGGTGATTTTTTCAGCAGTTTTAGTGACTTGAATACATTGGAACAGTGAGTGACTCGCTGATTCAGAGTCTATGGCTCGCCACCGCATTAATGTTGGTTATTGAAGGGATTTTGCCGTTTGTTAATCCCGCAGCATTAAGGCGAGCCATACTCCAGATTGCCACAATGACGGATCAGCAAATACGCATAACTGGATTGCTGAGTATGCTAGCTGGCCTGTTGATTTTATACTGGGTTAAGTAATTTACATGACACTAAAAGAAAGTTGGTTGCTCCCCGAGGGCATCGATGAATTAATGCCTGAAGAGGCTGCACAGCTGGAACGAATGCATCGGCTGTTGGTTGATCGTATGCAAAGCTGGGGCTACCAGCTTGTTGTTCCCCCCCTTGTTGAATACCTGGATTCCTTATTAACCGGAACCGCAAAAACCCTGGATCTGCAAACCTTTAAATTGATAGATCAGTTATCCGGTCGGTTGCTTGGTATTCGTGCTGATATGACTCCCCAAGTTGCCAGAATTGCTGCTCATCGCTTACGTGATAGCTCAGATGTATTACGTCTTTGCTATATCGGTAGCGTATTGCATACATTACCGGCCGGTCAGGCCAGTTCACGTAATCCTATCCAATTAGGTGCTGAAATATATGGCCATGCGGGTCCGGAAAGTGATATGGAAAGTATCCAGCTGATGGTCGAGTTACTAGAGATCAGTGGTGTTTCAGGCTCAATCTCTTTAGATATAGGTCATGTGGGTATTTATCGTGGATTAGCTGATTTTGCAGAACTGGATGATGAGCAAGAACAGGCACTGTTTTCAGCCATGCAACGTAAGGCCTTGCCAGAAATACTGCATTTATTATCAGGTTACGCTATTGCTGAAAACGCCAGTAATATGTTGGCGGCTCTATCCGAATTAAACGGTGACGTCAGCGTACTGGATAAAGCAAAACGTATATTACAGGACGCACCAGATTCGGTATTAAAAGCACTCGATACACTTGTTGTTCTTGCCGAGATGGCACAACAACGCTTACCAAAGATTCAATTGAACTTTGACCTGGCAGAGCTTCGAGGCTATCACTATCATACCGGAGTGGTTTTTGCGGCTTATCAGTCAAATTCGGCACAGGCGATTGCATTGGGTGGCAGATATGATGATATTGGTCAGGATTTCGGTCATGCCCAGCCCGCGACTGGCTTTAGCCTGGATTTGAAAAAGCTGGTTACCAGTTTCCCCAAACCGACTGAAAAACGTCAGGTTATAGCAACGGAATGGTCAACTGATCCGCAACAGCTGGAATTGGTCGCAAACTTACGTGAACAGGGAAATATTATTGTATTTGATTTGCCTGGCAGTACCACACAAACCGATAAAACATTGATTCAACAAGATGGCCGCTGGCAAGTGGTCGAGACAGGAAATAACACGCGTGGCTAAAAATATTGTAGTAATTGGTTCCCAATGGGGTGATGAAGGTAAAGGCAAAGTTGTTGATCTGCTGACCGACAGCGTTTCTGCTGTTGTGCGTTTTCAAGGCGGACATAATGCAGGACATACCCTGGTTATTGAGGGCAAAAAAACCATTTTGCATTTGATCCCGTCCGGTATATTGCGTGAACATGTTCAATGTCTTATTGGTAACGGTGTGGTGTTATCGCCAGAAGCATTAATCAAAGAAATGAACGAATTGGAAGCAAATGGTATCCCAGTTCGCCAGCGTCTGAAAATCAGTGCTGCCTGTCCGTTGATTTTGCCATATCACGTAGCGCTGGATGTTGCCAGAGAGTCACGCCGCGGTAAGGATGCGATTGGTACGACTGGTCGCGGTATTGGTCCCGCTTATGAAGATAAAGTAGCTCGTCGTGGTTTACGGCTTGGTGATCTGGCTAACGAGCAAAAATTTGTAGAAAAACTCCGTGAAGTTGTCAGCTTTCATAATTTTGCCTTGATAAATTACTATCAGGCTGCTCCTGTAAGTTTTGAGCAGGTACGTGATGAAACTTTAGCCATGCGAGATGTGCTACTGCCAATGATTGCGGATATTCCGGCGATGCTGCAACAGTATTATCTCAACGGTGATCGTGTGATGTTTGAAGGCGCTCAGGGCGCGTTGCTGGATATTGACCACGGAACCTACCCTTATGTCACCTCATCCAATACAACGGCCGGTGGTAGCGCAACGGGTGCAGGTGTAGGACCTTGTCATATTGATTATGTATTGGGTATTACCAAAGCCTATGCTACCCGTGTCGGCGCAGGTCCATTTCCATCAGAATTAAGCTGTGGTATCGGTAAACATTTATCTGAAAAAGGTCACGAAAAAGGTTCTACAACCGGTCGTGATCGTCGTTGTGGCTGGTTGGATATGGTGGCATTAAACCGTGCCAGCTGGATTAACAGTATTACCGGCTTATGTTTAACCAAACTGGATGTACTGGATGGACTGGAAACGATTCGCTTGTGCATTGGTTACAAACGCCATGGTGAAGATGTAACTGTTCTGCCACTGAGTGCTGATGAGTTTGAAGGATGTGAACCGGTATATATTGATATGCCCGGTTGGCAGGATTCCACATTGGGTATTACTGAGTTTGATGCCTTGCCGGAAAATGCTCGTAACTATATTAACAAGATTCAGGAATTGGCCGGTGTGCCGATTGATATTATTTCCACCGGTCCGGATCGCTGTGAAACCATTGTTCGCCGTGATTTGTTCAGCCTGTAAAAAAGACTGAAACTTATTAAACGCCCTCTACTGGAGGGCGTTTTTGGTTGCGGAATTATTTTCTATCGGGCGAAATCGCAGCATATAACGCTGAATAATCAGTATTATCCAGACCCATGGCAATGGTTTTATCGAGTAATCGATTGATGCCTTCTAATGCACTGGTATCAAGACGAAGTTGCTCCCCAACCTCAAGAAACAAACGTGTATCTTTTGCCAGATGTTTAGTTGGAAAATTAGGATCGCTGAAATTTCGATTGCGCATACGATCCAGCTTTTTATCAAAGGTTGGAGCATATAAAGCACTTTCACGCAAAATCTGCATAAATTGATCAACGTCAATCCCGTTCTCTTCAATCAAGGCCAGACTCAATGAAAAGGTTGCTGTAAGGCCAGCAATTAATTGATTCAACGCTAATTTAACTGCCGCTGCCTGACCAGTTCTTCCAATATAACGAGGCGTTTCGCCAATCATTTTTAATAAAGGAAGCGCCCGTTGATAATTATCCTCCATTCCAGCTGCCATCAGAATCAGTTTGCCGCTTCGGGCTTCTGGCAAGCTTCCTAATACCGGGCACTCAAGATATTCGGCGCCGGCACTGTTTAGCTGATGCTCAATGTGCTGTGACTGTTGTGGTGCGATCGTACCCATTTGGATAAATAACTTATCCATAAATGCGCTGGGCGCAACACTGTCCAAAACAGTCGCAATTGCATCGGCATCGCTTAACAATAAAACTACAATCTCGCTTTGTTCTACAGCTTCACTGGCAGCGCTACAGACCCGGGCGCCATGAGTATTTAAATCTGCAATTTTTTCAATACTTCTGTTGTATATACTCAATTCACATTGCTGGTTGAGAAGATGTTGTGCCAGGGCATTTCCCATAAGGCCACCACCAAGAATACCTATTTTCATAATGACTCCAGTTTGGATGAATTAAAAAATCTATTCTTACATAGATGCTACGTGCGTTGTGGGATACAATATGCGGGCATTTACAGCCGCTACAGGGGAAAACTGTGTACAAAAAAAACATGAGCATCGCTGATTTTGATGACGAGTTGTTTCAGGCAATTTCTGCTGAAGAACAGCGTCAGGAAGATCACATCGAATTAATTGCTTCTGAGAACTATACAAGTCCACGGGTGATGGAAGCTCAGGGCTCATTGTTAACCAACAAATACGCAGAAGGTTATCCCGGTAAACGTTATTATGGCGGTTGTGAACACGTTGATACCGCTGAAGATTTGGCTATTGAACGTGCAAAAGCTTTGTTTGGTGCTGATTATGCCAACGTGCAACCACATTCAGGTTCACAGGCAAATGCTGCAGTTTATCTGGCTTTATTGCAACCCGGCGATATGATTCTGGGTATGAGTCTGGCACACGGAGGTCATTTAACTCATGGCGCGAAAGTCAGTGCTTCAGGCAAAATCTATAATTCCGTGGCTTATGGCATCAGTAGTGATTCTGGTGAAATTGATTACAGTGAAGTTGAACGACTGGCAAAAGAACATCAGCCTAAATTGATTGTTGCCGGTTTTTCGGCTTATTCTCGCATTATCGACTGGCAAAAATTCCGCGATATTGCGGATTCAGTCGGTGCATATTTACTGGTTGATATGGCTCATATTGCTGGTTTGGTCGCTGCTGGCCTGTATCCAAATCCAGTACAAATTGCTGATGTGACAACTACGACGACTCACAAAACATTAAGAGGCCCACGTGGTGGTCTGATTCTGGCCAAATCCAATCCCGAGATTGAGAAAAAACTGAACTCAGCTGTTTTCCCTGGTTTTCAGGGTGGTCCATTAATGCATGTGATAGCGGCTAAAGCCGTTGCTTTCAAGGAAGCAATGTTACCTGAGTTCAAAACCTATCAACAGCAAGTCATCAAAAACGCTCAGGCGATGGCCAAAGTCTTTATGGCCCGTGGTTATGATGTGATTTCTAAAGGAACCGATGACCATTTGTTCCTGGTCAGCTTTATTGAAGCGGGACTGACCGGTAAAGAAGTCGATGCCTGGTTGGGTAATGCCCATATTACGGTCAATAAAAATGCTGTGCCTAATGACCCGCAATCACCATTCGTTACCTCTGGTATTCGTGTCGGTACACCAGCGGTAACCACACGTGGGTTTAGCGAGCAGGATTGCACCGATTTGGCTGGCTGGATGTGTGATGTTATTGATAGTCATGGTGATGAAAAAGTGATTGCAGCTATTCGTGACAAAGTAATGACGATCTGCAAACGATTGCCAGTTTATTCATAAGTTTGAGCTGACTGATGCGTTGCCCGTTTTGCGGAGCTGAAGATTCAAAAGTCGTCGATTCGCGTCTTTCTTCCGAGGGAGATGCGATTCGCCGTCGTCGTATGTGTCAGGAATGTAATGAGCGGTTTACCACTTATGAAACTGCTGAACTGAGTTTGCCAAGGTTGATTAAGCGCGATGCTACCCGTGAAGCCTTTGACGAAAATAAATTACGCGCTGGCATTATGCGGGCCCTGGAAAAACGGCCGGTCAGTATTGACGCTATTGATAATGCGGTAAAAACTATCACTCGACGCTTATGGGCAACGGGTGAAAGAGAAGTGCAGAGTCGTCTGGTGGGTGATTGGGTAATGGATGCATTACGTGAACTGGATGAAGTAGCTTATGTCCGATTCGCTTCGGTTTATCGAAGCTTTCAGGATGTGAATGCGTTTCGAGAAGAAATTGAACGTATGGAAAATCGTGCATTATCTGATAAAGACAGCTGAATCTTACTGTCAGCACCAGTTTCTGCCAACGCATCATTCGAATGCGATTACAATCATAACGAACGGTAATCTGTGGAGGCACTCCCAATGAGCCAACACGAACAATTTATGGCACAGGCAATACAACTTGCCTGGAAAGGATTATATACAGCGGATCCTAACCCACGCGTTGGCTGTGTGATTGTAAAAAATGATCAGGTAATTGGACAGGGGTGGCACCATCGTGCCGGAGAAGCTCACGCCGAGATAAATGCTCTGCATGATGCCGGACATGAAGCAGAAGGCGCAGATTGTTATGTAACCCTTGAGCCCTGCAGTCATTTTGGACGAACTCCGCCATGTGCTGATGCATTAATCCGTGCAGGTATCAAACGTTTATTTGTGGCAATGACTGACCCTAATCCGGTTGTATCTGGAACGGGTATTCAGCGTATCGAACAAGCAGGTATTGAAGTTCATCAAGGGATTTTGCAATCCCTGGCGGAACAATTAAATCCAGGCTTCATTCAACGTATGCGCCTAGGCAGGCCTTTTGTGCGAAGTAAAATGGCCATGAGTCTTGATGGCCGCACCGCAATGGCTTCAGGAGAAAGTAAATGGATAACTGGCGCTGAAGCTCGGGCCGATGTACAGAAACTCCGTGCTCGCAGCTCAGCGATCCTGACAGGTGTCGGTACGGTGCTGGCAGATGATCCGTTACTTAACGTTCGTCATGTAGATGAATGGTATCCTCATGGTGAGAGCATCCGACAACCTTTAAAAGTTGTCGTAGACAGTGAACTGCGTATGCCGACTTCAGCCCAAATTCTCAATGACGCTAAAGTATTGTTGTTTACAGCATGTGAGCGAATGGTACGCGCTGATGTGGAAACCATTGTATTACCTGCACCAAATAATCAGGTTGATTTGAGCGGTATGCTGGCTGTACTGGCCAAACGTGAAATTAATGAAGTAATGGTCGAAGCTGGTGCAGTGTTAAATGGTGCTTTGTTACGTTCACAGTTAATTGATGAAATGATTTTTTATGTGGCACCAAAACTGATGGGGGATGCGGCCAGAGCAGTATTTCATCTGCCCGGGATGGATCGCATGGCACAAAATATTCAATTACACATTACCGATATACGGGCAATTGGTCAGGACTGGCGTATTACTGCAGTTCCAGAGTACAACGAGGCTTTTTAAACATGTTTACAGGTATTATCGCGGCCGTAGGCCAGCTGAAATCACTCGAATCACGCGGCGGTGATATTCGTTTGCATATTGATCCAGCCAAACTGGATCTGACAGATGTAAAACTGGGTGACAGTATCGCGGTCAATGGTGTGTGTTTAACCGTAGTCGAAATGGCGAGCAGAAGTTTACAGTTTGATGTCTCTCAGGAGACTTTACAACGAACCAGTCTGGGACAATTAAAAACCGGCAGTGAAGCCAATTTGGAAAAAGCCCTTGCTGTTGGGGATCGTTTAGGCGGTCATATGGTCAGCGGGCATGTTGATGGATTAGGTGAAGTGATCAGTAAAACGGCTTCGGCCCGTTCATGGCAATATAAGATTAAAGCTCCGGCAGAACTGGAGCGTTATATCGCAGAAAAAGGTTCAATTACCATTGATGGTGTAAGTCTGACAGTCAATGGTGTTTTTGACGGAGGATTTGATATTAATATCATTCCGCATACGCTTGAAGAAACCATTATCAAACACTATCAAACTGGTACTAAGGTCAATTTGGAAGTCGATCTGATCGCTCGTTACTTGGAGCGGCTGCTACCTCAGACTGGCTCCACCATCAGCCGTGATTTTCTTACTCAACAGGGTTATATTCGCTAAATGCAAATCAACAGCACTCAAGAAATTATCGACGATCTGAAGCAAGGTAAAATGGTCATTATTATGGATGATGAAGATCGCGAAAATGAAGGTGATTTAGTCATGGCTGCTGATAAAGTTACTGCAGAAGCCGTTAACTTTATGGCTAAATTTGGTCGGGGATTGATTTGCCTCACATTAACTGAAGATCGTTGTCGTCAGCTGCGTCTGCCACTTATGGTGACCGATAATCAAACACCTTATGCCACCAACTTCACAGTTTCAATTGAGGCGGCTGATGGTGTGACAACAGGTATTTCTGCAGCCGATCGTGCATTAACCATTCAAAAAGCCGTCGCATCTCAGGCCAAACCTGAGGATCTGGTGCAACCCGGACATATCTTTCCATTAAAAGCACAGCCGGGTGGTGTATTAACCCGTGCTGGTCATACGGAAGCAGGTTGCGATTTAGCTCAAATGGCAGGGTGTACGCCGGCTGCAGTTATTGTCGAAATTCTAAACGATGATGGCAGCATGGCACGTCGCCCTGATCTGGAGAAATTTGCTGAAACACATCAACTTAAAATTGGCACTATTGCAGATTTGATCAGCTATCGTCTGCAAAATGAAATGACGATTAAAGCCATGTCGACCTGTGAATTTCCCACCGAATATGGTGATTTCACCCTGCACAGTTATCAGGATGATGTAAGTGGTCAAACGCATCTGGCGCTAGTATATGGCGAAATTAATGCAGAACAGGAAACATTAGTACGTGTGCATATGGCTGATCCCTTAGGGGATTTGCTGGCATCAAAGCGTGAACCCACCCATTGGCCCTTACCTGATGTGATGCAACGAATTCAGCAAGCTGGAAAAGGTGTGCTTGTGGTATTACGACAGCCTGAACAGAACAAACAACTGGCCGCAAAAATTGCCCGTTATCAGCAGCAGGATCAAGGCGAAGCTGCACAGTTCAAAGCCAGTTGGGATTTGAGAACCTTTGGTGTTGGCGCGCAGATCCTTGCTGATTTGGGCATACGTAAAATGCGAGTAATTGGTACTCCAACCAAGCTGACCGGTGTTTCCGGTTTTGGACTTGAATTAACCGGTTATGTAGAAGACTGAGCCCGTATTCGTGAGTAATCATATTTACATTGTGGCTGGTGAAGCTTCGGGCGAAGCTCATGCCGCACGTCTGGTGGCCGCATTAAAGCAGCAGCAACCTTCAATCTATATAACGGGTATAGGCGGTGACAAAATGCGGGCAGCGGGTGCCGATATCAGTATTGATTTTGCTGAATTGGCGGTGATGGGCCTGGTTGAGGTGATTAAGCGTTACCCCAGAATCAAAAACATTTTTAATCAGGTGGTTGCCGAATTACGTCGTCAGCCACCCGATTTGCTAATTCTGATCGATTATCCCGGCTTTAATCTTAAATTGGCTAAACAGGCCAAGAAACTCGGCATTAAAGTTTTGTATTACATCAGCCCGAAGATCTGGGCCTGGCGGGCAGGGCGAATCGAACAAATCAAACGTGATGTTGACCATATGGCCGTGTTATTTCCATTTGAACAGGAAATATATGAGAAGGCAGACGTTGCCGTTACCTGTGTAGGGCATCCTTTAGTAGATGCTGTGCATACTGAATTGTCCAAATCTGCAGCACGCGAAAAATTCTCATTAGATAAAGATATTCGGGTTATTGGTTTATTTCCCGGTAGTCGTCGCAGTGAAATATCAGTCTTATTGCCAGTAATGCTGGAAGCTGCTCAACGTATTGAAAAACGGCATTTTCCGATTCAGATAGTCATTCCCCAGGCCCCAGGTATTGAGGAAAGCTATCTGCAACAATATTTGGCTGGATCACCTTTAAATATAAGCGTTATCAAGAATGATTTTTATGAGGTTATTCAGGCCTGTGATGCGATTGTGGCAGCCTCGGGAACAGTGACGCTGGAAATTGCATTACTGGGTGTACCTCATTTTATTACCTATAAAGTTTCTCCATGGAGTTACCGGATACTCAAACGCCTGGTGAAAATCCCGTATGTTGGGTTGTGCAATATTGTGACAAAACAGCCGGCAATTAAAGAATTGCTCCAGGATGACGTTACGCCAGTTCGATTGGAACAGCAGCTAATGGATTTGCTTACCCATCCCCAACGGCAGCAGCACGCTGAAAACATTCGTCAGCAGGTCAAACAAGCGCTTGGCCCAACTGGTGGGGCGGAGAATGCTGCAAAACTTGTACTGAGTTTGATTTAATGCAGTCAGTTGTCTTAATTGCTGGAATAGATGAAGTTGGCAGGGGGCCTTTGGCAGGGCCAGTGGTTACCGCGGCAGTCATACTCAATCCTAATAAACCTATTACAGGATTGACCGATTCTAAAAAACTCAGTGAAAAACGCCGTGAACAGCTTGTGCCGTTAATTGAAGAATATGCTTATGCGTGGGCATTGGGCCGGGCAGAAGTCGAAGAAATTGATCAATTGAATATTTTGCAAGCCAGTTTGTTGGCGATGCAACGTGCAGTGGCCGCTTTGCCTTATGAGTTGGTACATGCCTTGGTTGATGGTAACCATGCCCCAAAATTGCCCTGTCCTGTTACCACCATCATTAAAGGTGATTTAACAGAGCCTGCCATTGCCGCAGCCTCAATACTGGCAAAGGTTGCCAGAGATCGTGAGATGTTGGTTTTGGATCAACTTTATCCCGGCTATGGTCTGGCTAAACATAAAGGTTATCCAACTGCTCAACATCAACAGGCATTAATCGATTTAGGTCCTTCACCAATTCATCGACAGTCATTTGCGCCGGTTCGCCGGGCAATAAGATAAATTGATGCAATTTCCGGTTATCGCCTTTAAGCATGGTATTATTCGCACCTTATGCTTTCGATAAATTCACTCATCAATTCATTCAAACGGATCAAAGCCGGTAAAAAAAGCCGCGCAGCAGCCGAGGGAGCCGCACCACTTATTGTGTCGCGCGCTGACCATAATATTTCCCGACAGTTAATCAGTCCCAGTGCCTTAAAGGTGCTTTATACCCTTAAAGATGCTGGCTTTGAGGCCTATCTGGTGGGTGGCTGTGTACGGGATTTGTTATTGGGTTATGAACCCAAGGATTTTGATATTTCTACCAATGCCCTGCCTGAGCAGGTACATCGGTTATTCCGTCGTAGCCAGTTAATTGGGCGGCGTTTCAAGCTGGTTCATGTGCGCTTTGGTCGTGATGAGATTATTGAAGTAGCCACTTTCCGAGCGCCCCCTGAAGCTAAAAATCATGTCGATAAGCAAGGTCGTATCATGCAGGATAATGTGTACGGCACATTAGAGCAGGATGCGTGGCGTCGTGATTTCACCATTAACGCCCTTTATTACAACATTAGAGACTTCTCGATTGTTGATTACACTGGTGGTATTGCCGATCTGCAGGCAGGTCTGATTCGCCTAATTGGTGATAAACCCGTCAGATATCGTGAAGATCCGGTGAGAATGCTTCGTGCAGTACGTTTTATGGCTAAATTGGGTTTAAAGCTGGAAGCCGAAACTGAACAATTAATTGTAGATCTGGCACCATTACTCAGCGATATTCCTCCTGCCAGATTATTTGATGAAACCTTAAAGCTATATTTAAGCGGGCAGGCGGCAGTAACTCACGAGTTACTTTGTCATTACGGTGTGTTTGATCATCTTTATCCCCAAACAGCGGCCTTGTTACATCAGGAAAATAATGGTTTTCCGCGTACCTTGTTGATGAAAGCGCTGGAAAATACTGACAAACGATTGGCCGACAACAAACCGGTTACTCCCGCGTTTTTGTTCGCGGCTTTATTATGGGAGCCATTGCGCCAACGTTGGCTGGAGCTGAGTAAGGAAATGCCTGAAATCCCCGCCATGCAGCGTGCTGCTGGTGAAGTGTTATCCGAGCAGATTCAAACTGTGGCTATTCCCAAGCGCTTCAGTCTGGTTACCCGGGATATCTGGACCATGCAACCAAGATTGACACGCCGTCAGGGTAAACGTGCTTTTGCTTTGTTATTGCATCCCAAGTTTCGTGCGGGTTACGATTTTCTGGCATTACGAGCCCAATCCGGTGAACCTTTGCAAGAGCTGACTGACTGGTGGACTACCTTTCAGCAGACATCTGCTACTACGCAGACCGAAATGGTTAATGCATTAGGTAATGGCGGAGAGACAGATAAACGCAAACCTCGTCGTCGCCGTCGTCGTAAACCTGCTAATAAAAAAGTTGAATAATGCTCGTTTATATTGGACTCGGCAGTAATCTGCAAAACCCACTGCAACAGATAAAAACGGCAATAAATGATTTACAGTCATTAGCCGGAGTAACCATCATCACCGTATCTTCGTTGTATCAGAGCCCGCCCATGGGGCCAGCCGATCAGCCTGATTACATTAATGCGGTGATATCATTGGAAACATCTCTCAGTCCACATCAGTTACTTGATGCTTTACAATCTGTCGAACAACTCCATGGACGCGAACGAAAGCGGCATTGGGG
>DELT01000078.1:19128-27100 GCA_002354555.1 Methylophaga sp. UBA2689
AGTGGATAAGATTAGCTTATGAAAACATTGCCACATCGCTATATTGTTGTCGAAGGTCCTATAGGTGTCGGCAAAACCCATCTGGTTAAAAGGTTGGCTGATAGCTTTTCTGGAAATACCTTGTTGGAAGCACCGGAACAGAATCCCTTTCTGGAACGTTATTACCTGCACCCCAAACAATCGGCATTACCCACGCAATTGAGTTTCTTGATGCAACGCGTCAAATTAGCCAAAACATTGCAACAGGATGATTTATTCACCTCATTGCATGTTGCTGACTTTATGCTGGAAAAAGACCGTTTGTTTGCCCAGATATCACTCGATGATGATGAACTGGCCTTATACAACATGGTTTACGATAGTTTGACCATGCACCATCGGACGCCGGATCTGGTGATTTATCTGCAAGCCTCCCTGCCAATCCTGAAAACCCGGATTTCGCAACGTGGTATCAGTTATGAACAGCATGTTGAGGATGCTTATCTGAAACGGCTGGCCGATTCCTATGCTGATTTTTTCCATTATTACGATTCCTCTCCACTATTAATCGTTAATGCAGAGCAAATTGATTTGGTGAAGAGTGAAGCTGATTATCAGCAATTACTGGATCAGATCTGCACTATCCAAAGTGGTCGTCAGTATTACAATCCGTTGCCGGTGAAAGAGAAAAACTCATGAGCCGTACCAGTCTCAATCAGCTGCGTAAAATGAAAGCCGAGCATAACAAAATAGCTGTGCTGACGGCATATGATTCAAGCTTTAGTCACGTTTTGGAACAGGCTGGAGTTGATATCGTTTTGGTAGGTGACTCACTGGGAATGGTCATCCAAGGTCAGGAAAGCACCTTGCCGGTCACTGTTGAGCATATGATTTACCATACCGCCAATGTCATTCGCGGCAGCGAACGCCTGTTTGTGATTACCGATATGCCGTTTATGAGTTATGCCAATACTGATCAGGCATTACACAACGCAGCCCGGTTAATGGCCGAAGGCGGGGCGCAGATGGTCAAACTGGAAGGTGGAGCAGAACTGGTTGATTTAATTACCGCTTTAACCCAGCGTGGCATTCCGGTTTGCGGGCATCTGGGGTTATTACCCCAGTCAGTGCATAAGCTGGGTGGATATCTGGTTCAGGGGAGAGAGCAGTCTGCTGCAGATAAAATTCTGCAGGATGCGATTAGTTTGGAAAAAGCAGGTGCCGATATGCTGGTACTTGAGTGCGTCCCTGCGGCGTTGGCGAAGATTATCAGTGAAGCGCTTACGATTCCGGTTATTGGCATTGGTGCTGGAGCTGACTGTGATGGACAGGTTTTGGTGTTACACGACATGTTAGGTATCACTCCTGGTAAACGCCCGCGTTTCAGCCATGATTTCCTGGCCGACAGTGGTCACATCCCTGCAGCAATAAGTCGTTATGTTGAAGCCGTTAAAAATGGTGAGTTTCCCACAGCTGAGCAACAGTATTAATGCAAATTGTTGAATCGATTCTGAGCCTGCGGGGTCAGATAAAGACCTGGCGTGCTGAACATCAGACTATTGCCTTTGTGCCAACCATGGGGAATCTGCATGAAGGGCATATCTCTCTGGTCAAAAAAGCTCAGACACTGGCTGACAAAGTGGTGGTCAGTATTTTTGTCAATCCATTGCAGTTTGATGACAAACAGGATTTAGCCAACTATCCCCGCACGTTGCAGGCAGATATTGAAAAGCTGACTCAGGTGGGCTGTAATCTGTTATTTACTCCTGATAATGAAGTGATGTATCCACAGGGCAAGGACTTTCATACCTTTATCCATGTGCCCGGTATGGATGACAAGCTCTGTGGCCTGGAGCGTCCCGGACACTTTGATGGTGTTGCGACAGTCGTCACCAAGTTCTTCAATATAGTGCAGGCCGATGTTGCGGTGTTTGGTGAAAAGGATTACCAGCAATTATTGCTGATTCGTAAACTGGTGGCTGATTTGAACTTGCCAATTAAAATCGTGGGTGCAGCTACTGTAAGAGAAGATAATGGTTTGGCGATGAGTTCACGTAATCAGCATTTAAACGAAACGCTGAAACAGCAAGCGGCAGCATTGTATTCAAATCTGCTTGAACTCAAACGACAGCTGGAGTCTGGCAATCAGGACTATTCGGCTTTACTGTCTCAAGCCCATACGCAATTAACGGCTTCCGGGTTTACATTGGATTATATTGATATTCGTCGGGCAGAAGATTTGCGATTGGCTAATCCGGAAGTGGATAAAGAGTTGCGGTTGCTGGCGGCGGGACGTGTGGGCAGTGTACGGTTGATTGACAATATTGCCTGTAACCTTGCTTGAGCATTCTTAAAAAGCGATAATATACGGCTTACTAACGGAATTTTGCCAGCTATGCATCTGACACTGTTAAAAGCTAAATTACATCGTGCCTGCGTAACCCATTCTGAACTGGAATATGAGGGTTCATGCGCGATTGATGGCAAATTACTCGAAGCCGCCGGCATTCACGAGTATGAACAAATTCATATTTACAACGTCGCTAATGGTGAACGTTTTGTGACGTACGCCATTCGTGCTGAAGACGGTTCTAATATCATCTCAGTTAACGGTGCTGCGGCACATAAAGCCTCCCCGGGCGATCGTATTATCATCTGTGCCTATACTGCTATGGATGCAGAAGAAATAAAAAGCTTTAAACCGACGCTGGTTTATCTGAATGAAAATAATGATATTACCCATATGCGTCATGCCATCCCTGTTCAAGCGGCCTGATTAAAACCCTTCAGATATAACGGTTTGCGAGACTGTCACCGAACAGTCATCAAACCGTTATTTTTTTGTCATATGTGTTCTCTAGACTTTGCAGCATGAAGTTACCAGAGAAACCGTATGCTCAATATTGAACAAGCCGTTCAACAAAAATTTCCCAATTTTCAAAATCAAAAACCTTGGGTCAGAATTCCGACGTTAGGTTTTCTCCGAAAAATCACTCATGAACAGGAAGTTAATCGTTTTCTGGAGCAGCATAAGCAGCTTGAAGGCTTTGATTTCATTGATGAGGTGCTGGACTACTTCAATTTTAGCTACAGCATTACTCATCGTCATCGTAATAATATTCCGGCTACAGGCCGTGTTGTCATTGTCGCCAATCATCCATTAGGTGCGTTAGATGGATTATGTTTATTAAAACTGGTGGGTGAAGTCAGGCGTGATGTTAAAATTGTTGCCAATGATATGCTGCTGAATTTTTCGGCATTAAGTTCGTTATTTTTACCCGTCGATAATCTCTCCAAATCTACCCGTAAAAGCAGCGTTGCTCGTATAGTTGAATGCTTAAATAACGATGAGGCTGTGATTGTGTTTCCGGCTGGTGAAGTGTCACGCATACGACCCGGTGGTGTTCGTGATGGTAAATGGAACAGCGGTTTTTTAAATTTTGCCAAGAAAACACAATCGCCTATTCTGCCGATATATGTTGAAGCCAGAAACTCTTCGTTATTTTATAGCGCATCGATGGTTTATAAACCATTGTCAGGCATGATGCTGGCGCATGAAATGTTCAATAAAAACTCCAAAACCATCTCGATGCGAGTAGGGGAGTCGATTGCCTATCAGCAAATTGAACAGTTGCCGCTGATAAAGGCCGAAAAAGCCAAATTATTAAGACGTCATTTATATCGACTGGCCAAAGGCAAAAAACCGCTGTTTGTCACTGAGCAGACGATTGCCCATCCCCAGGAACGTCGGGCAATCAAAAAAGAATTGCAGCAAGCGGAATTGTTAGGCGAAACAGCCGACAATAAAAAAATATATCTGTTTGATTATCAATCAAATTCAGCTGTGATGCAGGAGATTGGTCGGTTACGGGAAATTACCTTCAGACAGGTTGGCGAAGGAACGGGCAAAAGACGTGATTTAGATCATTATGATCGCGATTACCGGCATTTAATTCTGTGGGATGAGCAGGAACTGGAGATAGCCGGTGCTTACCGAATTGGCGAAGTCGCTCGTATTATGAATGCAGGTCGTGATATCTATACCAGCGAGCTGTTTCAGTTTACTGCGGCAATGCAGCAGTATTTCCCGGCAAGTATTGAATTAGGTCGCAGCTTTGTCAGCCCCAAATACTGGGGTAAGCGCAGTCTGGATTATTTATGGTATGGCATCGGTGCCTATCTAAAACGTTATCCAGAGGTCCGGTATCTATTTGGTCCTGTCAGTTTGAGTAACACCTATCCTGATTTTGCCAAGGCATTAATTGTCAGTTTTTATCAAAAGCATTTTGCCGATGCAGAAACACTGGCCACCGCCAGAGTACCTTATCTGTTTGATAGCGAGATACAGCAGCGAGTAAAAGCAACGTTAGTTAACCCCGATGCAGACAGTGATTTTATGGCGATGCGTGAGCAAATGGCACATATGAATGTAACGGTGCCGACGCTTTATAAACAGTACGCCGATATTTGTGAGCCAAGTGGTGTGCGGTTTATCGATTTTAATATTGATGCCAATTTCGGTAATTGTATCGATGGACTGGTGATGGTTGATCTCCAGCAATTAAAACCAGCTAAACGAAAACGTTATTTAGGTGAAAAAAATAACTAACATCACCCATGGCAGCGTTTGAGTTTTTTTCCACTGCCACAAATACAGTTATCATTTCGGCCAAGTTTGATGGGAGGCAGGAATTCACCATCCAGATAAAACCATAGGCCATCCTGTCGACAAAACCGTGACCTTTCATGTAACTGGCCCAACGGATTATCCAGATAAAAAGCAATAAACTCGACCTCAGCTTCATCACCATCTTGTGAGTGTTCGATAATAGTTAAGCCCAACCATTGTGTCGTTTGCATGGTTTGCTGCAAGCTGGTGTTATCGTCTGGCTGTCGTTGAGATGGATGCAACGTTGTCTGCAAATAATTGCTCTGTTGCATAACAAACGCACTATAACGCGAACGCATTAACTGTTCAGCCGTGACTGCAGTCTGTTTACCCTGATGTAATAAACCACAACAATCTTGATATGTTTTCCCACTAAGGCAAGGACAGCCCTGATCTTTCATTAAAATACAATCTTCATTAAATCAGGGTGTTGTAAGGTGTAGTTGAGTTTTGTTTTAATTTTTTGATTACTGATTATTTTGTATTTAACTTCTGTTTCAGTATCAAACTCGGGAGCGGATAACCCCATCAGCTTTCTCGCATAACTGTAAAATTCACGTTTGCTGGGATGGGTGTCAGCACAACCATTAAAGGTTTCTCCCCAGGCTTGTTGTTGCAAAATGGCATCAATAATACCGAGGCAATCATCAAGGTGAATCAGATTCACCGGAGCATCTGCTTGAGGCACACGACGACCATTTCGGAAAAACCTGCCTGGATGACGCCGTTTATCAATCAAACCACTGAAACGTAATATCGTTGATTGGAAATGATTGTTGGTTTGAAACTGCTGTTCTATTTGCCACAGGATGCTGTCGTGGTCTTCAGCATGCTCATCCTCAGTCACTTCACGATTGAGACTTTGATAAACCGAGGTGGAGCTGATAAATAATACCTTTTGAATCGGTGATTTCTCGATTTGCTGAATAAGATTGGCAAAAGCAGTTTGATTTTTAGAGGTGATATTTATAATGAGAATTTCGTTATGCAAAAATTCTTGGATATCGAATATCTGGTCAATATCAACATAAAATGCGCTGGCGCCAGCTGTAGCAATTTCAGAGAATTTTTCACGATGACGAGTCGATGCTTTTACATGAAAGCCTTGTTTGTATAGTTGAGTTGCCAGTGGTAATCCCAGCCAGCCGCTCCCTAAAATACTGATAGTGTTAATGCTCATTTCCTTCTAGACAAAGACATAATTTGTCTATTGTGCAGCTTGATGTAGATCAAAACAAACCACTTCGTTACATAGGCCTAACCTATAAACACGTTATGCTAAGGTTATGATCGTTGCCTGGAGTTACAGATGAAACAGCATATGCAGACTCAACCATTCGAACAAACCTGGCATCACCTTAGTTCAGAGGAAAGTTTGTCACTACTCGAGAGTGACAAGCATGGTTTGGATTCCGAAACCGTTGAACAACGTTTGCAGCAATTTGGTGAAAATCATTTGCCTCGGGTTAAAGGGCGTTCAGCATTAGCCAGGTTATTTTCTCAGCTGCACAATTTGATTATTTATGTGTTGTTAGCTGCGGCGTTGCTTACCGCTTTGCTGGGGCATTGGATAGATTTCTGGGTAATTCTTGCGGTTGTCATATTAAACACGCTAATTGGCTTTATTCAGGAAGGAAAAGCCGAAAAAGCGCTTGATGCTATTAAAGATATGCTGGCGCCTCATGCAACAGTAATCCGCAGTGGGCATCGTCTGCGGATTGAAGCCGATCAGCTGGTTCCCGGTGATGTGGTGGTGTTGGAACCTGGCGATAAGGTACCTGCTGATATAAGGCTTTTCAGTGCAAAAGGCTTACAAATTCAGGAAGCGGTATTAACCGGAGAGTCAGTCGCTGTTGAAAAACATATTCAACCGGTAGCAAGTGATGCCGTATTAGGTGACAGGCTGTGTATGACGTATTCAGGCACGTTAGTCACTTCTGGTCAGGGACATGGCATAGTCGTTGCGACCGGAGCGCATACTGAGATTGGTCGCATCAGTGGCATGATTTCCGATATCGAAAATCTCACTACCCCGTTATTACAGCAAATTTCAGTGTTTTCTCGCTGGCTCACCTTGGTCATTATGGTGATTGCCGGATTGGTATTCAGCTACGGTTACTGGCTGAACCAGACCCCAGCTATTGAGATGTTTATGATTGTGGTTGGTGTGGCCGTAGCGGGTATTCCTGAAGGTTTACCCGCTATCCTGACCATCACGCTGGCGATTGGCGTGCAGCGCATGGCCAGTCGCAATGCCATTATCCGCCGTTTGCCAGCAGTAGAAACTCTGGGCGCGGTATCCATTATCTGCTCTGATAAAACCGGTACCTTAACCCGCAATGAAATGACTGTTTCCACTGTGATGAGCTCGGCAAATAACTATAGCGTCAGTGGTGTGGGCTATTCTCCAGCGGGTGAGTTCACCATTGATGAGCAGGCCATTGAAACCGAACAGCACGAAATCTTAACGTTGCTTTTACGTTGTGCCGCTATTTGCAATGATTCAGCATTAAAGCGGCGTGATGATGACTGGCTGGCCGAAGGCGATCCGATGGAAGCAGCGATGCTTACCGCCGCATTAAAGGCGGATTTTACACTGGAGGAGCTGAAACAATTTTACCCACGACGTGATGTTATCCCGTTTGATACTGCACATCGTTTTATGGCCACCTTGCATCATGATCACCAGGGACATGACTTTATTGCTGTAAAAGGAGCACCGGAAAAACTCATCGAGCTTTGCCAGATTCAGCGAACTGAACAAGGCGATGTGGAAGTCGATCAGGCTTATTGGCATGCACAGATTGAAAAAATTGCAGCAGAAGGCCAGCGAGTGCTGGCCGTAGCCACTAAAACCGTGGAGCAACATACCGGGGAATTGCAGTTTGAAGATTTAGATCAGGGACTGGTGTTACTAGGCTTGATCGGGCTGATTGACCCACCGCGTGAAGAGGCCATTACTGCTGTCAGTGAATGTCATAAAGCCGGTATTCAGGTCAAAATGATTACAGGCGACCATGCCGCAACAGCCAGTGCGATTGCAGCAAAACTTGGTTTGCATCATACGAAGACAGTGTTGACCGGGCACGATCTAGCACAACTCAGTGATGCAGAGTTGCAACATGCTGTTAACCAAACTGATGTTTTTGCCCGTACAGCACCAGAGCATAAATTAAGACTGGTCAGTGCTTTACAGGCCAATGGTCATGTTGTTGCGATGACGGGGGATGGGGTAAATGATGCCCCGGCATTAAAACGAGCAGATGTCGGGATAGCAATGGGGCAAGGGGGGACTGAGGCGGCCAAGGAAGCGGCAGAAATGGT
>DELT01000079.1 GCA_002354555.1 Methylophaga sp. UBA2689
ACCGTATATTCCCAGCCCTGGTCTACCGACTTGACGCCCATTAAAACAAGGACAATGGCCAGTACCAGCACCACGATAACAAATAGCGAAAAACCTTCCATTACTCTGCTCCATTGCGACTTTTAATCTTCACTGGATGATACCAGCAAAGTATATTAAGCGGGTGGATCTTGGACATTTTGGGGTCAGCGTTAGACAATAGACAACATGATCATTCGGAACCGTTTTATATGAAATCTTTGAGCCTAATTCGTAGCCTGTTTTTTGTCGCTTTAATGAGTTTTGGGGTCGCAGCACAGGCTCAACAGTGGTACCACGTTGAACTGATCGTTTTTGAAGTACTCAATCCATCTGATAACGAACAGTCGCCGGTATTTACCTTGCAGGATCCTGCTCCTTTGAAAGTGGGTATGGCCAACAAAATTATTCAACCAGCAGGTAACAAAAATCTGACAGATATTTCACAACGGCTGCGTAATTCAGCAGGTTATCGGGTAATAAGCCATCAAACCTGGCAACAAGCCGTTGGCAGTCGCAGTCGGGCACAAGCGGTGGCGATAGACTCTGATAGGGTTCAAGGACAAGTACGTTTTCATATTGCTACCTATTTACACGCGAGTCTGGATCTATGGTTGCAGGATGGTGTGCGCTCAGTGGAAAGCAATTCATATCATACTTTGCATCAACCACGTTTAGTGGAATTGCGCCGTATTCGTAGTAAGCAGGTGCATTATTTCGATCACCCGCGATTTGGCGCTATTCTGCAACTGATACCGGTATCAACACCGGATCAGGTGCTGAGTAATATGACCGAACCAGAAACCTATTCACTGCCGTCTGAAGGTGAAGCTACAACAGCGGAATAACCCCTTTCAATAATCGTCTTACCTGCCCCATCGAGTCATCCATGGTGTCCAATATGGCTTCTATAGTCAGGGGGTGTGAACTTAAACCAGCCGCCTGATTAGCCACGACAGCAATACTGGCGTAGGCAATATTTAATTCTCGTGCCAGTGCCGCTTCAGGCATGGCCGTCATGCCCACCATGTCAGCACCATCATTTTTTAATTTCTGGATCTCTGCAGCCGTTTCCAGTCTCGGTCCCTGAGTTACCGCATAGGTTCCGCCATCGATAACTGTCATTTCTTCACTATTGGCCGCAAGCTGTATTTGCTGACGCAGTGTTTCATCAAATGGGTAGGTGAAATCAATATGCTTATCGGCTGAAAAATCCTCACTGGCAAAACTGGATTCCCTTCCCCAACTGTAATCAATCAACTGGTCAGGTAATGCAATTGTTCCCGGCATATAGGGCTCCGTAATACCACCCACCGAAGCAACAGCGAGTATTTGTTCTACTCCTAACTGGTGAAACGCCCAGATATTCGCCCGATAATTAATAAGATGTGGCGGAATTGTATGATGTTCACCATGTCTAGGCAGAAAAGCCACCGTTTTATCGGCATAACGACCAATCGTTAATGGCGCAGAGGGCTCGCCAAAAGGCGTTTCTCGCTGCATTTGCTGTTCCAGAATCAAGCCCTCCAGCTGGCTTAACCCACTGCCTCCAATTAATCCAATCATGATGCATTCTCCTTGACGGCAAAGATGCCAGGCGCATTACGTAAATAGCCTTTGTAATCCATACCAAAACCGAAAACATAACGATCAGGAATTTGTAAGCCAATATATTCCGGTTGAACGCCATATTTATTACTGTGCTGTTTATCTGCCAATACCACTGCTTTTACAGAAGTCGCACCAGCCTGCTGACAAAAGTTACGCAACGCTGCCAATGTAATGCCTTCATCATATATATCATCCACTAACAGCACATGTCTGCCATTAAGATCAATATTCGGCTTGGCCAGCCAATTCAGTTCGCCGCCCACTGTTTTATCACCATAACGTGTCGCATGAATATAGTCTGTTTCCAGCGAAAACTGCAGTTTTGGTAATAAATGGCCCATGGTCATCACCGCACCGTTCATCACGCAGAGCAGCACAGGATTTTTGTCGAGATAATCCTTGTACAGCTGCATAGCCAATCGATCGAGACTTTTATCAATGGCCTGCAAACTAAATAAACACTCTGCTTCGGGCATTACCTGATTCATCTACTTCACCTATCTGTATCAATATCAGGCAGTATAATAGGCTGCTTTGATTACGGGAAAGCCAAAATGGCACGTTTTTGGCCGATTCTGCTGTTTATCGCCATTTTTATTTTCGTCTGGCTGCAACCTGAAAAACTGCAATCCGAAAATAATGCGTCGGAAATATCCTCTCCGCAGCGGGTCATCAGTCTGGCTCCTAGCATTACCGAAACACTGTTTGCACTGGATGCGGGTGATAAAGTGGTTGCGGTAACGGACTATTGTCGATACCCCAACCAAGTGAAAAATCTTCCCAAAGTTGGCGGTTATCTGGATCCAAATCTGGAGCAGATTGTTCGCTTGAAAGCCGATATGGTTATCCTGCTGGAACGCCAACAAAGCTTAAATACGCAACTGCAGCAATTGGGGATTAAAACGCTAAGTATTGATAACTCCAGTCTGGCCGGCATTCGAAACAGCATCATTGATATAGGCGTAGCAGTTAATAATGTGTCATTGGCCAGAAACCTGGTCAGCGAGTTTGATAATCAGCTTGAATCAATCCAACAGAAAATCCACAATCAGCCCGAACCGACTGTTTTGATTGCGATAGCCCATAGTTCACATACGCATTTTCTGGATAAGGTATATCTCGCCGGACAACAGGATTTTTATAATGATTTATTGTCATTTGTTGGTGCGACCAATGTCTATCAGGGACCAAATATAAAAGTGCCTGCAGTTTCCACAGAGGGCCTGTTACGGCTTAACCCTCAAATCATTGTTGATATTTTTCCCAGCGAAGAAGTGTATTCACCTGACCTCACCAAGCTACGGCAGCAATGGCAGAGACTGGATAAAATTGATGCCATCAGCAATAACCAGTTATATATTATTCAAGCCGATTATGCAGTGATCCCCGGCCCCCGAATCATTCAACTGGCAGAGGATCTGGCGCGGATATTTCATCCACAACTGGATTGGGATGTATCTCTAGATGATTAGCTGCAGCAATATTTTGGTAAAGGTCGGCGATAAAACACTGATTGAAGACATCAATTGCGATATTGCCCGTGGCGATTACCTGTGTATTGTGGGACCAAACGGCTCTGGCAAAAGCACTTTTTTAAAAACCTTATTTGCGCTTCAGCCTGTGTCGGGGGGGAAAATATCTATTGATGGACAAATGCTCTCACATTACAGCCAGAAAAAACTTGCCCAACTCATCAGTTATGTGCCGCAGACTGGAGGCAGTCACCTGAGTTTCAATGTTGAAGAATTTGTACGGATGGCAAGATACAGTTACCACCATATCTTTTCTGAGTGGCAATCGCAGGATCAGGACGCAGTAGAAAATGCGCTCACGATTACTGACAGCCAACCCTTTCGCTTTCGTAAAATGTCGACTCTCAGTGGTGGAGAGTGCCAACGGGTAATGATTGCCGCCGCTCTGGCGCAGGATACGCCGGTTTTAATGTTGGATGAACCCACGGCCTTTCTGGATCCCCATCACCAGGTTGCCGTACATCAATTAATCCGCAAACTGAATCAACAACTGCACAAAACCATTATCGAAGTGACCCACGATATCAATCATGCTGCGCAGCACAGTAAACATGTATTGGCGTTACTGGATGGTAAATGCCTGTGGCATGGCCCTGCTGAACAGTTTTTAGATGCCGAACGGTTACAGCAGCTTTATCAGCAAGCGTTTGTGTTTGCCAAACATCCACATCATGACCGGCTGATTGCTGTGGCAGATGAATCATGAGCATAAAACTTAAACTCATCGCATTAAGCCTGTTTACCATTCTGGTGGTCATTATCAGTCCGTGGCTGGATTTTTCAGCGGCTGGTTCGGCAGAAATCCAGCAAATGATTATCTATGAGTTGCGGATCCCAAGAGTGTTATTTGCATTTACTGCGGGCTGTGGTCTGGCATTGTGCGGCATGGTATTTCAGGCAATGTTTCGCAATCCGCTGGCCACACCATTTACCCTCGGCGTCGCCAGCGGAGCCTCACTAGGGGCAGCGATCAGTGTCTATACGGGTATTAGTTTTACGATTTTAGGGTTAAGTGCCACCAGCCTCAGCGCGTTTGCCGGTGCGTTAATCGCCATCAGCTTTGTTTACAGTATCAGTCGATTTCGGTTTGGCTTTTCCGGCGAAACCTTATTGTTAACCGGTGTGGCTATTAGTTTCTTTTTTTCCAGTCTGATTCTGTTTATTCAGTATCTCAGTAATGTTGCCGATTCATTTCAAATCATCCGCTGGTTGATGGGCAGTTTAACCGTCGTCGGTTACCAGGAATTAAAGCAACTGTTACCTTTTGTTATGCTGACGGCAGTAGTGATTATTTATCTCAGCCGCGAACTGAACCTGTTAATGGCCGGTGATGAAATAGCCACAAGTCGAGGCGTTTCGGTGAAATACGTACGCTACGCATTATTTTTTGTTACTTCGTTGTGCGTGGGTGCTATCGTTGCTTTATGCGGTCCAATTGGCTTTGTCGGCATGATGGTGCCACATATCTGTAGATTGATAATCGGTGAAGATCATCGTTATTTGATACCGGCCACATTGCTTTTTGGAGGTAGCTTTCTGGTGATTTGCGATACGCTTGCCAGACTAGTCATTGCCCCTGCAGAATTACCTGTGGGTGTTATTACCACGTTATTGGGCGGACCGTTTTTCCTGTGGCTTTTGATGCGATATAAATCGCAGCATTAATATAGCGAAATCGTTAACTGCTGCTGTCATTCGCGATTTTTGCTGCAACATTTCTCTGGCGGGTATTTATATGACTGATTCTGATAACCGTTTAACTGCCACAGTGATGCAAAAAACCTTTAACAGACGCCAAATATTACGTTATCTGGCTGCCAGCGGTGCCATGTTAATGATGCCCGCAGCATTGGCGAACTTGCCTAAAGAAGCACCTCGTCAGCTGTCGCTGTATAACCTGCATACTGAAGAAAAGCTCAAAGCGACTTATTGGGCGCAAGGCGAATATCAGCCGAATGCACTGGCAGAAATTGATTACCTGTTACGTGATCATCGTAGCGGTGAACACACAGATATGGATCGGCAATTGTTGAATTTAATGTTTCTGTTACAGCAGAAAGCACAAAGTAAACAAGCGTTTCATATTATTTCCGGTTATCGCTCCCCCGCCAGCAATGAAATGCTACGCAAGAGCAGCACTGGCGTCGCTCAGAAAAGTCTCCACACACTTGGCATGGCGGTAGATTTACAGTTGCCAGGCACCAACCTCGAAGAATTGCGTGATATGGCGATAAATCTGCAAGGTGGTGG
This sequence comes from Methylophaga sp. UBA2689, assembly GCA_002354555.1. Taxonomy (GTDB): domain Bacteria; phylum Pseudomonadota; class Gammaproteobacteria; order Nitrosococcales; family Methylophagaceae; genus Methylophaga. The sequence continues at coordinate 5,412 of DELT01000079.1, forward strand.
CGTCGGTTTTTATCCAAAATCTGACTTTATTCACATTGATACCGGGCGAGTCCGCCGGTGGTAAATTAAAGCTCGGTAATTTCCTGCATCAGCTGCTGCGCTTGTTGATAAAAAATAGTCATCTGATTTTTATATTGCTCACTGAATTGTTGATGATGCAGTTGCATTTTAAGATGCAGTTTTCGCAATCTATCATGAAACGCCCTTTGCTTCTCAAGATTGATATAACTGTCACAGCTGGTCATACAATTAGGGTCAAGCCCGCATTCGTAGCGGTTAATGGTTTCTTCATGCTGCATAATTAATTCAACATGTTGATCCAGCTTGGCAGTGTGTTCGGGTAAACTTCTTTCCAGTTTGTGCAGAACGGCTATTAATCTCTGAGTATGATGCGTCCAGGAATCTGCATCGGCCAACCAGCGAAGATGATCAGCCCGCCACTGTTCACTTTCTTGTTTGAGTTGTTGCAATTCATCCATTTCACACCTCACTGTGTTGATTGGTAAAATCAGTCATTGCTTGTGAAGGCTTGCTATCAAGTAAGCATACACGACCTGACAATATCCCTGTAAAATATAGGGCTTTAAAATCTTTACGGAATATTTCTATGGCTCAAACTGTGGTCTGCGCATTATATGAATTTGTCACTTTAGATGATTATGCTGCGATTAAACCATCGCTACTCAAATTCATGCTGGATCATGAAGTGCGTGGCACCTTATTGCTGGCCCAGGAAGGGATAAATGGTACCGTCGCCGGCTCGCGACAATCTATTGATGCATTGCTGGATTATTTACGCGCCGATGCCAGATTAAAGGATTTAAGTTTCAAAGAGTCGTATACCGATAATCCGCCCTTTCTGCGAAGCCGGGTGAAATTAAAACGTGAAATCGTCACTATGGGTGTCGAAGGCATCGATCCGAAACAGTCAGTCGGCACCTATATCAAGCCCAAAGACTGGAACAAATTGATAAGTGATCCTGAAGTCTTACTGGTCGATACCCGAAATGATTACGAGGTTGAAGTAGGCACCTTCAAAAACGCGGTTAACCCTCACACAGAGAGTTTTCGTGAATTTCCTGACTATGTTAAACAGCATCTGGATCCACAAAAACATAAAAAAGTTGCGATGTTCTGTACTGGCGGAATTCGCTGTGAAAAATCCACCGCTTATCTGAAGGAACAGGGGTTTGAGGAGGTTTATCATCTGGAAGGTGGCATTCTCAAATATCTGGAAGATGTGCCCGAACAAGAGTCGCTATGGGAAGGTGAATGTTTTGTATTCGATGAACGGGTCACCGTGAACCATAGCCTCGAAAAAGGTGAATACGATCAATGTCATGCCTGTCGGTTACCGATCACCGAAGAAGACAAGCAAAGTGAAAAATATCAACGCGGTGTGTCCTGCCCACATTGTTTTGATAAAACCACGGATGATCAGAAAGCCCGCTACGCAGAACGTGAAAAACAGATCCAGCTGGCCTTGCAACGAGGTGAAGCGCATATCGGCATGGAATCCAACGAAGCTGCTGAATTACATCGTCAGGAGAAAATTCGCCGTAAAGAGCAGGATCGACTTGCTGTCATGAAAAAACACCATCGATGAGATTATTCACTGCCCTGCTTGTTTATGTACTGATCATTCCGCTTGGTTTTGCTCAAACGCAAAACGGACAAGCGGCGATTGCTTCAGCACATCCTTTAGCCACCCAGGCCGGTTTTGAAATTCTGCAACAAGGTGGCAACGCCTTTGACGCAGCGATTGCAGTAAGCGCTTCGCTGGCTGTCGTTGAGCCTGCCGGTTCTGGTCTTGGAGGTGGTGGATTCTGGTTATTACATCGTGAAACCGACCAACAACAGATTATGCTGGACAGTCGTGAAACAGCCCCCTCCCGGGCACACCGTGATATGTATCTGGATAACAACGGTGAAGTGGTTCGTGATCTATCATTAAATGGACCACTGGCGGCCGCCATTCCGGGAACCCCGGCCGCATTGGATTATTTAACTGAACATTATGGTACTTTGCCATTATCTATCACCCTCGCCCCTGCAATTCGATATGCCAGAGAAGGTTTTGCCGTTACACCTCGTTTTCAACGCTATATGGGTTTTAGAAAACAGGCGTTAAATACTGAAGCTAAAGCGATTTTTTTGGATGATGAAGAAATTCCTGCTTTAGGCTCCATGATCATCCAGCGGGATTTAGCCACAACACTGGAAGCCATTGCCTTAAAAGGGCGGGATGCTTTTTATCAGGGTGACATTGCCGAACAGATGGTCAAATCAGTTCAAGCCGCGGGCGGTATCTGGACAGAACAGGATCTGGCGAATTATCAATTGAAAATCCGCCAGCCAGTAAAGGCTCAAATTGCAGGTTACACCATTACCACTGCAGCATTGCCCTCGGCAGGCGGTCAGTTGATAACTTTGATGCTGAATCAATTGCATACACTGGATTACTGGCAAGCTGACCAGCTACAAAAGCGGCATTGGCTAATCGAGTCCATGCGTCGGGCCTATCGAGAGCGCACCGTACATCTTGGTGACAGTGATTTTATTGATGTTCCGGATTATTTACTGGATCCCGCTTATGCTGCCCAAATAGCTGAGGACATTGATACCGAAAGCGCCAGCAAAAGTGATGAATTAACTGATACGTTCAGCAACAAAGGCCAGGACACCACACATTTTTCGATTATTGATCAAGATGGCAACCGGGTATCCGCCACGCTGAGTATTAACTATCCATTTGGCAGTGGCTTTGTGGCTGGAAATACCGGTGTTTTGCTGAATGATGAAATGGATGACTTTTCTGCGTTAAGCGGAAGCCCAAATGCCTATGATTTGGTGAGTGAATCCGCCAATTCCATTGAACCGGGCAAACGTCCACTGTCCAGCATGACACCAAGCTTTGTCGAAAATGAACAGCGATTGCTGGTCATTGGCACACCCGGAGGCAGCAGAATTATTACCATGGTGATGCAAGGCATATTACATTTTATGGAAGGCCACGATGCCGAAGAAATTGTGGCTGCGCCGCGATTGCACCATCAATATCTGCCAGACCGGGTTCAAATGGAAACCCCCGGTCTGAGTGTGGCGGAGCAACAGGATTTAACAGACCGAGGTCATCAACTGGATGTGTTAAACCGTCAATTTGGCAATATGCAGGTCATTGTGGCCGATAAGAAGACTGGCAAACTTAATGCCGCGAGTGACCCTCGTGGTGAGGGTATGGCAAAGACTGAGCAGATTATCGATAAAGACTGAATGATTACAGTTTCATCTCAGATGGCATGATGCCTTTTCTGGATTGAACCAACGCACTACCCTCCAGCACAATCAACGCAATCAATGTCAGTGAAATGGGCACTAATGCAAACCACCCCAGTACTGAGCGTTGAATAAAGCGCATGCTTTCATCCGCTTGAGCCATCAATAAAAATGAGCCGATTCCAAAAATCACCGCCGCCACCAGATAAGCACCTAATAAGTACATACTGCGCTTCCAGGCCAGTTTCCAGTGGGCCTCAACCAGTGCTGTCTGGTCTTGCGAGTTATAGGCTTTGTAAGCTATGGAGCCAATCATAATCAACGAACCCAACAGCGATAATGAGAAAATCAGCCACAGATTTTCGGTAGCAAACAGAATCGCCGGAACCAGGAAATGAAATATCGCCACGTTGAACATTAACCGCTCATGTGGCTTACTGGCATCATGGTAGATTTCAGACATAAAATGTTCCTCTGTTTATAAAGGCCGTTTTGACATGGTGCACCTGATTGACAGTCATTGCCATCTCGACTTTAACGATTTCGACAAAGATCGAACGGACATTCTGCAAAACTGTGCCAGGTCAGGTATCGAAAAAATTATCATCCCTGGCGTTACTGTTAACAGCTGGCCCAAACAAATCGAGTTATGTAGCAGTCATCCCATGCTATCGCTGGCCCTGGGCTGCCACCCGATGTTTATGGCTGATCATCCCGATAATGCTGCTCAACTTCTTGAGCAAGCCGTTAAGCAATATAAGCCTATCGCCATTGGTGAAATTGGTTTGGATTTTTATGTGGCAGATGCCGATATCGATTCTCAACTCATCTTATTTGAAGCACAGATTGATCTTGCTGTTCAGTTTGCTTTACCGGTTATCCTGCATGTGCGCAAAGCCCATGATGACGTTTTAAAAGTACTTCGCCAGAAAAAATTATCCGGCGGAATCGTGCATGCTTTCAGCGGCAGTGCTCAACAGGCAGAACAATACCGTAAACTTAACTTCTTATTGGGGATTGGAGGTGCGTTAACCTATCCACGGGCCCAGAGACTGCAACGCCTGTTTACTGAATTACCGCTCTCGCAAATCGTGTTGGAAACAGATGCGCCAGATATGCCACTTTGTGGTCATCAGGGAGAACGCAATACCCCCGAAAACATCCCGGTTATCATGGAAAAACTAAGTCAATTGCGTGATGAATCAGCAGAGTATATTGCTGAAATCACCACAGCAAATTGTCGTCAGTTATTCAATATCTAATCAATCGTGATGTTCACCGATTTCACCTTCGGTAAACAGATAATCACGCAATTCTTCATCCATTTTTTTATCCCGTCGGCGAATCCATTCCAGCGTCATCGCAGCATGTTCTTTCTCTTCATCACGATTATGCTCAAGAATTTTCTTCAGCTCAGGATCTTTACAGGCATCAACCCGCTGGTTATACCAGTCGACCGCTTCGAGTTCTTCCATAAGCGAAACTATGGCGCGGTGCATATCCTTGGTTTCGTCTGATAATTCGCTAAACGGCTCGTGATAACCTTCGTTTGACATATACAATTCCTTGAAAAAAAATGAATAGAACCTGACGAAAAATAGCATGTCTATTCAGATAACAACAATAACCTAGATCAATACAGGACTTTCCATGACGCAAGGCAGCACTGAACGCATACTCCACGCCATTAACTCAGTCATTCTTGGTAAACAGCACCCCGTCAAACTCGCTTTAGCATGCCTTCTAGCGCGGGGACATTTATTAATTGAAGATCTGCCGGGTGTTGGCAAAACCACTCTGGCTCATACTCTTGCCACAACATTGGGACTCCGTTTTCAACGGGTGCAATTTACCAGTGATATGTTGCCGGCTGATATTCTTGGGGTATCCATCTATGACCCCGATAAACATCAGTTCAGTTTTCATCGTGGTCCCATTTTTACGCAACTCCTTTTAGCCGATGAAATTAACCGGGCCTCTCCCCGCACACAAAGCGCCTTACTTGAAGCCATGGAAGAGCAACAGGTTACGGTTGAAGGAGAAACCCTTCCTCTGGAAGATCCTTTTTTCGTTATTGCGACCCAAAATCCTGCTCATCAGATTGGTACCTTTCCACTGCCTGAATCACAGCTGGATCGTTTTCTTATGCGTATTCAGATTGGCTATCCGGATAAACAGGCTGAACGTGCCTTGCTGACCGGCGAAGACAGACGACAAATGCTCAAGCAGTTGCAAGCTGAAATTACGCCAGCCAAATTAATCCAGCTTCAGCAGGCAGCCAGTAAAATTTCATTAAGTGATGCGTTGATTGATTACGTGCAGGCTTTATTGGCTTACACCCGAAACAGCGGCCAGTTTTATAATGGCCTGTCTCCACGCGCCGGACTGGGGCTGATTCAGGCAGCTCGGGCCTGGGCCATGATCAATGGTCGGGATTTTGTTATTCCAGAAGATGTACAAGCGGTTTTTCCCAGTATTGTTCAACATCGACTACAGGCGCGTGAACATCTGCAATCTGCAGACTGGGCTGCCGAGATCCTGAAGCAGGTAGCGCTTCCCTGATGCTCCGTCAATATTGGCAGCGCTGGCGTCAACAGCAACGCTACCGGGTATTTATTTTGCCCAGCCGCTATGGATTAAGTTATTCGATATTGATTGTAGTGATGTTGCTGGGTGCCATTAACTACAACAACAGTCTGGGTCACCTACTGTGTTTCCTGCTGGTTGGCGTCGGCCATGTAGCCATGCATCACAGTTATCGTAATGTCCGCCAGCTGGATTATCAGCTTGGCCACGCTGAACCGGTTTTTTGCCAGCAACCTGTTTTGTTGCCATTGAACCTGACCAATCAAAGTCCTCGACCTATCCGACAATTGGATATCGCTTATCTGCCATCAACCTCACGTTCAGGCTGGTGGCCGCTAAAACAATTTTCCCGGTATATTCCTCTTTATAAAGCCCCTCAGCTTGCTGCAGAACAAACCAGCCTGCATCTGATTCCAATACCGACCAATAAAAGAGGCTGGCAGGATTTAGGGCGGTTAAGGCTTTCCAGTGTCTACCCTATTGGATTATTGCTAAGCTGGTTTTTTATTGATATCCAGCAACGGGTGTTGATTTATCCCAGGCCAATGGGCAGCAAACCGTTGCCACCACCTTCCGCTATCGAAGATGCCGGATCTTTGCAGCATCAACAGGGTCTCGATGATTTTGCTGGTTTTCATCGCTATCGCGTGGGTGATGCCAGACAACATATAGCCTGGAAAGCCCTGGCTCGGGATGGCATTTTACGGACTAAACAATTTAGCAGTCCTTCCGGACAAAAAATGTTGTTCAACTGGGATGATGTGGCGGATTTACCGGATACCGAAGCGAAATTATCACAACTATGTCAGTGGATTCTGACTGCAGATACCGCTGGTATGCAATACGGTTTAATCCTGCCAAAACAAACAATAACGATAGATTCAGGCGACCAGCATCGTCATTTTTGTCTGCAAAGTCTGGCGCTTTATGGCCAATAAACGTTCAGCTGAAATCCCTTCGACATCATCCATTCACTGGTTAATGGTGACATTGACGATTATCGCCATTCCACATTTTTTCTATCAACCGCTGTGGGTTGCAGCGATATTTCTGTTGATGATGGGCTGGCGGTTAATGAATAGCTGGCATGGATGGCCACTACCTGCGGATAAACGCCTGTTAAAAGTGCTGCATTCCATCGGCGCGATATTGACCATTGTGCTGGTATTTTACAGTTATGGAATTACCATTGGCCGCGATGCAGGGGTGGCGTTACTGACCACCATGGCAGCCTTCAAAATGGTGGAAGTAAAAAATCTGCGTGATGTTTATCTGAGTTGCTTCATGGGTTTTTTCCTGATTATTACCCATTTTTTCTTCAATCAGAGCATTCCAATCGTCATTTTAATGCTGGTCAATGTGATCCTGCTGACCAGCTGTCTGATTACTGCCAATGAATCAGACAGCTCCATCAAACATCGGCTTCAACAATCAACTGTGATGGTTTTACAGGCCATGCCTCTGATGCTGTTATTGTTTGTGCTGTTTCCCAGGATTTCCGGTCCTATCTGGGGCTTGCCAAATGACGCCATGGATATCCCGGATAGTCTCCCCGATAGTATGACGTTAGGCGAAGTACCACCGCAAAACAGTGCAGTGACTGGCATGGCAGACAATATTACGATCGGCAATATCAGCCAGTTAATTCAATCCGATGCCATAGCCTTTCGGGTGAAATTCGACAACAACCAGTTTCCTGAACGTCAGGACTTATATTGGCGTGGCCCAGTGTTATGGCATACCGATGGCAAACGCTGGCTGCCATTAAGTGACAATCAAAAACGTTACGAAAACGGCTCAAAAATTCATGTCGCAGGTGATGCTTTTTCCTACAGCATGACCCTGGAACCCCATGACAGGCGCTGGTTATTTGCCCTGGATTTCCCAACAGCCTATCCGCAAACCATGCAGACCCGTCTCAGTGCAGATGGAGAGTTAAATAGCAGTGACCCAATCAAACAGCGCACTCAATATCAGTTGAGCTCTCATACTGAATATTTATTTAACCCGCAAAATGATCCCTACCTGCAATATGGATTAAATTTGCCAGAGGATCGTCATCCAAGAAGTCAGCAGCTGGCACGGAGTCTTTTAGAAAAAACTCCAACCGATCAGGCCTATATTGAAGCCGTACTGAATTATTTTCGTCAGCAGGATTTCAGTTATAGTCTGACGCCACCAGCATTACGCGGCGATACCATTGATCAGTTCCTTTTCGAGAGTCGTCAGGGCTTTTGTGAGCATTATGCCGCCAGTTTTACCGTGTTAATGCGCGCCGCAGGCATTCCGGCGCGCATTGTGACGGGTTATCAAGGCGGAGAAGTCAATCCGGTAGATCAGGTGCTTACGGTACGACAGCGCGATGCTCACGCCTGGACAGAAGTCTGGCTGCCACAACAGGGGTGGATCAGAATTGATCCAACAGCTGCCGTTTCCAGTGAGCGTGTCGACTTTGGGATCCGGGATTTATTACCGGCTGAACGGCGTTCACCTGCCGCAATAGCCAATAATGATCGCCTGGTAGAACTGTGGCAATCAGCAAAGAATAACTGGGATGCTCTGAACAGTGCCTGGGAAATGTGGGTTGTCAGCTATGGTCCGGATCGTCAAATGCAGTTGCTGGAAAAACTCGGCATGCATCAGCCGGACTGGGAAAAAATGATTCGCTGGCTGATTATCGGCATTGCGCTGATATTTGGCTGGATTGCCTGGACAACTTTGAGATTAAAAACTATACCTCAGGATCGAGTCCAGCGTTTTTATCAGAAATTCTGCCTTAAACTTGCGCGGTATGGCGTTGTGCGTCAGCCCCATGAAGGTCCGGAAGATTTTTCCCGTCGAGCTCAACTGGCGCTTCCGCAGTATCAGCAACAGATAGCCATGATCAGTTATTGTTATATGCATCTGCGGTATCGCGGAGAAGCTCTGGAAGATGATTTTATCGAGTCAGTCAAAAATTTCCGCCCACACCGATAGAAGGCTTTGTCCACCTCTGCAAATTGCATCCCGATAGTTGCATATAGCTCAAGCGCTTTTGCCATTAGCTAACCGTTATCGGAAAATAGTCAATCTTAGGTAATGTTTAGAGGAAAACGGATGGCGCATAGCAATCCATTATTTGAACGCACCCATATCCTGCTGGGTGACACCGGTTTGGATCGTCTTCAAAACAGTCATGTTTTTCTGGCGGGTATGGGCGGTGTCGGTTCATTTACCGCTGAAGCTCTGGCGCGGATGGGCGTGGGTAAAATGACACTGGTGGATCATGATGTGGTTTCGGCGTCCAATCTGAATCGTCAGCTGGTGGCACTGAACTCTACT
>DELT01000090.1:0-4408 GCA_002354555.1 Methylophaga sp. UBA2689
GAAATTCAATATGCCATTGATGAATTCACCATTGCCGGTCAGTTACAGGATATGTTCAAAGGTATCCAAGCGGTAGCTAATGATGTGGACTTACGTAGCAATATCCGTAGCGGTTCGGTGTGGATCGACAAAATGATGGTGGCGGCTTAGGGCTTGTTGATTTTCATCTCACAACCGAGGCGGAGATGAAAGAACAACCAGTCTTGGTTTAAGAATCGATGCTATCGCGGACGAAGCTAGTGATATCCGTTAAATAGGCCACAGCAAATATTGAAAATAGCATCTGCCTTAGGTTTTTAATGCGATGAGCGCTTTGGTTACGTAACGCATTGATTTGACGTATCAAATCCTGCTCATCATGCAACCAGTCAGTTTTGTTGTTGACCAGCTGACAATGAAAAATATAATAATTTTCCGAATTAAACAGTCTGTGCAAAAGCAGATTTTTGGCCTCTGCTGATTGCAGTTCATGTTCACAGATGATTTGCCAGGGCTGATGACCAGAGCGATAACAATACAATCCCATTCCATGAGTCACCACATTTTCAGTATGAACTGTTTTTAACTGCAGAGTGATGCGCTGAATGGAATTGGAAATCGACTGCCATAATTTGTTGTCAGTATGATTTAACAACTGAGAATGGCCAGCCACCGCCTGCAACACGCGTTTTTGTTGAATATCCAGGCCAAAAAATAGCGCTGTATTGAGTGGTGCGTGACTCAGCAGATCCAGATAAACCCGACTGTACTGCATTTGCAATAAATCATCTTCGCGCCGCGATAATGACTGTTGGTTATCTTTAATGGCCTTTTCAAAAAACTGATTTACAGCGAATGGGCATTGGGTGACCAGGCGTTGCAAACCAAGTTCAGTTTGTTCAGCAAACTTCTGCACTCGCTTAACTTCATACGGCACACTACGTAAATTTAATTGCGGGCGCTGTGATTGCCAGCGGGTGAAATGTAAGGTTACCCGGGCACCTATCTTCACCGGCAAATCAGCATTGACGGTTAACGACAGTCCATTAATCGAAACTTCGTTGGTTTGCGACGCATGTTCCTGACTATTTACAAATAAACTGACGGGAGTAAGCACGGTATAGCGGCTTTGCTGGCGTTGAATAAATGCTTTGAGCGAACTGATAGGCGGTAAGTTAAAAAGAACCGCCGGTTTTTCGATATTTTCATCAGCATGAATTAGCTTTTCATCACTGCTTAGCTGTTGCAAGCAGGCCGTAATATCGGTGATTTCTACCAAGTTTTTTAACTGTGAAACCTTGCGTGAAAAATCAACGGCAATGCGTGGATCCGATTGAGCCATGATATCAAAATACGGATGATAAATTGCTTCATCAACTTCCAATGCTGAGACATTGAAATGCCAAAGTTGTGTTTTTTCGGGCCAAGGCCAAAATTGTCTTAGCCTTGCTATTTCACTGGCATCAATCACCACCAGCTTTTCAGCATGAAGTGCCACAAACCCGCAATTTAAATTGTTTTGCTCGATATGAGAAAGCACTCTTTTTACGATGGACAGCAAGTCAGATGTGTTGATGAAAATCTGATCACAAACAGTGCTGCTATGGAGAGCCGTAACATTGGGCGATTGCTGTTCACCCATCCAGCAGAGCAGGCTGGGCATTAGCTGGCTGTATAAACGTAACAGACAATTTTGTGTCAGATTAAGAATTTCATTATTCAGTTCAGCAGGACTGTGCTGATTTCGATTGCTTAACCAGTTTTGCCACGCTTGACGAACATCATTACCGACCGAGTCATGAAAGCGTAATACAGCAAATGTTCGCTGATCCTCATGATGCATCCGGGTAACGTCAAACGCTATGAGTGTGGGCTCGGTATTATGAATGTCGGGAAAGTGTTCAAAACTGACATTAACAGTATCATTTTTTTCCAATGCAGATACATGCTTCATGCTGACACGGATAGCATCAATGCTGACATCCAGGGTCATCGCATGGTAGCTAAGTTCACCCACTTGTATGGTGACCGGCAGCGTTAATAGCATGCGGGGCGCCTGACGACTTACCGGTTTATCCAGCCGGATAAGCAACACACCATCGTCCTCAACGGGAGTGGGTTGCTGCTGTTGTGATTGCTGTTGAAACTGGCGTATGGCCTGCATCAGTGCTTCGTATACACCGACGGTGTAATGCCCCCCCATGCGTTCAACAAGCTGCTTGAGTATTAAATAACTACGGTCGTCCAAATAGTGGGTGACATCGCCAAACTCATAAGGCTGACATTCGCCTGTCACTTTACCGCGTAAATCAATGATGCGTTGACAGGGTTTTTGTAATCTTTGTCGTTCCAGCTGGGCCAGAAAAGCCTGGTTTTGAGCTTTGCTGCTTTCCGTTGCCATTGCCCGAATTATTTCAGTTCATCAGGCGTTTTAGCTTGAATGCTTAACGCATGAATAGCAGAAGGAAGTAATTCAGCCGCAGCGTCATAGACCAGCCGGTGACGCTTGATTAAAGATAAACCGGCGAACGCGTCGCTGACAATAAATACCGTGAAGTGGCCACCACCGGTATTCCCTGCATGTCCGGCATGCAGATGACTATCATCGCTGATCTGCAACTGAATCGGATCAAGCTGCTGTAGCGCCTGCTCCAGTTTTTGTTGTGTTGATAAACTCAAGGTAAGACCTTACGAAATGGTTTAACAGTTACTTTGGCGTAAACATCGGCCTCAATATAGGGGTCGGCCTCGGCCCAAATCCGGGCGCTTTGCAAATCGTCAAATTCTGCGACTACTAAACTGCCACTGAATCCGGCTTCACCGGGATCTTCGCTGTCAATTGCCGGATGTGGACCAGCCAACACTAAACGACCTTTATCCTGTAACGCCTTAATACGATCAAGATGAGCCGGACGGGCAGCCAAACGCCGCTGCAGACTATCGGGCTTATCTTCGCTGATAATGGCATATAACATCAGGATGCATCCTTCGAATCATTATTTTCATTTATATGACGGGATAGATAAATAGCCTGCCCGGCAATAAATACCACTGTAATGGCCAAAGAGCCAAATAATTTAAAGTTCACCCAGGTTTCTTCTGAGTAGTAATACGCGATATAAATATTCAGAAATCCGGAAAAGATAAAAAACAGAATCCACGCAGTATTCAGTCTTGACCAGACCACGGTTGGCAATTGCAGGTGCGCTGCCATCAGACGCTCAAGCAGGGTTTTATCGGTAAACAATCGGGCTCCGATAAAAGCTAATGCAAACAACCAGTTCACCGCAGTGGGTTTCCACATCACAAATTCCGGGTTCTGTAACCAGAGCGTGGCCCCGCCAAGCACCATCACCAGAATAAAGGTGATTAAATGCTGTCTTTCCACTTTGCCGTGACGCAGCAAACCATAAAGAACCTGAAGCAGAGTAGCGACCATCATTACCGCTGTTGCAGCATAGATGCCGGCCACCTCATATTCCTGACCATTCCAGTGGTAGACGCCACCACCAAATTTATAAGCAATGAAAAACAGGATAATGGGCAGAAAATCAGTAAATAGTTTCATCTTTTTGTTCAGTTATTACAGAGATGCCACATTCTAACGTAAAATCAACACCATGACGCACTATGACCTACATTGTCATTCCACCGCCTCTGATGGCGCCCTGTCTCCAAAAGCATTGGTTGAACGAGCTGTTCAGCAAGGAGTCGATGTGCTGGCGCTTACTGATCATGATGGTACAGAGGGTATTACAGCTGCGCTTGAGGCTGCCGCAGATCAGCCACTCACATTGGTTCCCGGGGTAGAAATTTCGGTCAGCTGGAATAGCAGTACAGTACATATTGTCGGGCTGAACATTGATATTGAAAATGCTAAATTGCAAAACGGTTTAGCCAATATCCGCCAATATCGGCAGCAAAGAGCCGAACAAATTGCGCAGCGTTTGGAAAAATCCGGTATTTCGGGGGCGCTTGAAGGTGCGGGAAAATATGCATCGAAAACAATGTTAGGACGAATGCATTTTGCACAATTCCTGGTCGAACAAGGCCATGCTTCCAATGCTAAAGATGTCTTCAAGCGTTTTCTGGTGAGAGGCAAACCCGGATATGTGCCGGGACAGTGGACTGATCTGGAATCCGCAGTTGAATGGATAATCGAGGCGGGCGGCCAGGCGGTTATTGCTCATCCGTTACGTTATAAAATGACCGGTACCAAGCTGCGACGGCTGATTGATGATTTTAAAACAGCGGGTGGACAAGCCATTGAGGTCAGCTCCGGGCATCAGCATCCCGATCAACTGAGAAATGTAGCAGCCCTGGCAAAACATTATGAGTTGCTGGCTTCCTGTGGATCAGATTTTCATGGTCCAGAACAGACTTGGAGTGAGCTTGGACGCTTCCTGCCATTGCCTGCTTCCTGTAAACC
>DELT01000090.1:4630-7309 GCA_002354555.1 Methylophaga sp. UBA2689
CAACTGGATGCTGATCACAATTTCACGCTGGTATGCCGGGATTTGTCTGAGCTATCGGTTTACGCCAAATTCAATAATGCAGTCTTCCGCTTGATTAAAGCGCATACACCTGGCCCCTATACATTTGTATTACCGGCAACGAAAGAGGTGCCACGTCGATTGCAACATCCCAAACGTAAAACCATCGGTTTACGAATTCCGGTTAACAATATTGCCCTTGCCCTACTGGAAGAACTGAATGAACCCTTAATGAGTTCAACACTTATCTTGCCGGGTGAGACCATGCCTATGACAGAGGCTGATGAAATAGCCGATCAATTGAGTAAACATGTGGATTTGATTATTGATGGCGGAGCATGTGGCAGTGAGCCGACGACCGTGGTCGAGTTTATAAATGACTTACCCGAAGTGGTTCGCGTTGGTATGGGTGATCCTGAACCGTTTGAGGTGGAATGATCATCTATCTTGGTTTATTCCTATTATTCGCTTTCAGTATCTGGCTTATCGGCATTATTCATGCTGAAGCTGATTGGGGCGGGCCGTCCGTTAACTGGCTGGATGGCTGGACACGCTTAATCTGCCGGTATATTCAGCATTTACCGGAACAGAAAATAAATCTGCCAGAGACTGGCCCGGCAATTTTGGTCGCCAACCATGTTTCTGGTGTTGATCCCTTATTGCTTATATCTGCCAGCAAACGTCCGTTACGCTTTCTGATTGCTCGGGAAGAGTATGAGCGCCCATTGGTCAGTTGGGTTTTTAAAAAGGCAGGTTGTATTCCGGTTGATCGTTCCGGCCGCCCTGAGCAGGCGTTAAGACAGGCCTTAAGAGCATTGCAGCAGGGTGAGATCATCGCGCTGTTTCCCCACGGGAAAATTCATCTGGATACTGAGCCACCGAGAAAAATTAAGGGTGGCGTTGGCCGGCTGGCAAGCTGGTCGGCTGCACCGATATTTCCAGTACGTATTGATGGTGTGACAGCTCAGGGCAAAGTGTTTACCGCTCCTTTTATACCTAGTCGGGTGCTGCTAACCATGGGACAACCAATACAGTGCAGCCCGGAAACGATGGAAGCATGTTTAGAAGATATTATTAGAATCATCGAAACGCCAGCCCTGCGATTCTATTAATACATCTACATCACTACAACGAAAATCTCTGCAGTTTTTTGTTTACGCTACCAATAATAAGATTTTTTTCTGCTAACGTTGACTTGATTTCTGATCGCTTCCCCCCATTTTGTAATTAACTTATTTTTTACAGGGATATTACGATGCAAATCGATAAACTCACCAGCAAGTTCCAGGAAGCACTTGGTGCCGCACAAAGTATGGCGGTTGGACGCGATCATCAGATTATTGAACCAGCCCATTTAATGTTGGCGTTATTAAACCAACAAGGTGGCACGGTAAAACCGTTACTGGCACAAAGCGGTGTCAATGTGCCAGCGTATCAGGCGGATCTGGAAGCACAGTTAAACCGTTTTGCCCAAGTTGAGGGTGGTAATGGGGATATCCGCATATCTTCAGACTTGAACCGATTATTAAATCAAACGGATAAATTGGCACAGCAACGTCAGGATCAATTTATTTCCAGCGAACTTTTCGTGTTGGCAGCGGTTGAGGAAAAAAATCAAACAGGTGAATTGCTGCGCAAGCATGGGGCTAACAAAACCAATATTAATAACGTGATAGACAAAATTCGTGGGGGCGAACGCGTGACTGATCAAAATGCCGAAGAACAGCGTCAGGCGCTGGAAAAATACACCATTGATCTCACTGCCCGTGCCGAGAGTGGCAAACTGGATCCGGTGATAGGTCGTGATGATGAAATTCGCCGCACTATCCAGGTTCTGCAACGTCGTACCAAAAACAATCCAGTGTTGATTGGTGAACCAGGCGTCGGTAAAACGGCGATTGTTGAA
Organism: Methylophaga sp. UBA2689; assembly: GCA_002354555.1. Lineage (GTDB taxonomy): Bacteria > Pseudomonadota > Gammaproteobacteria > Nitrosococcales > Methylophagaceae > Methylophaga. The sequence continues at coordinate 6,555 of DELT01000090.1, forward strand.
GGTCTGGCACAGCGTATTGTTAATGGTGAAGTGCCGGAAGGCATGAAAAACAAACGGGTGCTGGCGTTGGATATGGGCTCGTTGATTGCTGGTGCCAAATTCCGTGGTGAGTTTGAAGAACGATTAAAAGCAGTACTCAGTGATCTCTCAAAACAGGAAGGACAAATCATTCTGTTTATTGATGAAATTCATACCATGGTAGGTGCTGGTAAGGCAGAAGGCGCAATGGATGCCGGTAATATGCTTAAACCCGCTTTAGCTCGGGGTGAGTTGCATTGTATTGGCGCGACAACGCTGGATGAATATCGCCAATATGTTGAAAAAGATGCCGCTCTGGAACGTCGCTTCCAGAAAGTGCTGGTGGGTGAACCCAGTGTGGAATCCACTATTGCTATCTTGCGTGGCCTGAGTGAGCGTTATGAAGTGCATCATGGTGTGGATATTACTGATCCGGCCATCGTTGCTGCAGCGACCTTATCGCATCGTTATATCACCGACCGGAATCTGCCGGATAAAGCCATTGATCTGATTGATGAAGCGGCTAGCCGCATTCGGATGGAAATTGATTCCAAACCGGAAGTGCTGGACCGTCTTGAAAGAAGGTTAATTCAACTTAAAATTGAGCGTGTTGCCTTACAGAAAGAATCGGATGAAGCCTCCAAAAAACGTTTGGATACGCTGGAAACCGAAATGAAAAAACTGGCCCGCGAATATACCGATCTGGAAGAAGTCTGGAAATCAGAAAAAGCGGCTTT
>DELT01000090.1:7480-10876 GCA_002354555.1 Methylophaga sp. UBA2689
GAAAAACAGTTGGATATTGCCACCCAGGCAGAAATGCAGGACTTCACCTTGCTGCGGAATCGTGTCGGCGAAGAAGAAATTGCTGAAGTGGTTTCCAAATGGACCGGGATCCCGGTGTCCAAAATGCTGGAAGGTGAACGCGATAAACTGCTGAAAATGGATGAAGCTTTGCACGAACGGGTTATCGGTCAGGACGAAGCAGTCAACTCAGTTGCTAATGCGATTCGTCGCAGTCGTGCTGGTTTATCAGATCCCAATCGTCCTAACGGTTCATTCCTGTTTTTAGGGCCAACGGGGGTGGGTAAAACCGAGCTATGTAAATCGCTGGCAACGTTTTTATTTGATACCGAAGAAGCGATGGTACGGATTGATATGTCCGAGTTTATGGAGAAACACTCGGTTGCGCGTCTGGTCGGTGCTCCTCCCGGTTATGTCGGCTATGAAGAAGGCGGTTATCTGACGGAAGCGGTGCGCCGCAAACCTTATTCAGTGATCCTGTTGGATGAGGTCGAAAAAGCCCATCCAGATGTCTTCAATATCTTGTTGCAAGTGTTGGATGATGGTCGTTTGACTGATGGTCAAGGTCGGACCGTGGATTTCAGAAATACGGTTATTGTGATGACCTCCAATCTGGGCTCCAATGTGATTCAGGAAATGGCCGGTGAAGATAATTATGACGCCATGAAAAATGCGGTAATGGAAATTGTCGGTCAACATTTCCGTCCGGAGTTTATTAACCGTGTGGATGATGTGGTGGTATTTCATCCGTTACAGAAATCACAAATCCGTGCGATTGCTGATATCCAGCTGTCACATTTGCGGCAACGTCTGGCAGAAAAAGAAATGGGACTGGAATTATCTGATGCGGCACTGGATATGCTGTCTGAAGCAGGGTTTGATCCGGTCTATGGTGCCAGACCTTTAAAACGGGTAATTCAGCATGAGTTGGAAAACCCGTTAGCCCAGGCTTTATTGTCTGGTCGTTTTGTTGCCGGTCAGGTTATAAAGGTAGATGTGCAGGATGAAGAATTGACCTTTGCCAGTGAGCTGATGCACTAGAGGCTGTTGTTCTTTCATAGCCACCTCCGCTGGTGGCTATCCAACAAGCGGGCTGAAAGAGGAACAGTGTTAAAACGTGAATCATTTATCGAGTTGGGGAAAACTGACCCAACTCGATATTTTAATGAAACCATGATTCAGAACTTTGGTTAAAGATTATTTCGCCTGTATTGCCTGTTGAGCTTAAATAATCATTGCTTAATTTGGGAATGCAATCCCTGCAAAGCGCTGCAAGTCACTGATATAATGCCGGACTTTGTCCCCATCTCTCACAGGTAACTAACTCATGTCTGATTTCGGCAAGTTTGTCGATGCTTTCACGCCAGCGGAAGTCGCGGAAAAAGTCAAAACCGTCGGTGTGGATAAGGCCAATATGTCCATTATCCCACTGGTGATTCTCTCGTTAATGGCGGGGGCTTTTATCTCGTTTGCTGCCATGTATTACACAGTGGTGATGACGGACGCCGGTGCTGCATATGGTCTGGCCAGACTGGTTGGTGGTCTGGTATTTGCGTTGGGTTTTATTCTTGTGGTGATAGCCGGGGCAGAATTATTTACCGGGAATACGCTGGTGGTGATGGCTTACGCCAAAGGGCAGGTAAGTTTCAGGTCACTGATGCGTAACTGGGGAATTGTCTATGTTGGTAATCTGGTCGGTGCTTTAGTCACTGTTTATCTGGTCTATCTCTCCGGCTATTTAAGTGATGGCAATCTTGGGGTAGGGGTAACCGCGATCAAAACCGGTCTTGCCAAAGTGGACCATACCACCACAGAAGCTTTTGTCCGTGGATTATTCTGTAATGTGCTGGTCTGTCTAGGCAGCTGGATGGTCTACGCATCACGCAGTGTGACCGATAAAGTAATGGCTGTGTTATTTCCCATTTCTGGCTTTGTGGCGATGGGGTTTGAACATTGCGTGGCGAATATGTACATGATTCCAATCGCGATGATAGCTGCAACAGATCAAGCCATTGTGACTGCTGGTCATTTTGATGCTGCGCAACTGGCCACACTGGATTTTGATGGCTTAATGGGCAATCTTATCCCCGTTACGCTGGGGAATATTGTCGGTGGTGCTGGCTTTGTGGCAATGGCTTATTATCTGGTCTACGTTTACGCTCGTCCGGCACGTTAAATAGTAAGGTGCACCGCTTTAACGGTGCACCTGAAATTTACCAGGATTTGTAAGGTAAGAATTTTCCATCAAGCGTAATCACAATGCGATCACCTTTAGGATCAGGTTTTTTCTCGATATTCATGGCAAAATCAATGGCACTGACGATGCCATCCCCACATTTTTCATGCACAATCTCTTTAATGGTCGGACCATAAACCGACATCATTTCATAAAGACGATAGAGTAATGGATCGGTAGGAACAGTTTGGTCCCATTGCTTGTTTGGGTATTTCTGCAGAGCCAGTTCCACTTCAGTGCCCAGATCCAGTGACTGACACAGTTTTTTGGCGGTATCGGCCGGCATACTGTTCATACCCAGACACGCTGATGCCGTCCACTCAGGTGACATACCAATGGCTTCACCAATTTTTTCCCAAGTCAGTTCTTTCGTTTCTTTTGCCACCATGATGGCTTGCGTCATAGCAAGTTTATTCATTTTCACTCCAAAATCTTTAGTTCGAATAAAAAACCTGACACCAATTCCCGGTGCCAGGCCAACGAGGAAATCAATTCATTTTTTCTGAAAACTCAGCGGTAGGTGCACCTGTTTTATAATGTGTGGCATACAACATCCCACCAGTCAGTACTAAACCGCCGACCAGGTTACCGAAGATAACCGGTATTTCGTTCCACAATAACCAGTCAGCAATGGTGATATCTGCGCCCATCAACATACCCATAGGGAACAGGAACATGTTAACGACGGCGTGTTCGAAAACCAGTCCAAAAAACACTGCGATAGGCAACCACATTGCGACCACTTTGCCGGCGACTGAATTGGATAACATCGCACCGACAACACCGGTAGAAACCATCCAGTTACAGAGAATGCCAGCGACAAAAACGGTTAGCCAACCGGCACCGCCGTGTGCCGCAAAACCCAAGGTCCGTGCTTCAGCAGCCTTGGCAATGGCCTGACCTGCTGCGCCAGGTTCAGTGGTAAAAGCGAAGGTCCAGGCGATGCCAACTAACAGAGCTGTGGTTAAGGCTCCGAACAGGTTGCCAATACCCACCAGTAACCAGTTTTTTAACATGCCGTTAAAGGTGCAGCCACGACGTTTATCCAATAAGGCTAATGGTACTAATGCAAATACACCTGTCAGCAAATCAAAGCCCAATAAATTCAGTAAAACAAATCCGACAGGGAAAACTAACGCGCC
>DELT01000090.1:10981-11870 GCA_002354555.1 Methylophaga sp. UBA2689
AGGATAGCCCCAGCCATATAAGATCGAATCAATACGTCCCGGGTAGCCATTTTGAGCTTTGATTCACCGGCATCGACCATTTTTTTGGTAAATTCACTTGGTATGAGATAAGACATAAACGCTCCAGATTGAATTGATGTAAACAGGTAAGTAGTTAGCATGTTTTATGCCTGACTTTCTTTATGCTTTAGTTTCAATTGGTTAGCGTTTTAGGCCGCTGTGAAAAAGTGTTTTTTTGCACCAAGATGATTCGAAACGACGTGTCGGCTGCACAAGCATGAGGCGCACGAACAACGAAATGTTATTTAGAAACTGACTCAGACCAGGTAGTAGTATCAAGCAAAGCTGGTTGTGGGCGGCCAATGTGATATCCCTGAGCAAAATCCACCCCAAAACCTCTTAACAGCGCTAATATTTCCGCATTTTCGACAAACTCAGCGGTGGTCTGACGATTAAGCCCTTTGGCGACATCAACTAAAGCTTTGACAAAAAGTTGGTCATCGGCATTTTTATCCAGATTTTTAATAAAGATGCCATCAATTTTGATGATGTCGACGGGCAATTCCCGCATATAGTTAAATGAGGAAAACCCGACGCCAAAATCATCGAGGGAAAACCGACAGCCTAAGGCTTTTATTGCCTGCATCATGGCTTTGGCTTGCTGCAGATTAGAGACTGCTACTGTTTCAGTGATTTCAAAAATGATGCCGTTGGGATTGACTTGATGTTCGGCAATTGTGTTTTCCAGTAAAGGCAATAACACGGATGTATCAATTACCAAACCAGAGAGGTTTATAGCAAAACAAACGTTTCTTCCCTGCTTTTGCATTGCCCCCAGTTGCTGCAGAGCGTGGTGGATAACATAATGATCTATCTGCTGAATCAAACC
>DELT01000090.1:12035-14164 GCA_002354555.1 Methylophaga sp. UBA2689
AGAATCGGCTGATAGAACAACACAAACAGATCCTGTTCCAGAGCCTGTTCAATTCGATGTTTCCATAACACACGGGCTTGCAGTTGCTCTCGGGTACGATCATCAGGTGAAAAGGTATGGAAACTGCCCTTACCAAAAGCTTTTGCCTGGTACATTGCCAGATCAGCAAACCCCATCAGTTCATGAATACTGGCATCCTGTAACGGGAAGTGCACAATACCGATACTGGTGGATACTTTGTGGTGAACTGCACCATATTCGAGCTGAATAGTGCTCAGCTCATGGATTATTTTTTTTGCCAATGTGATAGCCCCGGCAGAATCGCTTTCAGGCATTAAAATGGCAAACTCATCGCCTCCCAGTCTGGCAACCAGATCAGTAAAACGGGTAACCCGTTTGAGGGCACGGGCAACCAGAATCAACAGTTCATCACCGGCCCGATGACCGCTGGTATCGTTGATGTCCTTGAATTGATCCAAATCGAGATACAGCAGGGTGTTGTGGTGGTGATACCGAATCGCCATACGCAGCGACTTTTCGAACTCTTCAATAAATTTTCGTCGATTACATAAGTCGGTCAGCGGATCATGCTCAGCCATCCAGACAATGCGTTTTTCAGCGTCTTTTTTATCAGTCATATCCAAACCAACGGATAAAATTACCGCTTGCTGATTATCATGTTCGAGGCGTGAATGCAGCCAGGAAATCTGACGGATAAGGCCGTTTTTATCAATGAGTTCGGCATCCTGTTGGGCTATTCGCTGATGACCGGCCAGCAATTCATTGAAATGGATATTGGCCTCAGTCCAATGACTGGCTGGAAACATTCTGGCGACATTGGTATTGAGAACTTCATTTTTGTTATAGCCGGTAATTTGTTCGCCATAATCATTAAACAGCGAAATATCAAATTTTTTATCGATGGTTAAAACGATTAACTGGGCGGTATCAAGCAGACTTTTTATGAAGTCACGATCTTTACGCAGCTCACGGTTCTTAATCTGAACCTGCTGATTGCGTAACCTTCTGTGCTGATCGAGATGATCCAGCACATTTATCAGTTGATGAGTCAGGTTCGACAGCTCAATGACTTCCTGATCAATACTGCTGACAGTCGTTTCTGATAATAGCTGGCGTGCCTGCTGATATTTTTTTGCCGACAATAAGGGAAGGGCCAGAGATATTTGTTCAATCTGAGTTAACGGTTGGGATAGACGTCGCAATACCCATAACGTTAAGGCCAGAGAAAACAACAATATCAACAAAAATGGTAAGAGATAGATAGTCAGCAGCTGTGCTTTTTCAAAAAGTCCCTGCTGAAAGTTTAAATAACCGATAACACTCAGAATGATGAAGCCGGTCAGACAACTGCCAAAAAAAATACTGTAGGCCGTTTTCCAATGAAGTTGAAGTTTTGACATCCTGGCCATTTATATCTCATCCATGGGAAGCAATATGCCGGCGATTATGGCATATCACGGAGTGAAAATAATGTGCGCAATCTACTGTTGTTCATCACGAGAAACTTTGCGGAGTACCCAATCCAGAGCGTTGGCAGGTAAAACGCGTTTGAGATACGCAAACAGATACGTCGGAAAAGTAACGTAATAACGAATCTTTGGTCGATCGGCTTCTATGGCATGTACTAACTTATCAACTACTGCTTTGGCTGGAAGGGTGAAAGGTGCTGCTGGCCCTGGCGTTAACAGGCGTTTTTCCATTGCTGTATAGCTGGCCTTATGAGCACTGGTATCTTTATTAATATGCTGCTGATATTTGGTAAAAGCATTTTGCCTGAACTGGCTGGTTATTGGGCCAGGTTCGATGAGCGAAATGGTAATACCTGTACCTTTTAACTCCAAACGCAAGGTATCAGCCAAACCTTCGATGGCGAATTTACTGGCGTTGTATGCGCCCCGATAGGGTAAGGCGATGAGCCCTAATACAGAGCTGTTATAGATGATTCTGCCAGATCCCTGCTGGCGCATCTGTTTTATCACCAGGTTAGTCAGTTCCTGAGTACCAAACACATTGGTCTCAAATTGTTCACGGAGCGCGTCCCGGGTCAAATCTTCCACTGCGCCTGGCTGACCATAAGCAGCATTATTAAATAACACATCGACTTTACC
>DELT01000090.1:14338-36266 GCA_002354555.1 Methylophaga sp. UBA2689
ACATTATGCCCCCGCCGATGTAATATTCTGGCAGCCTCCAAACCAATGCCGCTCGAACATCCGGTAATCAAAATATTGCGTCGCTGTATGTTGGGCTTGTTTTTTGGCATATAAGCAATCAGAGTATGGTTAAATTATAACGGCTAAACATTTAAGCATATTGACCGCTAAATGTTATAGAACGAAACAATTAAGGTGGGCAAAACTCAGGTATGTTACAAGGAAATGATATTAGTCAGACCGATTACGAACGGTTTCGACTTTTTTTGGAACAGGCCTGCGGCATTGTTTTGGGTGATGGCAAACAATATTTAATTGTCAGCCGTCTCACCAAGCTGTTACGTGATGAAAATATTCCCTCAGTTGCCGATCTGTTAAATGCGATACAGCGTGGCCATCCACGTCATTTGCGAGACGCGGTTATTGATGCGATGACAACGAATGAAACGTCGTGGTTTAGAGATGGGGGGCCGTTTGAAGTATTTGAAAAAATGACGTTGGCGGATTTGGAAACGCGGGTTACAGCACCCTGCAGAATCTGGTCAGCAGCCTGCTCTTCGGGGCAGGAGCCCTATACGATCAGCATGATCCTCAATGAATATATTCGTAAAAAGCCGGATAGCAAACTTAAAAGCACACAAATTATTGCCACGGATATTTCCAACAGCATGCTTGCACTGGCACGGCGGGGTGTTTATGAAGAACATGCCCTGATAAGAGGAATTTCCCCCGCGAGACGACAACAGTTTTTCAAACCCTTTGAAGGCCGCTGGCAAATTGTCGATGAAGTTAAACAGCGGGTTCAGTTCAGGGAACAGAATCTGTTGCAAAGCTATACCGGATTGGGTCGGTTTGATGTCATCCTGTGCCGTAATGTGTTGATTTATTTTTCGATGCAACGCAAGACAGATATTCTTACCCGTTTGGCCCAGGCATTAAACCCGGGTGGGTACCTGTTTTTAGGTGCCTCGGAAACGATTAGTGGTTACACCGATGCCTTTGATTTGCAACGCACGCCGCATGGTGTGGTGTATCGCCGTCGTTAGTTTTCGTATTTATCGGATACAGATTTAATCTCTATGGCTTCAGCGGATTGATCACTTGTTGCTGTTTTCGTCGTTTGCGGTTTTTCACACCATCCCAGCCAGCTTCCAATGTATTGTAAAACCGTTTTGATTAAACGCCATAAACGCGGTAGCAACCAAATCATTAACATGATGAAAACAATTAGTGCCGCAAGAAACCACAGCGGATGAGTGAGGGCCGTCCACAAACCGGCAATCACCAGCAAGTCTTCGGTTATTGAGGCTGTCCAGTTGCTGAAAGGTTCTGGTGAGGTATTGATCATTAATCGACTGCCGGCTTTAGTGGCATGGGTTGCGGCAGCAAGGCTCCCGCCCAGCAGACCTGCTGTTAATTCGATTGCCGGGCTGACATCTCCTACTGCACTTGCCGCCAACATGGCACCAGCCGGAATACGGATAAAGGTATGCAGAGTGTCCCAGCCGGTATCGACACCAGGCACTTTATCAGCGAAAAATTCCACACAATACATTACTGCTGCGGCCGTCATCACCAGAGGGTCACTGAGAACCTGCAACTCTGTCGGCAAAACCATATGCCCTGTTGTGCCCATATAACCCAGCATAAATACCGCAGCATATAAATTGATACCACTGGCCCAGGCGGCCCCCATACTCAGCGCAATAATACTTACAGCATCCATTTAACGACTCCCGTTTGGTATAGTGGCCAGGGTCTGTTGATCTTTCAGAGTCTCCCGCAGTGATGGCTTTGAAAGATCAACAGACCCCAGAGTTTTTATGGAGTAATTGAATGATAACCCGAGCAGAGCTGATCGCCTATCTTGATGAGCAATTGGAAGTATCGAGATTTCAGGACTATTGTCCGAATGGTTTACAGGTAGAAGGTAAACCAGAGATAAATACTCTGGTGACCGGCGTAACGGCAAGTCAGGCTTTGTTAGAAGCGGCTGTGGAGCACAATGCTGATGCCCTTATGGTTCATCATGGGTATTTCTGGCGTGGCGAAGCTCCCACAGTGACAGGCATTAAGTACCAACGTTTGAAAATGTTAATCAATAATGACATGAATCTTATTGGCTACCATCTGCCCTTGGATGCCCATGCCGAGTTTGGTAATAACGTACAACTGGCGAAAATACTGAATATAGAAATTGATGGATTTATTGCCGGTACTGGAGAACCCGCTATCGGTTTTCAGGGGAAACTAGCAACATCACAAACATTAGACGAATTTTCATCCTATATCGCCTGTCAACTGGATCGAAAACCTACCATTATTGCCGGTCATGATCGTTTAATAAAAACAGTTGGCTGGTGTACCGGTGCTGCACAAGGCTATATTCAGCAGGCAGCAGAGTCAGGTCTGGATGCCTTTATCAGTGGAGAGGCTTCAGAGCAGACAACACATTTGGCCAGAGAACTTGGAATTCATTACATCGCAGCAGGGCACCATGCTACAGAACGTTATGGTGTTAAATCCTTGGGAGAGCATCTTGCTCTGAAATTTGGCCTGCAACACTATTTCATTGACATTGATAATCCAGTTTAATGGATAAACCTGCCATCAGGATGATAACCAGTATGAAAGACTATATAGACAAGTTAAAACATTTTTTCCAGGTTCAGCTTTGGCAGGAAACGACTGAAGGCGCCAGCAAACTAAAACGTTTGACACGGCACGCGGGTCGAGTGACTTATGTGATGGCGAGACAACTGTCGACCGGAGAATTAAACCTGCGGGCAATGAGCCTGGTATTTACCACCTTATTATCATTAGTACCGTTGATTGCAGTTGCTTTCTCGGTGCTCAAAGCGTTTGGAGTACATAACCAAATAGAACCCGTACTGCTCAACTTTATGGCCCCACTCGGTGAAAAAGCAGGGGAAATGACTTCCGGCATTATTGGTTTTGTAGAAAACGTCAAAGTTGGTGTGCTGGGTTCTATTGGTTTGGGCATGTTGTTCTACACTATTATTGCTCTGGTACAGAAGGTTGAAAGTGCTTTTAATTTTGTGTGGCGGGTGAAAAGGTCAAGGTCGTTTGCACGTCGATTTACTGATTACATGAGTGTTGTGATGATCGGTCCGGTATTGGTCTTCTCTGCTTTAGGTGTCGCCGCAACGGTGATGGATAATGATGTGGTCTCGACCTTACAATCAATCGAACCATTTGGAACATTGCTACTGATTCTCAGCAAATTGTTACCCTATTTTATGATTGTGCTCGCCTTTACCTTTCTCTATACCTTTATTCCCAATACCAAAGTGAAACTTGGGCCCGCCCTGGGTGGTGCAATGGTGGCCGGGGCGCTATGGATTGGACTTGGGACCTTATTTGCGACTTTTGTAGCTTCATCATCCAATTACACGGCAATCTATTCCAGTTTTGCGATTTTATTTTTCTTTATGATATGGCTTTATCTTGGCTGGTATATTTTATTGACTGGATCTCAGGTAGCTTTTTATCTTCAGCATCCACGATTTGTATTGATGGGCGGAAAAACCCTGGTTTTGAGCCCACGTTTACGTGAGAAAAAGGGCCTGTGGCTAATGACTATTATTGCTCGTCGCTTTTGTGAAAAAAAGCCGGCATACAGTCTCTCGGAGCTGGAGAAGCTGACCACGTTAAGCAGTGAAAATTTAGAGGAATTATTGGACATTTTGGAGCAAGGCGGCTTTATCGTAGAAGTGGCCGGAGATAAAGATTCCTTTACTATGGCGGGAGATGTCAGCAAAATTTTAGTCAGTGAAATTTTGCTCTGCTTACGTAGTGCCGAAGAAATTGGTATTTCAACATTACAGCAACACACTGAACCTGGTATTGAAGCTTTCTTTTCTGAAATTAATGAAGCACAGAATGACGTGTTGGATGACTTAAGTTTGCGTGATTTAGCGATAGGCAAAAATGCAGCATGATTGAGACAAATGCTTTTCAAGGAAAACGTATTCTTCTTGGCGTTACCGGCAGTATAGCCGCCTATAAGTCAGCCGATTTAGTTCGAAGATTAAAAGAATACGGTGCTGAAGTACGGGTAATGATGAGCCAAGGCGGCACGCAATTTATTACGCCACTCACTCTGCAAACGGTCAGTGGTAATCCCGTTTCATTGAATTTCTTTGATGCTGACGAAGAAGCTGCAATGGGCCATATTAAACTGGCGCGTTGGGCTGACTGGATCCTGATTGCTCCCGCAACCGCTGATTGTCTGGCAAAACTGGCTCATGGTCTGGCTGATGATTTGATTTCCACGGTTTGTCTTGCCTCTGAAGCGCCACTGATTGTGGCACCAGCAATGAATAATAAAATGTGGTCGCACATTGCAACTCAGCAAAACTGCCAACTGCTAAAACAACGCGGTGTTGAATTTATTGGTCCTGAAAGTGGTGATCAGGCCTGTGGAGAGCAGGGCGAAGGTCGCTTAATGGCAGTTGAAAATATTGTGTTGCATCTGAGCCGCAAGTTGCAGACTGGTCCTCTGACAGGAAAACAAATAGTCATTACTGCAGGGCCTACACATGAACCAATTGATCCGGTTCGCTTTATTGCTAATCGCAGCTCAGGGAAAATGGGCTATGCTCTGGCGCAAGCAGCCGTTGAATTGGGGGCAAAGGTCACTCTGATATCCGGGCCGGTGGCTTTGGAAGCACCGCCTGGTTGTAACCGAATAATGGTTGAAACGGCTCAACAAATGTTTGACGCCGTTATGCAAAACTTAGCCGGAACGGCAATCTATATCGGTTGTGCAGCAGTAGCGGATTATCGCCCCACGCATCCTGCTTCAGCTAAATTAAAAAAATCGGCTGAGGATGATTTATCACTGCAACTTCGTTTGAATCCCGATATTATTACAGCGGTTGCCAGTGCCGGTGAACGGCCAGAGCTGGTGGTTGGTTTTGCTGCTGAGACAGATGATTTGCAACAATATGCACAACATAAATTACAAAAAAAACGTTTGGATTTGATCGCAGCGAACCAAGTGGGTGATGGGCTGGCTTTTGGTCAGGATAACAATGCGCTGGAAATTTTCTGGGAAGGTGGTCATAAATCCTTGGCTGAAGCTCCGAAACTTGAAATTGCACGCGAACTTATAACATTAATAACAGAGCGCTATCATGCAAAAAATTCAATTTAAGATTCTCGATCCGAGACTGGGCAAATCAATTGAACTTCCGGACTATGCCACCGATGGTTCCGCCGGGATGGACCTGCGGGCTTGTCTGGATGAAAATCTGACATTACATCCTGGCGAAACCATTCTGATACCGACCGGAATTGCCATTCATATTGACGATCCCGCCCTGGCTGCGATGATTTTGCCGCGCTCGGGCCTGGGACATAAACATGGCATAGTATTAGGTAACCTGGTGGGACTCATTGATAGCGACTATCAGGGACAAATTTTTGTATCTTGTTGGAATCGTGGTGATACGCCCTTTGAGATCGTAGTGGGTGAGCGTATTGCACAAATGCTGTTTGTCCCAGTAGTACAGGTAGGATTTGAGCAGGTCACCGAATTTACTGCCAGTGAACGTGGTAGTGGCGGCTTCGGCCATACTGGCAGAAGCTGATCATAAACGTGCTGTTGAAACTGCAAAATCTGAAGTTATTTCGCAGAAGGCTGAGTTCGCTGGCCATTCTGCTGTTGATTTTAATTGTTCTATCCGGGGTGGCGGCAGCAATCCAAATTAATGATTACCAGCAGCAGTCAGCCTTAGCAGCATTTAACCAGAAACAAACAGAAAAGCTAGCGCTCGCCGCATCCGGCATGATCGATATGCTACAAGTCTGGCAGCAACGTTTTAACGAGATGTCGGCTGAAAATGCACAGGATCCGGTAGCCTTTGGCTGGCCTGATGCATCAACCTCATGTGTTATTGCCTCTATACCTGCTGCTCCAACATCCGATGCGTGTATTCCGGTCAGTTTTGGCACTATCAACAGTTTACGTCAGGCAGATGTGCAAGGGATGGCTGATATTGCTGTTATGCAACCTGATTCCGCCCAGGCGCATATTTTACTGACCAAGAAACTGGATGCAGCGGGATATCTGGTGCTTACCCTGCAAATGACTGAGTTGGAGGAAAAGCTGCGTGAACGTTATTTATCGATTGGTTCAGGTAGTCTGGCATTACAACAAGGGGCCCAAAACTGGCTGACGCTTATCGAACAAGGGGATGGTAAATCTCTGCATTCCAGTCCTGTTTATACTCAGGCATTACCCGGTGCCTACTGGCGTCTGGCATTCTGGCCTGCTGAAGGAGTGGCTAAAACAGCAGCCTGGCCCGCATTGCTCATGTTGGCCATTATTGTTTGTGCCTTATGCTGGCTGGTGATTAATCGGTTCAGCACACTAAAACCGAAAAAACAGGCTCAAATTGGAGCACGCCCACGGCCAGTAGAATATGTAGAAAATGAAGTCAATATCGATAATACGCCGCCTCCCGCGGTGATACGCGCAGCCGCTCCCAAAGTCAGTAAAACCGAATCAGTAGATAGAGTCAGGCCAGTAGATATTAAGCCGGTGATTTTTAAGGCTTATGATATTCGTGGCATTGTCGGCACTCAGTTGAGTGAACCGATTATGCGGGTCTTGGGGCTTGCTATAGGTACGGAGGCTCAGCATCAGGAGCAGACTCGGATTATCGTTGGCCGGGATGGACGGCTTTCCAGTGAGAGTTTCAGTGATGCGTTAATCGAGGGCATTCTGGCCAGTGGCTGTGATGTTACTGATATTGGGGCGGTACCTACCCCTCTGGTTTATTTTGCTTCGCAGCACATGCGGACGCATTGCGGCGTTGTAGTGACTGGCAGTCATAATCCTCAGGGCTACAATGGTCTGAAAATTGTTATCAATGATAAAACGCTATCGGGAGACGCTATTCAGGGCATTTATCACCGTATACAGCATTCTCGACTATATAGTGGCGAGGGGCAGTTACGGCAGGCAGATATCATTACTAGTTATATTGAAAAAGTAAAACAGACTGTTCCGTTATCACGTCCGTTGAAAGTGGGGGTGGATTGTGGAAATGGCATTGCCGGTAAAGTGGTCCCGCAATTGCTAACAGCATTAGGTTGTGATGTGCATGAGTTGTTTTGTAATGTGGATGGTCACTTTCCCAATCATCATCCCAACCCCGCACAACCGCAGAATATGCAGGATATTTCTAAATTGGTTAGAGAGAAACATCTTGATATTGGACTGGCGTTTGATGGGGACGGCGATAGACTCGGCGTAGTGAACGGAGAGGGTGAAATCATCTGGCCGGATCGTTTGCTGATGTTATTTGCCAGCGATATTCTGAAGCGCCATAAAGGCTCGACCATTGTTTATGATGTCAAAAGTACGGGCTTATTGGATCAGGTTATTACCAAAGCTGGAGGCAAAGCGATGATGTGCGCTTCCGGCCATTCGTTAATACGGGCAGAAATGCTCAAACATGAAGCAAAATTAGCTGGTGAGTTAAGTGGACATATCTTTTTTGCCGACAATTGGTATGGATTTGATGATGCCTTATTTGCCGCCTGCCGTCTGCTGGCGCTGATTGCCGATGATCCTCAACGTCGTGGTGCAACAGAAATCTTTGCTGCACAACCGCAAAGTGTTAACACTCCGGAAATTTTAATTGATCTAGATACAGCAGAGTGCCGTCGGTTTATGACACAATTTACACAAAATGCACAGTTCGATGATGGTGAAGTTATTACCATTGACGGTGTCCGGGTGAATTTCAGCAATGGCTGGGGGCTTGTTAGAGCCTCAAATACCGTTCCGGGTCTCACGTTACGGTTTGAAGCAGAAACTGAAGAAGATCTGGAACAGATAAAACAACAATTTATTCAGCAGATGCTGCAGGTGAAACCTAATCTAAGTCTGAATCTTTAACCTTACGCTATTTACGACAAAAACGAATTATAGTTGGTCGTTATTTTGCATAAGCAAAAACAATAAAAAAAGCCTGCACTAAACTGTGCGGGACAAGGAAGAAATTTTTAATGAGTTTGAATACACAAAAAGCATCACATATTGCTCAGGTTCTGACTGAGGCGTTGCCTTATATTCAACGTTTTTCCGGTAAGACCCTTGTTATCAAATATGGTGGCAATGCCATGATTGATGAAACGTTGAAAAACAGCTTTGCCCGCGATGTTGTTCTATTGAAAGCTGTTGGAATCAACCCCGTCATTGTCCATGGTGGTGGACCGCAAATCGGTCAGCTTTTGGCAAAGATTGGGAAAGAGTCAGAGTTTATCAATGGTATGCGGGTAACAGACACCGAGACCATGGATATTGTTGAAATGGTGCTTGGCGGCCAAGTGAACAAGAGCATTGTTAATCTGATCAATAACCATGGTGGACGGGCTGTCGGCTTAACAGGTAAAGACGGTAGTCTGATCTTTGCTGAAAAAATGAAATTTGCTTCACAGGAAGAACTTGGCGTTGATGCACCGGAAATGATTGATTTGGGCTATGTCGGTCGCGTTACCAGTATTGATACCAGCGTGATTGATATGTTGATACACAGTGATTTCATTCCGGTAATCGCTCCTATCGGGGTGGGTCAGGATGGTCAGTCCTACAACATTAATGCCGATCTGGTGGCTGGTAAAATTGCCGAGGTGCTGCAGGCAGAAAAATTGATCCTATTGACAAACACGCCCGGACTGCTAGATTCTGATGGGACGTTGCTTACTGGTCTGAATGCGAAACAAGTCAATGATTTAATTGCATCGGGTGTCATTTACGGTGGAATGTTACCTAAAATTGGCTGTGCATTAGATGCCGTTCAGGCAGGGGTGACCAGCTCACACATCATCGATGGTCGTGTACAGCATGCGGTATTACTGGAAATGTTTACGGATGAGGGCGTTGGTACGCTGATTCGTGGAGGCGGTCGATGACAGAGCAGCAATCAACTCGCGCGCAGATAAAACAGTCGCGTCATCAAGCCATATTGGAAGCTCTGGCGACGCAACTCGAACAACATCCCGGACAACGAATCACAACAGCGCAATTGGCTGAAAGCCTGGGAGTATCTGAAGCAGCGTTATATCGCCACTTTCCAAGTAAGGCGAGGATGTTTGAAGGTCTTATTGAATTTTCCGAAGATACCGTTTTCGGTCTGATTCGCAGAATTGTTGATGAAGATGATAATGCGGTCTCTCGATGTGAAAAGATTATGGCTCTGATGCTGGGGTTTAGTGCAAAAAACCCGGGTATTAGCAGTGTGCTCGTTGGAACAGCGTTAACTGGTGAAACAGAACGGCTTCGTCATCGAGTGAGTCAATTTTTTGACCGATTGGAGACGCAGTTCCGACAAATTCTGCGGGAACGCGAGTTAACCTTGACACAAGCTGGCGGACGGCCAGTGAATGAAACGGCTAACTTGTTACTCAGTATTGTTGAAGGAAGACTTCAACAGTTTGTTCGTAGTGGATTTCGTCAATCACCGCTTCAGGGATGGGAACAACAATGGCAACTCATCAATACGATTCTCAAGGTCTACGCGTGATAAACGTAGTTTTGGTTGGTCGAACAATAGCCAGTTTAATTAATCTGGCGGAACATGATGACTTGAAGATTACCGTTATCGACCCTGAAACTATTGATACAGCAATTTTGGCAATAATAGCTGCTGAAGCTGATATCACTGTGCTGGAACAATATAACGAACGTATTAATGCCGATATTCTATGCTTGGTGTTGGCGACCAACTACGCGCACAATCAAACCATCATTCTGTCAGATAAAACACCGGACTTTAATCAACTCAAAGCAACTGGGTTCAGAGCCCGCGGTTATATTACACCTTCTCAACATGACAAATTAGTGAAAGCTATTCGTGCAGTACATGATGGTGAGGCATGGTTACCTAGGCGTCTGGTTGCCGATATGCTGAATCATTTCGCTGCAGGTGCTATCGGACAATAATCAAACTTTGCCAAGTATTGATTTAATCTGGCTGGAATTTTGCTAGTTAAAAAATAAATTATTTAAATTTTTTGTTTTTTAGTACCAATGTACAGTAGATAGCCTTTCGTAGTCATGGGAAACTATCTGCAAATATGGTCACAAGCGTTTTTTGTCGGCCTTGGGAAGCAGTATTTCATCGGAGAAGAGTTTATGGCCACAGAAGCCGGAATTATTTCAGCCTTAATTGGCACTGCAACTGCCACAGCAGTCGACGGTACTGTGAGAAATTTACAAGTTGGTGACAAAGTTTATCCCAACGAAATTATTACCACAGGTATTGCCGGTGCTATCGAAATTGAATTTCCTGATGGCGGTGTAATGGATCTGGGAAGGAATTCTCAGGCCGTTCTCGACATTGAAGCATTTGAATTTGATGTTGCAGAAACTGATACACCTCCACCCGCTGCTGATCTGGTGGATGATATAGACGCCATTCAACAAGCTTTACTCGCAGGTGATGATCCCACTGAAGTGGCTGAGCCAACTGCTGCAGGTCCAGGTGCACAACCCACCAGTGAGGGTGGCAGTGAAGCAGTTGTTGTAGATTATCTTGCTCCACGCGTAACACCTCAAGCTGGTTTTGAGACTATTGGACCAAGTATAATTTTTCCAACAATAGAAGAAGAGCAATTACCAACTCTGATTGATGCCAATTCCGAGGATGGTGATACACCCATTATTCCGCCACCGCCAGAATCCATTTCTATCCTTTCTACTGATCAACTCAATTTTGCTGAGGCAAACCTGAGTTTTGGTACTAATCCTGATAGTAGCTCATTGACTAAAACAGGCACATTTACGGTCAGCGCTTCATCTGGTGTTGACGCACTCAGTATTGATGGAGAACCTGTGATTCAGGATGGCAATATCTTGAATAATCTTCCTACGCTTACCAACGAGTATGGAAATACCCTTAATATTACGGATGCCACACTAAATTTGGATGGCACCTACACCATTAGTTACAGCTATACATTGAACAATGCCGTTGAACACAGTCAGCCGGACAATGATACAGATTTGAGTAACAGTTTCGAGATTATTGCTACAGATAGTAATGGCATAAGTGATTCGGCCAACCTGAATGTTTCAATACAGGATGATAATCCATTAGTTACTGCAACACAGCCTGAAATGGGTTTTGAGATGCAGATTACCAATTTAGGTTCCATATCTGCAGGTTACGATAATAGCTATGGTTATTACATCAAAAATGAAAATGGTGAGCCTACTAGTGGCGTCGTGCTCTTTGCAAATGTTAAACAGAATGTTTCTTCAACCGTTCAGGTTGAAGGTGTCAACCCAGAAGATATTGGGTTTTTTGTTATTTCCAACGGTGGTAGGTTGAACTCTGAGCTGGAAAATGGAACAGAAGTCACCTTTGAACAATTACCAAACGGCAGCTGGCAGGCGGTGACCACTGATGGTGTTGCATTATTAAGTAATTTTGACAAAGCGCCTGCATTATTCGATAACTCGGAATTAAACCTCAGTAACTATGACTATTTGAATAGCAATGCTAATCCTGGTAATCAAAACTGGGAAGATGTTATCGGTGGCGGCGATCAAGATAATAATGACGTAAATATTAACGTTGAGTTTACAAAAACAAAAGGTTTAACCGTAAACGAAAACCTACTTGCTGATGGTGATGATTCAACTGCTGCAGTTGCCAGCCTTAATATAAGTGAATACTTTGCAACACAATATGGGGCGGATGGAGCAGGTACTTCTGAATATGCTCTGAGTATTGATACAAATGTAGCAACCGGTTTAAATGATACTGAAACCGGACAGATGGTTTCTTTACGTTACCAAAATGATGATCCGGAATCAGGCGTCGTTGAAGGCTACATCGAGAATGGTGATGATACGTCAGTGGTATTTACATTATCGATTGATCAAAGCGGTTTAGTGACGCTCGAGCAATTAAGACCAGTTTTTCATGATGATCCCACTGATTCATTGCAGTTGCTCACTCCTGCAACCATTAATCCTGGAGCCATTGATGCGGTGCTAACCGTCACTGACAGTGATGGTGATACGGCAGACGCCAGTATAGATCTTGGCGTTGTCATTGCATTTAATGATGATGGCCCTTCTGCCACTGACTATGTTGGACAGGATACTGCTTCTGGAGAATCAACTTCAGGACAATTCAACTTTAATGTTGGGGCTGATGGTGGTGGGTTAAGTGCGATAAATAATACAGTACTTATTTTTGGCGCTGATGGCTGGTCACAGTCAGTTGCAACTGAATTTGGTACGATTCGGGTGACCGAGCAAGGTGATTATGAATATCAATCGACCTCAGATGTTAAACAGACCATAACTGAGAGTATTGAACTGACAGTGACAGATGGTGATGGCGACACTGCTACTTTTGAAGCCGAATATTCGATATTACCTTCAGTTGCTGTTACGCCAATTTCATTACAACTGAGTATCGGTAGTGAAACATTAATCGAAAGTTCAACCAACTTTATTACCAATGGTAGTTTTGAAAACATTAATGGCATTAGTGCTAATGGAAATAGCGTTACTGATGTTGCAGATGGAAGTCTAGCGGGTGGTCAGTTGGTTTCAATGCAATCGATCACCGGTTGGCAACTGGTTGATGAATCTATGCCGGCAATGGAACCACATGCTGGAGGACACGGACAAGTCGGAACAACAGATGGAAACCATTATATGGATCTGGGCGCCAGTCCGGGGAATAGTGGAATATACCAACAGGTTTCAGGTTTAGTTAATGGCCTGGAATATACTCTAAGCTTTGATTATCTTGATAAAGCATTAAAAATGGCAAATAACGCTGATTCTGGCGTGATGCAAGTCATTTGGAACGGCGAAGTGCTTGCTACGATTGATGGTGATAATCGTGACTCATGGGAGTCAGTCAATTTTACTGTCATTGGCGGAAGCTTTGATGGAAGCAATACATTAGTTTTCAATGAAATTGGTTCCATAGATAATCATGGAATTGCAATTGACAATGTGGCATTAACACCTAATATTGAAAATGACTATTATCAATATGATTTAAGTATTCTTGCATCTGCAGCTTTTGATACAGATGGGAATAGTGGTGTTGTGAAAATTGATGCTACTGAGTTAAGGTCTCAAGGTATTGATATTCTTGGTTACGATCCTGTTATCAATTTTCCAAATAGAACTTTTGAAATTGAAGTTGAAAATGATCAGCCACTGACATTAACGTTAGTCTCTGATAATCCTTTAACACCAGAAGTTATAAACTCCATAGAGGGGTCACTCACTTTCGTATCAGATAACGGTACAGTGGTGGATGTTACTTCTACAGCCTATGCTGAATTAGTCGGAACTAGTGCTGATAATCAATTAATTGGAACTGATTCAGATGAATTAATTATAGGCGGGGCAGGCGATGATATCTTAACCGGTGGAGATGGCAAGGATATTTTTGTCTGGAATGCCGGCGATGAGGGTGTTGCTGGAGTACCCGCGAGTGATACGGTTAAAGACTTTAATATTTCACAAGGCGATGTGCTGGATTTCTCGGATATTCTTGTCGGTGAAGATGCCGGTAACCTGACTGACTTTATCTCAATTACAGAAGATGGCTCGGATATCGTGATTGAACTGAAACCTGAAGCAGGGGATGTAACGCAAAAAGTTACATTGCAAGGTACTTCACTAGCAGATTTAGGCGTTGGTGGATTTGATGCTTCTACGCAACAGGCTGAGATTATTAACAAGCTGGTGCAGGATGGTCATGTGAATGTTGATAGTTGATACTAAATAATTTTTAAAATAAAAAACCCGCGTTGAGCGGGTTTTTTATGGATTAAAGCTTTTTTACCAACAATCATTTGCAGGAGTTCTTTGATTGTTTTGATTAATTGTCATAATGCCACATCTGTCAGCAGTTTGCCCTCCAGTTGGAACGGCTTGAATTGTATAAGCAGAAGCAGAAGGTGCTGCAGTAAAACGAAGGTTGTAGAAACTATTTCCTTGTTTTGGAGAGGTATTAAAAGGCAGGTTAGCACCAAGATAAGAGAAGTTTTCTCCATAAAATCTCTCCATATAGCTAACTAACTCAAGTAAATCAGCTTGTGCGTTTGACCTACGAGTCTCTCTTACTTGCTCTTGGTAGGAAGGGTAAGCAATCGCGGCTATTATTGCAATGATCGCAACAGTTATCATTAACTCGATTAGTGTAAAACCCTTTTGTGGCTTGTTTATCATTCATATCACCCCGTTAATTGGCATTAAGTAACCAAATATCGGTTATATAATGTAGCTCGCTATCTTCATCCTGAGAGATATTAAATCCTATCAGTTCACCAGCCGGTAATCTTGGGGCTAATTCTCCAGGACGAACCAATGCATGAACGTTTGTATCGTTATCGATGCGATAAGCTTTATTATTAACTAATATAGTTTCTGAGTGACCAGATTCTTCGCTAATTATTCCTGTGTGAGAAAAGCTTGTTTGAGCACCTGAAAAAACGCATGTACTTAATATCATCAAAAACGCAGTAGTAAAAACTTTCATAAAATTTCCTCAGTAGATTATTGCAACTGACGCCATGATTGTCTCCCCTCATATCCGGGGCCTGGATTTTCGATAGTCACTTCAATGTTTCCATCTGCCCCACTGGTATATTTTACTTCCTGTTGACCACCAGGTTGATTGACAATGCTTGGGGTAGGAATAATACCAACTTTAGATTCTTTTCCACTATAAGGTACCTCTATTTCAGTGTCGGGAACACCATCTCCATCAGTATCAATTTCCAGAGTGAAATAATCTTCGGATGAAAACTCACCATCATCATTTACATCAAAAGGTGAATATGCCAATCTGCCACCAGAAGCATAATTCATTTCCATTAACCAACCCGATCCACCAAATGCACATGGGTCATCAGAAGGAATCAATGTAGTAAAGATGATTTTACCATTACGAATAATGGAATTACTGACCTGTCGTTCACCGAGATTATCAGTGTTAGCTCCTTGGACGTTTAACAAATCAATATACCAGCCAGAATACTCTGTCCAATTTATTGATTCATCAGAGGTAACACGATAATTAGCCCCACCTACTGAGACTTGTTGCAGGATTTGTTGTTGCAAAAGATCACTTCTATCAAACTGTAAAAGAGTTGAAAATCTTTTATCCCAGATACCATAGAAACTTTGGGTAACCTGATTTTCACTACTATTATCACCAACTTCAAAGTATTTACCGGTTCCAAATAACAACAAATAGCCATTTTCTCTTGGATGTTTAACAACTTGAATACGAGTCGTAATAGGTTGACGGTTTGATGCAGTACAAGATTCTGCAGCGCAGGCCGTGTAGAGAGGTTGCGGATTACCTGAATCAAAGTATGTAAAATCCCATTCGTCCTTATCTTGACTAATAATATTAATGCTCCAGATGTTACCAAATAAATCACCCGCGTAGATTGCGTCGGCAATATTGTCATTATTGATGTCAATTGCTGTCGGAGATGAAATCCCGTTTGGACGGTTATTACCAGTTGGATCATTGACCAGTGTTTCAAACTTTTTAATCAAACTGCCATCAGCAAGATTGACAAGATAAATCGTACCGTTGCCAGTTAAACTGTCATTATTATCATTTCCATCCGAATTATTATCTGCCGTATTGTTATAGCCACCACTAAACAAAGCTGCCCATTCACCATTATTCAGTCGAATAATACTTGCCTGACCATAGGTATAGCCGAGATCACGATCATCTTGGTCGGTAAATTCCCATAAAACATTATCAGCAACGTTTGCCTCGGTAGTAAGACTGGCTGGATCTGTAATATCCAAAGCAAAAATGCCTTGCCCTCCAGCACCAAGCCCTGAGACAAGTACAGTGCGCCAGCTGCTATTAATAAAAGCGTCAACAATCGTCGGGCTGCCATCTACATAGTATTTATGTGTATATGCTGTACTGCTCAGTTGATTTAAGTTGTCGTAGACTGCATTAGGGACATAAGCAAACTTTTCTACGCCATTATCGGCATCAAAAGCGTGCAGCATGCCATCATTTGCCCCTGCAAAAACTAACGCTGGCCGATTTTGATTGTTAACAACATATGTTGAATAGGGACTGGCGTTCTCAGGTTTCGAGTCATTCGCGTTGCTGGCTCCCCAATTATCCTGATAGCGAGACCCTGGAGCGGCAGCATAGGTTGGTGCAGAATTGACAATATCTCCAAGTAAACGATTTCGATTTCTAAGTGTTCCACCGTCATTACTTGCTTCATTCGATTGAACGCCACGCAAATAATTTAAAATGGATTGATTGCCCAATTTAGCTTGTTGGCTGGCAGCAATGGATGCCCAGCGAAATGGTTGTCCGGAATTGCCATCATAAGTTGCAATAACACGATCGTTTGCAGGAGGTATCAACGTACCTGCATCCCAGGCGATACCACCAAGTGTGGCGTCATTATTAATGTTATAGGCTAATAGTTGCCCACTCCAATCACCACTGTCAAAACGCGCTTGATAGATTTTACTGTCGCCTGATACCGAACCGGAGTTCAGAGCGACAGATGCTGCTGATGAGGTTCTTGAAGAAATATTAGAAAGAATAGCGCTTAAAGAATCAGCAAAAGTATCTGGATCACTGGCGCTAAAAAAACTACCGCGACTGTTCACTGCAGCGTGCCATAAATCATCAATATTTGCTTCTGAATTTGCAGTAGGTTCTGGCCAGGCGGTATCACCAGATTTTAATCCATCAAAATCTGTTTCAGGATCTAAAATGCCATTGACCCCAAGCCCTACCGTAAAATTAACCAAGTGTTGCCAGAAAGCTGGATCAGCTTGGTTTGTAGGTACATTATTTGTTAAATCTGCTCTAAGATCACGCTTCCAGTATTCCATCGCTACATCAGCTAATGTATTGCTCCACGCATCGTTATAGGGATTTTCAGGAGTATATTGGTAATCATCATTGTCAGGCCCCGAGATAACTTCACCGTCGGTTCCATCAGCATTTCCAACTCCCGGACTACTGCCGTTCCAATAACCATCAGTTGTTAAAATATGGTAATTTTGCCGACAGGAAAGATGTTCAGCATCATTGTTGGATCCCGGTGAGTTGCCCCATGGACCTCTATTATCGGTTCTTTCAAAATATTCACCAACGCTATTGGTGGCAGAACGAAGGGGGGTTCCGAAATTATTAATCACCCTGTCATATAAGTTATCAAAAAAACTGGCTCTATTTGCCCCTGAAAACTGTCTTAAGCCTTGGATAATTGCTCTATCACTGATTACGTTATCAATTGTATTGCTGCCTTGGTTTATGGCTGCAAATCCCACGCGTAAATTTGAGCCTTGTTTAGCAAAAGCCCTTCCAACACCTGCTCTCGCAGTCAGCACTCGAGAACGGTAATATTGGAACCAATTAGCAAAGTTTTGGGTTTCTTCGGCTTTGGTTCTTACAATACCTCCTGGGCTTGTGAATGTGGCTGAAGATGCCGTAGATGTCGTAATCCTGACTCGTGTATAACTGTTTCTATCAGTTGGTGAGCCACCATTATAATTGTAATAGGTAATAGGCCAATAGCTGTGGTTGCCGTTACAGGGATCGCCAAAAGCTGAATTAAGGTTGCTATCATGCCTGAACCAGCAAGCAAATTGAGTTTGCTGATTAACTAAGTTCAACCCACCAAGTGCAGGAATAGCTGGATTGTATAATGCATTAGTTGGGCTGGCATTACCCATACTGGTGCCATCTGCATTGCTCCATGGAACATAGGTTACATCTGGGTTATAGAAAACTGCATTATTAGCTGATGATCTGGTAAAGAAATTATGAACATTGTCATCATCAAAATTGGCAATTTGATTGGAATACGTTACACCACCATAAAGATTATTGGGTCTTGGAAAAACATAACTGCCGAAATATAGATTTTCATCTGGCATTACTTCCCATTGCATGGAGCCTGAATCATCAAGAGTAAACATAATGTTGGGTTCGATACTGCCGCCAAGATATAGTGGCACATTACTCAGGTTCAAAGTGTTCGCAAATGGCCCAGTACTGATTAATAAAGCGAGGCCTGTTGTAATTCTAAAGATGAGTTTATTCATATCAGTACCTTTTAATGACCGTGCTTTGCAATAAAACTCTGGCTTGATTTGAGCCACCTGTACCACGAGCAGTAATACGATAATAAATTTGGCCATCAACAGGACTACCAGTGCCCATTGCTGCATTATCTTTATCAAATACCAGCTGCTCTATGATATAGCGGGGCGGTGTGGCAACGTTTTCAACGTTAACAGAAGCCACACCATTCGCGTTCCACCAGGCTTCGTTTCGCTCAACCCACCATGGCGTGGCATTAGTTGGGGTCGCATCCATCGCATTAGTCGTCCATATATTTTCATTATTGCCATCTTGTGTAGCAATATGCTCATTGGCAAATCCGGAAATCCTTTTTTCGGCATCGCGTAAGGCAATCTCAGCTGCCTGAAACGCTAATTCCTGATCACGCAGGTTAGCAGTCATTTTTTCTTCAAGTGAACTGGTCCTAATGCTGGATAAACCCAAAAGCGTCATTAACACCAGAATTATCATGCTAATAATTAATGCTGCACCAGTTTGATTTTTAATTTGCATATTCATGATGTACGGTTTCGAAGTAGGATGGTTTGAGTAAAGACTCTTCTCAGTCTGCGATCATCTGCAGCTGGAGTAATGGTATTGCCGTTGAAGAAGTAGTCCTGTGGGCCATCGACAGTTAGATTGTTTTCCAAACTAACCATTAAAAGACTGATGCGAACACTGATAACATTTGCCCAATTCCCCACCGCGTTTGCGGTTCGATATTCATTGACTGAATAATCCTGGTTTGTATCAACGCCAAAAAGTATCTCCATTCTCTCAACACCTTCAATGAGTTCTTGAGAGTTATTATCAAGCACCTTCTGATAGAGTGAAGGGCCTGAAGCACCTTGTCTTATATAAAATGTGTGGGCTGTGTATGTGTTGATCCAGCCACCACCAAAGTTATCGCCTAAATCTGCAGAAAAATTTCCCGGTGAACCAATTCCAGCAGCATGCTCAATGCTTCCTGTAGAAGGGTCATTGGTAATTTGAAAGATAGCTGCACTATCACATGTAGTAACTAGGGCGATATTGCTACAATTTGCCTCATAATCGGGACTATCAGGATCAGGGTTACATGAGGTAAATGTATTATCCGAACCGGTTTGAAGTGGTTGCGTAAAATCATCTGCATCATGAGCGATAACGTTGGCATGACCAGCCCCTACACTTCTAATCGTAATAACGTCTGAGCCAGCTAGTGCATTGTTGATGCTGCCGTCAAGTGCCGGACTCCATGCGCCACTTGAGCCTTCACTACCCTCCACAGGAATATCTAAACGCCATAAGTAGCCTTCAGCATTATTTAATACATTTTCCAATGGGCGAACCGTTTGATCACCTGTTAGCGAGGTCGTAACGGTGCCATCATCTGGATCGACGCTGGTAGCTAAATCGTTAGCTTTTTGATTAAGTAGTGAGTTACATCCCCTATACCCTGCATTGTTCAATAATCGACTAATATGCTGTAATGCAAAGCGTCCATCTTCCTGCATTCGAGCCTTAGCTTCCTGAACACGGTATACCTGACGGTTATTGACGAATAGTTCAATTACTCCGGCAACCAGGATCAGCCCCAATACGATTGCTACCATTAACTCAACCAGTGAGAGTCCACGCTGTTTTTTCATAAGGCTCCTTCCATGGTTAATGTTTTAACAGCTAATTCGTTATAGTCGATATTTGCCACATTTCCTAAATGGATATCACGCCATTGAATTGTCACGGTACAAATAAACTCATTTAAATTATCAAATGCCGGACAACTAACTCCACCGGCTCCCCCAGGGAGGGCTTGGGATAAACTGGTTCGCCATTCATTAAGGTCCTGACTAGCAACATTTCCTCCTGCACTTGGCGTATCATCCGTCGCATCAATGTTATAAGCACCAGTCTGGCTGGCAATTCGGTTTGCTCGCATGCGATTTAATATATCCGATGCATACATTGATGCCTGGGTTCGTAGATCAGCGCTTTGGTTAGTTTTAAGTGCTGTTATTTGCAAATGAGCCAAACCAAGTAAACCAACGGAAAGTACAAATACAGCAACCATTACCTCCAACAAAGTGAAGCCAGACTGTTTTATTTTCAGCATGCTCCATCTCCTTCTTCAACTCGCATACGACCAGCGCCGTTAATAACAATATCTCTACCGTTGGTGTTTGGGGTGCACAAACTAAAACTTCCAATGGGTAACCCACCACCAGAGCTTAGCGTTTCTCCAGATGGACTGAAAGCGATCCAATCCTCATACTGTGAATCGCCCACAAGGGTTAGATTATTTCCAATATTCTCCTGAAAAAGTAAATAACAATCCTGTCCCTCTGTACTACAGTCAGTTGCGTTAACATTACCGTTAAAGGTTTCATTACTATTCCAGTCAGTAAATATTCTCCACCCCTGGTGCCACTCACCAGGGGTATTACTTTCAGGAATCATGGTGACCTGAACCCCACGGCGAATTGCTTCACTTTTAGCAAGTTGAAGAGAGCTCAAAAATAAGTTGGATTGTGTTGAAAGACGGTTTTCACGAATTAGGGAGTTAAAACTTGGCGCAGCAATTGCCGCGAGGATAATGACAACAACAAGTGTGATCATTAATTCGATCAATGTGAAACCATTATTTGCCGCAAACTTTTTCACTTTGGTGACGCTCCTTATAGGTATTCGGTTTTAACGCTAAAAGTATTGTGGGTCAAGCACTTATGCTGCTCACCCGCTATCTATTTTTTAAATACGTGAGCCAGTTGGCAAATGTATCGCCGATAGCAGGAATTCCTTTCATTATTACAGCATAAGCCTAGAGATTATATCAGCAGTATTCCGCTGGTTAAGTGGAGTGGCAACAGCTTGCCGCTTTGTTTTTTATTGTTTGCCGTAGTGCATTTAAGTGATTGATTAATAATGATAATAAATTGTGGCATGCAAGATGCTTACGTGTTTGCAAGTGAATGATTGTTGTGGAGAAACAACATGCCGATAAATTTTGATTCTGCTCTTGGTATTCATGCCGATGCTTTGCGTATCAGGACGCAGCGTGCAGAAATGCTGGCAACTAATCTGGCTAATGCCGACACGCCAAACTTTAAAGCAAAAGATATGGATTTTCAGTCGGCATTGCAAATGGCGGCAGCAGGACAAAAATCTGCCGCTTTAAATACGACTCATCAGAAACATATTGCCGGTAATGAAGGCAATCCGTTTGAAGCTGTCACCCAATACCGCACAACGATGCAAGACTCTTTAGACGGTAATACTGTGGATGAGCAAGTGGAGCAGGCACAGTTTATGCAAAATGCCATTCAGTACCAGGCCAGTCTTGAATTTTTAGGGTCACGCTTCCAAGGCCTGACCAAAGCAATCAAAGGGGAATAATCGGCCATGTCTTTATTTAATATTTTTGATATTGCAGGCAGTGGAATGAGTGCGCAGTCACTGCGCCTCAATACCACAGCCAGTAATCTGGCCAACGCCGATAGTGTCAGTAGTAGCGTAAATGAAACCTACCGTACCCGACAACCGGTGTTTTCAACCGTATTGGACGATGCACAGCAAGGATACAAAGCTGGCTCTGTTCAAGTATTAGGCATAACAGAAAGTCAGGCACCGGTTCGCCAGGAATACAACCCGTCACATCCTCTGGCAGATGACAACGGATATGTTTATCACTCAAATGTGGACGCCATTGCAGAAATGGCAAATATGATGTCGGCTTCTCGTTCATATCAGAACAATGTTGAGATTGCCAACACTTCCAAACAATTGCTGCTACA
>DELT01000090.1:36484-83798 GCA_002354555.1 Methylophaga sp. UBA2689
GATCCTGGCAAGTTGCAAATGGAGGATTTTATGTCCTTGATGACCACGCAGCTAATGAATCAGGATCCGCTTAAGCCTATGGAAAGCGGAGACTTCCTCGGACAGATAGCTTCCTTTAGTACGGTAAGTGGTATTAGTGATTTACAGGATTCATTTGCTAATTTTGCCAATGCGATGCAGTCGGATCAGGCGTTGCAGGGCTCCTCTCTTGTAGGACGTTCGGTCTTGGTCCCTTCGTCAATTGGTGTCATGACTGCTGACTCACCGATGCGCGGACAAATTAATGTGGCGGATCCTGTTTCTAATCTGGAACTTAAGGTTTACAGCGAAGCCGGTGAATTAGTCAGAACCATTCCGATGGGAGCAGCCTCCGGTTATACCAATTTTGAGTGGGATGGTTTGAATAATGACGGGGAAGCAATGCCAGAAGGTGCCTATCAATTTATGGCTACCGGCACTGTTGATGGACAAAATACCGCTTTTGCCACGGCGGTGATAGCGAAGGTAGACAGTGTTTTGGTTGGCTCTAACGGACAAGGACTGACCATGAATCTGGCCGGTATTGGTTCCGTGCCGTTCAGTGAAGTTCAAGAAATTATTTAAGGGGTAATCATCATGTCATTTAATACAGCATTAACAGGCCTCAATGCCGCCACTGCCGATTTGAATGTGAAATCAAACAATATCGCCAATATCAATACCATTGGCTTTAAAGGTTCACGAGCAGAATTCGGTGATGTTTATGCCCTGTCAACATTCGGGAACAGTAATACGGCCATCGGTACGGGTGTCGTGCTGAACAATGTGGCACAACAATTCAATCAGGGAAATCTGGAAGTGACCAATAATTCGCTGGATTTGGCGATTAGTGGAAATGGGCAGGGGTTTTACGCATTGAAACCCGCTCTGGATACTGAACAGGTTTTATATAGTAGAGCTGGTGCATTTAATATTAACCGCGATGGCTACATCACCAATAGCTCTGGACAATATTTATTAGGTTTTCCGGTCAATGCTGATGGCAGTGTTTCGTCTACCGCTTTGGGTGGAACGGATCCGATTCGGTTACCAGTTGCTGCGGGTGTCCCTCAAGCCACAACAGAAGTGGATATTGCAGCAAATCTTCCTTCAACTGCTACAGATATTGATCCAGTCGCGACACCAATTGATCCGACTGACCCTGAGACCTATACCAACTCTACCTCCAGTAATATTTTTGATTCTTTAGGTAATGAAAGTACATTGACCTATTACTATCAGAAAACCAATGTTGCTAATGAATGGAACGTACAGGTTTATATTAATGAACCCACAGGCAGCCAGACTATACTTGAATTTGCTCCAGGCCAGGATACCAAAACACTGACCTTTGACCCGGCTTTAGGTGGGGCTTTGGATGGTGGGGTAACACCAACTGAAACTTATACGTTTTCCGGGTTGAGTAGTGGTGCAGTTGATTTGAGTTTCGAAGTTAATTTTGCTGGTTCAACCCAAAACTCAGCCGCTTTCACTGTATTGGATACCGATCAGAATGGTTTTCCCACCGGTCGGCTGACAGGCTTGGATATTGATGATACCGGCTTGGTACAGGCCCAATATTCTAATGGTCAAACCACCAACGTCGCCAAAATTGTTTTGGCAGACTTTCCTAACCCACAAGGCTTAAAACAGATTGGTAATACCGCCTGGGAAGCGACATTGGATTCGGGCGATGTGCGGATTGGTGAAGCAGGAACCGGCAGCTTCGGTCTGATTCAGTCAGGTGCACTGGAAACCTCGAATGTTGATTTGACCAAAGAGCTGGTTGGCTTGATTACTGCACAACGTAATTTCCAGGCGAACTCAAAAGCGATAGAAACAAATAATGCCGTCACCCAGACCATCATCAATCTGCGTTAATTTCGCTTAATTGATTGATATTTATATAGAAAAAAGAGGTTAACTATGGATCGCATGCTGTTTATCTCAATGAATGCGGCGCAGCAAACCATGCTAGCGCAAGCGACCAACGCCAATAATCTGGCTAACGTCAATACCACGGGCTTTCGTGCTGATTTGGAACAGTTCCGTTCCATGCCGGTATTTGGCGAAGGTTTACCCACCCGTGTTTATTCAATGACAGAGCGTCCAGTGACGGATTATCAGCAAGGCAGCGTGCAATCAACCGGTCGTGAACTTGATATTTCTGTACAAGGTGAAGGTTTTATTTCTGTCATGGGCAAAGATGGTCGTGAAGGCTATACCCGTGCAGGGGACTTACATGTTACCGAGCTGGGACAATTAGTCACCGGAACGGGATTGCCGGTTATGGGTGAGGGTGGACCTATCGCCATTCCGCCAGCAGAAAAAATTGATATCGGTGCTGATGGCACAATTTCTATCCGGCCGATTGGTGGTGCTGAAAATGAGTTGGCAGTTATCGATCGAATCAAGCTGGTCAAGCCAGACCTGCAAAATGTTTTTAAAGATCAGGATGGTTTGCTGCGTATGGCGGATGGCACCGAAGCTCCGTTGGATGCCACGGTTAAAGTTGCTTCTGGAACCATTGAAGGCAGCAATGTAAATGCTGTCGGTGCGCTGGTCAATATGATTGAACTTCAACGTAAATATGAGATGCAAGTCAAAATGATGAGCACCGCAGAAGAAAATAGTGCCGCTTCGGCACGCTTGTTGCAGCTAAATGGTTAGTAACATAGCAATAGTGTTTTTAGGAGAGACCTTATGAACCAGGCATTATGGATTGCGAAAACCGGGCTTGATGCTCAGCAAACACGGATGTCGGTGATTTCAAATAATCTGGCGAACGTTAACACCACAGGGTTTAAACAGGATCGTGCAGTATTTGAAGATCTGCTGTATCAGACAATTCGCCAACCCGGCGCGCAAACGACTACCGATAATCAACTACCTTCCGGTTTAATGATTGGTACAGGTGTTCGCACAGTTGCCACCGAAAAACTGCATACGCAAGGCAACATTATCCAAACAGATAATGCCCTGGATGTAGCCATTGATGGTCGGGGCTATTTTCAGATCCTGATGCCTGATGGTGATCTCGCCTATACCCGTGATGGGACATTCCAGATTAATGCCGATGGCGATATGGTTATGTCCAACGGCTATCTTCTGGATCCCGGCATCAATATTCCCGATGATGTGCAAAGCGTTACTATTGGTGCCGATGGTACTGTGAGTATCACGCAGCCTGGAGATAATGAACCAACTGTTATTGGCGAAATGGAGTTAGCGGATTTTGTGAATCCTGCCGGTTTGCAACCCGTTGGTGAAAACCTGTTTAAAGAAACTGGTGCCAGTGGTGTCCCTATCGTCGGTACGCCCACTTTGGATGGTTTGGGTCGAGTTATTGGTGGTGCTCTGGAGACATCAAACGTAAATGTAGTAACTGAGCTGATTAACATGATAGAAACCCAACGGGCGTATGAAATGAATTCAAAAGCCATTTCCACGGCTGATCAAATGCTGCAGTACGCTAGCCAAAATTTATAGAAATATTCACAGTGCCCCGATAACGCGTCTGATGTGTTTCGGGGCTTTTTTATGTCTGGTAGGAAGATCCAGTTTTCTTGGATTAAAACACGATTGTGGCATGGACTCTGCAAGCTCAATTTTATAGATATGTTCGTTTCGGAGATCCATATGAAATTCATTTACCGACTATTGGGAATCACTTCGCTGATTTTGCTTTCCGCATGTGTCAGTAATGAAGTGAAACGTGACCCGGCTTATGCTGCAGTGCGGCCGGTAGCTACTGCGCCAGTAGAACGAAACGATGGTGCAATTTTTGACACACGTACCAACATTACCCTTTTTGAAGATTATAAAGCCCGTCGGGTCGGCGATATTTTGACAGTGCGTTTGCAAGAGCGGACTGATGCTGAAAAAGAATCCACCACAACTGTTGATAAAACCAGCTCCAACAATATAAATAATCCAACTATATTTGGTACTACCCCCCAATTCAGTCTCCCCAGTGGACTCCCTTTGGCGAATACGGATGATAATAATCTTGCGTTTAGCACCGGCGCCAATAGCAGTTTTGAAGGGGAAGGTGAAAGTGAACAGAACAACTTCCTAACCGGTGATATCAGTGTGTCTGTTGTTGAGGTGCTGTCAAATGGCAATATGATTGTGCGTGGCGAAAAAGTGGTCACTATTAATCAGGGCAATGAGTATGTGCGGTTAACCGGCATGATTAGTCCCCGCGATATTGATGCCACCAATACTATTTCGTCTATTCGAATTGCCGATGCTCAAATCACTTATGTGGGTGATGGACCGACAAATGATTCCAATGCGATGGGCTGGCTTAGCCGGTTCTTCATCAGTGCATTAATGCCTTTTTGAGGTTAGAAAATGAAAACCATTCTAAATACCTTTTTTGCCGCTTTTTTGTTGTTGATAATGGCTTCTGCCCAGGCAGAGCGAATCAAGGACTTGGCCTCTATCGGAGGGGTGCGGAATAACCAGCTGGTAGGTTATGGTTTGGTCGTAGGACTCAATGGCACCGGCGACAAGACTGCATTCACCGGTCAGACATTGCGAAGCATGTTGCTTGAAATGGGGATCACTATTCCTGCAGGCGTTAATCCGAAAAGTAAAAATATAGCGGCAGTTTCTGTCCATGCTGATTTGCCGCCTTTTGCCAAACCGGGTCAAACTATTGATATCACCGTGTCATCACTTGGCGATTCAAAAAGTCTGCGGGGCGGGAGCTTGATCATGACACCGTTAAAAGGTGCTGATGGTGAGATATATGCTGTGGCTCAGGGTAATCTGGTTGTTGGCGGCTTTGGTGCTGAAGCGGGAGATGGATCTCGGGTAACGGTAAACATTCCCAGTGCAGGGCGGATTCCCAATGGCGCGACAGTCGAGCGTACCGTTCAGAATGCCTTAAATGTTGGTGACCATATCATCCTGAATTTACACCAGGCAGATTTCACCACAGCAAGCAGATTATCCGATGCCATTAATCAGACTTTGGGACGTGGCACAGCCAGTTCAATGGATGCAGCATCCGTCAAGGTCAATGCACCGAGAGATCCCAATCAACGTATTCCGTTTTTATCGTTAATTGAAAACCTCGAACTGAGTCCGGGTGAGGCTGCGGCTAGGGTCGTCGTCAATTCTCGCAGTGGCACGGTGGTGATTGGACAGAATGTTCGTGTCAGTCCTGCAGCGGTAACCCATGGTAGTTTATCGGTAACCATTTCAGCAGATCCTGAAGTGTCCCAACCCAATGCTTTATCGGCTGGACAAACAGTTATAACACCAAATTATGATATTGAAATATCCGAAGAAAACAGCAGGATGTTTGTGTTTAACCCCGGCGTTTCACTGGATGAAATTGTTCGTGCAGTGAATCAGGTTGGGGCTGCTCCCGGTGATTTAGTGGCAATTCTTGAAGCATTGAAACAGGCGGGTGCCTTGCGTGCTGAATTGGTAATCATCTAGTTCGACATGACGATTCCTTCAAATATTTCCCAAAATGCAGTTGATTTTCATGGCTTGAATCAACTGCGTGAATCCGCCATTAAACCGGGAAATGAGGCAAGCACTCTGCGACAGGTGGCAGCGCAATTTGAAGCACTTTTCACAACGATGATGTTGAAAAGTATGCGCGAGGCGAGTTTGGCAGAAGGTATTTTCGATTCCAATCACAGCAAAACCTATCGGGAAATGGCCGACCAGCAGCTGGCAATGGATTTGTCGCAACGCGGAGGCCTCGGTTTACAGGATGTCATTGTTCGGCAATTAGGTGGTCAGACAAATACCAATGCCAATATGCCATTACCTGGGCAAACGTTCAGCATTGATACGGTGACTATTCGTCAGGATTTAC
The DNA here is from genome assembly GCA_002354555.1 of Methylophaga sp. UBA2689. Lineage (GTDB taxonomy): Bacteria > Pseudomonadota > Gammaproteobacteria > Nitrosococcales > Methylophagaceae > Methylophaga. Next base: position 42,345 of record DELT01000090.1, read on the forward strand.
GACGTGCAGTGAAAGAAATCCATGAAAATTCTCAAGATACGGATAGCAAAGAGATCTTATCCGGCACGGAACACAAAAACTTTCCCCAGCGCTTTAAAACGCCTGAAGAGTTTGTTAATCATCTTTGGCCACTGGCACAACAGGCAGCTGACAAAATGGGTACAACACCTGAAGTTATTTTGTCTCAGGCTGCACTTGAAACCGGCTGGGGTCGATATGTATTAAAAGATGGCGAGGGACAGTCCAGTTTTAATCTTTTCAATATTAAAGCCGATAGCCGATGGGATGGTGAATATGTGGCTAAAAATGCGCTTGAATATCGTGATGGTAAGCCCATAGCCGAGCACTCGCGTTTTCGATCTTACGATGATTATGCTCAAAGTTTTGAGGATTATGTCAGCTTCATTCAATCGCAACCCCGCTACCGTGAAGCATTAAAACATGTTGGGGATCCGGAAACCTTTGTAGAAAAGCTGCATGAAGCGGGTTATGCAACTGATCCGCAATATGCTGACAAGATTAAACGTATTATGAATGGCGATACACTGGCACAGATTTCGCATAAAAATATTCAGAATCTGGGGTATTAACCTAGAAAAAAGCTCGCAGAGGATTATCTAAATGAGCATGCTGAATATCGGTAGTTCGGCTTTATTAGCCGCCCAAAATTCATTAGCGACCACCAGTCATAATATCAGTAACGTCAATACGGCAGGGTATTCACGCCAACGTACTGATCAAGGTACACAACCAGCAAATTTTGAAGGAGGTTACTACATCGGCAATGGTGTCGGTGTTACGGGTGTTGATCGTATCTTCAATCAATTTCTGGTCAATCAATTACGCACATACACCTCAGCTGAATCACAACAAGACGGTTTTTTGACATTTTCCAAGCAGGTTGATGATCTGCTGGGCTCTTCTTCACTGAGTATCAGTGGCGGGTTGGAAGCATTTTTCAACTCTGTTCAGGAAGTTGCTAATGATCCAACCTCTATTGCCGCCAGACAGGTGATGCTTACACAAGGTGACTTGCTGGCCAACCGTTTTAATACGATGGACAGCCAACTGGGCGAGCTGGACAGACAGATTGATAACACTCTGTCGGCGTCAGTCAAGGATATCAATGTGCTTTCTCAGGGGATAAAGGATTTAAACCAATCCATTTCTGAGTCTCTGGCTGCTGGTTACAACCCCAACGATTTGCTGGATAAACGCGATAAATTGATTGGCGACTTATCAGAATTGGTCTCGGTGAATGTGGTCGAGCAGGATAACGGAGCAGTAAATGTCTTTATCGGAAATGGACAAGGGCTTGTTGTAGGTAATAGTCGGGTTGAACTTTCAACTATTGCCGACAATAGTACCAATCCTCCTCGTACTGCTATTGGTTATGGGCCCTCACAAATTAATATTACCCAGCAGCTTAGTGGCGGAGAAATAGGCGGTGCGATATTGGCAAGAACTGATGTCGTGGATAGTACGCGTGCCGAGCTGGATGTTTTAGCCGAATCGATCGTTACCGCCTTTAATACTGCTCACGGTAATGGTGTCGATCTAAACGGTAATGCAGGAACAGATTTTTTTGATGCTGCCGGTACGACCGCTTCTACTATCAGTATGAATATTACTGATACGCGGTTAATTGCCGCATCCTCTACCACCGTTCCCGGCGTGGGTAATAATGAAAATGCTTTAGCCATGGCGGCTTTGCAGACTGATAAAACAACCGTGGTTCTTGACCCTGGTCCTCCTGTTATTTCCCGATCATTCAATGATCAATACGGCTCAATCGTTTCTCAAGTAGCGACTCGCACTAATCAAGCTTCTGTATCTCAGGAAACGCAAGCGGGACTGGTGAGTCAGATCCGCCAACGGTCTGAGAGTGTTTCAGGGGTCAATCTGGATGAAGAAGCTGCCAATCTGATCAAGTTTCAGCAAGCCTACCAAGCAGCTTCGCAAATAATCACAGTATCGAATACCGTGTTTAATTCGTTAATCAACGCATTTTAGGAGATTAACTCATGCGTATCTCCACAAATAGTATTACTCAACAAGGCCTGGAGGCCATGCTGAGGCAGCAAAATGAATTGGCCAAAACCCAATTACAGGTGTCCTCTGGAAAACGGATTCAAACTCCTTCAGACGATCCCATAGGTGCTGTCAAAATGCTGGACTTGCAAAGACAAATCGGTCTTTCGCAACAGTATCAAGACAATGCCGATGTCGCTGATAGCCGTTTGAGCACAACCGATGGAACACTAAAAAGTGCTGGCGATATTATGCAACGCATTCGTGAGCTGGCAGTTCAGGCATTGAATGATACGAATAGTGATGAATCACGTCAGGGTATTGCCGAAGAAATTAACCAATTAAATGAAACACTCGTCGCTTTGGCTAACACCACAGATTCAAATGGCGAATATCTGTTTTCCGGTTATCAATCTGATGTGCAACCATTTGATACCACAACTTATGCCTATAACGGCGATGGTGGACAACGACAGTTACGGGTCAGTGATGGGTATCTGGTTGCGATCAATGAGCCAGGTGATGATTTGTTTATTACTCAGACAGTAGCTGGTCCCAATCAGGCTATATTCCAGACCATTCAGGATTTTACGACAGCTCTCTCCTCTGGAACAGTCGGAACCGCACCGAATGATGGCGATTTTCTGGCGAATATGGATTATGCGATGGATGCTTCTCTGGATGCCCGTACACGGATTGGTACTCGGCAAAATGCCGTAGAACAACAACGTGAAATCAATGACAGTTCACAATTCAGTATGACCACCACACTTTCTCAAATAGAGGATCTCGACTATGCTGAGGCAATTACACAATTAAATTTACAATCAGCGGGCTTGCAAGCTGCACAGCAAGTTTATGTCAAAGTACAGGGATTATCTTTGTTTAACTTTTTGTGAAACACTTAGACGCAACCTAATCACAGTAGATTAACTATGAAAGCAGTCATTCTTGCTGGTGGCTTGGGCACCAGAATCAGTGAAGAGTCCCACCTTAAACCTAAACCGATGATTACCATTGGGGGGAAACCCATCATCTGGCATATCATGAAACAGTACTCTCACTATGGTGTTAACGAGTTCATTATCTGTTTGGGCTATAAAGGCTATGTCGTAAAAGAATATTTTGCCAATTATTTTCTGCATATGTCAGATGTGACATTTGATATGGCTAATAATGAAATGCAAGTGCATGAAAAGCATGTTGAGCCATGGAAAATCACACTGATTGAAACAGGAGAAAACACCCAAACCGGTGGACGTCTACAGAAAGTAAAAGAATATATCGGCAAGGAGACATTTTGTTTTACTTATGGTGATGGTGTCTCTGATATTAATATTCAGGAACTTATTGCCTTTCACCAGGCGCATGGAAAATTAGCCACCGTCACCGCTATTCAGCCTCCAGGCAGATACGGTGCATTAAATCTAAATAATGAAATTGTGGATCGTTTTCAAGAAAAGCCCGCAGGGGATGGATCATGGATTAATGGTGGGTTTTTTGTATTAGAACCAGAAGTCATCGACTTTATTGATGGGCCTGATACCGCTTGGGAAGATGCTCCTTTAAAACAACTGGCAAACCAGCAGACGCTAATGGCTTATCGTCATACAGGGTTTTGGAAAGCGATGGATACGTTGCGGGATAAAGTTAACCTGGAAAATCTATGGCAAACCACAGCTCCATGGAAGGTTTGGGAGTAATGTTTTCGGATATTTATCGCGACAAAAAAGTATTAGTGACCGGACACACCGGATTTAAGGGAAGTTGGTTGGCGTTTTGGTTATCTCAGATGGGGGCTAACGTGTATGGCCTTGCTTTGCAGCCTGATACTGAGCCAAATCATTGGACTTTATTAAATCTTGATATTCAACAAAAGCTCACTGATATCCGTGATTATCAAACCTTATCAAAAGTTATTTCAGACTGGCAGCCCGACATGGTTTTTCACTTGGCGGCTCAACCGATTGTCAGGCTCTCTTATAGTGAGCCAGTAGAGACATGGTCAACCAATGTAATGGGCACTGTTAATCTGTTAGAAGCCTGTCGACATGTACCTTCCATTAAGGCTATTGTGGTTATCACCAGTGATAAATGCTATGAGAATCATGAAAAAAAAGAGGGGTATACGGAATCGGATCGACTAGGCGGTCATGATCCTTACAGTGCTTCCAAAGCTGCAACAGAACTGGTGGTTGACAGCTACCGAAAATCTTATTTTGAGCAGCAAGATGTTTTAATAGCTTCTGCCCGAGCAGGGAATGTTATTGGTGGGGGAGACTGGTCAGTAGATCGATTGATTCCGGATGTCTTCAGAAGTGTCATGAAAAAAATTCCGTTAGAAGTTCGGTCTCCAGAATCCTCAAGACCTTGGCAACATGTTTTGGATTCATTGAGTGGTTATCTCTTACTTGGACAAAAATTATGGGAGCGAGAGCAATCTAGTGCTCAGGCTTGGAATTTTGGTCCTGTCTCGGGGCAAATTGCCACAGTGAGTAATGTGCTGGAGTCAATCCATGCATACTGGCCGGCATTTACATGGCATATTGCAAAACGAGACGCACAGCATGAGACAATCTCTCTTGGGATTAATAGTGACAAAGCACGTAAGCAATTAGGTTGGACACCCGTCTGGGACTTGAATAAAGCCACAGAAAATACAGCGCTTTGGTATAAGAGTTTGCAAGAAAATGGTCGTGTGGTTACAGCAACTCAATGGCAACAATACATTAATGATGCCGACACAGCTGATGTTTGCTGGTTGTGACGATGCAACTGATATCTCTGGATATTGCTGACGCTTTTGTGATCAAACAAACCTCGTTTAAAGATCAGCGAGGGGAGTTTTCCAGATTATTTTGTCAGAAAACATTGCAACCTATCCTTGCACAGCGTGAAATCAAACAAGTGAACTTCAGCAGGACGACCACTAGGGGGACTGTTAGGGGGCTGCACTATCAGCATTCTTCGGCTGCGGAAATGAAGTTTATCCGTTGTATTCAAGGCGCTGTATGGGATGTTATGGTGGATTTACGGCCTGATTCACCAACTTTTCTCCAATGGCATGCGGAAGAATTGCGTCAGGAAAACAATACGATGATCGTCATTCCGGAAGGATGTGCGCACGGTTTTCAGGCATTAGCGCCAGAAAGTGAATTAATTTACTTTCATACCGCTTTCTATTCCGCAACGGCTGAAGCGGGAGTTCATGTTCAAGATCCTGATTTAGCGATCGATTGGCCTCTGCCGGTAAATAACTTGTCGGTAAGAGATTCCGAATTACCTACAGTGGCGAAGTGGTTAAAGGATTTATCTGGATGAATTGCCGGCATTGTAAAACACCATTAACACATACATTTCTGGATCTTGGCTTTGCCCCACCCTCTAACGCCTATTTAACGGCTGAGCAACTTACTCAGCCAGAAACAAAGTTTCCATTAAAACTGTATGTGTGTGATCACTGTTGGTTAGTCCAGACAGAAGATGTCACGGCGGCTGATAAATTGTTTACAAATGATTACGCCTATTTTTCTTCAGTTTCTCAGGGCTGGTTATCGCATGCTGAACGTTACTGTCATCAGATTACTCAACGCCTGCAGCTGGATCAGAATAGTTTTGTCATCGAAGTCGCCGCGAACGATGGCTATTTATTAAAAAATTTCGTAGCTGCAGCGATCCCTTGTTTAGGTATTGAGCCTACTGACAGCACTGCTGACCATGCCGAAAAATTGGGGATCCCCATCCTTCGTGAGTTTTTTGGTCAGCAACTGGCACAAGAACTCACTGAACAAGGTAAACAGGCTGACCTGATCATTGGTAATAACGTTTATGCACATGTACCGGATATAAATGATTTCACAGCGGGATTAAAGACCCTGCTGTCAAATGAGGGAACTATTACTCTAGAGTTCCCACACTTGCTTCAGCTCATTCAATACCGACAGTTTGATACGGTTTACCATGAACATTTCTCCTACCTCTCTTTCACCACGGTATGTCAGATATTTGACCAGGCAGGATTAAGAATTTTTGATGTAGAAGCGCTTCCAACCCATGGTGGTAGTTTGCGTATTTATGCCTGCCATGAGGATGATAAACGCAATACGCAACCCACCGTCGTCAGTTTATTAGCGGAAGAAAAAACATTTGGTTTATCCACCTTGAGTACCTATACCGGATTCCAATGTTGTGCTGAGCAGATTAAACAAGAGTTAATTGATTTTTTAACCGAGCAAAAGCGACTTAATAAATCCGTGATAGCCTACGGTGCAGCAGCAAAAGGTAATACTTTGTTCAACTACGCTGGGATCTCAACTGACTTAGTGCACCTAGTTGTGGATGCTGCAACATCAAAGCAAGGAAAATTTCTTCCAGGATCGCATATTCCGATTTTAGCACCCGATCAAATCACCTTAGAAAAACCAGATTTTGTATTGATTTTGCCATGGAATATTGCGGATGAGGTGATGCAACAGCAGGGGCATATTCGGCAATGGGGCGGAAAGTTTGTCACGGCTATTCCGCAATTGAAGGTTCTACCATGAAAATATTGTTAACTGGTGCTACAGGTTTTATCGGAAAGCATTTCGTCGTTCAGGCGCTTCGACAGGGACATGAGATTACCGTTATTACGCGCGATAAATCAATTGTTCTAGAGAACGACTGGGGAAATCAGGTCGCTATTATTGAAGCGGATATTGAACGTTCTGAGATCACATGGCCGGACTCAATAGCTAAGCATGATGCTCTTGTTCATCTTGCATGGAGTGGACTGTCTAATTACCAGGATAGTGTTCATCTAGAGCGGGTTTTACCAGCACATAAACGGTTTTTACTGACTATGATTGAAACTGGGATTAAACATATTCTGATCACCGGAACATGTCTTGAATATGGCAAACAGGAAGGACAACTTGAGGAATCTATGCCGATATTTCCTGATAATCCCTATGCCCAGGCAAAAAACCAACTCAGACAATGGTTAGAGTCCATGCAAAAACAGTTTTCCTTCTCGCTCCAATGGTGTCGTTTATTTTATATGTATGGCTCAGGTCAAAATCCCAAAAGTCTGCTATCTCAGTTAGAACGAGCGATAGAAAATGGTGAGCCCGTTTTTAATATGTCTGGTGGTCAACAGTTAAGAGATTATTTACCTGTTGAGACAGTGGCGCAATATTTGCTTAAAGTGCTGGAGCAGAAGGATTGTAACGGGATCGTCAATATCTGTAGTGGTGAGCCGATAACGGTTTTAACGTTAGTGAAACAGTTTATAAATGCTCGTCAAAGTGAAATAGAACTTAATCTGGGGTATTACCCTTATCCGGATTATGAAGCAATGGCATTTTGGGGGGACCCGGATAAGCTAAAGCAATGCACGAGAAGCTGATAAAGATGAATGGTCATGGAAGCTGAGATGGAAACCAGAATGGATTTGTATGATTTAACGCTTACATATAAAACGAAGAGTTTTTTATTAAACGAACTTTATCATTTTCCTGAGTTTGTTGGATGAGCTGGTGAAGTTTAATAACCCCAGAAAACTACTCATGATATTAAGGAGATAAAGGGTCAGCCTTTATTGAATAAAACCAGACGAAGGTGATTACTACAAAGCTTCTTCATACTGGCTGGAATAAAATCAATATTTTTGTAAACGGGTAGGTCAAAAAGGGTTATGCAAAAAATGCATTGATTTCGTTTTTTGATTTGAGCATTTTGCTGGACGCGCCAAATGGTCATATGCAATTTAAAGGTAAAAGAAGCATGGAAAAGACACCACTGGAACAATTTAAACAAGACATTACTGACCGTGTCAGTCAATACCCTGAAAACAAGCCCTTACAATCTGCTTCACAGGAATTTTTTAATCAGATTGGTATTGGAAAGGCCGATTACTTTTATAATTTTACCTGGCTCGGAGTGCCCGTAATTCAAACGCCTCAGGATTTATATGCTTTGCAAGAGATGATTTGGAAAGTCAAACCTGATCTGATTATCGAAACAGGTATTGCCTGGGGAGGGACACTAATCCACAGCGCATCCATGCTGGCGCTTCTGGAAGGATGTGATGAAATAGATAAAGGCCATGTGTTGGGAATAGATATTGAAATCAGACCACACAATAAAGCCGTTTTGACCAATCATCCATTAAGTAAAAAAATTACTATGCTTGAAGGGTCCAGCATTGATGAGGACATCATTGCTCAGGTAAAAGATTTTGCAAAAGACTACAAAAGAATTCTGGTTTGTCTGGACAGTAATCACACACATGATCATGTACTGGCTGAACTTGAGGCATATGCACCATTAGTCAGTCGGGGAAGTTATTGCATGGTAGCAGATACAATAATAGAAGATTCCCCTGATCATATGTCTTCAAAACGTCCCTGGGGTAAGGGGAATAATCCCAAAACGGCTGTTTGGAGCTACCTGAAAAAACTCCAAACGGAAGTGATTACCGCAGCTGATGGTGAAAGACTTTCATTTGAAATGGATAAAGAATTAGAGCACAAGTTGGTGTTGACGTTATCACCAGATGGTTATCTGTTTAGAAAGTAGACGCTCATTAGAAAACATAGATACCACCCAGGAAAAAACAATGACAACGATTAAGCAGGACGGAACATTAACGATCGGCATCACCAGCTATAATTATGGTCGTTATATTGCTGATGCCATTGAGTCAGTTATCAATCAGACTTCACCTCATTGGAAGTTAATGATTTATGACAATGGTTCAACTGACAATACCTTTGAGGTGGTTGAGCCATACCTGAAAGATCCTCGTGTGTCGTTGTTTGTTCATGAAAAGAACATCGGGGCATCAGCAAATAGTCTTTATGCGATAAGACATGCTGATAGCCAGTACTTTTCATTTTTACAGGCCGATGACTTCCTCGAACATACTTTTGTTGAAGATGCACTTTTTCAGTTTAAAAATCATCCAGAATCCCCTTTTGTTTTTTTCAACTGGCAGCAATACATAGAGCAAACAAAGACCAGGCACGGTCATAACCGTTCCCCCTTCTCGTCAGATCGTTCAGGTCCTACGTACATCGGACCGTTTCTTACAGTGTTTAATTTTGTTCCTCTACACATGGCGGCATTCAGAACGGAATGCTTGCAATATGGCTATGAGGCTGTCGCTGCATCACCTTTAAAGCAAGTGCTTGAGCAATTTCTACTGAAACTGCTGGAGGATGTCTATGGTATTGGATGCTATACCGGCACTATCGGTGGGGTATGGCGTCGTCATGATGAGCAAATTACGACGTTGCACATGCAGAACTATGTCGCTTATCTGGAAGAGCCGGTTGAACGGCAATGGTATATCAAACAATCACCCAGCCCGAACTATATAAAAGTCTTTATGGCACTTGCCACGACCATATACAGACTTACTCCTGGGAGCCTATTAAGCACCGCTGAATGGATGACCCATACCGAGGGGCAGCGTTATGCTGAAGGTTTTGGTGTGCCAGTTGATGAAAAGAGAGAGCAGATTAAACGAGTGGTACTCGTTGTCGTACTTAAAGTGACGACATATTGTTCGATGACTCTTTATGAGATTAGTGAATTAATCAGCTGGATAAAATCGTTAGGTCATGAGTTTACAGAAACCTCGCTTAAACAGTTATTGCTAGAAATTATGTCAACGGAAGGAGAGGCGTTAATTAACCTTTCTGAAATTGAGCAGATCTGCCAATTTTGTTTTAAGCAGGCACTACCTCAACAAATTAACCCTAGAACTGAAGTGATGAATGAGTTGATATTCAGTCAACTTTTTCCAATACAAAAACAAACGGGCATGCCTTTATTGACAATAGCGCAGTCAATGCTGGACAAAAAGAAAGATCTTTTCACCTCTTTTGAAGACAGAGAACTTTTTTTAATTTCGGTATGTAAAGCCGCTTTTGATGCAATTAAGCAGCTTTGTAAAAATGCCATCAACCACGATGATGAAGCTGAAATTAAACATTTACGAAGTGTTCTGCTTGATCACAAACGAATTGATCAACATAAAACACTGGCACTTCAACTGCGAGCAGAAATTTCTGAATGGCAACTGGATAAGGACTATCAACGTTGGATAAATAATCACGCTTTATTGGAAATTGACGCTCAGCTTCATGCTGAAAGAATGATGGGCTGGTCAATGCAGCCAAAATTTCATTTGTATATGTTTATGTTTGAAGGCGAGCAAACACTTTTAGCAAATACCATTGATTCGCTGTCAAAACAGTTCTATCACAATTGGAGGCTAACTGTAATTGCTGATAGGCCAGCACCAGATGCCATGTTTGAGGAATTGGGTGTTTTAGAATGGATAAGTTTCCCAGACGGGCAGGACCCATACAGTTTTCTGAATCATGTGATAATGCAGCAGCCGGATGGCTGGACAATGTTTGTTCCGGCTGGTGTTCAGTTTGAAGCGCATACCTTTTTGAGTTTGGGTGATTATATTGAGCAATACCCGCAGCAAAAAATATTCTACACAGATGATGATTTGGTTTCGGTAGATGGGGTAAGGCACTCCCCACGGTTTAAGCCAGACTTTAGTCTGGATATGTTGAGAAGTACAGACTACATTGGTGTGGTGCTCTGTGAGACTAGCCTCTTCAAAAGTCTGGGCGGTTTTGACATGCTTCCGGCACATGAAAATTATGGTCTGACATTAAAAGCATTTGAATTATCAGGCCCGACAGCGATAGGTCATATCAGTGATGTATTGCTTCATCTTCCAGAATCCATTCAAGGCCAAGCTAACCAACCGACTATGATGATGGCTGTAGAGCAACATTTACAGCGCTTGGGAGTCAAGGCTTACCTCGAACCAGGACTTGTTCAAAATAGTGTTCGGGTTGAATATGAATGGCCTTCATTACCGTTGGTATCTATCATTATTCCTACAAAGGATAAGATAGAATTTCTACGACCTTGTATTGACTCGTTACTGCAGAAAACAACTTATTCAAACTATGAACTGATTATTGTCGACAACCAAAGTGAAGATCCGGACATTCAGGACTACTTTGCTATGCTTAAAGAGCATCATGGTGAAAAGATCAGTGTGCTCAAATACCCTCATCCATTTAACTACGCGGCAATCAGTAACCTCGCAGCAAAGGCATCTAAAGGCGATTATCTACTCTTTTTAAATAACGATACGGAAGTATTGCATGCCGAATGGTTAGAGAGAATGATCCGCCATGCACAACGGCCGGAAGTCGGTATTGTTGGGGCTCGCCTGGTGTTTCCAGAGACCCGTGTAGTACAGCACGCAGGGGTTGTTCTTGGCATGGACACCATTGCAGATCATCTTTTCTGGAATGTTTTGGACATCCAGGAACCTGGTTATATGGATCGCGCACATTTGGATCAAAATTTTTCAGCAGTAACGGCTGCATGTTTAGTGATTCGAAAATCATTATACGAAGACGTCGGTGGAATGGATGAGGAAAACCTGACCGTTTACTACAATGATGTTGATTTATGTCTAAAGGTCCGGGAAAAAGAATATTTAGTAACGTGGACCCCCTTTGCTGTATTAGTGCATCACGGAAGTGTCAGTCAGAAAAGTGAATTTGCATCAAGAGCTGACGAGACGACCCAGAGGATCATGAATGAAAGATCATTTATGCTGAAAAAATGGTTGCCCCAGTTAGCGAATGATCCTTTCTATAACCGGAATCTGAGTTTGTCTTCCAGAGAAATGCAAATTGAAGCGCAAATGCCGACTAACTGGGATACTAATTTTCATGACAGAGAACGGATTCTCGGGTTGCCATTACCGGGGGGGAGTGGTGATTACAGGGTGATTCAACCATTCAGTGCTCTTAGTCATGCCGCTTTGGCACAATGTGAATTTTATCGTTTTAATCAAAATATTCCCAAGCCTATAGCCATTTCCGAATATGCTCGAATTGCTCCGGATTCCGTATTGTTCCATGCAGCGCTAAATGATCTTCAATTAAAGCAACTTGAACAACTAAAAGAATTTATGCCCGATGTGTTCCGCATATATAGTATTGATGACTTATTAACTAATGTTCCAGAGCAAAGTCCGGCTGCTAAAGAAATAAAGCGTCACTTTGCTGACGCTAAATCGAGAATGCGCCGTGCCTTGGAACGCTGTGATCGTTTAATCGTATCAACACAACCTCTGGCAGAACTTTGTTTGGGAATGATTGACGATATAAGGGTGGTTCCAAATCGGTTACCGAAAGAACCATGGCTATCCGTTACTTCATTATCAAACCAAAGCGATAAGCCCCGAGTGGGCTGGGCTGGCGCTCAGCAACATCAGGGGGATCTTGCGATTATGTGTGAGGTTGTCAAAGCCACGGCGGATGAAGTGGACTGGATATTTATGGGGATGTGTCCAGAAGATGTTAAGCCTTATGTGCATGAGTATCATGATTTTGTCCCCATTGCCGATTACCCGGCAAAACTTGCCAGCTTGAATCTGGATCTGGCGGTTGCACCATTGGAAATCCATCCGTTTAATGAATCGAAAAGTAATCTTCGTTTATTGGAATATGGTGTTCTCGGCTGGCCTGTCATCTGTACAGATATTTATCCATATCGGACTAATAACCCACCGGTTATTTATGTGCAAAATCAGGTAGATGAGTGGGTAGCGGCAATCCGGCAAATATTGGCCGACAAAGCGGCATTAGTTGATGCCGGATCAGCATTAAAGGCTTGGGTGCTGGAGCACTATATGCTGGAAGATCATTTGGATGAGTGGTTAAGTGCGTTGGCAAGAGATTGATGATTATTTTAAAGGGCCTGATTGGCCCTTTATTTTATTGGGTTTAGACATATTGCATTGAAAAGATAAAGATTATTGGCACGAACACTGCTTAGTTGATTTTATACCTGTTCGGAACGCCGGCAGGTTCTGAATAGAATCGCTCAATTAGGGAGAGTGTTATGGCACTAATCGTCAATAGTAATCTGGCATCTTTGAATGCTCAGCGTAACCTGAGCACTTCACAAAATGATCTGAATACAGCTTTACAGCGTTTATCCTCTGGTTTGCGAGTTAACAGCGCCAAAGATGATGCTGCGGGTCTTTTTGTGGCTCAACAACTTACTCGAGATATACGGGGAACCAATCAAGCCGTTCGAAATGCGGCAGATGGTATTTCTTTGGGACAGACAGCCGAGGGTGCGTTGGGTCAGGTTGCCAACAACCTGCAGCGAATTCGTGAAATTGCTATACAGGCATCAAACGCCACAGTGGGTGATCGCAGCGGTTTACAAAAAGAAGTCGATCAGTTGACTCAGGAAATTTCGCGTATCGTTCAAACCACTGAGTTTAGTGGAACGAAACTGCTCAGTGGGGCAACTTCTCTGGTCTTCCAGGTGGGTGCGAGTGGTTCAACAAATAATCAGGTCACTTTAGATACGGTTAATATTACTGGTATTGGTGGTTATTCTCTTGATCTCACTGCAACTGGTACGGTTAACGTGAGTGATGCCGCAAATGCTTCTGCTGCATTATCAGGGCTATCAACTGATATTGATACAGTTAACCAGACACGTGCAACCTATGGTGCTTTGCAGAACCGGTTTGAAGCAGTCATTTCTAATCTACAGAACTATGCCGAGAATTTGACGGCTGCGCGTAGCCGGATTGAAGATGCCGATTTTGCCGCCGAAACCGCCAGATTGACAAGGGCGCAAATACTGCAGCAGGCTGGTACATCGATTCTGGCTCAGGCAAACAGTCTGCCACAAAGTGCATTAACCTTGTTACAGGGCTAAGTTTGAAGAGTTCAAATCTTCCGGAAAAATACGCTATTGCTGTCTATCGGTTTTTTTGAAAAAAAGATTAAAGAAAAATAATCGCTGGTCGCTAAACATTTCGGAGGCGGTAAATACTGGGTTTTCCACAGTCTGTCCGCCATGTTTAGTGGGGCAAAATGCCCTTAAAAGCCTAGGAGAATTCTCATGGCGCTTATTGTAAACTCGAATCTGGCATCTTTAAATGCACAGCGTAATCTTGAAGCATCACAAGGCAGTCTGAATCAATCACTGCAACGTTTATCATCTGGCCTGCGTATTAACAGCGCCAAAGATGATGCGGCAGGTCTGTTCATTGCTGAACAGCTGACTCGTGATATCCGTGGTACTAACCAGGCTGTCCGTAACGCCTCTGATGGTATTTCTCTCGGCCAAACCGCTGAGGGTGCATTAGGTGAAATTGGTAATAACTTACAGCGTATCCGTGAACTGGCTGTGCAATCAGCTAACGCCACTACTGGTAACCGTACCGGTATTCAGGCGGAGGTTGATCAGTTAACTCAGGAGATCTCACGTATCATTCAGACCACTGAATTTGCGGGTAATGGTCTGCTAAGTGCGGCAACTTCATTGACCTTCCAGGTCGGTGCCAGCGGTGCAGCATCTAACCAACTTTCAGTCTCAACCGTTACTATGACAGCTATAGCGGGTTACAATGCCAGCCTGACAGCTACTGGTACTGTTAATGTGTTAAGTGCTGCGAGTTCATCTGCTGCACTTTCCGCGTTGGGCGCAGCATTAGATACCGTTAACCAATCACGTGCTACATACGGTGCGCTGCAAAATCGTTTTGAAGCGGTTATTTCAAATCTTCAAAACTATGCAGAAAACTTAACTGCGGCACGTAGCCGTATCCAAGATGCTGACTTTGCTGCTGAAACAGCTAACCTGACTCGTTCGCAAATATTGCAACAGGCTGGTGTTTCAATCCTGGCGCAGGCGAATACCCTGCCTCAGACAGCACTTTCATTGCTCGGATAAGTGATTGGGTAGACCTCCCGGCTGATGGCCGGGTGGTCAAACCCGATACTCTTGGAGGATGAAGGGATGACTACATACGATTTAACAGTTAAAACTGATTCGTTGTCATTACAAACTTCAGGCAATATTCAGCAGGACAGCAATGTACCTGCTGAAGTTGTTTCTGAGGTTGTAACAACGAAAGGGATTAATCCATTGTCTCAGCCCAATTCGCTTTCCAATCAATTGGAGGCGACGGAAGAGCAACTAGCGGCGATACAGGACCGTGTTGTCGAGCTAAACAGCTACATGCAAAATCTAAATCGTTCCTTAAAGTTTTCGGTAGATGATCAAAGTGGCGAAACTGTTATTAGGGTAATTGATTCGGAGACGGATGAACTTATTAGGCAGATCCCTGCTGAAGAGTTATTAGTCGTTCGTAGCTCTTTAGAAGAATACCGCGGCATGCTATTGGAAATGAAAGTTTGATTGGCCTGTAATTTGCTTAAAATTACAAACTAATCGGGAGCGTTATCATGGCTACAATTCAAGCACCAGGCATAGGGTCTGGCCTAGATGTGAACGACATTGTTACCAAGTTGATGGAGATTGAGCGTCAGCCAATCGACAACTTAACAACGAAAAAGTCATTTGTTAATGCCCAGATAAGCGCTTATGGCTCGCTGAAAAGTAAAGTATCTGATTTCCAGACCGCGATGTCCAATCTTAACTCACCTGAGAAATTTCAAGTCTATCAGGCTACCAGCGGAAGTGAATCTGTTTTTACCAGTTCGGTTTCAAGTGGGGCTGTTGCGGGAAACTATAATATTGAAGTGGTGAATCTGGCAGAAAGGGACAAAATTGCCACTAAAGCCTATACCGACTCCAGTACAGTTGTTGGAGAAGGTACGCTCAACATCAGTATTGGTGCGGATAGTTTCGAACTGACTATTGATGGAACCAATAACACGCTTGCCGGTATCCGGGATGCTATAAATAACGCTACTGACAACACTGGTGTCTCCGCAACGATTGTTACCGGTGATGATGGTGCACGTTTGGTTCTCTCTTCTGAAGAAACCGGGACGGATAATGCGTTACGGATAAGTGTTACAGATAGTGATGGTGGCAATACTGATGAAACCGGCCTATCTGCTTTAGCCTATAACCCAGAAGGTGGTGTGGAATTTAGGGCGGCCATTTCTTCAGCACAAAATGCCCTTGTTCGTATTGATGGTTTTAATGTTAGTAGTAGCACCAATACAATTACTGGTGCTGTTGATGGTATTACTATCAATGCAGCTTCTATTGGTACAACAACGTTAAGTGTGACGCGGGATGATGAAAAAATTCTCGAATCTGTTGAAGCCTTTGCAACTGCTTTCAATGCTTTGCGAACAGAAATTAATAATCAACGCAGTGGACAACTGGAGGCTGATAGCACGCTTTTGTCTTTAGAACGGCAGGTTTTTGATGTTTTAAATGCCGGCTCATCAATTGACGGTTCATCATTTAGTTATTTGATTGAGGCAGGTGTTTCGATTGATAAAAACGGCGTTATGGGTGTCGATTCTGATCGTATCAATGACATTATGAATACTGATTTTGAATCTTTTACCAATTTATTTGCTTCAGAGAATGGTGGTTTTGCTGCAAAACTGTCAAACCTTGCCAATGGCTGGTTAGAAACTAATGGTCTGATTGATTCCCGTGAAGACGGTCTGAAGACTCAGGTCGAGGGAATAGATGACCAAATTTTAAGAATGGAAGATCGGCTGATTTCTGTAGAGGCCAGAATCCGAGCTCAATTTACGGCACTTGATACACTGGTTAGCAGTCTCAATAATACGTCGAGCTTTTTAACACAACAATTAGCTTCATTGAATAAGAATAATTAACACAGAGCGAAATTAGGATGATGCAAAACATGATCAATAAAAAAGCACTGGAAGGTTATGGTCGGGGAGCCGTAGAGTCAGAAGTAAACTTTGCCTCCCCGCATCGTATTATTCAGATGTTAATGGAAGGGGCGTTATCTAAAATTGCTACCGCCAGAGGCTGTATCGCTCGAAACGATATTGCTGAAAAGAGTCGTCAGATTACCTGGGGTATGAATATTATCCAAGGTCTGCGAACCAGTCTTGATGCTCAAAAAGGTGGTGAAGTTGCCGCTAATCTGGACGCCTTGTATGAATATATGGGCCGACGTTTGCTTGAAGCAAATGTTAGTAATGATGTGGCAATTCTGGATGAAGTCAGCAGTCTTTTAATGGAAGTGAAAGCGGGTTGGGATAATATTCCGGCCGATTATCACTAATTATTCATGACCGATTCAAACGATAAACTCAACTCCTTGCGCCAAGCGGTGCAACTTACTCAAAGCATGCTGGCTATGGCTCAGCAGAAACAATGGAATGATCTGCCAGAAATTGAGAATAAAAGGCGAATACTGTTGCAGTCCATATTCCCTTTAGATGAAGATTCTCCAGAAATTGAAAGCCAGTCGACAGTGTTACAAACGCTTATCGACACCAACAATGAACTGATTGCGCATTGCCAGGAAGGAAAACAATCCCTACAACTCCAAATGCGTGATGCAAAATTCACCCATAAAGCCGTAACTGCTTATCAATCCAATTAGTTAGCGCGCTTGTTTCTGCAAAAGTTCCCAATTACAGTGTCATTTTTTTGACAACGAACTGTAAAGTGCTTAACTTGAATTAACTAAATCCATACAGTAATACCGACAGGTTCGGAAAGAGCTTGCCTTCAGGAGCAGTTATGAATGCGTGTAATATCTTGGTGATAGATATTGACCCACAACGCCGAGAAACACTTTCCACGCTTATTGCGTTCGTAAATTGCCACGCTATTGTGGTGAATGACATGGAAAACTGGTTTGAAAGCGTTAATGATTTGAATGATATCGCTTTAGCGCTGGTTGGAGATTGTGGTGGCGTCAGCCCGACAAAACAGTTATTGCGTGAGCTTGTCAATCATGAAGCTAGGATTCCGGTGTTTACGCTGGATTACCCTGAGGCATTAATCAAAGAATTTCCCGGTGCCATAGGCACCTTAAATTACCCTATCAAATACCTGCAGTTAAACAATGCATTACAACAAGCCTCGGTATACAGGAACCAGGCTGATAATAAAGCAGAAAACGAACCATTATTTCGTTCGCTGGTGGGCAACAGTACCAGGATGAAACGGGTTCAGAAAATGATACAGCAGGTCTCAGATTCAGAGGCCAATGTATTGATTCTGGGGGAATCTGGAACTGGTAAAGAAGTGGTTGCCCGCAACCTGCACTATTTTTCTTCACGTCGTGATAAACCGTTTGTACCGGTAAACTGCGGTGCCATTCCCGGCGAACTTCTTGAAAGCGAATTATTTGGGCATGAAAAGGGGGCGTTTACTGGCGCGATAACGTCACGTAAGGGACGCTTTGAAATGGCCGAAGGTGGAACACTATTTCTTGATGAAATTGGTGATATGCCACTGCCAATGCAGGTTAAGTTATTAAGAGTTTTACAGGAAAGAACCTTTGAGCGCGTAGGCAGTAATAAAACCCAAAAAGCCAATGTCAGAGTGATTGCTGCAACTCACCGAAATCTCGAAATCCATATAGGTGATGGCCGCTTTAGAGAAGACCTGTTTTACCGTTTAAATGTTTTCCCTATTGAGATGCCAGCCTTGCGGGAGCGACCTGAAGATATTCCGTTATTAATTCATGAGCTCATACAGCGAATAGAACATGAGAATCGGGGAGCTGTGCGTTTTACCCCTACCGCCATTGCATCCTTATGCCGCTATACCTGGCCCGGCAATGTTCGTGAGCTGGCAAATGTGGTGGAAAGACTCGTCATTTTATATCCGTATGGCACGGTAGACTTTGATGATCTGCCAGAGAAATACCAGATTGATGGTGAACCATTACCGGAAGTTATTACTTCGGCAATTGCTTCACAGCCATTACCATCAGCCGCCCTCAAAGTTTCATCTGCAGCTAATGGCAGCGATGCTTCAGCTTTAGTGAATGGTTTACAACGATCTGATGAAACATTGATTGGTATCGATAGCATCCCTGAAGATGGATTGGATTTAAGAGAACATCTGGCCAATCTGGAATATCTGCTCATTAAACAGGCTCTTGATGAAGCGGCAGGGGTTGTTGCTCACGCTGCCAGCAGATTAAAAATGCGTCGAACAACCTTAGTTGAAAAGATGCGTAAATACGGTATTCAACGGGATATTGAAATTAGCTGAAATAAGCGCCTGAAATTTGACTCCGAAATAAATTTATTTAAATTAACTCATTGAAAAATAAGCGATAAAAAACAGGGCATATATTTTGCAGAACCACTAACGGAAACCTTTTAGTGGAGCAAAATTAAATGAACCTCAAATGGCCTGAATCTTCACCTCACATTGAAACTACCATTGCGTCAAAGACAATGCAGCCAACAAAGCGCAATGTAATTGATATCGCTGAACATCAGCCTTTGTGGACTCCACCGGTAAATTCAAATAAAACATCCGCCTCAGAGAGTCGCATTGCTGATCGTCTGAGCAGTTTACTTGCTGTCATCCCTGGCGGTGTCGTGGTTATTGATGGAATGGGAGTCGTTCAGGATTGTAACCAGGTAGCTGTTAATTTATTAGGCGAGCCATTAACAGGGCAACGCTGGATTGATGTCATCAAGCGGGCGTTCAAACCCAGAGAAGATGATGGTCATGATGTTTCTCTGGCAGATGGTCGATTGGTACATATTTCAACCAGCCCGCTGGATAAAGAGCCTGGCCAGATTATCCTTCTGCAGGAAGTTACCGAGACTCGTCAGTTACAACGTAAGGTTGCGCATCTGCAACGATTATCAGCTATGGGTGAAATGGCGGCACGTCTGGCGCATCAAATTCGTACACCTTTATCATCAGCCACTTTATATCTGGCTCCTCTTCTCAAGCCTGAGACTGAACAAACTACCCAGCTAAAATTTGCCCGTCGTTTACATGACAGTCTGAGCCATATGGAACAGCTGGTTCGCAACATGCTGGCATTTTCACGGGGCGATATGAATAGCACTGCGCCGGTAAGTGTAAATGCATTAATTGATGAACTGGTGCAGCAATTTGTGGCACAACCGGAAAGTGAATTGCTCAATGTTCAGGTGATTAATCTGGTTAATGATGGCTATATTTATGGTTGTCAGCCAGCCTTGGTCAGTGCACTGAATAATTTACTGAACAATGCTCGCCAGGCCTGTGGCGAAACTGGAAAAATAACCATTCATGCTGATTACGCAGAAGAAGGCCAACAAAAGTTTATTGAAATCAGTATTGAAGATAATGGTGCGGGTATCGCCGAAGCTGATTACGACAAGATCCTGCAGCCTTTCTATACCACTCGTTCTTCAGGAACCGGGTTAGGACTCGCCGTGGTGCAGTCTGTTGCCAGAGCCCACAAAGGTATGCTCTGGCTGGATAGCGAGCAGGGAGTAGGCAGCACATTTTGTCTGCGTCTACCTGTTTACCGTCCATCTAATACCTCTCAGGAGCAAATGCAAGCAGGAGTGAAATCATGAATCAGTCGATGATTATGGTAGTGGAAGATGATGCCAATTTACGTACCGCTTTATGCGACACGCTGGAACTTGCCGGCTATAAGGTGACATCGACCGATCACGGGCAGAAGGCCCTGGATAAACTTGCCAACGAACCGATTGGCTTATTGCTCAGTGATTTACAGATGCAACCGATGGATGGCCATACATTATTGAAAAAAGCCCGGGCAATGTTGCCTTCATTACCTGTTGTTCTGATGACGGCTTATGGTTCTGTACAAAGTGCGGTAGAAGCCATGCATGAAGGGGCTTGTGACTACTTGATGAAACCGTTTGAAGCTGATGATTTGTTACAGCGGATACAACGCTACGTGCGAATACTGCCAGCCAGTGATGACATGGTCGCTGCTGCCAAATCGTCAGTTGATTTGCAGGCACTGGCCAGACGTGTTGCTGATACTGACGCCACGGTTTTGATAAATGGTGAAAGTGGCACAGGTAAAGAGGTGCTGGCACGCTTTATTCATCGGCATTCGCCTCGCAAGGATGGTCCTTTCATCGCTATTAACTGTGCAGCTATTCCGGAGTCCATGCTTGAGGCTACTCTGTTTGGTTACGAAAAAGGCGCTTTTACCGGTGCTGCTCAAGCCTACGCAGGTAAGTTTGAACAGGCTAATCAAGGCACAATTTTGCTGGATGAAATTACCGAGATGGATATTTCATTGCAGGCCAAATTACTGCGGGTATTGCAGGAGCGCGAAGTAGAGCGCCTGGGAGGCAGAAAAACTCTCTCCCTTGATGTTCGTGTACTGGCGACCACCAACCGCACTTTACGGGAGGAGGTAAAGGCCGGCCGTTTCCGCGAAGATTTATTTTACCGATTAAATGTTTTTCCCTTGCAGCTATTGCCTTTGAGAGAAAGACCTCAGGATATCGTGCCACTTGCCGAGCAGTTGCTTGAACGTCACTGTCAGCACGGTGGAAGGGTCGCACCGCATTTCGACAGTGAAGCACAAAGAAAATTGTCGCAACACAGCTGGCCGGGAAATGTTCGGGAACTCGATAATGTTCTGCAACGTGCGTTAATTTTACAAACTGGCTCAATAATTAACGCCGATGATTTGGCATATGAAGCCATGTCGGGATCTCAGCAACCCCCATATGAGGTACCCCAGGAAACTGTTACAGAGCATGCTGAGGCTATTAACCCTGTCGATAATGCAGATGATTTACGCAGTCACGAACAGCGTCATATTCTCGACATTCTTGCAAAACACCGTGGCAGCCGTCGTGAGACTGCAAAAGAATTAGGTATCAGTGAACGCACCTTACGCTACAAAATCTCACGTTTTCGTGAACAGGGCATTGCCATCCCCGGAAAATTTGGCAAGAAGTCTGCATAAACAAATCAGCCCACCAAGCAATACAAAGTGAGAAGAGAAACATGATAAAAGCAATTGATCCTAACCAGTTACTGACACAGATGCGGGCCATGCAAAGTCAGGCTAATCAGGCTATGCCAATGCCAGCTGAGCAGAATTTATCCAGTGGCAGGGTTGATTTTGGTGATCTGATGAAAAACGCTGTGGATAAAGTAAATGAAACACAACAAACAGCAGGTCAGTTAAGAACGGCTTTCGAGCTTGGTGATCCAAATGTTAATTTAACTGATGTCATGATTGCCTCCCAAAAATCCAGTGTGGCATTCGATGCAACGGTCCAGGTCCGCAATAAGCTGATTGAGGCTTATCAGGAAGTCATGAGAATGTCGATTTAATGGCGTTGGTTTAACTGAAGAGCCTGAATATGGAAAATGCACCTGCTACAAATAATAGTACATTTGCTGCCAACACCCCGTTGGCAGTTATGCAAAATAATATTTCCCGGCAACCTATCACCAAACAGATCATGTTTTTATTGGCGATCGCGGCCAGTATTGCTGTTGGCGGTTATGTGTTTATGTGGTCGCAAACCCCTTCCTATCAGGTGTTATTTTCCGGCATGGAAGCTCAGGAATCCTCTGAAGTAGCCAATGTGCTGCAACAGATGCAAATTGATTATAAGCTGGATCCTACTACGGGAGCATTACTGGTTCCTGCTTCAGAAGTTCAGGGATTACGCTTACGTCTGGCAGCTGAAGGCCTGCCACGCAGTAGTTCTCAGGGTATGGAAATTCTCAGTCAGGAACAGGGGTTCGGCACTAGCCAGTTTATTGAGCAGGCGCGTTATCAGCGTGCGATGGAACAGGAACTTGCCCGTTCAGTGAGTGAATTGCAGAATGTTCGCAGTGCCCGTGTGCATCTGGCCATTCCCAAGCAATCAGTATTTGTACGTGAACGTAAGCCACCTACTGCTTCAGTGGTGGTCAATCTGTATGCCGGCAGAACATTGGAACGTGGTCATATCGCCGCTGTGACACACATGGTGGCAGCCAGTATCCCGAATATGAAAAGCTCGGATGTCACCGTTGTTGATCAGCGTGGTAATTTACTGAGCCAGCCAGAACGTAGTAACAGCTTGGCATTAAGTGATTCCCAGCTAGAGTTTACGCAAAAGCTTGAACAGTTATATATCAGCCGTATTGAAGATATTCTGACGCCCATTGTAGGTATGAATGGAGTGCGTGCACAGGTAGTTGCAGATGTTGACTTTACCGTCACAGAGCAAACTCAGGAAAGCTATAACCCGGATCTGGCAGCATTACGCAGCGAGCAACTTGCCGAAGAAGAGCGTGTGGGAGGATTTGGTCCTATGGGAGTACCGGGAGCACTGGCCAACCAGCCTCCTGGTGGTGGTGTAGCACCTGAACAAGCAGTGCAGGAAAATGTCGGTGAAGATGGAGAAGCGGTGGCTGAAACGGTCACGCCAGGCTCAAGTACACGTCGCAGCACACGTAATTTCGAGCTTGATCGTACTATCAGTCATAGCCGACTGGCTCCCGGCGACATTCGCAAGCTGAGCGTTGCTGTTTTGGTCGACGAACCGACCACCACCGATGCTGAAGGCAATGTTGTTACGACACCCATGAGTGATGCACAAATGGCGCGTATTAATACGTTGGTCATGGACGCAATTGGTTTCAATATGGCTCGAGGCGACAGTTTAAATGTTGTCAGTGCACCATTTGTAACTCCGATTGAAGCTGAGCCGCTTCCAGGTATTCCTCTTTGGGAACAAGCGTGGGTTTGGGACGTGGGTAAACAGGTCTTGGGTGCACTGGTTGTGTTATTCCTGATATTTGGTCTGATACGTCCAGCTTTCAGAGATTTGAATAAATCTCCTGATAAACAGTTAACCAACCAGAACGGTGAAAATGCCGAGGGAATGTCAGCAGAGCAAGTATTGTCAGAAAGTAGTAAAAACGGTGAGGATATTGCTAAACTGACGACTGGTTCTGAGCGCGTTGAACAGCATTTGACTAATATTCGCAGCTTAGTACAACAGGACCCTGCGCTGGTAGCGCAAGTGGTAAAAAACTGGGCAGCGAGTGATGCATAATGGCCGAACAACCCCGTAAGTTAACTGGTACAGAAAAAGCCGCTGTTTTTCTTCGTTCGATAGGTGAGGAAGATGCGGCTCAAGTGCTAAAGCATATGGGCCCGAAAGAGGTTCAGAAAATCGGTCAGGCCATGGCTACGTTGAGCAACGTTACCCGCGGTGAAGTTGAAACTGTTTTAAGCAATTTTGTTACGACTGTTGAGCAAGAAACAGGGCTCGGCATTGGATCCCATGACTATGTGCGAAAAATGCTGGTGGGTGCTCTGGGTGAAGAACGTGCAGGTGGTTTGCTAGACCGGATTCTTTCTGGCGGCAACACTAACGGCCTTGAACAACTAAAATGGATGGATGCGCGTGCTATCTATGAAGTGATTCGTCTGGAACATCCCCAAATAGTAGCGATAGTCTGTTCATTTCTCGATCCCGATCAGGCTGCTCAGGTACTTGGAATGTTTCCGGAACGTGATCAGGCCGCGATTTTACTACGGGTGGCTACATTGGATGGGGTGCAGCCAGCAGCGTTGAATGAGCTGAATGAAATCCTGGAAAAACAATTCAGTGGTAACGCTGGCGGACAAACTGCCACCGTTGGCGGGCCGAAAACAGCTGCTGATATTCTTAACTTTGTTGAGGGTAGTCGTGAAGCAGCCATTATGGAAAAAATCAAAGAATCCGAACCAGATCTCGGTCAGAACATCGAGGATTTGATGTTTGTGTTTGATAATCTGATTGATGTAGACGATCGTGGCATGCAAACATTGATGCGTGAAATTCAAACCGATCAGCTTCAGCTTGCACTCAAAGGCGCTGATGATAATCTCAAAGAGAAGTTTCTTAAAAATATGTCCCAACGTGCAGCAGAAATGCTGCGTGATGATCTTGAAGCGATGGGACCGGTGCGTATCAGTGATGTTGAAGCCGCGCAAAAATCCATTTTGTCTACCGCACGGATGTTGTCCGATAAAGGTGATATTGCATTAGGTAGCGGTGGTGGTGATGACTTCATCTGATGATCTTTATACCACCCAACATGCCAACGTTTTATCCGCCGAAGAACTCGCCAATGCCTATGAGCGATGGGAAGTTCCTCGGGTGGTATCAGTGTCGGATGTTGAAGCCGAAAATACCAATCCTTTAACCGTTGAAGCGTTAGAAGCTGTTCAACAGGCAGCTCAGGAAGAGGGTTTTAAGCTAGGTTATGATGAAGGTTTCCAGCAAGGTCATGAAGCAGGATTGAAAGCCGGAGAAACCGATATTCTGCAACAGGCTCAACAATGGAAAGCCTTAATTGACAGTCTGAATAATCCGCTTAAGAGCGTTGATTCAATTGTTGAACAGGATTTACTGTCGATGATCAGTCTGCTGGTGCGGCAAATGGTTTATCACGAACTTGAGCAAAAACCTGAAATGGTTTTGACCGCTGTTCGCGAAGCACTTGCAGTATTACCCGTCAGTGATCGCCAGCTAAAAGTTTATCTTAACCCTGAAGATATGGAGCTGGTAAAAAACGGCTTGAAACTGGATGAAGATACCGGCTGGCAATGGTACGAGGATCCGCTGGTAAGCCGAGGGGGAGCCAAGTTAGTGACAGCAGACACCACCATTGATGCCACCGTTGAAACCCGACTCAATAATTTGATTTCACGGTTATTAAGTCAAGAAAACCATCATGAACCCAGCTGAATTGCCAAACCAATCAACATCTTTGCATGATAGGTTGCAGCATCAGCTAGAGCGACTCACAGCCGATCATGAAACACCGATTACCGTGGAGGGACGATTGACCCGAATGGTTGGTCTGACGCTGGAGGCTGTTGGTTTCCAAGCCTCAATTGGTAGTCGTTGTGAAATTCATGCTCCTGGCAGAGAGCCTGTCGAAGCCGAAGTGGTAGGGTTTCATGATGAAACATTGTATTTAATGCCTACCGGCAATATTCGCGGCTTGGTTCCTAATGCCCGGGTCAGGCCGATCCGTAGTGATTCTCAGGTACCCGTTGGTAACGCTTTACTCGGCAGAATTGTCGACGGTGCCGGAAAACCGCTTGATGGACGTGGACCGTTGAACGTAAACGATAAAGTCCCTCTACATGGTAAAACGGTTAATCCACTATCCCGTGCACCGGTCAGACAACATTTGGATGTAGGCGTCCGAGCAATAAATACGTTAATGACGGTTGGACGTGGTCAGAGGATGGGGTTGTTTGCCGGGAGTGGCGTCGGCAAAAGTGTATTGCTGGGTATGATGACGCGTTTTACTGAAGCTGATGTCATCGTGGTGGGATTGATCGGTGAAAGGGGCCGTGAAGTTAAAGAGTTTATTGAAGATATTCTGGGTGAAGAAGGCTTAAAGCGTGCCGTGGTTGTTGCATCTCCAGCCGATCACTCACCCTTGATGCGGTTGCATGGCGCCATGCTGGCAACCAGTATTGCAGAATATTTTCGCGATCAGGGCAAGCAGGTATTGTTATTAATGGATTCACTGACACGTTTTGCCCAGGCTCAGCGTGAAATTGCTCTGGCAGTAGGTGAACCGCCAGCCACCAAGGGTTATCCTCCGTCGGTTTTTTCGTTATTGCCGCAACTTGTTGAACGTGCTGGCAGTGGTGAAGTCGGTGGTGGAGCAATAACCGCAATTTATACAGTGCTTACAGAAGGTGATGATCAGCAGGATCCAGTGGCCGATGCAGCTCGTGCCATACTTGATGGACACATCGTTTTATCCAGACAATTAGCTGAAGCCGGGCATTATCCGGCGATTGATGTTGAAGCGTCGATCAGTCGTGTCATGCCGCAGGTTGTTGATGTCAAACAACTGCAGCTGGCCCAGCAATTCAAGCGAATCTATTCTACTTACCGGCAAAATCAGGACTTAATTACCATTGGGGCCTATCAGGTAGGAAGCGATCAGCAAATTGATGAAGCCATTAATCGTTTTCCGGCACTGTCGGCAATGTTGAAACAGGACATGCATGTGGCGCATGATTGGAACAGTAGCCTGCAGTCATTGCAAAAACTGGCTTTTGGCCAGATGAGCAATTCACAGCAATTAAATGGACAACTGATGACAGCGGAGCAACGTAAATTCTAATTTTGGATAACACGATGGATTCGGGTGTTAAAGCAGTATGACACGGGCAAGCAAACTGATACCAGTGATTGAAATGGCCGGTCGCGAGACCGATAAGGCTATGCAAAGCCTGGTTCAGGCCAACAACGTGCTTGAGCAGGAAAAACATCAGCTTAATGATTTACTGCGTTATCGCGAAGAGTACCTGCAACAATTCCGACAAGGCGACGCTTTACAGATGAGTGCTCGCAAAGCAATTGATTTAAGATCGTTTCTTGCACAATTAGATAATGCTATTCGAATGCAACAACGCCACGTCGAACAGTGTTTTATGCAGACACAAAAACAACGACAGCTATGGCTGGAAGCCAAAAATAAACAACGATCTATTGAATCCCTCAAAGAACGCTATCAAAAAGAAGACGAGCAACGTCAGCTTAAACTGGAGCAGCGACTGGCAGATGAACATACCGCTATGCTCTGGGCACGCAAACATAAATAAACCCTGGCATAGTCTCTGCTTAGGTTTGTTATATGGTAATTTGAATACGACATTGGTTGTATAAACTCACAAGCGGACATTTTTGTCCGATCCTTATTGTATTGCGGCAAAAAATGTAATTAAAAAAGCTATAAATATGACGAATACAACGGAAAACCTTGATTGTGGAGAACAGTTAACCATCACTCAAATGGAGTCATGGTATGTGCAATGTTTAAAAATTCTGCTGGCAGGAAATAATGTATTTATTGATGTTAGCCGTTTGCAACGTATTGATACCGCGGCGTTACAATTACTCTATCAATTTCAACAACAGGCAGAGAAATATGATATTCAGGTGCACTGGTCTGTGATGAGTGATAGCTTTCAGGATGCCGTAAGTCTTTCCGGTCTATCTTTTAAAATGACCGATCAGCCATCAGTTGCCGATAATGATTCAATGGAGAATAACTAACATGGCCCGGATTCTAGTCGTCGATGATTCACCTTCGCTCAGACAGATGTTACAGATTATTTTGCAGAATTCAGGCCATGATGTGATGTGCGCAGAAGATGGCAAACAGGGCATTGACATGGCGACTGAACAACAATTTGAAATGGTATTAAGTGACTTTAATATGCCTCAACTGACTGGGCCTGAATTCATAACGATGCTTCGCTTGTTACCGCAATACCGCTTTACCCCAGTACTGTTGTTAACAACGGAAACAGATGAAGACAAAAAAAATCTTGGCCGTGTTTCAGGTGCCAGTGGTTGGTTAAAAAAACCGTTTGATCCTGAACAGTTGATTGATACTGTCAACTCACTGCTTAATTAATTTTCGATTGCCATGCATCCGCTTTTATCCTCTGCAACAGCTGCTTTTCATGAGGAAGCTCTGGAAACTTTAAATCAAATAGAGGATTGGCTATTAACATCATTGGATAGTTCCAGTAAGGGAGATGCTCATAGGCAAGATACTCTCAGGCTGTTGCACTCCCTCAAGGGGACTGCCGCCAGTTTCGAAAATGAAGCTATAGCAAAGGTTTGTCATGCAATAGAAAATATTCTGACGGAAAACCGCCAACTTAGCAGCCATGACAGGGACGGCCTACTGGTGGCAATTGATTTTTGCCGGAAATGCTTAAGTGGATCTGAATCAGATCCAGCATTACAAGATGAAAAACTGGCAAATTGCCTTGCTGGGATGAATCGTCGGGATAAGCAAAATAAGAATAATCGTAAACCACCGATTGTGTCGGAAATGAATGGTTCTGTCTGGCAAATTGATTTTGTACCGTATCCGCAGTTTTTTGAAAACGGCCATGATCCATTACGAATTATCAAATCATTACGCCAGTTTGGTCCGGTAAAAGTTTCCGTCTTCACTGATAAATTACCCGATTTTGCAGATTTTGACCTGTATAAATGTTACCTGCGCTGGCAGATAACACTTACTGCGGAAGTGAGCTACCAAAAAATTATCTCGCTGTTTGACTGGGTAAAACATGTCTGTGATGTCACGGTAGAAGTATTGGCTTTACCGCAGTCCAAAAGAGTTAATGAGCCAAATCGCTACAAAATGAGCGAGGCCAATCTGCAAGCATTATTAACCGTTTCACATACATTACAGTCTCAGCTAAAGCAGACATATGCACTTACTAACCAGTTAAATCAGACGGATAAAATTCGATTGACCCGCCGTAATCAGGCGATGAAACATCAACAGCAATTATTGCAACAGCAACTGTTACATATTTCGATGCGTCCATTGGCTGATGCTTTTGCCAGATTACCCCGCATGGCATTTGATCTGGCGAATAAAACCGATAAACCGATCCAGTTGAATATGGATATCGCGCCCATTGAAGTGGATAGCATGATAGTCAATTCGCTGATGGATCCATTAACCCATCTTTTGCGAAATACCTTCGCCCATGGAATTGAACCCACTGAGCTTCGCCAGCAGTCCGGCAAACCTGTACAAGGTCAAATACACATTATTGCTGAACAAGTTGATGAGCAACTGATCATTCGGTTCAGTGACGACGGAGCTGGTTTATCTGAAGAAAAGATTCTGGCTAAAGCAAAGCAGCTAGGGGGCAATTTACAGGGGATCACGCTCGATCAACAACGACTCAGTGACTGGGTATTTCGACCAGGCTTTTCCACCGCAGTAACAGCAGATGCTATCTCCGGAAGAGGTATCGGATTGGATGTTGTGAAGCAACATATTACCGATATGGGAGGGCGGATTGAGTTGATTTCGAGCAACGGCAGGGGATGCTGTTTTACCCTGTATATACCTGTACATCAGGCTTTAATGGATGTACAACTCATTCATGTTGATCAACAAACGCTAGCATTGCCATTAATAAATGTGCTGGATAGTTATGCTGCTGAAAGTAGCAGGTTAGTCTGGCATCGAGGCAAAAAGTGGTTTATTACTGATGATAACCGGCAAGTTCCATTGATTGATATCCGCCAATTCCTGCAATTGCCTGTGCGGGAAACAGATGAGCAGTCCGGTTTTATCGTTTTACTCAATACTGAAAACAGTGTTTTTGCAATGAAGGTAGATAGTTTGGCTGAACAGGCCCAACTGCTGATTAAGTCCTTACTTCCTCATTATCGACATGTAAACGGGGTCAAGGGGGTGGCAATACTGAATGAAGGAAATATTGCTTTACTGATCGATCCTGGCAAACTGCTGATGTCACTTACTATTTCCGGTGAGCAATGAAATCTGCCGCTAACCTGCCATTGGAAAATGATCTTTATCAGCTGATCGTTATCAATGATCAGCAATATGCGCTTCCAGTCCACTGCATTACGACTGTCCTGGCGTTGGAAAATATATTACGACTGCCTGGCACGGCCTCATGGTTATCTGGCGTTGTACATGTTCGCAATGCGATTGTGCCGGTCATTAATATAAATAAGTTGATTGAAGTTGACGATCCAGCGTATCAGTCAAACTGTCAATTACTGGTTTTGTTACACCACCCTCTGGACTCTCAACGATTACTCGGAATTAGTGTTACCGACCTGACGATTCTTATGTACCCATCAGAGCTTGCTGAAATGGCTTCAAGCTCATCCACACATCAGTGCCTGATAGATAGTGTGAATGATGATTCACAACAGATTCATTTACTTGATATAGCTAATCTATTTGAGCAATTGCTACAGGGACAGAATTAAACCATGGTTGGGCTAGGGACAAAACGAATTATTGCTGTTATGAATCAGACCCATGATGTCGGTAAAACTACCATCACCGCAAATATGGGTGTGATTTTGGCAGAAATGGGTTATCGGGTACTGATGCTGGATTTGGATCCACAGTCTGATCTAACCCGACAATTTGGGGTATCTGAAACGCAAATCGGGATGGATGCTTTACTCTCTTTTAAAGACGATGCCCGTGATTTAATACTACCACTAAGCGAACAACTGTCTTTAATCGCGTCGGGTCCCGAGCTGCATTTGTTCGAACAGCAAACACCATCAATAAAACTTGGTGTTAAACTGAAGCAACTACTTACTTCGACAATACAATCAGATGCGGATATCATTCTCATTGATTGTGCAGCAATCTCAGGATTATTAGGCACCAATGCTGTTTTGGCTGCGAGTGATATGCTTATTCCAGTATCTGCGGAGCATGGTGCATTGCGCGGTATGATAAAAATGCTACCAGTATTGCAACGGGTGTCAAAATTGAGATCTGATTCAATAAGGTTATGGTTATGTTTAAACAGATTGCCGGACGGTACTGATTTTGCCTACCAGTTTGGCGATTTATTGACACAGTATTTTCCGAAGCGAGTGCTAAAAACGGTGATATACGATAACGCGTCTGCTAATCCAGCTGATTATCAGTCTCTGGCAAATGATTTGCTATTGGGAAGAACAGACTGATGGCTGAGAATGCTCTTCAACATCACCCTATCAATGGGATAGCTGGGCTGGATGAGCAAGATATAACGCTGGTCGAGCACAATTTTGCTGCGTTAATGAGTTTTAGTGATGCATTAGCCGAGCGATTTTATCAGCGACTATTTTCTGAATACCCGGCAATAATGCCGTTGTTCAAATCAGTCACAATTGAAGGGCAACATAAGAAATTACTCGCGTCGATGGTTTTGTTGATCCAGCATTTACGTGACTCGGAAATGATCGAAGATTACCTTCAAGGGTTGGGGGTGCGACATCAGCAATATGGTGTCGAACAATCCCATTATGAGATATTCATCGAAAACTGGTTATCCGTGGTTGCCGAATTTTCTGAGCAGGAATGGGATGACACGTTACAGCACGCCTGGAAAAATGTTCTGGAGTATGTTGCTGAATTGATGCAGACTCCTGCCGGAAAGGTAGCTGAGTCGGCCACGGTTTATCAAACAGATCAGGCCCCGGCAGCAGAGTATGTGCTCACCTCTTTAGCTGTCGAGCAAACTGCCACGCCAATGATTATTATCGATTTAAATCTGGTGGTAAGTTACCTCAATGTAGCGGCAGAAACACTGCTAAAACAATATCAAGACAGTCTCAAAAAAATGTTTCCAGATATTAATGTTGAGAGGCTTAAAGGTGTTTCATTACAACATTTCGCTGAAGCAATTCCCTTCCCAATTGAGTGGCTAAGTGATTTCGAGCAGTTGCCTAAAAGTATTGATTTACGCAATGACTTTTTGGATTTGCGATTAACGATTTCTGTTCTTTACAAAAAAGATAAGCCAGAGGGGTTTCTGCTGGAGTGTTATCCTCATGGTGCGACTGGTGCAGTTCTATCATTATCCTCAACGCCGAGCGAAACCACTCCGATAGCACAAAATATTCTACCTGCACTGGAGAAAACGCTTTACCAGGTTCAACTGCAAAACAGTCATTTAACTGCCATGTTGCAGGAAATTGATGACGCTGTTTTTGAAACCAGTCTGCTGGCATTAAATTGTACTGTTGAAGCGGCAAAGCTGGGTGAGGATGCGCGTCAGCTTCGTGATTTTTCAATGGAAATTAGGGTGCTCAACCAGCAGTTAAGTCAATTGCTTCAGCCTTTGAAAATTCAGTGTGGTCAGCAACAGCAACAGCTGAATAAAAGCATTGAGCTTACACAGCAACTGGAAAAAGATCTTTCGCATACTCATATCGGCTGGGAAAATCGCAGCCGCCACTCCATAGAGCAAATCAGTCAGCAGTTGTCTCAGCAAACCAATGCATTAACGCAGTTGATTAAAGTAATCACTAAAAATACCGAACTATGAAATATAGAATCTGGCACAGCCATTGCTATCCATTACTTATAACAGTGCTATACGGCTACTAACCAGAGTTTAAGGAAATGAAATGACGCAACAGCTGACCCTCTCCTCGCTGAATGTTGCCCCGAACAAAACAGACAAAGCCATAACTTCTGCTGCAAACAGTAAAGATAATGAAGCCTTTGCCTCGGAACTGGATCGTCGGCTGAATGAACCTCAACGTTCAGATAAAGATAAACAGGCCAGGAATGACCTTAAAACAGATAATAAACAGTCTGAAACAACCACTAAAGCGGAAAAAACGGATGCAAAAGACGGCAAAGAATTGCCGCCTGAAAAAGCTGAAAAGGTAGAAAAGACGGAAACAAAGGCTGATAATTCAGAATTGGAATCCGATAAAACACCAACTAAAGAAATCATTGTTGATACTGATATCAAAACAGATAAAACTGAGAGTGAGGATGAAAGTGATCCTTTAATGATTTTGGCGGTTACACCAGTGACGGATAAGAAAACTGAAAAGCAACAGCTCGCCACAACGCCAGTAATAAATATTCCACAGTCCGGTGATAAGGATATGAAAACATCTGTGCTTGCGACTCAGGGTAAGTCTGGTAATGCAGATTTTTCAGCAACTTCAATCCGTGCAGATATACTTCAGGCAATCCAGAAGCAAAATGTGGAAGGTGATGCGGTTACCACCGAAAAGGTTAAGTTAATGATGCAAACGGCGGGGAAAACCCCGGAACAGTTGATGACAGCCAGTGCCGAAACACTTTCCGCGATGCGGCAACTCGATCCTCAGGCGGAGAGAAGTTCAGCCAGCAAACTCAGTAGTCCTTTGGCATTTTCCACCATACCGGGTATGACCACATCAGTGGCCGGTACGCCGAGTCTTGCTAATCCCGCTTTATCGCTGGATATACAACCTCAGCTTAACAGTTCAGCTTGGGGCAAAGTGATGAGTAGCCGAGTGGTTTGGATGGCGCGTGAGGGGGTTCAACAAGCAGAGTTAAGGCTGAATCCTGCTAATCTCGGTCCTGTAGAGGTCAGATTGACCATGCAAAATGATCAGACCAATGTTACTTTTATTGCTTCAAATGCAGCAGCACGGGATGCTTTGGAACAGGCTTTGCCGAGATTACGTGAGAGTTTCAACGAAAGCGGATTGGCATTAAATAATGCTGAAGTAAGCCATCAGGATCAGCCTTCACAGGGGTCTGAGCAGGATGAGCAGTTACATGACGGCAATAATATAGCTCAAGTTATTATTGAAACGGACGATATTGACAATGAAGCAACACAGTTATCAGTTGATTCACCAGATAATAGTGTCGGTGTGAGTGTGTTTGCATGATAATTACAATAATTATAAACATAGAAGGGAGAATGCGGCGTGTTTAAGTTAGAGAATTATTCGCTGAGAAAACGCATGTACATTGTTGCCGGTTTTGGCATTATCGGTTTGGTGGTGCTGGCCGGGTTAATGTTCTACATGGAACTGAACGCGGTGACCTCGATGCAACAACTTAAAGTGGTGGGTGGATTTGTTGTTATCGGTAGTGCACTGATCATGTTTATGGCACATGTTATTGGACGTTTTGGTGACAAACGTGCAACCACATTGGTCAATGGTATTCAGAATATTAAGAAAGGCGACCTCACGCAAAAAATTGCCATTTCCGGTAAAAGTGATTTTAGCTGGATGGCTTTTGAACTCGACAGTGCCCGCAAAAATGTTGCTAATCTGGTGCACACTCTTATTGGTGGTGTCAGTCAACTGAATACCGCAACCCAAAACATGACTGTCATCAGTAAAGAAACGGTGACGGGAGTATTAAAACAGCAGGAAGAAACTGATCAAGTCGCGACAGCGATGAATGAAATGACCGCCTCTGTTCAGGAAGTGGCCCGTACTGCAACCAATGCCGCTGAGGCGGCACGAAATGCCGATAATGAAGCGAAAGCCGGCAAGCAGGTGGTACTGGAGACAATGCAGTCTATTGATACTCTGGCCAGCGAAGTTGAAAAAGCGGCAGAGACCTTAAGTGAACTGGAAGCTGATATTGGCAATATCGGTGCAATCGTTGATGTCATACGCGGTATTACTGAGCAAACCAACCTTTTGGCATTGAATGCTGCCATTGAAGCCGCTCGTGCTGGTGAGCATGGACGTGGTTTTGCGGTTGTTGCTGATGAGGTTCGCACGCTTGCTGCCAGAACACAGTCATCAACACACGAAATTGAAGAAATGGTAGAGCGTTTGCAGCAAGGTGCCCGTGCTGCCGTGAAAGTCATGAATGAAAGCCGAGAAAGTGCCAAGACCAGTGTCGAAAAAGCTGCCAGTGCAGGTTCCGCGCTCGATACGATTACGGCAATGATTTCGACCATGGATGAGATGAGCACGCAGATTTCAAATGCTGCTAATGAACAAAGTTCTGTTGCAGAAGATATTAATCGCGGTATTGTTAATATCAGTCAGATTGCTGATCATACTGCAGATGGTGCACGTGCTACTTCAGAAGCGGTTGATACACTAAGCAGCCTGTCTTCGCAATTGCAGGATGCTTCAGGGAAATTTAAAGTTTAACTTTTAAAATGATACTGATACAAATAAAAGCCCGCTGACTGCGGGCTTTTTTATGAGGCTTCAACGTAATTCGTTTTCAATCTCAATCAGCTTTTGCATTGGATCCGCTGCAGCGGTTATCGGGCGACCTATGACCAGATAATGACTACCAGCCTGAATAGCCTGGGCAGGTGTCATGATTCGATGTTGATCACCTTTTGCACTGCCTGCCGGACGAATGCCTGGGGTCACTAATTGAAACTGGCTGCCCAGTTCGGCTTTTAACATAGCCGTTTCGTGCGCCGAGCAAACCACCCCATCCAAGCCGTTATCTGCTGCCATTACAGCAAGCCGAAGGACCGTTTCGGGAATCGTGCCCTGTAAACCTATCGCTTCAAATGTTTGCTGATCCATACTGGTGAGCAGTGTCACTCCTATCAGTAAAGGTGCATCATGATGGCTGCCGATGGCTTCACGTGCTGCAGACATCATTGCCGGTCCACCCAACGTATGAACGTTCATCATCCAGACGCCTAAATCAGCAGCGGCCGCACAGGCTTTAGCAACAGTATTCGGTATATCGTGATATTTTAAATCCAGAAAAATATCAAAACCTTTTTGCTGTAACGTTTTGACGATTTCCGGGCCGCTGCGGGTAAATAATTCTTTCCCGATTTTGAGGCGGCAACGCGAAGGATCCAGCTGATCGGCCATGTTCAGCGCGGCATTCGCATCGGGGTAATCTAACGCCACAATAATTTTTGATTGACTCATACTGCTTTCCATTAAAAATTGTATGCAGATCCTACCTTAACTGACAGGGGATTGCGTCTGAATTCACTGAAACCTTATCGATAATGCTATCCTGTGCGCCAATTTTTGATGAGTTAACACAATGAAATTTGCGACATCAGCACAGGATGGATTGGCCCGCCGCGGCCAACTGAGTTTTGACCGGGGGACCATTGAAACCCCCGCTTTTATGCCGGTTGGGACTTACGGTTCAGTTAAAGCAATGACGCCGGAAGAGGTCAAAGCTACTGGAGCTGAGATCATTCTGGGGAATACCTTTCACCTGATGTTGCGGCCCGGCACCGATATTATTCAGCGGCATGGTGATTTACATGACTTCATGCGTTGGGATAAGCCTATCTTAACCGACTCCGGTGGTTTTCAGGTCTTTAGTCTCGGTGAGCTTCGCAAGATAACTGAACAGGGTGTGCATTTCCGCTCGCCAGTCAGTGGTGACAAAGTCTTTATGGGACCTGAGGAATCCATGGCTGTGCAACGCGCCTTAGGCAGTGACATTGTAATGATTTTTGATGAATGTACGCCGTATCCTGCTGATGAAAAAACTGCGGCTATTTCTATGCGTTTGTCATTACGTTGGGCGGCACGCAGCAAAGCAGCACATGGAGACAATCCATCGGCATTATTCGGGATCGTGCAAGGGGGTATGCATGAAGATTTACGTGATGAATCTTTGGCCGGACTGACAGAGATCGGCTTTGATGGCTATGCGATCGGTGGTTTGTCAGTAGGAGAACCAAAAGCAGACATGCTGCGAATTCTCAACCACCTCAGCGAGAAAATGCCAACGGATAAACCGCGCTATCTGATGGGCGTTGGTCGGCCGGAAGATCTGGTTGAAGCGGTTTGTCTGGGTGTGGATATGTTTGACTGCGTGATGCCAACGCGGAATGCCCGAAATGGTCATTTATTTGTACATGAAGACGTCATTAAAATTCGTAACAGTCGTCATAAAACGGACACGGGACCATTGGATCCTTACTGTGATTGTTATACCTGTAAAAATTACAGTAGAGCCTATTTGCATCATTTGGATCGTACCGGTGAGATGCTCGGTCCACGACTGAATACCATTCATAATCTGCATTACTATCAGCGCTTGATGCAACAGCTGAGAGACGCAATTGCAGCAGGAAATCTTCAGCAGTTTCGTCAATCGTTTTACGCAATGCGTCAGGATCGTGCAGATTAGGTTAATTGGCTATCAGCCGGCCGTTGGCTGTGGCATAATCACTGTCTTTTATTTGCCAGTTTAGAGGAAATATGATGGATTTTCTGATTTCACCAGCTTTTGCTGAAACTGCAGCATCGGCTGGGTCCCCGGGCTTGCTTGATTTTGCGTTCCCAATCATTTTATTGGTGCTTTTTTACGTGATGTTGATTCGTCCCCAGCAAAAACGCGCTAAAGCTCACCGTACCATGCAGCAATCACTGGCTAAAGGTGACGAAGTTGTAACGGACGGTGGCTTGATGGGCAAAATTAACGAGATCAACGACAATGCAATAAATCTGCAGATTGCAGAAACAGTTGAAGTTAAAGTACGTCGTGAATCAATCAATTCAGTGCTTCCAAAAGGCACATTGAAAAAACTGTAAATACAAAAAGGCTGCCTGCAAGCAGCCTTTTTGCTATCTGGATATCAAGATGAACCGATACCCCCTCTGGAAAAATCTCTTGGTTGTGGCTGTTATCGTCACCGCCATTATCTATGCCATGCCAAACCTTTTTGGTGATGATCCTGCCGTACAGGTTTCTGCCGGAAGACTGAACAGCGTTGATTTGCAGTTGGTTAATGAAATCGAATCAACCCTTAAACAGGCTGAAATTCCATACAAAGGTGTAGTGCTTGAAGAAAACCGTTTGTTGATTCGTTTCAGTGAAGCCAATGAGCAGCTCGAGGCACGTGAACTTATTCAGCAAAAACTGAGTTCTAAAGATTATATCGTCGCTTTAAATCTAGCGCCCAATACACCAGCCTGGTTACAGTCTCTTGGGGCCGAACCGATGAATCTTGGTCTGGATTTGCGCGGTGGTGTGCATTTCCTGATGGAAGTGGACATGAATGCAGTGCTGAAGCAAACACTCGAAAGTTATGCCAGCGATATCCGAATTTTATTGCGAGATAAAACGATTCGCTATACCCAGGTCAATGTAGAAAATGGTGTTTTGACCTTTGGCTTTCGGGAAGCAGCAGATCGTGACGCGGCAATTGATGAAATCGAGCGCGAATACAATGAGCTTGAGGTTGCCATCAATGAAAACGCAGAGCGTCCAACAGTAACCATAAACTTAAATGAAACGATTGTTCGTGAAACGCAGAACCTGGCTTTACAACAAAACATCACTACTTTGCGAAATCGTATTAACGAGCTGGGTGTTGCCGAGCCGACCGTCCAGCAACAGGGGCAAGATCGCATAGTTGTTCAATTGCCGGGCGTTCAGGATACCGCTCAGGCGAAAAAAATTCTTGGTGCCACGGCTACTCTGGAATTTCGCTTAGTCGATTTTGAAAGTGATGTTCAGGGTGCGGTCAACGGACGAGTCCCTGCCAATTCTGAATTATATTATCATCGTGATGGCAGACCTTATCTATTGAATAAGCGGGTGATGTTGACTGGTGAACATGTTATCAATGCAGCCTCAACAATAGATGGTCAATCCGGTTCACCAGCGGTATCGGTGACATTAGATGGAAAAGGCGCTCGGATATTCAGCAATATTACCCGTGACAATATCGGTAACCCGATGGCAGTAGTGTTCATTGAATCTAAAGTTGAAACACAAACAATTGACGGTGAAGAAGTCAGTGTTCGTCGTCAAATCCCGGAGATTATCAGTGTCGCTACTATTCGTGATCAACTCGGTAAAAAGTTTCAGATAACCGGATTGGATAGCACGACTGAAGCACGGGATCTGGCTTTATTATTACGTGCAGGTGCATTGGCAGCACCAATCGATATTGTCGAAGAGCGTACGGTCGGACCAAGTCTGGGACAGGAAAATATTGATCAGGGTTTTGCTTCAGTAATGATCGGCTTTGCTCTGGTACTGGTATTTATGATTGTCTGGTATCGATTGTTTGGTGCAGTGGCTAATCTGGCTTTAGCAGCCAACCTGGTGTTAATTGTGGCGTTGTTATCCATGTTACAGGCCACACTCACCATGCCAGGTATTGCAGGTATTGTGTTGACAGTTGGTATGGCGGTTGATGCGAATGTGCTTATTTTCGAGCGTATTCGGGAAGAATTAAGACTGGGTAACAGCCCACGTGCCAGTATTGATGCCGGTTATTCGAAAGCATTTTCAACCATTGCTGACGCTAACATTACAACGTTGATTGCTGCGATAGTGTTATTCGGTTTTGGTACCGGAACGATTAAGGGGTTTGCTATCACACTTACGTTAGGCATTTTGACATCAATGTTTACTGCGATTGTGGGCACACGAATGGTGATTAACCTTGTTTATGGCCGTAAGCAACGACCAAAACTGTCCATTTAATTAAGGCTTGTGTCATGCATTTATTGAGCAAAGAAACAAACATTAATTTCGTCGGGATTCGGAAAATTGCATTAGCATTTTCGGCAGTATTATTACTGATTTCGGCGTATTCAATCGTGACCAACAGTTTGAATTTCGGAATCGATTTTACCGGCGGCACGATGATTGAAGTGGGATATCCTCAGGCAGTCGACCTGGGGGAGGTCCGTACAATACTTGAACAAGGTGGCTACGGCGATGCTTTAGTTCAGAATTTCGGCTCTTTAACGGACGTACTGATACGTTTGCCCGTTATTGAAAGCGAAAATATGGCTGAAATAAGTAATCAGGTTGTGGCTTTATTGCAGGCAGAGCAAACCGATGCTATTGAGGTTAGAAGAGTCGAGTTTGTAGGGCCTCAGGTGGGTGAAGAGCTTGCTGAAGATGGCGGTCTGGCAATGGTTTATGCCCTGATTGGTATTCTTATTTATGTAGCCTTGCGGTTTGAATATCGCTTTGCGATTGCATCGGTGCTTGCGTTGGTTCATGACGTTGTTATTACTGTCGGTTTTTTCTCGTTATTCCGTCTGGATTTCGATCTGACAGTGTTGGCTGCTATCCTGGCCGTAATAGGTTATTCGCTGAACGATACCATTGTAGTCTTTGACAGGATCCGTGAAAGTTTTCTGAAGATGCGTAAAGCGGAACCCGTTGAAGTAATTAATACTTCGATTAATGCCACTTTAGGCCGGACTATCATGACATCGATGACAACATTGCTGGTTGTCATAGCATTATTTGTATTTGGCGGTGAAGTGATTCACGCTTTTGCAACCGCGCTGCTTATCGGCATTCTGGTGGGGACTTATTCATCTATTTATGTTGCGGGCACTGCCATATTGCTGATGGGTGTGACCAAAGCGGACTTGATGCCGCCTGAAAAAGATGAAGATGGTGAAGTCAACCCGGACGGGAGTCAGGTTTAAATTTAAAAGGCCCGCATTATGCGGGCCTTTTTTTATTGATACTTTTTGGCAGCAGGAACAGTGTCTTCGTATTCGGTTCGTTTTGTACGAGCTTTTTCCATAGAGATAACATTGTCTGAAAGTTGGCTGGTATTGTAATGCTGATCAAGCTCATGTTGAGTTTCCACTTTGAGGATGCGTAATCCCTCATAGTTACTCTGATAACTCATGAACGTAGCAAACTCTTCAAGTCCTTGCATGATTTGCCTTAGATCCAATTCCAGTGATTTGTTTTTCATTTTTCTCACTCTGTTCCTAGTATGAACCGTAGCGGCCTCTTGCAAGAAATCTTGAGAAAAAATCATCCTGCCAAATGTGGAAGTGGTTTATATCAACCACTTTTAACGTTAGGAATGTAGTTTTATAAGATAAAAAAGATGTAACCAATTGATTGTAAAGGTAATGATATTTTTACAGGAGTACAGTTAGGATAATTTCCTGAAAGGTTAAGGATTTTCCTGATGGTCAAGGATCTCTAAGTACGTATCTTTGAAAGGGTTTTATAATGGAAGGAGAAATGAATGTATCACCTAAAAAAATATGGATTGTTCCTGCTTTTCGTCTGGCCACAGTGGTTAATGGCTGATGAAATTGATGTGACCATGCATTATGTGGGGCCTACTGAAGGACAAGTCTGGCTTGGCGTGCAACAGGGACTTCAGGAAGCTAATCTTCAGGGGGGGTTCCTGGGGCAAAAATACCAAATAGAAGTTGTTGAGCCTGATGCACTGGAAACAACTGAGATTAAAACGGTGCTGTTGTTAGCAACAGATGACGATTACATAATGAAAGCCGCTCAATCAGAAAAGTTTGCTGCAATACCGGTGATAAATCTTATTTCACGCTCGGATGAATTACGTGAATCTTGTCTGCCGAATCTATTTCATAT
>DELT01000085.1 GCA_002354555.1 Methylophaga sp. UBA2689
GAAGCGGTTGAAAAACCAGAAAGCTTTGCTACCGATGAGCCCGCACGGATCGTTCTGGATTTCCATGGTGTAAGCAATAAACTGAATGAAACCACCCAGCAGATAAATAATGGTCAGACTCGAAGTATTGCTACCGTAGAAGCAGGTGAACGTACCCGAATGGTTATTAATTTGCTTCGCAAATTACCTTATGAAATTGAAGTAGAGGGAAAGGTTGTCAAAGTTTTACTTAATGAAAGTAATGGTCAGATTGCGCGAGCACCACTTCCAAATACAACTCCTTTAGCTGCGCCGGATATTAATTCGGTGACGGATATCGATTTCAGACGCGGCGAACAGGGCGAAGGCAGATTAATATTGCAGTTGAAAAATGAAAATACTGCTATGGATATTCGCCGTGAAAGTGGAGACTTGATTGTAGATTTGCCTGGGGTTAACTTGCCTGACCAATTGAACCGCAAACTGGATGTAATGGATTTTGCGACCCCGGTGAATTTGATTGAAAGTATGCAAACACGCGATGGGTCCAGGTTGGTGCTTACAACTACAGGTAAGTTTGAACATCTGGCTTACCAATCTGGCGATAAGCTTGTGGTTGAGGTAAAACCAGTTGCAGAACGAGCTACAGCTGAGACGACTGAAAATGAATTTGGCTTTGAAGGCGAGAAGCTGTCGCTGAATTTCCAGAATATTGAAGTTCGTGCCGTTTTACAGTTACTGGCCGATTTTAACGGTATGAATCTGGTGACCAGCGACACAGTGACCGGCAACTTAACCCTGCGTTTGAAAAATGTACCTTGGGATCAGGCATTGGATATTATCCTGAAAACCAAGGGACTGGGTATGCGTCAGAATGGTAATGTCATGCTGATTGCCCCAGCAGCAGAAATTGCCGCTCGTGAAAAACAGGAGCTTGAAGCTAGACGGCAACTGGTCGAGCTGGAACCACTTTACTCCGAGATATTTGAAGTCAACTTTGCAAAAGCATCAGAGATGGCTGAGATTCTAACGACAACTCAAGGTCAAACAACAGCCGGGAGTAGTGCAGGGGGATTTCTTTCTGAACGAGGTAGTGTAGTGGTTGACCAACGGACCAACTCTTTACTGCTCCGTGATACTGCCAGTAATCTGGCCGATGTACGCAAGTTAATCGAAAAGCTCGATATACCGGTACGGCAGGTGTTAATTGAATCGCGGATTGTTATTGCCAATAATGACTTTACCAAAGAGCTAGGCGTGCGATTTGGTTCGTCAGCTCAGAGTGGCACATTAGGAGCGGGTACATCCGGTACATTGGAAGGCTTGCAGGTTCCAGCGAATAATCTGGATGCGGTGGTTCCAACAAACCAGGCTGGATTACGTGGTCAGGATTTAAATGTGAACTTACCGGTTGCCAATCCGGCAGGCACAATTGCTCTGGCATTGGCTAAACTGCCTTTAGGAGCAGTGTTGGAGCTGGAGCTTTCAGCGATGCAGGAAGAAGGCAAAGGTGAGATTATTTCAACGCCACGTGTCATTACTTCAAATCAAAAACAGGCCACCATTGAACAAGGTACCGAAATTCCCTATCAGGAAGCTTCATCAAGCGGTGCAACCTCGGTTTCCTTTAAAGAAGCATTGTTAAAACTGGATGTGACTCCGCAGATTACGCCGGATGATCGTATTGTGATGGATTTGGAAGTCAATAAAGATGAAGTGGGCGAGACTTTTCTGGGTGTTCCAAGTATAGACACTCGTAGTGTTCGGACACAGGTATTGGTTGATAATGGCGAAACAGTGGTGCTGGGGGGGATCTATGAACAAACTTCGACACAATCTTCCACACGCGTACCGTTCTTTGGTGATTTGCCTTATGTGGGCTTCCTCTTCAAAACCAATTTAAATGAAGATCGCCAACGTGAACTGCTGGTATTTGTGACACCAAAAATTATTAAGGAAGGTATGGATTATTAATTCCTGCTTTTTCAGTTAATATAAAAAACCGGATCTATTATGATCCGGTTTTTTTTTCACGATAAACAGTTGGGTCATTAGCCACGTGATTTCAGGTAATATATTTCTGGTAGGGCCAATGGGGTCTGGAAAGTCTACCATTGGTCGACAGCTTGCCAAAAAGCTGCATCGCAAGTTTTTTGATAGTGATCGTGAGATTGAAAAACGCACTGGCGTATCTATATCCTGGATTTTCGAGATGGAAGGGGAAGAGGGCTTCAGGGAGCGCGAGCAAAAAGTGATCGAT
This sequence comes from Methylophaga sp. UBA2689, assembly GCA_002354555.1. Taxonomy (GTDB): domain Bacteria; phylum Pseudomonadota; class Gammaproteobacteria; order Nitrosococcales; family Methylophagaceae; genus Methylophaga. The sequence goes on from DELT01000085.1 coordinate 2,240, forward strand.
GAGCTGAGCGCAATGGATAATATTGTAATGGCCACCGGTGGTGGTGCCGTTCTTGCAGAAGCCAATCGGCGTAATCTGGCTCGAGGCAAGGTTGTCTATCTTGCGGCCACAGCGGAACAACTTTACCGTCGCACATCTCGTGATACCAGTCGCCCCCTGTTGCAGGTGGGGGATCGGCGCCAGCAAATAAAACAACTAATGGCACAGCGGGACCCTTTATATCGTGAAGTGGCTGATGTGGTGTTACAAACGGGTGAGCAGTCTGTCACCAGAACTGTGAACGCAGTGATAAAACAACTGCAACAATTAAAAACAAAAGAAAACTGAATATGATGAAAACGCTTCAAGTTGCGCTCGGTGATCGCAGTTATCCAATCCATATTGGTGAAAACCTGCTATCGGAAAGTGATTTATTTACCGCCCATATCCGGGGAAAGGAAGTGTTGATTGTCACCAATGAAACGGTAGCTCCTCTGTACCTGGATACTGTAAAAACAGCGTTAAATGACTATCGGCTGGAAAGTGTTATCTTGCCTGATGGTGAGCAATATAAAACGCTGGACACCATGCAGCTGATTTTTGATCGTTTACTGGAAGCCAGAATGTCTCGTCAGGTAACCATTATTGCGCTGGGTGGAGGTGTTATAGGAGATATGGCAGGCTTTGCTGCAGCCTGTTATCAGCGGGGCGTACCCTTTATCCAGGTTCCCACCACCTTATTATCACAAGTCGACTCTTCAGTCGGTGGCAAAACTGCGGTCAATCATCCTTTAGGCAAAAATATGATTGGTGCGTTTTACCAGCCGCAATGTGTGCTGGCAGATACTGCCACGTTAAAAACGCTGGATGATCGACAGTTTTCTTCCGGGCTGGCAGAAGTCATTAAATATGGTCTGATTAATGATGCTGAATTTTTTGACTGGCTTGAACAGAATATGTCGTTGCTGGTTTCGCGTGAACCTGCGGCACTGGCACAGGCGATCGCACGATCCTGTCAGGATAAAGCAACCATTGTGGCTGATGATGAGCGTGAACAGGGTGTCAGAGCATTGTTAAACCTTGGTCATACATTCGGTCATGCCATTGAGACTGGCTGTGGCTACGGGAATTGTCTGCATGGCGAGGCGATTGCAATAGGTATGGTGATGGCGGCAGACTTATCGCAACGTATGGGTTGGTTGAGCACGGAAAAAGTTACGCGTATCAGTGGCATTATGACAGCCGCTAATCTTCCTGTTACTGTTCCGGGCAAGTTAAGTTCTGCAGATTTTATGAATCTGATGGCGGTAGATAAAAAAGTTCAAGATGGACTGATTCGTCTGGTGTTGTTAAAAGATATTGGTCAGGCCATTATTTCCGATGACTACGATGGTGATGCCCTGGCTGAAACCCTGGCGAAATTTACTGCTGGAAATTGAGTAATGCAATGACTGCAGCGGCAGCTGAACCAAAATATATTTCGAGATTAGCGCTTCAGTCGAATCCATTCAGTGCTGAGGTGACAGAAGCCGGACTGTACATGGGGCCGGAAATTAAGCAGCGTCTGGACCTGGTTCTGCATCTGCTGCGGGCCAGTGACAAAATTCCTTTGCTGTATGGCACCAACGGTCTGGGTAAAACCACTACTTTAAAAGCCTTAATGAATCGGGGGGGCGATGATCTGCGTTTTTGCCTGATTCAGGCAGAACCCTCATTGACCATTCAGTTTATGGTCAGCCGCTGTTTGCAGGTTTTTGGTGCGCCTCAGGAGAGTACCCTGGGCAGTAACAACCTGCAGCTATTGCAACAGCGATTACAGCAACTGCAGACTTTGCAGATTCGTCCGGTGTTATTGATTGATGATATCAGTAAGCTTGCCGAGCCATTACTTCAGCAAATAAAAGCCTGGTTTGACTGGCAACATGAAGGCCACTATTTATGGCGGGCGGTAGTAACCGATGTTACGGCTGATGCCATGGTTGCTCAAAATGAGCGTATTCAACCCTTACTGCTGGGGCCTATCCCACAGCAGGAAACCGCTGCTTATTTATTGCAGCGTTTACAAGGCGTTGGTTTCAACGGTGACAGCCCCTTTGATGACAAAGCATTAATACGTTTTCATCGACAATCTTCAGGTGTTCCGGCAGCATTGAATCATCTTGCCCACAAATTTTTACTGGGACAGGGTAAACCGGTTCAGTTGCCTCTCAGCTTCAAGTTTCCTGCTATTTCTTTGCGTTGGAATAAATGGTTTGGGCTGGTTCCGCTGGGTGTTTTATTTGCTTTGATTCTATTTTACCAACAGCAGATAAATGACTTGTTTGTTGCTGATAAAAACACTATTGAAGACGATGTGCTGAATACGGATGCTTTAACTGAAGACTTGCCGATGGTCGTTGTGGATGAGCCAGAAGAACTTACCAGTGTTGCAGAAGCCGATCGTCAGGAATTAGTCGAGCTGCTTGAAGAGTTAGAACAGGCAGACGTAGAAGCCGAACCGACGACTGACTCTGCAGTTGAACCGGAAATCGAAACCATTACCCCAGCAGATGAAGAAGAATCAGAACCTGAACCTGAACCTGAACCTGAACCTAAACAGGAAGTCACTGCAGAAGTTGTATTCGAGCCTGTAGAAATAATTGAACAACCATCGCAGCCCGCTGATTCTGAGGAATCTATTGCTGACGTTGGCATGGTGAATGACGATTTAAGTTCTGAAACAGAAAAAATGACTTCTGAAACAGCAGATGAAGAAAAGGTTGAGCCAACTTCACCGCCTGAACAAATTAACCCTCCAATCGAATTAATTCCCGAACCCGCTACCACTACGGAGAAAGCGGATACAGCATTTTCTGAACTGGTTGATACGACTCTAAAGGATAAAGAGTGGATTTTGCAGCAATCCGCCACCGATTTTACCTTTCAATTAATGGGGACATGGGATCGGGCTGAAGTGGACAACTTTGTGGAAAAAAATGAACTAACAGGTAATGTTGCGGTTTTTGAAAGTATGCGCAATGGTGAAGTCTGGTATGCCGTGATCTATGGGGTATATCCTTCAAAACAGGTAGCAATGCGTGACAGTCAGCAATGGCCCTCTCCGTTAAATAAAATATCGGCATGGCTAAGACGTTATGACGGCGTTCAAAAACAGATTATAGATAAGGCGCCAGATCGCTAATCAGTGTGTCACTGCGAGTGCCTGGGCCTGCAAATACCGCCCGATAGACTTTTTTTCCAGCAATTTCCGTAATTGAAAAAATACCTTTTTCAAACAAACCTGAAAGGTCTGTTTGTGGTGGGGGATTAAAACAGACAATGCCTGTGGGAGACTTGTCTGCCTGCCATCCTGGCTGCTCATTGAGAAAACTTGCAAATTTTCTGGCCTGGTCGAGTTGAAAGTCGATTTGATCCTCAAGCCCTGTTTTTCCAAGTGTTTTGATGGTCAGCCATAAAGGCAGTAAAAGTTCTGCTCCATAGGACCCCGGTAATGTGTCACATGGTGTTTGTGTCAGGTATTGGGTTGGCGAGGCCGTAGCTTTGATTGGTTGCTGATACATCAATAACCCACAGGGACGGGGCTGACCCAGACTTTTGTGCGGATCAAAACAGACCGAATCAGCTTGTCCAAACTGTTTGTCCGTCAGTGGACTGGTATCGATCAAACTTAAAAAACCACCCCAGGCTGCATCGATATGCAGCCAACACGGGCTATGCTCAATGATCGCTTTAACCGCATTGATATCATCGATCTGTCCGCTACTGGTGGTGCCTGCTGTAGCAACAATGGCCATTGGAGTCTGCTCGTTACAGGCAAACGCAAGTGCTGCAATATCCATCTGCTGGGACTCATTGGTGGGTATCAAATGTAATTCCAGACCCAGAATGTCACATGCCTTGAAAACAGAATAGTGGGATTGATCGCTGGCATATACCCGGTTTGAATAACCACCGAATTTTTTCCTAGCCTGCCATAACGCATCAAGGTTGCCATAGCTGCCACCATGCGTCGCATGACCGTGTTGTTGACCAAATAATGGGCAGAAAAAATCAAAGATATCTTTTTCAATGATTGCAAGTTCTGGATAGAGCTCTGATGAGAGAAGATTGCCTTGATACAAAGCCGCCACAAACTGGCCCAGTGCGGCTAATTCATTTACTGCAGGTGTCATATGAGCTGCCCAGTTGGCTTGTCTGTGACGCTGTCCTGCACGCAGTAGGGTGTCAATTTGTTGGGAAAGTTGTTGAAACGTTTTAGCGTCGATGTCCAAGTGTTGCAGATACTGATTCATTAACGCTGACAGCGTGGTGGATAGTTGACTTGAATCAATACTCATCCGAGCTTAATTCCATGCTCAGGAAAGTTCTCCAGGGTTTGATAATGGATTAATTGAGTTAAGATGGGTCTTTGTTGGAACAATGCAGTAAAACCCTGATCAATAATGCCTTTTTTACTTAACACGTTGAGATCTCCACTATCCGCGGACACTCGTTTGATTAGACTCAAGCTGCTTTGCGGAAATTGCTGTGCGAACCACAATGCCAGACTGTCGGAAGTGATCTGCCAGTTTTGGGTAATTTCTTCGACTTGCAGCAGTTGATCATCTGGCAACCAGATAGATAGTTGGCAATGGCTGGATACTTCTGCTGGTGTTTTAACGAGAACAGCGGAGGGTAATAAGGCCTGCAGTATCAACCCATATTGTGCCATAGCAAGGATCGCCATATGGTGAGCATGTTGATCATCAAATTGATGCAGTTGCTGCGCCTGACGCACCATATCAGCAAAAGGGCCACCGCCAGGAACAATTACCACACACTCATTAAGCGCCGTCTGTTCCAGCAATGTTAACCAGGATTTGAGTTCAGCAGTGTGATAAAGGCTGCCACCCAGTTTGACGATATGCATTTATCGTAATGACTCCACCAAGCCTAGCATTGCGGCAGCTTTATCGGCTACTTCCTGATATTCGGCTTCCAGTTCGGAATCCGCCACAATACCGCCACCAGCCCAGAAACGCAGGCGATTATCACTGAATACCAATGTTCGAATTGTAATATTGCTATCCATATTGCCGTCAAAGCCAATGAAAGCAATGCTGCCACAATAGACCCCACGGCGTTGTGGTTCGAGTTCTTCGATGATTTCCATCGATCGCAGTTTTGGGGCGCCGGTGATGGAACCGCCGGGGAAACAGGCTCTTAATAAGCTGACAGCATCCTGATCTTCAGCCAGTGTCCCGGTAATAGTGCTGACCAGGTGATGTACGGTAGCAAAAGACTCCAGCGCAAAAGGAGAAGGCACAGATATGGAACCCGGTGTGCAGACTTTGCCCAGATCATTGCGCAGCAAATCCACAATCATCACATTTTCAGCACGATCCTTGAGGCTGTCCTGTAATTGTTGAGCGAGCAAACGATCGCGCTCTGCATTGTGCAAATCCCGTGGTCGGGTACCTTTGATGGGTTTGGTTTCCACCAGGTTGTTTTTAACCCGTAATAACCGTTCCGGTGATGAACTTAATACTGCTGCCTGGGGGGTGTTTAAAAAGGCTGAAAAAGGCGCGGCATTCTGCTTTCGTAACTGCTGATAGGCAATCCAGGGATCACCTTCAGCATTTACTTCATAACGCTTGGCCAGATTGACCTGATAACAGTCCCCATCAGTAATGTAGTTTTTTATTTTTTCAAAGGCTGTTTGATAGGCTTGTTGATCCATGTTGCAACGTAATTCGCCATTTACCTTAAAGGTAGTTGAATCAGTGACGTGTGGCAGTTGCAATCGATTGATTAAATCCGACCAGTTCTGGTGAGTGGCTGGGTCAACGCCATAACTGACTAACCAGCAGCGTTGTTGCCGATGATCATTAATGAGTGCCCAGTCATAAATGCCAACAGCCATTTCCGGTATTTGTTCCGAATCTACTGCCAGACTTGGCAGGCTTTCAATTCTGCGGCCCAGATCATAACTGAAATATCCAATGGCTCCTCCACAGAAGGGCAATTTGGTGGACTGCTGTGCATATTTTTTCAGTACACTCTGCAACAGCAAAAAAGGATCATCTGCCGAATTCAGACTATCTGCAGTTCGATAGTCAATAGTTGTTGTTTGACCGGTGGTCTGCAGAGTAATAAAAGGATCTGCCGCGATGATATCGAAGCGGGCATTGTCGCCTTCGGTAATGGCACTATCCAGGAAAACCGCCCATGGCAAATCACGAATAGCAGCAAACAGTGTGGCACTGTCTATTTGATAGGGAAGCTCGGCACATAAAGGCGGCAATTGAGAAGTCATCACAGTATTTTACGTGAACTGCCTCTGGGCTAGAAGGGCTAGTGCGCTGGCTGGGGCGTATGACGCAGCGGTTTCATGTGAGTCAAGCAGGCTATCAAAATCAACATATGGACGCTGTAAACGCTCAGCAATCTGGCTGACAATAAATCGTCCAGCGCCTGCGCCAATAACCGGTGCTTGTTTATCAAGATCACTGTGAGCGGATAATACCTGTAAGCAGGCATTATGAATCTGCTGGATTTGCTGTTCAGAAAACCATATTGCGACATTCTGCCAGTCTTCTGCTGTAAA
>DELT01000094.1:0-62306 GCA_002354555.1 Methylophaga sp. UBA2689
TGGCGATTGATATCAATAGTCAGACCCAAGATTAATCGCTTTTACCGATTAATAAAACCGAAATAAGTTGTTTTATTAATCATTATTGTTCCGCTACACTGCTCATAACTGAATAAATGTTCAGGAAACCACTACCCCAAAAAAGGAGATTAACAACATGACTCAACGAGTACCTAATGTCGTTTTTAAAACCCGTGTAAGAGATGAAAGTATTGGTGGCGATAACCCTTTCCGCTGGCAGGATGTTACGACCGATGAAATTTTCAAAGGTAAAAGTGTCATCGTCTTCGCATTGCCTGGTGCGTTTACCCCGACCTGTTCAAGTACCCACTTGCCAGGTTATGAAGAACACTATGATGAGCTGAAAGCAAAAGGCATTGATGAAGTTTATTGTCTGTCCGTAAATGATGCTTTCACCATGTTCCAATGGGGCAAACGTCAGGACGTGAAAAAAGTCAAATTGCTGCCGGATGGTAATGGTGAATTTACCCGTGGCATGAACATGCTGGTGAAAAAAGAAAACCTGGGCTTTGGTGAGCGTTCATGGCGTTACTCAATGCATGTGGTGGATGGTGAAGTGAAAAAACTTTTTGCTGAGCCAGGCAAGATGGATAATTGCCCTGATGACCCGTTTGAAGTCAGCGGCGTGGATACCATGCTGGATTATTTGAATAAACAATAATGCTGTATTAGCCACATTACACCGGACCTGTGACCATTCAGGTCCGGTATTTTTTTGTAAAGTTAAATGGCAGACAGGAGTTTTTTAGATGCAATACGATTACGATTTATTTGTTATTGGTGCCGGTTCAGGTGGCGTTCGAGCCAGCCGCATGGCGGCATCATATGGTGCAAAAGTCGCAGTATGCGAAGATCGTTATCTGGGCGGAACTTGTGTAAATGTCGGTTGTGTACCTAAAAAACTTTATGTTTATGCTTCTGAATATTCAGCCCATTTCAACGATGCCAAAGGCTTTGGCTGGCAAGTCAGTAAACCGGCTTTTGACTGGGCGACGTTACGTGATAACAAAACAGATGAAATCAGTCGTTTGAATGGTGTCTATGAAGGCATTCTGGATCGTGCCGGCGTTGAGATAATCGATGGCAGAGGCAAAATAATTGATGCCCATACGGTGGAAGTAAATGGTAAGAAATTCACCACAGAACGAATTTTAATTGCTACGGGCGGCTGGCCATTTATCCCGGATATACCCGGTAAAACCCATGCAGTGGATTCCAATGGAATTTTTGATTTGGCAGAATTCCCTAAACGCCTGGCGGTTGTGGGCGGGGGGTATATCGCCGTGGAGTTTGCCGGTATTTTTCATGGCTTGGGTGCTCAAGTCACACAAATTGTCCGTGGTGGCGGATTACTGAACGGTTTTGATAAAGAGACGGCTGAATTTGCTGCAGAGCAGATTCAACAAAATGGTGTGCATATTCACTTTAATACCGAAGTGAAATCAATTAAGAAACAAAAAGATGACAGTTTATATTTAACCATGTCGGATGGTCATCATTTAACGGTTGATACCGTGTTATTTGCCACCGGCAGGAAACCACATCTCGATGGATTGGGACTGGAAAATGTTGACATCAAGCTTGGTAAAAGTGGACATATCGAGGTTAATAAAACCTTTCAGACGTCTGAACCCAGTATTTACGCCCTGGGCGATGTAACAGGTGGTATGGAACTAACACCTGTAGCATTAGCCGAGGGTATGGCATTGGCTGGCTATCTGTTTGATAAGCAACCTTGTAAAGTGGATTACAGCAATATTGCCACCACAGTGTTTTGTCAGCCCAATATCGGTACTGTCGGTATGACGGAAGAACAGGCACGTAAGGAATATTCAAATGTATTGAAATATCGCTCAAACTTTCGCGCGATGAAACACACCTTGGGTGGCTCGCAGGAACGCACTTTAATGAAGTTACTGGTCGACGGTGATACTGATAGAGTGTTAGGAGCACACATGGTGGGAGACTCAGCAGGGGAAATTATGCAGGGCATAGCCATTGCGATTAAATGCGGGGCAACCAAAACAGATTTTGATGCAACGATTGGCATTCATCCAACTGCAGCGGAAGAGTTTGTCACTATGCGCACCCCGGTAAGTGATTAATCAGGAAAATCCTGAGTCCATTCGGGTGTATCACTGAGGTTTTAGTTGTTTGAACACGTTAATCTATACCTAAGTCAGCAAACGCTGATATCAAATTTGAGGAGAATGATTATGTGGACTAAACCAGAATATTCAGACATGCGTTTCGGTTTCGAAGTAACAATGTATATCTGCAACCGTTAATACGCAGTTATAAAAAAATAAAAAACCTCAGTCTTCGGACTGGGGTTTTTTTTCGCCTGTCAGAAACCTCTTCATAACCACTTTGGTCTGATTGCCGAATTCATTACCTCCTCGGATCCACATGAGCAAAATTGCAATTATTGGCAGCGGACTGGCAGGACTCACACTGGCTCATCAGCTTCAGCCCTATGCGGACATTCATTTGTTCGAAAAAGCTCGCCGTGCTGGCGGCAGATTGGCATCACGCACCGCGGGCCCATTTCAGTTTGATCACGGTGCCCAATTTTTTACAGTTAAAACGCCACGGTTTGCCGAATTTATTCAGCCATTAATCAAAAAGCAGGTGATACAACGCTGGGATGCATATTTCGCAGAATTCGCCGGAACTGAAAAAGTAGTAGAACGCCAGTGGAATGCAGACTATCCACATTATGTTGGCAGTCCTGATATGCAGGCGTTTGCTCAGGCACTCGCTGCGCCCTTGAATATTCAGTTTAATCAGCAAATCACCCATCTTAAGCAACAGAATGGGAAATGGTGCTTATTGCATCAGGAGACGCAAATTGCGAATGATTTTGATTGGGTGATCAGCTGTCTGCCAGCGAGACAAACCGCCGATCTTTTACCAAAGGAGTTTGCCAGCCACCACTCTATTGAGCACACAAAAATGCTGGCCTGTTACGCGTTAATGCTGGGCTTTAATGATGCCCCCACACCCGACTGGCAAGCAGCGTTAGTTCGCAATGCAAAAATAAGCTGGATGTCGGTTAACAGCTCTAAACCTTCTCGCTCCGGTGGGTTTTCAATGGTGATACAAGCCAATAATGTCTGGGCAGAAGAAAACCTGGCAGTCGATGATGAGCGAATCAAACAACAGATGCTTGATGAAGTGCATCGTGTCAGTGGACTGGATATTGATAAAGTCAGTCATATTGATTTAAAACGCTGGGTCTACGCCAATATTCCTGCTCAAACTGGTCAACAGGCTTATCTGGATAACACACTAAAACTGGCGGCTTGCGGTGACTGGTGCATTCAGGGTCGAGTTGAGTCGGCTTTCAGTAGTGCCGATACATTGGCACAGCAACTCATTCTGGAGTTAAGCTAATCTCGATATTTTTCAATAAATGTTGTGATTGGAGCAAGTAAAGCACCTTCTCCACGCAGAGGTTTTGCCAGCTTGGCAACCATAGCCACATGGCCGTACCCATCAAATTCCACCAATTCTACTGAATTACCATGCTGCTTGAGTTTATCTGCCAGTCGATAACTGTTACGTGGGAGTACAGTACGATCATCAGTGCCTACCAGCAATAACATCGGGGGATGATCGTTGGTGACAAAATTCACTGGCTGACTTTGCCATTGACTGCTTTCATTGCCAAAAATTTGTTTTAAGGTCTCACTTTTCAGTGGCAGGAAATCATAGGGTCCAGCTAAACCAATCATTCCCTGCAACTGCTGTGGCTGCATATCAACCTGCTGCAAATAAAGCGGATTCACCGACAACATGGCAGCAATATGTGCTCCGGCAGAGTGTCCGGCAATAAACAGTTGCTCAGGATCACCGCCAAACTCTGCAATATGCTGTCTGGTCCAGGCCACTGATTGAGCAGCATCTTCGATAAATTGAGGAAATACAACTTCAGGGTAGACTCGGTAATCAGGAATAACCACAATGACTCCCTGTGACGTCAGTGCTTCTGCAACAAATTTATAATCAGCTTTTTCACCGTCTTCCCAGCCGCCACCATAAAAGAAAATGACAGTGGCTGGTTTTCTGGTTGCTGTTGAATTCACTGGCTGATAGATATCCAGTTTCAGGCGCGGATGATCGCCATAAATGAGATCTGCTTGATGTTGATAACCTGACTCCGGCACCATGGCGTTTAATACGGTTACCGGTGAACAAGCACTTAATGAAAGCGCCGAGAGACTACCTAATAAACTTTGAATAAACTGGCGAAGCACGCAAACATTCCTGAAGTTGATAGCTTAACCAGACTGACTAAGCGAGCCGGAGGTTCCTTGTAACGGACTAACGAGCATAGGAATGAAGCTTATTGCAGACTTTCTCTGCATCTTTCAAGTTACGTTTCGCTTTCTTGACCCGCTTATCTTCAATCATCGCAATCATACCGACAACGCCAATCATACTGGCAATCGCCCCGGCAATCCCGCCCGATAACCAGGCAATAAGCATCGCCAGTCCAATTAAGCCAAACACTTGGATTACAGTAAATTGCGACGCCAGTTTTTCTTTGCGGCAGGTCGTTAATCTTTGCTCCCAAAGCTGAATCAGTTCGGCCAGCTCATCGTCAGTCAACACATTGAAATTAACATAGTATTCCAGACCAATAATCTCGTCATTATCATTGCGTGAACTCAGATCAATGGTTTCTGCCATCATTTTCAGCGCTGTATAGGTATCTTCATCCTTTTCCATACATACTCCATCAACATTGTTGATTCACTATCGCTTAAGCTGCAGTGGGGACCTAGGGCCTGTTATCACAACAGTTTATTTTCACAAGGTTTTCACCCAATCAAGAACAGACTTATCATGGGAATAATTCCCGTAAGGTGGGTGACGTTATGAGTAGAAAACTATTTAAAACATTGGGATATATTCTGTCAGCGCTGACATTCGCCGGCTTCTCTGCCAGTCATGCTGTTCAGCCTACCATGGCTTATGTAGAAAATCTGAAGATTGATCTTATTTTTGATGATGCTGGCAGTTTTAAAAATGACCGAGCGGCGGTAATGATTGCCAATCAGGGCATTGCACAATTTGCCATGATCAATCCCGATGGTGAAATTCTTTTCACCGCTGATGAAATCAATGATTTGGATAGCGGCGTCACCGCCTATCGCAATGATAATCTATGGGGCATTGTAGATCGAAATGGAAAAATAATACTGCAGCCCACCTACCCGAAAATTCAATCTTTTAAACAGGGATATGCTGCTTTTATCAAGGATGGCTCCTGGGGCTTTCTTAATACTTCTGGTCAGGAAGTAATCCCGGCCAAATATGACAAGGTTGGGGTTTTCTCTCAAGGTCTGGCCGGTTTCAGAGTCAATGATCAATGGGGCTATCTGAATACTGAGGGAGAGGAAGTCATTAAGGCACAATTTGATGAAATTCAGATCTTCAGCGAACAACGTGCGGCCTTTAGAGTGGGTGAAGAGTGGGGATATATCGATGCCGAGGGAAAACAATTAATCACGCCAGCATTTGCCCAGAGTCGGGTATTTCGTGAGGGTTATGCTGCCGTATTTGTTGATGGTAAGTGGGGGTATATCGATAAAGAAGGTGACTGGCTGATCCGTCCTCAATTTGATCAGGCCAAAGCATTTGGTGAGGGTTTTGCCGTCATTAAACAAAATGGGCTATACGGTTTTATTGATTCCAGTGGAGAAATAGTGGTTAAGCCTTATTTTGATGATGCCTGGAATTTCCGCGAAGGTTTAGCCCGGGTGGAGAAAAACGCCAAGGTTGGCTATATCAATACCGAAGGCCAGATTGAGATTGAACCGGAATATGTCTGGGCATATTCATTTTCGGATGGTTTGGCGGTGATAACCTATAACTATCGTCAGTATGGTTATATTAATCGGCAAGGTGAAGTGGTTATCGAACCCCAATTTGAACATGCTCAACCGTTTAATGAAGGGTTAGCGGCAATAAAAATTCGTAATAAATGGGGTTATATTTCGAAGGATTAAGCCGTATCCTCCGCCTCATCAGTTTCTTCATCGAGCCAGCGATACAAAGTACGACGACCGATTCCCAGTAAAGCAGCGGCACGACGTTTATTACCATCCACCTCTTTTAAAACCATATTTACATAACGTTTTTGTAACTGATCCAGAGTTGGCAATACAGCGCCGGCCAATAACTCATCATTGTGCCTATCTGTTTCAGGGCTTGCCATCGCCGGTTGTGTCGGTTGATTTTCCAGTAAGCGAGCGGGTAAATGCTGCGGTTGCACCCATTCTTCGTTGCAAAAGGCAAACGCTCTCTCTACGACATTATGTAGCTCTCTGACATTACCAGGAAAAGCATAGTCACGAATAATCTCCAGTGCCTTATCGCTAAAACCCTGAATTTTACGTCCCTGAGCAACCACCAGTTGTTGTAAAAACTGCTGCGCTAAAATCTCCCTATCCTCTTCACGGTCACGTAGAGGAGGAACCGACAAAGCAAAGGTTTCCATACGATAGAATAAATCTTCCCGAAAACTGCCTTCAATAACTTTTTGTTTCAAATCCCGATGGGTGGCCGCAATAATACGGACATCCACTTTTTCTTCGGTATCATGGCCCACCGGCCGAATCGATCCATCCTGTAAAGCGCGTAATAGTTTTGCCTGTAGTGCCATTGGCATTTCACCAATTTCATCAAGTAACAGGCTGCCACCATTGGCTTCCTGCAATAATCCTTTTCGGGCTTTTTTGGCACCGGTAAATGAGCCAGCAGCATGACCGAAAAATTCACTTTCCAATAACTCTTGCGGAATGCCGGCACAATTCACCGCTAAAAATGGTCCATCAGCACGATCACTTTCTGCATGTAATGCTTTGGCGACCAGTTCTTTACCGGTTCCACTCTCACCATTAATCAAAACAGGCCCCTGAGCCCGGCCAATAACTTTAATCTGCTCAAACAAATTACGCATGGCTTCACTGCGACCAAACATCTGATGAAAAGCGGGCTGGCGATTGAGTTTACGAAATTGAAACAGCTCATCATGTAATTTACGGGTAGCGACCACCCGCTCGACCGCCAGCAGAAAATGTTCCAAATCCAGCGGTTTGGTTAGAAAGTCATCGGCCCCCGCCTGTAAAGCCTGTACTGCCTGACGCACACTGCCAAATGCCGTGATAACAATCAGTCCAGGTCGTTGTTCTTCCGGCCAGTGGGTGACAACCTGCTCAACTACCTGCATTCCATTACCATCCGGCAAGCGCAAATCAGTGACAATCAAAGCTGGTTGATTAATGGTAAGCCAGTCCAAAGCCGATTGAACCTGATGGTGTACCTCCAGATTCCAGCCTTCAGCTTCCAATTCATCCGAAATCAGTCTGGCTAACGCCTGATCATCTTCTATCAACAAGATAGGCAAATTTTTATTCTGTTTTATCGTCATGCGGTTGTTCCGGAATCTGTTGTTAAAACCAACGGTAAAATCAGACTGAACCTGGCGCCACCCAGTGGGCTATGACTCAACACTACTTCCCCCTGATGTTCTCGCAAGATCCGTTTCACAATAGCCAGCCCCAGACCACTGCCTTCACCCGGTGTTTTGGTCGTGACAAATGGATCAAAAATCTGAGTTTTCTGCTCCTCGTTAATGCCAGGGCCAGCATCATCTACATGGATTTGTAACTGTTCTCCATCCTGCTCCCAGGAGAGTTCAACCGGCCCATCAGGACAGGCCTGACAGGCATTGCGTAATAAATTGATCAAAGCCTGTTCCAGGCTCAATGAATCGCCTTTAATTGTCGATATGGGCCCCTTAACAAGATTAACTTTATAACCTTGATTCGACAGCAAAGCTTCTGCCCTTTCGACCAATGAAGTCACATCAAGCTCACGAATTTCAGTACGTGATGAACGGCCAAAACTAAGTAATTGTTGAATAATCGAGGTCATTCTGGCTGCTTGCTGACGAATTTCATTTAACTCTTTTACGTCTCTTTCGTTTTCCAGGCGCCTTAATAATCGGCTGGCTCGTCCATCAACCACTGTGAGCGGTGCACCTAATTCATGAGCCACACCGGCCGATAATTGTCCAAGCGCTGCCATGGTTTCAGTTTGCCTGAGTCTTTCTGCCATTTGCTCTCGTGCTGATCGTTGCTGAGCTTCGCTTTTCTCTGCAGCTTCAATCGCATTGAGCATGCCATTGAGTCCTTTTGCCAATTGGCTTATTTCAATTGGGCCCTGTTCTGCTGCCCGGTGTTCTCTATCCCCCTGGCTCACTCGCCGCATGCTCTCAACCAACTTCTGCAATGGCGTTTCAATGGCACGTTGATGGGAGTAGGTAATCACTCCAAGAATGATTAATGACACCAGTCCAAAGCCGCCCCAGGCCCAATATTTTAATTCGGTCAACTCACGATCAATATCACTACGCCGACGTGTCACTTGTAATAGGCCATTAGGCTGGCCAGTCGCATCAAATATAGGCATAAAAAAGGAATACACATTACGTCCACGTATCCGTTCATATTGTGCAAATTCACCTTCGACGATTTGTTCAAGTGCATCCGTTGCCTGTTCTTTTGTCGGATTAACGACACCAAAACTGCTTAACCGCTTACCATTAGCATCGAATAAATAGGCTCCATATACCTCGGTAATACCAAAAACCGACGCCATACTGTTTTGTAACTGATCCAGATCCTGCCGTTCCAGCGCCTGAGAAACCGGTAAATGAATGGTTCGGGCCACTTGCTGTAAGTCCCGCTGCATTCTTTCCTCTATAAATTGGCCCACCATTGATAGACCAATCGCGAGGATCATCGCCAGTACCAGTAACACAGGCAATGCAACCTGCATGATCAACACTAATCGCAGGTTGCTGAAAATGGATGGAAAACGCATTAAATGTTCTCTTAATAAACTTGAATTTATGGCACATGGGCCAAATTGACACACACCAAAGCACTCGTCAAGCTTCAAATAGGCTTAATAAGATGTAACAAAAAATATTTTATTTAATAAATACAGAAGCTTAAAAATAGTTTGGTTTCTGGCATGATTGTCGCAATCGCATGTATGTGTTCCACACTCAATAAAGGAAAACACCATGAAAAAAACAGCTATTTTTGCTTCAATCTTAATGGCTTTAGGTCTAAGCGCTCCTGCTTTTGCAGAACAACCACAACAGGCAGCTCCTCAAGCTCCAATGCCTGAAACTGCTCCAGCAACTGATTTCAGTGATACTGAGTTGCAAAAATTTGCCGATGTTCAAGATGATCTTGAAGAAATTCGTGATGAATATTCAGGTCGTCTGGAAAGTACTGAAGATCCTGACCAAGCCGCCCAGTTACAACAGGAAGCCAGCCAGAAAATGGTTCAAACCGTTCAAGATGAAGGTCTGGATGTTGAGACATATAGCAATATCGCTTTAGCTATCCAAAGCGATGCTCAATTACGCAACAAAGTACAATCTATGCTGAACTAAACATGCTTTAGCTACGTATGACGTTAAAAGGCCGGGGCTCACCCGGCCTTTTCGTTTTTAGCCAACCGGCCTTATTTGGATTTGAATCGATAGGCTAAAAAATACAAGGCGGGTAACACCATCAACGTCAATAACGTTGAAGAAATAATTCCTCCCACCACAACCGTAGCTAATGGACGCTGGACTTCAGCACCGGTTCCCGTATTCAATGCCATCGGCAGAAACCCTAAACCGGCTACCAGGGCAGTCATCAATACAGGTCTTAACCGTTGCATAGCACCGTCGAAAACAGCTTCCAGCAATACCAAACCCTGTTCACGCAGCTGTCGAATAAAAGTCAACATCACCACGCCGTTTAAGACGGCTATCCCCGATAAAGCAATAAATCCCACTGCCGCAGAAATGGATAACGGCATATCCCTTAACATCAGTGCAATCAGTCCACCGGTTAATGCCATTGGTACGCCGGTAAAAATCAGCAAAGCATCTTTTAATGAATTAAACACACTGAACAATAACATCAGGATCAGCAACAGTGTTACGGGCACCACAACCATAAGTCGCTTGCTGGCCGATTCCAATTGTTCAAAGGTTCCGCCATATTCCAGCCAATACCCGGCTGGCAAATTGAGCTGTTGTGCATTCTGTTGTACATCCGCTATAAAAGATCCCAGATCCCTATCCACCACATTGGCACTGATAATGACGTGACGTTTGCCGCTTTCACGGTTTATCTGATTGGGGCCGCTAATCGCTTTAATATCGGCAATTTCACCCAACGGCACATAAGATAAATCTGGATCATCACTGTCAGGTAATGCGATCGGCAGTTTCGCCAATCGGTCGGGATGCTTACGTATCTCATCTTTTAAGCGAACCACGATTCGGAAACGTTTATCCCCTTCATAAATCAAGCCGGCAGAGGTACCGCCAATCGCCGTTTGAATGCTTTGCTGCAGACTGGCGATATCCAAGCCCAACAGAGCCAGATGATCACGTTGTGGCTCAATGGATAACATCGGCAAACCTGTCAATTGCTCCATCCTTACATCTGAAGCACCAGTAACACCTGACAACATTTGCTCAGCCTGACCTCCCAATTGATAAAGCGTCTCCAAATCATCGCCATAAATTCGTAATGCCACGTCTGCACGAACCCCGGCAATCAATTCATTAAAACGCATTTCAATCGGCTGGGTGAATTCATAGAGATTTCCCGGCACCGCTTCCACAGCTTCACGTAGTTCCGCCAGGAATTCCGCTTTGCTCAATTTAGGTTCAGGCCATTGTTCAATTGAGTGCAAAATAACAAAGGTATCCGCAACACTTGGTGGCATCGGGTCGGTAGCTATATCTGGCGTACCAATTTTCGAATAAACATGTTTGACCTGAGGAAACTCGGCGATCACGGACTCAAGCTGATTTTGCATCGACACAGATTGTTCCAGTCCAGTGCCGGTGACACGCAATGCGTGCAAAGCGATGTCACCTTCATCCAGTTGGGGCAGAAACTCGCTGCCTAAACGCGAACCATAATAAACTGTGATACTGACCATCACCGTGGCCAGTAACACAACGATAAAAGGCAGACGTAAAGACAGACTTAACATTGGCCGATAAACCCAGCGCGCCACTCGCATAATGGGATTTTCCTGTTCGGCCACCTTGCCGGTGATCAATACCGCCACCGCAGCCGGCACAAAGGTTACTGCAAATATCAAAGCCCCGGTTAACGCAGCCACCACAGTAAACGCCATCGGATGAAACATTTTGCCTTCAACACCACTAAGGGCAAAAATCGGCAGATACACCAGCATAATAATGAACATGCCAAATACCGCCGGATTAAACACTTCACGGGTACTCTCAATCACCTCCGCCAGGCGTTCCTGCAAGCTTAATAAACGCCCAAGACGTTGCTGTGCCAGCCCCAATCTCCGCAAGGCATTTTCCACGACGATCACCGCACCATCGACTATCAGTCCAAAATCAATCGCTCCCAGACTCATCAAATTGCCCGACACTTTGTTACTAACCATGCCGGTAATGGCAAATAACATACTTAATGGAATGACCAGTGCTGTGATTAATGCTGCCCGAATATTTCCCAGCAATAAAAACAACACTACAATGACCAGCAAAGCGCCCTCGAACAGATTTTTTTGGACTGTTTTAAGTGTTTTGTCCACTAATGTGGTCCGGTCATATACCGCTTCAGCCACAATACCTTCCGGCAAACTCCGATTTACCTGCTCCAGGCGTTCAGCAACTGCTCTGGCGACCACTCGACTGTTTTCGCCAATCAACATAAACGCCGTACCTAACACAGTTTCCTTTCCATCCTGGGTCGCAGCGCCGGTGCGTAACTGTTTTCCGTAAAATACCTCGGCCACATCCGCTATCCGGATCGGCGTGTCATCACGTTTAGTAATCACAACATTTCGAATATCTTCCAGAGAAGTTAACTGGCCTGGCGAACGTACCAGCCACTGTTCGCCATTACGTTCAATATATCCAGCACCCGCATTCTGGTTGTTGCGAATTAATGCCTCGCTGAGTTCGGCCAGGCTGACTTTATAGGCCAGTAGTTTGGCTGGATCAGGGGCCACCTGATATTCACGTTCATAACCACCGATACTGTTGATCTCAGTAACGCCAGGCACTTTTACCATCTGGGGACGGATAATCCAGTCCTGTATAGTGCGTAAATCTTCTGCCGTATATTCAGTGCCATCGGCTTTCAACGCATCCGATTTCGCACGCACACTGTAGGTAAACACCTCTCCCAAACCAGTGGCGATCGGTCCCATCTGCGGTTCTATGCCAACAGGTAATTCGCTGCGAATGCCCTGCAGGCGTTCGTTTATTAACTGCCTGGCAAGATAAATATCCGTATCTTCTTCAAACACCACAGTGACTTGAGATAACCCATAGCGTGATAAAGAACGGGTGTAATCGAGATTGGGTAAGCCGGCCATCGCATTTTCGACGCTATAGGTAATTCGCTGTTCAACCTCCAACGGTGAATAACCTTCTGCTTCAGTATTAATCTGCACCTGAACATTGGTAATATCCGGCACAGCATCAATATTAAGCTGGAAAACGTTGTAAGCGCCCACTCCGACAATAAGAAGTGTTATAAAAAGAACTAACCATCGGCGTTCGACAGAAAATTTTACAATAAAGTTAATCATCTTCTGCTCCTAGTGATCATGGGTGGCGCCGGATTTAAGCACCTCTGCCTTGAGCAGAAAACTGTTTGTCGTCACATACTGGCTGCCTGGTTTTAACCCCGAAAGCACTTCGATATAATCCGCTCCCTGTTTGCCAAATGTGAGCATTCTGACTTCAAATGTATTGCCATAACGAACAAACACCACCGGCATATCCCGATAGGATTGAATAGCACTGTGTTTTACAGCCAGTTCAGCAGGGTATTGTTCAACTGTCACTTCAGCATTAACATGCATACCAGGACGCCAATGCCCCGCTGCATTGGTAATTTCCGCACGGGCCCGGGCAATGTGACCTCCGGTCATTTTGGGGGAGATGTAACTGATTTTTCCCTCAGCTGATTCATGTTGATGTAAATCATTCACCTTGACCGGCATACCGACCCGTAATTGTTCGATATCGGCTGGAAACATCGACAGCTCAACCCAGACTCGGGATAAATCACTAACTTCCAGCAAACTGCCCATATCACTGTGATCACCGGCATTGGCCATACGCCGGGTGACTTCACCGTTGGCTGGACTACGGATAGAGTAGCTTTGTAAAGTGGTTTGATTACGCACGGTCACTAGCACCTGACCTTTTTTGACTTTATCGCCGGTGTTGACCATCACCGATTCAATAATGCCGGGATACGGCGCATGCACCCGATACTGGCGGTCCTCCGCTACACTTACTACACCATAGAGGGAATTGGTTATTGATAAGGTTTGTGGTTCAGCTGACTCAGTTTCTATTCCTGATAGCGTTATCATGCGATCCGCTATCGTGCTGCGACCTTCAAAACTTTCATAGTGCCAATGATGGGACTTACCCTGATATTCTGCTTCCACAACCACTTCAAATGAATGTGGTTCGTCTATAACCGTATCCCCTAACAGATAATCAGCTTCGGTCGTAAAGTCGATAAGATTCTGCTCATCGTCCAGCCGCGTTAACGTTACCGTTAAATTGATCTGCTGAGGATCGACTGGCTTTCCATGTTCATAGGCATAAACCCGCATTTCCGGTGGTACGCCCTGTTCATAAATGGTTATTTCCACCGCAAAGTTTTCATTTTCCAATAACCGTCCACCATGCGGTCCTTCGAGGGTTTCTTCGTGATCATGCTGTTCTTTATGAGCATGATCGGTCGCCGCTAGAACCACTGAACTCGACAGTGCCAGCAGGCTAAAAAATAAGGTGCTTAATTTCATCGGACTATTCCTGATAACTGGCAGTAAAGATTGAGCGGCTTAAAGGCATTCCGGTTAACCGTTCAAGTTCAAGTAACTGGGTATGTACAGCGGTTTGTGCTTCAATCAGATCTCGTTCAACAGTGAAGGCTTCGCGTTGTGCATCAATCCATTGCAAGACGTTGTATTGCCCTGATTGATACCCGGCTTCCGTCTGTTTCAACAGCTCATGCGTCAAAGGCGTCAGCGTTTTTTGCAGCCGATCGATTTGTTGATGGTTATTCAGCATGGCCTGATAGATTTCCAATAAGGCCATCCGCAATTCGGTTTGCGTCAGCTGTTGCTGCAATAAGCCAGCTTCATATTCCGCATGTGCCGCCGCGATATTGCCCTGATTGCGGTCGTATAACTGCAGCGGCATTGAAAAACTGAACACCAGAGCATTGTCGTTTTGGCCTTCCAGACGACGAATACCGGCGCCGAAGCTGAAATCAGATCTGGATTTAGCTTCACTCAGACGTAATTGGGCTTCACGTAAGCGGATTAAGCTATGGCTCTGTAAAAATGTCGGGGAATGCAGAATGGCCTGTTCCAACGTATCCTGTTCCGGCAAAGTTGGCAGTTGCTGTAATTGCCCTTCCAACTGGGCAAAATCGACTTCTTCTCCCCAACTGGCTGCAACTTGCTGATAAGCAAGTTTGCGTTGTCCATTTAGCTGTTGCTGTCTGGACTCAGAGCGTTCAAGCAACAATTGCATACGTAAAACATCTGCCTGACCAACCGCTCCGGCAGCAGCCCGTTGTTGTATAACCTCCAAGGCCTGCTTCTCAATCTGAATACGCCTTTGATTCCAGCTTACTAATGCATCTATCCGTAACGCCTGCAGATACTTAGCGGTCACATCAGAAAGCGTGTCCAGACGCTGGATCTCAAATTGCTGTTGCAATTGACTGGATTTGGCATCGACCAGATCGACGCGTTTCTGCCGTTTATCGCCCATTTCAACAAGCTGGCTTAACGATAACGTGAATTCCGCACCGGAAAGACCCCGACTATTGCCGGTGCCCAGCACATTTTCCAAATCTGCCTGTAATTGCGGATTGGGTGGCAACCCAGCCTGCAGTTTCTGCGCTTCAAGCGCTCGCTGTTGATAAGGAAATTGTTGTAATCTCGGACTCAGTAATAACGTGCGCTCTAGCGCTGTGGCCAGATTCAGACTCGTTTGGTTATCCGCATGCACTGCTGACGTCGCTAACAATAAAGAGGTCAGCAACAGCGCTATCAATACCCTGTCGGCGAGCGAATTTAGTTGATAATTCATGATGAACTCCATAACACCACCTGCTGAAAAGCCGGCAGCTAAACATTAAATTGTTTAAAACGTTATGAAGTTAAGCGTTGGGGGGCGGTAAAAGAGGGGAATAATACAAAGTCACCAGCTGACTGCTGCTGGTGTTAGCAACGGCATCAGCCGACTGCTGCTGGTGTTAGCAACGGCATCAGCCGTCCGAGCCTGAAAAAATAGTGAATAACTGACTAAATCCGCAACCAGGTGCAAATGCAGCTGATGATCATGATCAATATCCTCATGCTGATAGTGATGATCAGCATGGCTATGCGCAATACTCAAATGGGCTGAATAATGATCGTCGGGGAGATGAGCCACAGATGCACTAACGCCACTGACCATCAATAAATTGATGATTACAAATATAGCCGTCAGTATGCGTAAGCGGTGAGTCATTAATCAATTCTAGCGTGATTGCATAGTTAAAGTCAGCCTTTTAACAACACGGCATTTTCAGGAATATCCTGTTTTAACGTTTCACAGTCACCCTGGGCCGGTTGCTGTTCTGGAGTACGGTTTTTATACCAGATACGGCAAAAACCCGGTGACGGAATATATTCAGCAGGTACTGCGCTGGATGATCCCGAATAACGATCGCTGTTGACGACACCATAAGCAGCACAACTGCTCATAGCAGCCAGTATCGGCAATATCAGTAGTCGTTGAAGACAGGTTATCGATAATTTCATCTTGTAATTCCTCAGCAATGTCTGGCTATTGAGCATCTGCCAGTTTGGCGGCTTTTGCAGCAGGTCTATCAACGCAAGTAAAGGCAATTAAGTTGGCAAAAAAACCAACCACCAAAGCATCAATCTGCCATGGCTGCTGTAAAACCACATTCCAGACAATGGCAGAGCCGATTCCAGCCACCGCTCCGGCAATAAAACGTTTACGACTCACATAACAGCCCAGAATTGCCATCGTCAAAGGCACTAACACGGTTGGGGCCCAAAAGTTATACGCATAAATCAGAATATCGATTACGCTATCAATCGATAAAGCAAAAACCATTGATGCAATGCCCACTAACAATGTGACCACACGAGCGAGCATTAATTCTGCTTTGGCGGTTAATGGTGTTTTTCGTAATGGCCTGACAATATCATTACTGAAGGCAATTGATGCCGAATTTAAAAACGAGTCTGCTGAAGACATAATGATAGAAACAATGGCTGCTGCCACAATACCTTGCAGGATTGGCGGCACAGCCTGTTGAATAACATAAGGCATCGCTAAATTAGCATCTAGTGACGGCTGCATGGCTAATGCCACTAAACCAATCAAACCGGTAATGGCAAAAAACGGAATCGAAAACAATCCGCTTAATAATGACCCACGAATAACATCTTTACTGC
Organism: Methylophaga sp. UBA2689; assembly: GCA_002354555.1. Classification (GTDB taxonomy): domain Bacteria; phylum Pseudomonadota; class Gammaproteobacteria; order Nitrosococcales; family Methylophagaceae; genus Methylophaga. The sequence continues at coordinate 16,615 of DELT01000094.1, forward strand.
TTTTACCAATTAACAACCGTTGCAAATAGGGTGGTACCAACGTTTCACCCAGCATGAATGTCATAAATAACGATAATAATGCAATAACTGCCAATGGTTCTGTGGGTAAGGTAAAGTGCGTTGCAGGTAAATTGTTTTGCATGGCCTGCCAGCCGCCAACATGCTGTAAACCAAAATACAATGTCATCGGGATGCCGAAGGCCAGCACGATAAACTGAATAATATCGGTCCAGACCACGGAACGCATTCCACCAACCGTTGCATATGCGATAACAATGCCGCAACCAATCAATACGCCCCACACCCGATCAACATCGAGAAACAGGTTAAACACATAACCCATAGCACCAATTTGGGCGCCGAGGATCCCCGCACACAGGGCGAGCGAAAATACACCACTGAATAGCCGGGCCCCTTTACCGTAATGTTCATCCATAATATCGCCTACTGAAATGGCATTTGGATAACGCATCATTTGCGGTGCAATATAGCGGGCGACCAGAATTTCTTTTATGCTAAAGCCCCATAACGCAACAATATTACTGATGCCAACCAGAAATACCTTTTCGGCATTTCCCATGGAAAATCCACCACCGATAAACGATGCCGATAAAGTGGCAAATATCACCAGCATGCCAAAAGATTTCCCTGCCAGAGCATAATCCTGCATGGTTTTTATGCCACGTCCGGCCCACAAGCCTATAAGCAGCACAAAAAACAGGTAAATAATTACAACAAGGGTTTCCATATCCACTTATCCAAGAAATGAAGTCTGGTAGAAGCTTACGTGTTTTTCAGGCATTAAAAAACCACCCGAGACAATGTCTGGGGTGGTTTCAATAAAACTTGTACTATGAAACGTTAAATTCTTGTCACACTTTTACGTTAATGATGTTGCCTAAATTTCCCTGAGGCACCGGAACAGCATCCAGTAATTTCAATACTGCCTGGCCTTGGGCCTCAATCTGATCATTGCTAAGTTTAAGCGTCGCAACCATTTGTTGCTGGGCTGACTGCTGAACGGACAACTGACTTGCCATTGCAGCAACATTCGTTGTATCCATCTATGCCTCCCTAAAACTTATTCTAAATGTTATATCGGCAGCTTATTTCAAAACTTTATCAGCAATTTGTTCAACAACAAACCCCAATACCTGCCGTATTTCATTTCGTGGCTGATCTTCCATCTCAGCAATCTCAGCAGCTGAGTGACCTTCAGACCAATGTTGACGGACAATACGCATTTTTTCAGCCGTTAATGAACTAAGCACTTCTGCTGTCATTTGATCCTCTATAAATTCAGGATCTACTTCACTTAGCTCCAGCTCACCGGTTACCGGCATTCTATCCTGCTGTCCCCATCTTTCCAGTAACAGACCCGCTTTGCTGATCCGTTCCTTACGCTGGTTTTGCAAGGCTTCAATCCGCACTTTACCAGCAGTACGATTCAGTTTTTTTCCCACAGCACACCTGCCTGACGTCAATGAACTGAATGTTAATAACTTTTGATGACCAGCCAATTAGCGGTCAGAAAAGCATTATTTTTCTTCAAAGAAACGCTTAAACACGTCTTTCGCCGTATTACGCGTGTCTTCATTGTAACCGACAACCAACCCGGCAAGTAAAGTCGCTAAAACCGATTTGCCAGGATGCTGATGTACAATCTTGCTGAGTGCAGGTGTAATAACTGCTTGCAGAACATTTTCCAAATCATCCACATCCGGTTTATTGGACCTCTGTACGCCCGAGGATGCCTGTTTTGTGCGGTAAACTGCAAATTTTGCTACCAACATCACCAGGATGGCAGTAAGAGCATAACCACCAGCGGTGATGACGGCAGCAATATTTGGAGGGTAATGAGTCAATAACGCAAGATAGACGGCATAACCAGCGAAGCCAAGCGCAAATATGCCTAACAGAGTTGCCACTGCTAGTGCTACGGTATTAATTTGTACTCTTGATCGCCAGCCCATATATATCTCCTGTGGCTTGTTTCCATATTATAATGAGATGGAATTACCGATCCAGGATTTTACCAAGAACCAAACCAACACCAAATGCGACAGCCATACTGCTGTAAGGGTGGCTTTCTACTTCGCTTTGGACTTTGCCAAACGATTCTTTCACCTGGTCCTGAGCCTGTCCTGCCGCGACTTTAACACGATCCTGGCTATCTTTGGCATAAGCGGAGGTCATCTCTCTTAATGTCTTTGTGACTTCTGCAAAATCCTTACGTAAAGTATCCAGTTGTTCCTGAAGTTCCTGATTGCTAGCTTGAGTTGCCATTTGACTATCTCCTTGAATAAAGTTTACTGATTAAAACTGTTTAATCTTTGACACCAGTGTTAAACCAATTACTTCAAAATTAATCGGTTGCTTCTTCTATCGCGTCACCACTTTCTTCTACGCTTTCATCGATGGCTTCACCTGCTTCTTCTGCTGGACCTTGATCTTCACATGCTGTGAGAAAACCGGCACCCGATAAAACAAAAGCCATTAATAAGACTTTGGATAAAAAGCGAAATGGATTTGAATCAGTATTTTTGAACATAATCATTTACCTCATACTTGAAGAAATTAAACATCGGAAAAAATGTATAAATCGGTTATTAATTTTGAATTAGTGAAACATTTTTTGACTCACTTTTTCAAGTGTACTCTCAAGCTAACTTTTTGAGTTAAATTTCGCTTTAACCTGTGTTAAGGAGCTTTTTTTTTAAAAATCCTATGGTGTAAGTCCTTTCAACTTTAACAAGGATATACCATGATTAGTTGGGCGTTAACATTTCTGATTATCGCAATTATTGCAGGTGTTTTAGGCTTCAGTGGCGTTGCAGGAACTGCAAGCAGTATTGCCTGGATTCTATTTGTGGTGGGTTTAGTACTTGCATTAATATTTTTTATCACCGGACGCAGACCTCCGCTTTAACGCAATTCATTATTAAAAGTTTCTAAAATTAATTAATTAAAATAATCAAACAAGGCCAAGATTATAAATCTAGGCTCATCATTAACGCAGGATTGAAATGAGATAAAGTCACCCCAGCCATTTAATTTATTTGGTTGGCTTTGCCTACCAAATAGTTAAATGGTTACCTTTTGGCACTGCCCGTTTTTCGGGTAGTGTCTTTTTTTTGGATTAACGATAATTTATTAGATTGACTTCGCATATTTCCGGGGTATATTTCATTCCCATCATATTTTCTTAGTGGATATTAGGAACGCTTATGAGCTCCCCTTTGACTGAGAGTTGTATAGTTCATCAGTTTCAAAAATTCGCTGATCTCAACCAACATGAAATCAGTTTATTGCAGGCATTGGAAAAAGATCCCCGAAATTTTGAGGCCGATCAGCCAATGGCCATAGAAGGCGGTAAAGCCGAACGTTTTTTCACCCTCCAGTCAGGCTGGGCCTGTGCCATGCGCACACTTGCTGATGGACAACGCCAGGTACTGGATATTTTCCTGCCAGGCCAGATTCTTGGTCTGCGAGAAATCAGTTTTGATCGAAACCTTTCAGAATTCCGTACATTGACAGAAGTAAGAGCCTGCCCTTTTCCCCGCCAGCGTCTGACTGAAATCTTCGATCAAGCTCCGCGTTTGACCGATTTGTTTTTTTTGATCCTTGCCCGGGAGCAATCCATGCTGATTGAGCGGGTCATTAATATCGGCCGACGCAGCGCCGTTGAGCGGCTGGCCCACTTTATTGTGGAAATGAAAGTAAGGCTCAATGTCGAAGCTGATAAATTTGAATTACCCATGAATCAAACGATTATTGGAGACACATTAAGTCTGTCTTCGGTCCATGTAAGTCGTACCTTTAAAGTACTACGTGATGAGGGTTTACTTGAATCCAATAATGGCGATATTCATATTCTGGATCTGGAAGGTCTTATTGATATTTCCGGGTTTGATCGTAATTATTTAGAAAGTCACTCCAACTGGGCCAGAGAGGACTAAATCTTACCTAAACGCTCGATAACAGTCACATCATCAATGGAATCAACATCTGTTAAAACCCCTTTATCATTTGTCTTAATTTTGTGAATCTTATCCGCCTCTCGCTGTAACAGGTTTTTGGCACCTGTATCCCCCTCTAACGCCAACAACTCATCTTTATAAACACTATTAAACCCAACCGGGTGACCACGTTGATCGTCACAATAGGGTGCCGTAATGTCGGCACCCTGCTTTAGATTAAGACATAACTGCTGTAACACGGCTTGTGGAATTAATGGCATATCGGCCAGACCAATGACCCAGCCGTTAGCTTCCGCTGTAGAGTCTATAGCAGCTTTAAGGCTGAAGCCCATGCCATACATTGCCTGCTCGGCTTCAATCAGATTAAGTTTTTGATGTCGTTGATCCGACCAGCTAATAATCGCGTCTTTTAACAATGGGTTATGCGGCCGGATGACAATACATAATTCGTCAAAAACAGAACACCACAATTGCAGTGTATGTTGAATCAATAGTTGCCTTTTATTCGCTATCGTTAGCTCATGTAACAGTTTGTCAGCACCAAAACGTGATGATTGTCCTGCGGCCAGAATGATCCCAGTGGGAGAGGTTTGTTGGTTCATTTAACTAAATGACGGATTGAACTTCTGCAGCCTGACTGGCTTTTCTGGTCAATGTTGATCGCCTTAACTGAATTAACTCAGCCAATATGGCGATAGCAATTTCAGGCGGCGTTCGGCTACCAATGGATAAACCTACCGGTCCATGCAATCGCTCAATTTCCAAAGCCGACAAATCAAACATCGCCAAACGTTGACGGCGATTGGCATTATTTTTTTTGCTACCCAGAGCACCGACATAAAAAGCAGCTGACTTGAGCGCTTCCAATAACGCCATATCATCCAGTTTGGGATCATGTGTTAGTGCCACAATGGCGGTATGTGCATCCGGTTGCATGGCCAGCACTGCATCATCCGGCATAAGGTTGAGCAGCTCTACTCCATCCACGTCCCAACTTTCCCGCATTGCATCACGCGGTTCACAAATTGACACCTGATAATCCAGCGACTGGGCCATATCCGCCAGATAAGCCGATGTCTGGCCTGCACCGATAATCAATAACCGCCATCTTGGTCCATAGACTACAGATAGGTGCTGATCTGTGATTTTCACTGCAGTATCAGTTACTTTGGCATCGCTGCAATGCGACTGAAGTGAAGAAAGGTTTAATTCACGTTTTATTAATCGATGACCATTTATTGCATTGAGAATTTCAGCTACCCAGACGCTATTTTTAACAGGCTCAACTACTAGCTCCAATGTTCCGCCACAAGGCAAGTTAAAGCGTTGGGCTTCATCCCGGGTTACGCCATACACCATCAATTTGGCCTGCTCTGCTGGCAGTTCACCGGACACAGCTTTACTGGCCAGATCATCTTCAATACAGCCTCCAGAAACCGATCCGACCAACACACCATCACTGCGTAATACCAGCATGGCTCCCGGTTGACGTGGGCTGGATCCGAAGGTTTTCACCACCGTCACCAACCATACCGCCAAATCGGCTTCCAACCATTTCTGCAGTGTTTTAAAGACTGAAAGATCGACACTGTCCATAATCAGCTTTCCAGTTGATAGCGAATGGGTAAATTGCGGATCCGCTTACCGGTCGCAGCGAAAATAGCATTGCATATTGCCGGTGCAATCGGTGGTAGACCAGGTTCGCCCACGCCACCTAATGGCGTATTAAAATCATCTGCAGGTAGTAAATGCACATGGATTTCGCGAGGTGATTCATTCATTCGAGTCACTTGATAACTATCAAAATTATCCTGCTCGACTGCACCGTCTTTAAAACTGATTTCACCGACGGTTGCCAGACTGACACCCATGATGCAGGCCCCTTCCATCTGTGAGCGTATTCGCTCTGGATTTACCTGAGGCCCACAATCCACAGCAATATCCATTCTCGGAATAGTTAACTCACCATCTTCTGACACCTCCACCTCTACGATAGCAGCGGTATAACTGACAAAACTGTAATGTGTTGCCAGCCCGAGTCCTCGCCCAGCCGGCAAGTCGCGTCCCCAGTTGGCTTTTTCACAAACGGCTTCGACTACCCGGCGTAATCTGCCTGTATCTAATGGATATTTTTCCGGTGATTCCCCATAGTTCCATTCATCGTTCAGTTCTACCGGATTAATTTTGCGTGCCGGACCAATCAGTTCCAATAAAAATGCTTTGTGATCACGGTCCAAATCATGGGCCATTTCAGCAATGAAGGACTGGATCGCAAACGCCCGTGGAATATTGGCCACCGAACGGAACCAACCAATCCGTGTATGGGCCTTGGCTTCCGGGTTTTCTATTTGCACGTTGTCGATGGCAAACGGGATATTCATTACCCCCATGCCCAGCTCAATCGGCATTTGATGAACTGAAGAAGCATCAAAGGTTGACGATATCGATGGCGCTACGGTGCGGTGTAACCATGCCGTGGCTTTACCATCAGCATTCACCGCGGCTTCAAGATGTTCTATTGAGACAGTATGCAGGTAGCCATTGTGTATATCGTCTTCACGAGACCAGGTGACCTGCACAGCACGTCCCTGCATTGCCCTGGAAAGTAATGCGGCTTCGACTAAATAGTCAGGCTTGGATTTACGACCAAAGCCACCGCCCAATAATGTGACATGAATGGTGACATCCTCGGGTGACATTTCCAGCCATTTGGCAACGGTGTCTTTACTGGCTTGCGGTGCCTGGGTGGGGGCCCAGACTTCACACTTGCCATTCTGAATTCTGGCTGTTGCAACGGGTGGCTCCATCGGCGCCTGAGACAGATGTGGAATGTAATAATCTGCTTTGTAGGTTTTATCTGCAGTTTCTAACGCTTTTGCCACATCACCGCTGCTACGGAGCACTTTGCCACCCGAGCTTGAAGCGGCTTCCAGCATTTTCTGGCGGTATTCATCGGTGTTATAACTGGCGTTTTCACCATGATCCCACTCGATTTTCAGCTTTTCACGCCCTTGCATGGCCGCCCAGGTATTTTCCGCAATCACGGCCACACCGCCTAACGGATTAAATACAGCAGGTGGTGGGCTGCCTTTCAAGAGCACGACTTTAATTACACCGGGGACTTTCAGAGCTTCACTGTCATCAAAAGACTTCACTTTGCCACCGTAGACCGGTGGACGGGCAATCACTGCGTGAACCATTCCGTCAACTTGCACATCAATACCGTAGATAGCTTTACCGGTAACAATATCTTCACCATCAATCAACTTGGTGGATTGCTTACCGATATAACGGAACTGATCCGGGTTTTTTAAGCGTAAGGTTTCGCGTTCAGGAACATCCAGTGCTGCAGCGGCTTTTGCTAGCTCTCCGTATCCCAGTACTTTGCCGGAAGGCCGATGTTTGATTTGGTGATTTTCAGCAAAAACCTCATCTACTCCCACACCCCAATGAGCTGCCGCAGCCGCCTCCAGCATCATTCTGGCTGCTGCACCGACATTTCGCATCGGCATAAAGAAGTGTCTTACACTACGCGAACCGTCCGTATCCTGATTTCCATAACGTTCTTCATCACCGGGGGCCTGGATAACTTTGACTTTCTCCCAGTCAGCTTCAAGCTCATCGGCCACGACCATCGGCAGGCTGGTCCGCACCCCCTGCCCCATTTCTGAGCGATGGCTGACAATCGTTACGCTGCCATCTTCCGCTATCGCAACAAATATCAATGGATTATCAACCCAGCCATGAGGCATGGCATCTCGTCCATATTTGGGGGCTTCTTCATCCTCTGCAAAGCCACTAAAAGGCATGCCCACGGCTAGTACAAAACCTGTTAAGGCAAAGCCTTTTAACAAATTACGGCGACTGATATTGGTGATTTCAGTTTGCAGGCTTTCATTTTTCAGTGAGGTGTTCATTGAGCACCTCCGTTATTGGTAGCGGCCAATTTAATTGCATCTCGTATTCGATTATATGTACCACATCGACAGATATTGCCACTCATTGCATTATCAATATCAGCATCGCTGGGGTTCGGGTTGTCACGCAATAAAGCGGTAGCTGAGACCACCTGGCCAGACTGACAGTAACCACATTGCGGCACACCCAGCTCTACCCATGCCTGCTGAATTGCCTGGCCAACTTTATCTTTACTGACTGCTTCCACAGTAGTGATTTGTTTGCCTTGTGCTGCACTTATCGGGGTTGAACAGGAACGAATTGGCTGGCCATCGAGCATTACCGTGCACGCACCACATAGTGCTTTGCCACAACCAAATTTAGTGCCGGTCATGCCCAGCACATCGCGTAAAGTCCAAAGAATGGGCATATCTTCAGGCAAATTAACTTCATGACTCTCGCCATTGACTGATAATTTCATGAGGGCTTTTCCTGTAATTAATGATAAATGTAACGGGCCTTAGAGCTTGTTAAGTCTCAAGTCCTTGTATCTGCTGACAACGTTATCAGCTGCATATTATGGTTAGATTAACGATACGAAATTATCGTAAAGTTGCATATAAAAGCTGTCGGGCTCGCTAAGATTTAGTCACCATCGACTCCAACATACCGTTCACAATACGAGGAGCTTCATCGGTTTTGGTGCCACGAAATGTTGAGACCAATAATTTGGCTTCGTTGTAAGCGGTATCAATTTCCTGACGAAATAGCTCCCGGAAACGCTTACCGCCCATAATAAAAGAACCTTGCTGCTGGGCTATCTGCTCAAAAATCTGGTTTTCAGTGGCATTATCACTTTGCACAATTAATTGCCCAGCCAGACGACTGAATACCGGAACGGCCATAACAAAGGTAATCAGTTTGTTGACTTCTCTGGGACTGCGTTGTTTCCAGTACTGGGCATATGAAGAAATTTTACGAAAGGTACGCCAATCCACTTCGGTCAGTTGTGCTATTGGCCCAGAAGGCTGCGCGCCATCAAACAAATGTTCGAGATCCACACAAAATGCATGATAATCGGGTAAGGCGGCCAATGACAGTTGAGTCGCTATGTTAGCGATATCTGCCTCCAATTCTTCGCGGGGTTCCAGCGCTCTGTCATAAAAGATAACTGATGAATGGAACTGTAAAGTATTGCTGTTCTGCCAGAAACGGATAGCCTTCAGCTTCGGATGAAACTCCGCGATCACCGCCACTGAGGCAAAAAGTTGATCCAGATTATCCATATCGCCCGCTCACTAATAATCACTATTGCTGGGACAGAACAATAACTAAAAATGTTCAGCAGATGCAGGGAGCAATCATAAAAAAATCCCGATGCCGAACATCGGGATTTTAATATTCATCCCTAAAAGTTAATCAATTCAGGGCATTTAGTGCAGCGTCATAATCTGGTTCATCAGCGGTTTCAGCCACCTGTTGGGTGTAGATAACTTTACCGTTTTCATCAATGACTACTACAGCACGGGATAACAGACCTTTTAACGGACCAGTTTTAACTGTAACGCCATAGTCTTCACCGAAACTTGAACGAAATGCTGATCCCACCTCAACTTTATCAAGGCCTTCAGCACCACAAAAGCGGGCCAAAGCGAAAGGCAAATCTTTTGAAATACAAACTACCGTGGTGTTATCAAGCGCAGTCGCTTTTTGATTAAATTGACGAACTGACATTGCACAGGTGTCAGTATCAATAGATGGAAAAATATTCAGTACTATGCGGCCACTTATGTCAGCTAAATTCAGATCAGACAGATCGTCTTTTACTACTGAAAAGTCAGGCGCTTTATCACCAACTTTTGGCAGATTACCCACGGTCTCAAATGGGTTTCCTTTCAATGTAACTGTTGCCATGAGGTTCCTCCTTACTAGTTATAAATAGAACAGCGAGCCTACACCCAAGCATTGGGAAGTCAAATCTATGCGTATCGGCAGAAGAAATACCAACTTGCAGACACCTATGTTGGACCCGCCACACTAAAGTGTTTCTACCCTAGATGGATAGAATATTACTGTCGTTAACCTTAGTTAACCGGCTTGGTTTCTAATTAAGCATACTGACATATTTGGCTTAATGGTCTAGGTGTACATTTTAAAGGATAGACGATTGATCCACCCCCTCAAAATATACCGCCATAAATCTCAAATCAGTAAGCCATACATAGTCTGGTTCATGTTTAAATTTTCCAATGTAAACAATAGGGTGTAAGCTCAAAACTAACCTTAAGAGCGGGCAAAATTCCCGTGGCAGTCTGGTGTATAGTCAAAAAATCTTGTTGATAATGAGCTTGGGAGGCAAATAGCCATGGCCAGTGTAATGAAAACCACCCATCACGGCGGCTGTCCGCATGACTGTCCTGATACCTGTTCGATGGTATATGAAGTCGAAAATGGTCAGTTAGTCTCAGTACGTGGCAATCCCGATCATCCGATGACGCGAGGTGGCTTGTGCGTCAAACTCAAAGATTATGAAAAACGTCATTATCATCCCGAGCGAGTGTTACATCCGATGCGACGAGTCGGTCCTAAAGGCAGTGGCCAGTTTGAACAAATCAGCTGGGATGATGCGCTGACCGAAATTACCGACCGTTGGAAAGCGATAATTGAAGAATATGGACCACAAGCCATTATCCCTTATAGCTATCTCGGCAATCAGGGCCTGGTACATGGGTTAAACGGTGGCGATGCTTTCTTCAACAAAATGGGCGCCACCGTTTGTGAGCGGACTTTTTGCGGTGAAGGCTCATGCACCGCATGGTTGTTAACCGTCGGTCCGACGGCAGGTGTGGATCCCGAAAGTTTTATTCATTCCAAATACATCATCATCTGGGGTTGTAACTCCGTCAGCACCAATCTGCATCACTGGCATATTGTTAAAGATGCCCAGAAACGTGGCGCTAAAGTGATTGTCATCGATCCCTACAAATCCAAAACCGCTAAAGAAGCTGACTGGCATATTTCCCCAAGACCTGGCACCGATGGTGCTCTGGCTATGGCAATGATGCACACCATCATCGAGGAAGGCTTGGTAGATCAGGATTATGTTGATAACTACACTGTCGGGTACGAAGAACTAGCCGAACGAGCCAAACAACGGACACCCGAATGGGCCGAAGAAATTACCGGAGTAAGCGCTCACGACATTCGTCAGTTAGCTCGTGAATTTGCGACGACACAACCTGCAGCCATCCGTCTGGGTGTTGCTCTGGAACGTAATTATGGTGGTGGTCAGGCGATTCGGGCAATCAGCTCCTTACCGGCATTAGTCGGTGCATGGCGGCATGTTGGCGGTGGCGCTTTACAATTTCCGGTGTGGGAACATCCCTATAAATTTGATGTTATCTGCCGTCCCGATTTAATCCCTGAAGGTACACGGGTGATTAATGCCATTCAGATTGGTCGGGCATTAACCAATGAAATGAATCTGGATATTCCGATCAAATCGATGATGTGCTGGAATGCCAACCCTGTTACCCAGGCGGCTGAAACAGACAAAATCGTGGCAGGGCTTATGCGGGAAGATTTATTCCTGGTATCGGCCGAACATTTTCTTTCGGATACTGCGTCATTTGCCGATATTGTGCTTCCAGCATCAATGGGCGCAGAAATGGAAGATATGGTGTTGTCATGGGGCCATCTCTATCTCACCTACAATGAAAAATGTGTTGAGTCTCCCGGTGAAGCCATTCCGAACAATGAAATATTCCGCCGGCTCGCTGCCAAAATGGGTTATGAAGAAGAAAACTTCAAATGGAATGATAGTGAGTGTCTGGAAAACTATGTTGACTGGGATTCTCCAGCCTGTGAAGGAATTGATTTAGCTTATCTGCGTGAACATGGATATGCCCGACTTAATGTCGGTACCAGAGATAATCGGGCACCACATAAGGCCGGTAATTTTCCAACGGCCTCCGGAAAATGTCATTTCCGTATTGATAATGCTACCAACTTTGTTGCCGGCCCATTCAGACAAATGTATGACGGTTTTCAGCCCGGTGAACCGCTGGATAGTCTGCCAGATTATGTGGCTTCAAGAGAAACGCCACAAACCAATCCGGAACTGGCTAAGCGGTTTCCATTGAATATCATTTCACCGAAAAGTCATGCCTTTTTAAACTCCTGTTACGCCAATATGGACAACAAGCTCAAAGCACAAGGCGATCAGTTTGTGATGATCAGTGCTGCTGATGCTGATCTCCGGCAGATCCAGCAGGGAGATACTGTTAGGGTATTTAATGACCGGGGTGGTTTTGATGCCAAGGCACAAATCACCGAAGATGTCAGCCCGGGTATTGTTGTGGCTACACTCGGATATTGGCGTCAACGCAATAATGGCACCGTGAACTGTGTCAGTTCAGCAGAATTTGTTGATATGGGGCATGCGCCAACCTTCACCGATAACCTGGTGCAGGTCGAGGCTATTAGATAGTCCAGGGCTTGTTGATCTTTCATCTCCGCCTCGGTTGTGAGCTGAAAAAGCGTCAATCAAGGCACGAGGAGCGCCTTTTAGTTATTCTAAATAAACGACGAGCAACGCAGAGTGGCGCTTTTTCAGTCACAACCCGCGGGGCTGGGACTATTTTTCCGCCCTATGGCGTTGGAAATGACTTATGTAGAACAACTACATCGCATCATTTCCGCCTTGTAGGACGAAAAAATAGCCTCCAGCAGTGGTGGAGATGAAAGATCAACAAGCCCTAGAAGCGTATATCCTGATTCAGTCAGATATCCGCTTTTTTATTATTCCGTATCAGCTTCCTGATTGGCTACAGTAATCGCTTCTTCACGTTGTTCGATAGCCATGGTTTCCAACAGTTTACCCATTGATTGCATCAGCCAGTAACAGGCGTAGATCCGGTCATAATAGACTTCGGTATATTCAATACCGGCGCTAAGCAATTCATTCTCAGTATCTAATAAATCAACTAAGGTGCGTTGACCCACGCGAAACTGAGACGCATAAGCTTCACGGGTTTTTTCGGCAGCTTCAACACGTTGCTTTAAGCCGGGTAAACGATTGTTAGCATTTTCCAATGCATTCCAGGCCAGGCGAACCTCCAGCGCAATTTCCCGTTTTGCCCGATTAATCAGCTCTTTTTGCTGTTCACTCAAATGTTCAATCTGTTCCACGCGGGCCATGTCTGCGCCGCCATTCAGCAGGTTATATTGCAGGCGAAACATCGCATAAAGGCCTTTATCATGGCCAGACAAACCATCAATGTTATTGTCGGCTGATGCACCCAAATCCAGATCTATACGAGGATGAAACGCAGATTTAGCCGCATTTTCCTGAGCCAGAGAGGCTTCATGATCGGCCAGTGCGCTGCGTAGCATTGGATGCTGGTAGTAGGCAATGTTTATCGCATCATCCAGCGTGGCAGGTGCTTTGTCGCAGCAATCATCACCTGGATTACTGATATCTTCCGGCATGATGCCAACAACCCGCTGAAAGTTGGTTCGGGCATCTTCGATATTGCCAAGTTGTGATTCGAGATTTGACTGTGCCAGAGATAAACGTGCCTGGGCCTGTTCAACATCGGCCTGACGGCCTACCCCGCTCTCGGCTCGTTGCTGGATCTGAGAAAAAATCGTTTCATGCGATTGCAGATTGGTTTGAGTCAGTTCCAAAAGATCCTGACGACGCAGAACATCAAGATAGGCTTCGATTGCCTGCAAGCTGGTGCGTTCAGAAATATCCGTTACGGCATACCCGGCAGAGTCGGCAGCTGCGGAGGTACGATCAACCTCACTTTTGGTATAAAAGCCGTCATATAACATTTGTTTTGCGGTAATGCTGGCCTCGCCTCTCGTCAGCGTCTCGCTGTCGGGGCGTGTCGCAGGATTCTTGGTATATTCCCGACCATATCCCAAATTCAGGTCAACTTTGGGAGCATAACCTGCACGCGCCTGATCAATCGTTTTATCCACACTCAACCGGCGGTATGCTTCGGCCAGAACTTCAGGATTGCTTTGAATGGTCTGTTCGACGGCCTGAACCAGCGTCTGCGCGAGGATTGTCGGAGAAAAGGCCGTTACACCCGTCAACAAAGTGGTGCTTAGCGCGAGTACTTTAATTTTTTTGTTCATCTATCCAACACTCCATCAGCGAACGTCTATTTCAACACGTCGATTTCTTGCTTCAGCAACTTCATCGGCAGTATCAATTAACAGCTCCGATTCGCCCATACCCTTGGTTGTAATGATATTTTCCGGAATGCCACGCCGTATAAGTTCCTGACGAACCCTCTCTGCGCGGCGTTCTGACAAACCAATATTATATTGTTCAGACCCCATAGTATCAGTATGTCCGATCACAATCGCTTCAGCAATTTGTCTGGCTTTTATTTCATCAAATACTTTTTGAGCCGCTGCTTCTGATTCTGCTGTAAACGTACTGGTGTCAAAGATGAAATAGAGACGGGCGCGATATGGTTCTGCAGGTAAAGCGGCTATCGCAGGCTCCATTTCGGGATCTGCCTCTACCGGTTTGGCACAAAACGCTGATTCGCCCTCAGCCAGCACCAAAGGCGCTTCAATCTCTTCTCGCATTTCGGAAGTAGGCGTTTCCGGACCAAACGAATTGACAGCACTGCTGTAACCGCTACATCCGGTGATTAATACGGAAAGTAACAAAAAAGATAAAATTCGAAATATATGTGTCAGCATCATGGCGCTTCTTTAGTAAGTGGTTCGACTTTTACTGATAATGTTGAGCATGAAACCGTCAGCGTCGTCGTTGGTGTATGGACTTTTACTGCATCCAGTCTTTTGGCTGTCAATTGGCCACCAACTAATGCCAGTGTTCCATTAACAATAGATAAATCTGCCTGTCCTTGTTGTGACTGGTTATCAAAATGATAACTGTCAATCGAAAAACGGGTGTTGGGGCCAGCACCGATACGGGTATTGTCGTTAAACAAAATTCCTACACTGCTATTGCTATCGGTGTGTAATGCATCATCAATGAAGACTTCATCTCCCAAGCCAACTTTAACAAATTCACCAGCACGACTTAATTGCACATCACCCAGCAGTGTCTTTACTACACCCACACTTTGAGCATAGCCTGTCGAGCTAAAAAGCAGGGTAAATGATAATAAAGCTAAAACTATTTTTTTAGGCACCATATCTCTCAGAACCATCCATTGGTCGCAGCTGGTATCACGCAGTTTAACGTTTGTTTTAAACACTATAAAAGGCTAGATTGCTCTAGTCAGATCCATGTTTTATTCAAAAGCTTCCGCCAACACAATGTGAACTCTGTCACATTTTTTTCGAGATGACTATATTTAATAGAAAAAAAGCTTATGAATTCAATTTCTTCAAACCAAATAAAGCGGACATCAGTTAATAATCGTTTCTTTTGGATTGACTGTTAACCACATTATCGGCATAAATAGCATCTGGGTGAAGAAAAAATACAATAACAAAATGTAGCTTCAAACAGAGTAGGCGGTTTAATTGACGGTAAAAATTTACCCGGCAATTAGGTCAGCTTGCTCTGGTCTTAAAGATTGGGTTTCCCCTAATTGTTTTTACACATTAATTTTTCAAGGAATTAACATGAAAATTACAGCTGTATTTTTATCTTTATTTTTTATCTTTGGACTAGCGGCTTGCAATACGATTGAAGGTGCTGGTAAAGATGTAGAGGCTGCTGGTAGTGCAGTCGAAGAATCTGCAAAAGAAAATAAAAACTACTAGTATTACGTGCTTTTTAACTAATCTACTTAGTTAAGTTAAATGAAAAAAGCCCTGCTGAACTTTATGTAAGCAGGGCTTTTTATTTGCGCGATTTTTAATGTTTCAAAATCACATATAAAGCATGAATAATGCCGGGAATGAATCCGAGCAATGTCAGCAAAATACTTAACCAAAAATGTCCTTTAAAACCAACTTCCAGGAACACCCCTAAAGGTGGCAGTAAAATAGCGAACAGAATTTTGATTGGATCGGTCGCGGTAAAAGCCATATTCATTTCCTTTGTTTTGCTTCGTAGATTTATTCCACTGAGATCAATTATAGACACACTTCATTAATCCACATTAACCTGTGTTTAATCAAAACCTGGACATTACATCGTTGGCTAAAGATCGACACAATATTGCCCTTTTTTATCAGACTGAAATCGATAAGGATAATCTCTTGGATAAACCGGAAGATAATCAAAAACCTTCACTTGATGATGAAACACTCGAACTGGCACAACAACTGTTTGAGCTTGCACGACAAGGTAATACTGAAGCACTGGAAAAACCACTGGAACTGGGATTGGCACCGAATATTCGAGACAGTAATGGCAACAGTCTGTTAATGCTGGCAACCTATAATGGTCACGCAGCGATGACTCGACTTTTACTGCAACATGGCGCGGATCCTGAACTCGCGAATTTACGCCACCAAACACCACTGGCGGGAGTGGCTTTTAAAGGTTATGTAGATATCGCTCAAATACTGATAGAACATGGTGCCGATGTTAATGCCACCACTCCTGATGGAAAAACACCACTGATGTATGCGGCTATGTTTAACCAAACAGCAATCATGGAGTTATTACTGTCTCATGGTGCTAATGCTGATTTACAGTCAGCCGATGGCATGACGGCAATGAGTCTGGCGCAATCAATGAATGCTCAGGACAGTATTCGACTATTGTCCAATCGTTAGCCCTTGCACGTTCGCATACACATAACTTTTTCTTATACGCTTCATAAAAACATCTAACTTCTTTTTATCAAAAAAATATGCCTAAACTGCCTATGGTTTTTATTCAGGCAAGGTCGATGCTGGCTTAAATCTGTTTCAGCTCCAGCCCTGCTTCAAAACCCACTGATTTACAAGATAAAAAGGTAGGCTTATGGCGTTAATATCAATGCGACAACTGCTGGATTATGCTGCTGAACAACAGTTCGCGATTCCGGCTTTCAATGTCAGCAATATGGAACAGGTTCAGGCTATCATGCAGGCAGCTGATGCCGTCGATAGCCCTGTTATTCTGCAGGGATCGGCCGGTTCCCGCTCCTATGCCGGTGAACCCTTTCTTCGCCATCTGATTCTGGCTGCGATAGAACAATATCCACATTTGCCTGTTGTGATGCATCAGGATCACGGAGCCGAGCCTGCGGTCTGTGCACGTTCAATCCAATCCGGCTTTAGCTCAGTGATGATGGATGGTTCACTGATGAGTGATATGAAAACACCTTCGTCTTTTGATTATAACGTTGACGTTACCCGGAGAGTGGTTGAAATGGCCCATGCCTGTGGTGTTTCTGTAGAAGGCGAACTTGGCTGTCTGGGCTCCCTGGAAACCGGCATGATGGGTGAAGAAGACGGCCACGGTTCCGATGAAAAACTGGATCATAGTCAGCTGTTGACGGATCCAGATGAAGCGGTTGAATTCATCAAACAGACCCATGTCGACGCCCTTGCAGTAGCCATCGGTACCAGCCATGGCGCCTATAAATTCAGCAAGCCACCGACTGCTGATGTGTTAGCCATCAGTCATCTGCAAAAGCTGCAACAACGTCTGCCAAATACCCATTTTGTAATGCATGGCTCCAGTTCAGTCCCGCAGGACTGGCTGCAAATCATTAATAATTATGGTGGCGATATTGCTCAAACCTATGGTGTGCCGGTTGACGAGATCGTCTCCGGTATTAAATTTGGCGTACGCAAAGTCAATATTGATACCGATTTACGTATGGCTACCACTGGTGCAATTCGACAGTATCTGGGCCAGCCGGAACATGCCAGCGATTTTGACCCCCGTAAATTCTATAAAGCTGCTACCACCGCAATGCAGGCTATTTGCCAATCCCGCTATGAAGCTTTCGGCAGTGCCGGGCATGCCAGCAAAATCAAATTGATTTCACTGGAAAAAATGGTCAAACGTTATGCCTCCGGAGAACTTTCCCCCAAAGGTATCTGATTTCTCTCCGTAACAAATCTCTGCCTTTTTTCTTTGGCATTGGCAGTAAATGGCGTAACCGTTTTTTAAGGATAACAACCATGAAGCCACATATCAGCTTGACCCAATTTATTATTGAGCAACAACGCAGCATTCCCAACGCATCTGGCGATTTCACCATGCTACTGAGTGATATTGCCAGTGCTTGCAAGCGTATTGCACATGCCGTCAGTCGTGGTGCGATGACTGGTCAGCTTGGCAGTGCCGAGAGTGAAAATGTGCAAGGTGAAACTCAAAAACAGTTAGATATTATTACCAATGACATCATGATTGATGCGCTGGAGTGGACAGGCCACCTGAGTGGTATGGTCTCTGAAGAAATTGATGAGCCGATTGCCATACCAGAGCACTTCCCCAAGGGAAAATATCTCGCTCTGTTTGACCCGTTGGATGGATCTTCCAATATCGATATCAACCTGACCGTGGGTACTATCTTTTCAATATTAAAGGGTCGCCAAGGCTGTAATGCCAGCCTGGAAGATTTTCTGCAATCAGGCAGTCAGCAGGTTTGTGCGGGTTTTGTTTTATATGGTCCTTCAACCCTGATGATTCTTACTACCGGACATGGCGTTAATGGCTTTACGCTGGATCCGGATATCGGGGAATTCGTGCTGACCCATCGCAATATGAGCATTCCCGAAGATTCGCAGGAGTTTGCCATCAACATGTCCAATCAGCGTTTCTGGGAAGCCCCTGTGCAACGTTACATTGATGAATGCATGCAAGGCCGGCAAGGTCCCCGCGGTAAGGATTTTAATATGCGCTGGGTCGCATCCATGGTCGCCGAGGCTTATCGAATTCTGACCCGTGGCGGTATCTTTCTTTACCCACTTGATCAGCGTGAGCCTGACAAAGGCGGCAAATTGCGGTTGATGTACGAAGCCAATCCTATTGGCTTTATTATTGAGCAGGCCGGAGGTCTTTGCTCAACGGGTCGACAACGCATTATGGATATTCAGCCTGAGAGTATTCATCAACGTGTACCGGTCATTTTCGGCTCAAAAAATGAAGTTGAACGGGTGATTGATTACCATCAGCAAGCGTAAACAAATCCATTGTCCGAAACCGTTTTATCTAAGGTGTAAACATTATGCGTAAACCATTAGTGGCCGGAAATTGGAAAATGAACAATCCAACCGAAAGCCCACGAACATTACTCCAGAATATTTTACACAGCGCCCATATGCTCGACAGCATTCTGTCCAGCAGTGAGAACGCTTTACCAATAGATATCGCTCTGTTTCCGCCATCGGTGTATCTCAGAGAGGCACAGGAAGTGCTGTCCGGTTCCAGGCTTCAATGGGGCACCCAAAATGTCTCTGCCTACGATGAAGGGCCTTATACCGGAGAGATTTCTGCTTCGATGATTAAAGGCTTCGGCTGTCACTACGTTTTAATAGGCCACTCAGAACGACGTTGCCTGTATGAAAAGCTGGAACTTGATCAATACGTTTTAGATCAGATTGTTGCTGAAAAATATGCCCAGGCAATCAACAATGATCTCACTCCAATTATCTGTATCGGTGAAACAGAAGATGATTACGAATCGGGGAAAACAGAGGAAGTGATTGCTCGCTTACTGGATATTTTAATTACCCATAAAGGCCCAAAAGCATTAGCCAATGTAGTTCTGGCCTATGAACCTGTATGGGCTATCGGCTCCGGCAAATCTGCCACTCCGGAATGGGCTCAGAATGTTCATAACTTTATGCGTCAGCGAATTGCCAAACATGACCAGGCCAGCAGTGAAACCGTACGAATCATTTATGGTGGTAGCGTCAAAGCCCATAATGCTGCAGCAATCTTCTGCCAGGCAGATGTTGACGGCGGTCTTATCGGTGGCGCCTCACTCGACGCCGAGGAGTTTATCCAAATCTGTTTTGCCGCGACTCAATCCTACACTTGCCAGCCTGGCCATATAAATATCCCACCAGGACTCGAATCTGGAATCAACAAAGGATTATGAGCTTGAGAATAAAGCTTCATGAATCCTGTTTTAAGGTGGGTTTGTCCTGACTTCTTGTAATAAGTAATAGTGTCGTGTTCTATTATCACTCAAAATTTATGCACAATTAGTGTCCATTAGTTTGACTCTTCACTCTATGGATTACAGTAAGTACAGTAGGTTGGGTTTCCATTTAATTTTTTAAGTTCTGACTCAATATAACCACATGATTTACAACAGCTCACCAGCGCCTTGACTTCATTGGTAGGCTGACCGCATAGCTCACAAGTCGGTCCAAATTCTCTACCGTCAGGCCAAAAATCCATTTCAGCACAATTCGGACATTTGCTTTGTAGCCGCTCAGCCAGGTTTAGTGCAGCCTTTTGAAGCATAATTTGTCTGAGTGGTGAGTTCATCGCTCTAAGATCTGGCTCTAGGTAAACGGGCCACTCGGTATAGGGGGGTTGATGAATAGTGATAACTTCTTTATCTGATAACCCCTTCAGAATTCCATCTGGGCACCTAAGCATCCATTTCTGCCTGTCAAAGCTCGACAATTTTTGTTTCAAATCATCGAATGATTCAGCTTTCACCCCCTTAAGTGGAGTTGGCCCCTCTGCTAATGCATACACTATCACTTCAGGCTCTTTCTGATAAAGACAGATAATTTCCTGATTCCAGTTCATAAAGCCTGCCAAGGGACCACCACCAAAGCTACCTTCGCTACCTAACCCCACGTTAAGACCAGTCAGTTCAACAGCTTTTTTTGCTTTGATTAGTGCACAGTCCTTGGGAGATAACTTTCTTTCTATTTCCCCAGAGAAAGTACCAAGCTCATCGGTATCAAAAAAGTCGATTTCTACTAACTCGATACCAATATCGTAGAGAACCGGTGCCAGTTGTTGAGACTTCCGATGCTTGGTCAAGAGAGCTGCGTTTTTCAAAAATACCCCTCCTGTTTTTTTCTCTCCATCGAGTTAGCTTGGTCCTTATCCAGTAATCTGCCCTGCCGCTCACTGGTTCGAGAGTTCATCATTTCAATAATGATGTCTGCCACCGTTTCAGAATGACTTTCAACCGCCCCAGTCTGTGGATAGCAGCCCAGTGTTCTGAAGCGTATCCAGCGTTCTTCAATGCTGGCTTTTTCTGAATCGGTGAGATAAGACAATATCCGCTCATCATCGAGGCCCAGAATCTGCCCTGTTCCCTCATCCACCCATGAAAGTCTGGGTTTAGCAAAATAGAGCGGAACGATATCGATATTTTCTCTGAAGATATACATCCAGATATCCAGTTCAGTCCAGTTTGATAAGGGAAATACCCGCACCGTTTCCTTGGGGTTAATACGAGTGTTGTAGATGTTCCAGAGTTCGGGCCGCTGCGATTTCGGATCCCACCGATGCCCGGCACTTCGGATAGAAAAGATTCTTTCTTTGGCTCTTGAGCGCTCTTCGTCACGGCGAGCCCCACCCAATGCCGCATCAAAACCCTGTTTATCCACTGCTTGCTTGAGTGCTATTGTTTTCATCTGATCGTTATAGATAACCGACCCTGACTCAATCGGATGGACGCCCTCGGCTAGTGCGGCTTCATTGATATGAACGATCAGATCCAGATCATGTTCTTTAACCAGTCGATCACGGAAAGTCGCCATTTCGGCAAACTCCCAAGTCGTGTCAATATGCAACAGTTTGAATGGGACTTTACCCGGTGCAAATGCTTTGCGGGCAAGATGCAACATTACGGTCGAATCCTTGCCGATTGAATAAAACATGCAGGGATTTTCAAAGCCAGCAGCGACTTCGCGCATGATATGAATGCTCTCGGCCTCTAATTGCTCAAGATGATTGAGTGTTTTCATCTCACAACCTCCCACAAGCCCGGTCGATAACGCTCTATCACACTATCGTTCCAGGAAAATAGGAACAGCCAGTTGTTATCCACCAACTGCCGAACAGTTTCATGGGCAGAGATAATCTTCTCGATAGCCTCCTTGGGGGCAGCTATATATACGTTGAGTCTGAGTGGTTGATGCCGCCACTGATGGCCATCATGTATCGATTGGAGCGGCAGGCCAATACGTAGATCGCCACCGTTACCTTCAAATATTCCAATGTGCTGATTTACTGCGTTATGCAGCAACTTATTGCCACTGCCGAAAAAAACATTATCGGTCACTGACAAGTTGTATTGCATGTTTATCCAGTGCGTCACAATCATCGGGGCCGTCATAATCTGTTCAAGCAAGGCTGAGTCTGGATCATGACGCCAGTCGTAATCGTGTAAAAATACCCGACCATCGAGCGACATTGAGCGTGTTCTTTCACGCGGTGCCACAATAAACGCCGCATTATTGGCAAGCCCCCATTCAGGGCGGACTTCTGACCAGTCCTTTGCCTTGTCTGCCAATGCCTTTTTCAGTTTTTTGTCATCCAGTTGGTGTAAAGAGGACTCCATTGTTAAGGCACGTTCATGACGCGTCTCATTGGCTGCCTGACTCAACCAGGTATCAATTTCAGCATCAGCGAGCGAATCAAAGCAACTGACTTCATCGGTTGTTGTATTGTGCAGACCGGCAATGAACCGGGTCTGCTCTGGAATATCAATGCCCTGTTCCAATATTTTCTGCCTGATCTCCTTATCATTAAGTAAGCTGGTCAGTACACGCACATTGACCTCTCCAGTCTGTCCACCACAGGCGCCACAATCCAACCCGGATGCATGCAAATTATTTCGTGTTTCACTTCCGTGACCAAGTAAGAGAATGGTTGGTGCAAACTGCTGTATCAGCCCCATACCTTTTAAAACACCAGTGACCAGTTTTGCTTTCTCATCGAGACTCAATGGCTGATCATCACCGATCAACAGCCAGTTATCATGGTGGCTTAGAGAATCAATCAATTTTTCTTTTTTGTTGCTGAAAAAATTGTCTTTAATGAGTTTAAGTGCGTAGGCCCAACCTGCGGTTTCCACCATAGTAAAGGCAGAAATAGAAGAGTTAGCCCAGCCTTTCCAGTGGCTCTGAGTGTTCAGTCTTATTAACTTGTTCTGGCGAACTGACTTTTCAGTAACCTTGAATGCCGGAGCAACTAGGCCAGGCAACTGAGGGCGCTCCGTCATTGTATCTGCGGGTTGATAGCTGATGGGCAGCCCATAGAATCCAGCAAAGCCAATGGTCTGAATGCTTGGATTTTGATTTTCCAATGCCCTTCTGAAGCGCTCAGAGCGCACATCGATACAGAATACAGCCTGTAAGCGTGGCTCTGTATCAACAGTCTCAGGTGTTTTCTTTAAAATTCCATGTAGTTTCTTTTGATATTCGAGCTCGAATGCATGAGTCCATATCCAGAAGTAGCGAAGCTGCTCAATGTGCTCATCAATTAGTTCATTGATATAAAGCTTCTGCTGTGTCCAGCCAGTTTTCAGTGCACTAAAGTCTGTTGTTGCCTTTTTGGTTTTTAACTGACGCCAGACGATGAGATCCCAGGCCATCCTGACAGCCAGTAAAGATTCGACATATCGACTATCCTGACCCTTTAAATTTTTCTCCCACCGTTGCCAGGAGAAATAACTAGCCCAACCGTTGATACTCAATAACAGTTTATGGGCATACATTTCCAGTTCGTAAGCATCGAGCCCAAGCTCATCAGTAACAAGAGCAAACAAGCTTTCAAAGTCATGCGGTAAAGCAATAAAGGCTTCCCGGAGATGTCTTTCGCCCATCAGCAATGACATACCGTAATCATGTGTGGTGAAATCCAGCCAGTTCGAATAAAGGCTTTCCAAGTTATTCGGATGCTGATTAATAAATTCACCACAGAACTGGCTTATTTGATGAATTATTTCATCTTGCCAACGCATCTTATGGCGATCTCGACTTAGATCTGCTATTTCTGCAATACTCAGCCAGATGCCTGGTTGAGGTTGTTTCAGACCGGCTTTCAGAGATTCTATGTCTGCAGTAACGTTATAGGCTTTTGCAGCTGTAACCAATGATGAATCTGAAATGTTGCCTTTATCGTAATTGGTCATCAGCTCATCTGCTGATAGCGTGGTTTTGACATCCGCAAGTGCAGCCAATCTTGCAGATACCAACTCAATGGGATAATGACGATATTCCCATAAAGCATTGACGGCTATGAAACGATCCAGAGGCCAACTGGGTGCGATTAGCGCGCACGCAGTATGTATGGCTGAAAACCGCTCAGCACTAGATTCACTGATTGATTCAGATCTTGCTTCAATCATACCCAAGACTCCTTAATAGATTTTTGTTTTGCCTTGCTTTGATGAAGCGTTGGGCGCAGTACGACTGGCCATAACTGTAAGGTCAAACGCGTCATTACTTCATCCAGATATAAGCCGGAAAATAACCAGCGATATAGCGTTTGTGTCTGTTTGGCCTGAGGGAAAAGCCGGATCTGCACCGTCAGTACAAACAAGAAAAGAAACAGAAACATCAGCCAAACATCCATCGCATCAAGCATTCCGGTCGTTGCTAAAGACGGAATCAAATTTCCAATCAGCAATTTTCCGGCTAGATAGAAACCCACCAGTGCAGTAGAGATGAAAAGTGCTTGTAATGAGCCCGATAAACCACTATGACTAATTGCCGAAATCAAATATAAAGCCAGCGCAGTATTGACTAACAACCAGACACTGAGCGGCCCTTCATAATTGGTAAACAAAGCGATAGCAGCTGTCACTGCGAATGCAAGTGATATACAAATTAAAGCGCCACTCAGCGTAATTGTTTTTTGCGGTGCTAACATCTTGAGACTGTAATCCTGAACGGCTTCACCTGTACTCAGAAATGCATAGGCTTTGTAGAGTGAGTGGGTTAGCAAATGCAATAACGCCAGTTCATAAAGCCCCAACGCACACTCAATCAGCATAAGCCCCATCTGAGCACAGGTAGACCAGGCTAGTCGCACTTTTATGCTGATTCTGGTCAGCATGACCAATGCACTAATCACCGTACTCAAACCAGCAACAACAATCAGTGTCCATTGGGCGAGTGGCACCAGCACCATCAAGGGCGCGAAACTGATCAACAAAAAACCACCAAGATTGATAATTCCGGCATGTAACAGCGCGCTGATTGGAGTAGGGGCTTCAACCACTTGTATCAACCAACCATGCAGGGGCAATTGAGCACATTTGATTAATGCTGTCTGAGCAATCAGAAAAGCAGCCAGTTTTTCAACAAAACTCAGTTCGGCACCTTCAGAGAGTCCGAGATAATGGTCAAAGATGACGTTGAGCTGGAATGAGCCATGGTGCGCATAAAGTAATATCACAGCCCCTAGGAGACTCAGCTCTGCTAATCGTGCCAGTATGAATTTCTTATGCGCTGCCAGCACTGCTCGGGGCCTGTCTGGATAGAACAAAAGCAAACGGTGAAAACATAAACTGATAGCCACCCAGCCTAACCACAACAGTAAGAGATGATTGCTTAAAACAACTACAGAAACTGAAGCCAGACTTAATAATAACCATTGCCAAAATTGATGTGCTCTCTTTTCCCCCTGCAAGTAACGCTCAGAAAACCGGATGAGAATTATTGCCATAAAGCTGATCAGGAACAGCACGGTAAGATTAATATTGTTTAGAGTTAACAGGCTTTCTGAGCTTTGTTCAGGAGTATTAAAAAAAGTAATTGCCACAATAAGCGTTGCTATACCTAAAGTAATTGAAGTAACCCTCAATACTTTTCGGCGCTTAATTTCAGTGAGCGTGGCCTTGCCCGCGAGTAACGCACCAAAGATTAAAACCAACGGAATTACAATGGAAAAGTGGGTGAAAAATAATTGACTCACGGACATACCTCCTTAGTTGGCGGCAGTATGCCAAACGCGATAATATAAATAAAATAGATATTTATTAACAAATTGATAAGTTAAAGTTAACTATGGCTAAAATTAATTATCACCACCTCTACTATTTCTGGCGAGTCGCACTGTCAGGCAGCATTACTCGTACAGCTGAAGAATGTCATGTCTCACAATCAGCTCTGTCGCAACAAATTAAACAGCTTGAAAACACCATGAACGTCCAGTTATTTGAGCGAGTTGGGAGGCAACTCGTATTAACTGATATGGGTAGAAAAGTACTTAACTATGCAGATGAAATCTTTACCACAGGGGAAGAACTGCAATCATTCTTGAATAAAGGTGAGTCAGTAACACAACGGCATATCAACATTGGCGTATTAACGACGCTGTCGAGAAATTTTACCGAAGCATTCATTAGCCCTTTATTGAAAGAATCCAATGTCAGCTTCACCCTATCGACGCGGGGTATGACAAATTTGCTCAATGGCTTGACCAGTCATGAATTCGATTTGGTACTCACCAACCGTTCAGTAAATCAGCAAAATGACGATGCCATCTGGCAGAATCAATTGGTTTCAAGGCAGTCTGTCTCAATCATTGGACCTGCCGAATACAAACCAAACAGTAACTTTCCGCATGGTTATGATGACTTTAAATGGGTTTTACCAACGGGGATCACAGAAATCCGTTCAGGATTCAATGCTTATTGTTCCGCTGTAGGTTACAACCCGGAAGTGGTTGCTGATGCTGATGATATGGCGATGTTACGATTATTGGTCAGGGATAGTGGTGCCGTCACAGCACTCCCCCTGGTCGTAGTCAAAGATGAAATTAGTAGCGGCCGACTAGCTGAGTATCAGGTATTACCTGGTGTTTTCGAAAACTTTTATGCCATAACAATCCGCCGCACCTATATTCCAGATATTGTTAAAAGTCTCCTTAACAGAAATATAGTAGCTTAAAAATCCTAGTCTGGAGAACAGCCCGAACTATAGTATGCAACTTCCGGTGTAATCCCCACAAAATCCCTCAGGCATAAAAAAACGGCTAGTCGAAAATCGACTAACCGCTTCAAGTAATTGGTGGGCCCACCAGGACTCGAACCTGGGACCAAGGGATTATGAGTTAGAATGGTCATAAATTTCCCAAAATTCATCAAAACCGATTAATGCTTACAAATTTATATAAATCAATAGTTTAACTCTTTGCCTTGTTTTACTTACCTTTCCAAAGTATGCTGTATTTTCCGCTTATAAGTAGCACATAGGTAGCACAATTGGAAAGCACACAGACTCGATTTCGCTTCAATAAAAGACATATAGACGGTTTACCCCTTCCTGCCAAAAGAATTCGTTACAGAGATGATGGAGTAGATGGACTAATCCTTGAGCATTCTCCATCAGGAACAAAAACCTTTCGTGTGTATAAAAAGATAAAAGGACAAACCAGCCCGGTGACAGTGACATTGGGAAAATACCCAGCAATGTCCATTGAAAATGCACGCAAACAAGCACTCGATGCTCTCAATGCTATAACCAGCGGCCAAAATCCCAACGAAAACGAAAGAATCAAAAAATTAGCCCGAATAACTCTCCTTGAAGTGTATGAAGACTATATCAGAGTAAAATCTTTTAGTGATTCGACCCTATACAGCTATAAACGCAATATCAAAAGCTATCTTAAAGCCTACAACAACAGGGCATTGATCAAATTTACAGAAGAAGACGTAAAGACAGAGCACCGAAGAATTTCAGCTTTGAGTCCTGCACAAGCCGATGCAACCATGCGAGTCTTACGAGCGCTTTTTAATTTCGCCAAATATGAATACCGTGGCCCAGAGAACATTTTTTTGTTCGAACATAATCCTGTTCACATTCTTAGCCATCAAAAACTCTGGAATAAGGTTGAAAGACGAAACACCCGACTGACAAAGGGGCAACTACCGGATTGGTTTAAGGCAGTTGAAACGATCCGTGAGGAAGGTGATATTTTTGCGAAATCGGTCTGTGACATGGTGGAAATGGCTCTTTTAACAGGGTTGAGGAAAAATGAATTGCTTTCACTGACCTGGGACAGAGTTAACCTCGAGGAAAGTACTTTTTTTATAAGCACAACCAAAAATGGAGATCGGCTTGAACTCCCTATAAGCCGCCACTTGCATGTTTTGCTTTCCAGAAGAGATCTGAACAAGGACACAAGCCCTTTTGTTTTCAATGCGCCCAACAAATACGGGCAAATCAAAGAACCAAAAAAAGTCCTTATCAAAATTCGTGAGTTATCGGGTTGTGATATCAATTTACATGATTTAAGACGGACCTTCACCACTACAGCAGAAGCCCTCAATCTTGGAACATACACCATTAAAAGAATGTTAAACCATCGAACTAGAAGAGATGATGTTACAGCTGGCTATACCATTCTCACACCAGAAGAACTGAGAGAGCCTGCCCAAAAAATAGAGGATAGACTCTTGGTTCAGGCTGGAATCAAGGATCCAGACGAGTCTCTGAATAAAAAATTGGCATACTTGATTGAGCATTTGAGTGATGAGCAAAAAAAGAAACTTATTACTTCACTGACTGAAAACATGGCAGAGGAAACGAAAACAAGTGAGTAAAGAAAATGAAGGCAACCACGATGTCATGAATACGATTCACAAAATGAGAAACCAGTTTCAAAAGTCTCAAGAGCAGCACGAAAAAAATCACGAAGCTCTAAAAAATAATAACGAATTACTTATCAAGTTCTATACAGATAAATCGAAACTGGATACTTGGCTGGCACTTGATGAAGCAATCCCCTTCTGTGTTGGCTCCAGTAAAGAATCTTGGCCCACTGTTAAAAAGCAGTATGATTTTTGGGCCAACGATGTTCGCACCCAAATCAAGGCCAGTGCCGGAATTTCATTAAAAATCCTCAACCCTGAGGCCAAGGAACGTTTATGGCGGGTAAAGCCAACAGATTTCGTTGACTGGCTTATTAATAAAGAGCTTTGCCCTAATGAACATCTGAAAACTACATTTCATATTACAAAGCAACAAAAGGCTAAAGAGATTATTAGCAATCACGGTAATGCAGAGAGGTTTGCTCAACAACGTGAACAAATTCTGGCTGCCGCATTGTCTGCACTTGCCAATTTTCCTGATCAATGCAAATCCCAAGGTAAAGTTAATGGCGCTGCCATTGCCAAGGTAATGGAACAAAAAAGCCAGCTCTGGTTTGGTAATGATGAGTTACCACTTTCTACAAGAGGCATTGCAAATCTAATCAACAAGTCTCTAAAGATGAAGGATGATTAAAACCTAACATTAGGTATACCTCTAAACCACTAATTTATATAGTTTTAAATTTTAGTACGTGCAGACTAAAAAGTTACTCAGCACATACTCAAGAGGTCAATTTATAGAATTCTCTCCGACAACTACAGAAAAGGAGAGTCAATTTTATGAATCAATATCAAACAAACGATTTACTGAATTCCAAACAGGTCAGTAGTCTGCTCGGCGTAAGCATACAAACACTTGCTATCTGGCGGTGCAATAAACGATATAACCTTAAATACATCAAGGTTGGTCGCTATGTGAGATATCGTTATGCTGATGTGATGGAGTTTGTCGACTCCAGAACCATCTCGCTTTAAAAGGAGATGATTTTATGATCAATGATGCATTGGATAACCCTTATAAGGGAATCTCTTTAAGTGAATCAGCCCTGGCTGAGGAAGACCTTATCCCTTATAACGAAGATCTTTATGATATTTCGCCTAAAGAAAAAATTGCTTATAAGAAAAATTCTGATAAAGAAGCAGCCAACCCCATAATTCCTTTAAAGCAAAACCCGAGCTCCCCTGTTAAAGCAATTGATGCCAAAGAGCTTATAAGCATGAAGCTACCACCTAAGGAGTTGATAATGAGTCCATGGCTCCCTTTAAGGGGGATTGCCATGGTTTATGCGCCAAGAGGTATAGGCAAAACTTTTTTTGCACTTGAAGTAGCCTGCGCTGTCGCCAAAGGCAAATCGTTTTTAACCTGGGCAACGGGGAAATGCCGGAAAGTTCTTTATATAGATGGTGAAATGGGTGCGACTGAGTTACAGCCAAGGCTTCAAAAGATAGCTGGAGAAAATGGGCTGGAAAATGGACTTATTGAATTTATAACACCGGATTTTCAGGAAGGTGCCAGCCCGGATCTTTCCGATCCTGAATGGCATACTCATTTAAAGACGTTTTGTGACAAAGCCGAACTGATAATTGTCGACAATATTTCAACGCTTTGCAGAACTGGAAATGAAAACGACGCTGAAAGCTGGCAGGTGGTTCAAGAATGGGCAATAAGGCTAAAAAGTGCCGGTAAAACTATATTATTTATTCATCATGCAGGTAAAAGCGGGGAACAGCGAGGCACCAGCAAGCGTGAGGATGTAATGGATACTGTGATTTCACTTAGACATCCAGATGATTACAGCCCCAAAGAGGGAGCAAGGTTTATAGTCGATTTCAAGAAAGCCCGGGGATTTTCCGGTGACGAAGCAGAATCATTTATTGCCCAACTGGAAGAGAAGAACAATAAATTTCAATGGCATATAGAAGATCTTGAAGACTCGCTTTTCCAGAAAGTAATCAGCTTTAATAAAGCAGGTATGTCCCAAAAGGATATCGCTGAGAAGCTTGGCGTTAACAAGTCCACAGTTTCAAAATATATCAGCAGGGCAAAGTATGAAAATTTAATGTGATTAAAGTTGCCCGGTTTCCGCGCTTAGTCAGGAAACTTGGCAACTATTTCTTTAAGCAATTATTTTTCGGGCGCCGGTAGAACTTTCTTGGCTATCACCGAACGGGGAACGATACCCAGCTCCAAACGCAAAACTAATTCTATATCCACAATACCCTGAAGTACGGTTCTCTGGCTTTCTGCAAGGTTCAAAAGTAAAAATGGGGCCATGGATGAATCCGGAGAAAAAAGGTCGTTCAGAAGGCCCTACATTAATCTTGGGAATAACAGATGATGAAACGGTGGTGGCTTATTTTATTCCTCCGGACTTTCCATTGGCAATTGAGATTAGTCATGCTGAAGTTATCAAACATGAAAATGTTTTTATTGAATTAAGTCTTTCAGACAGAGTCGTCAAAGACACCAAGCAGGAATTGCTGGAAAAGTTACTGCAAATGCACAGCAAAGGTTGGATTCCAAGTAAGAGTATACTCTGCTGGAATAGAGCTACCCTGCTCAAGCTCAAATTGTGGCGGTTATACACTGGAAGCAGAATTGGAAATAACCCCCGATGGATATGCCGAACCCGACTATCTTGGTTGGGAAATCAAACAGTTCGGCGTTCAATCTTTCGATAAAGTAATTTCAAAAGTAATAACACTAATGACTCCTGAACCTTCAGGATGAGTTTATGTTGAGAAAGGTGTTGAAGGCTTCCTTAGACAATTTGAATATGAGGACAAACTTGGGCGGCCAGATCGAATTAACTTCGGCGGTGTGCATAAATGTAATGTGAGACACGCTTCAACAGGTTTAATCATTTATCTTGAAGGATATGACTCTGATACAGGAAAAATTATTGATCCTTATGGTGGGATCGTTCTTAGTTCTGAATGCGGTGTAATTGCTGCCAAATGGGACTTTTCAAAGCTGCTCGTTCACTGGAAAGTAAAACACAACCAAGCAGTCTATATACCCTCATTATCAAATAAAATTCCTGTGAGAGAATATTTGTATGGAGAGCAGGTATTACTAGGCGAGGGTACAGACTTCAGTATGCTGTTGAAAGCTGTAAGCTCCAATGCAATTTACTACGATCTCGGTATCAAAATGGAAAATGTCAGTTAAGGAAGACCAACAATTAAACGAAGAAGCCAGTTCAGAATAAAATCGTACAATATCGAGAATTTATATTTTATATTTTCATCTATAAACTTAAAAGACAATCGCTGAATTAGCTTGTTTGATTAAGGTAATTTCAGATCATCACTCAGAAAAGCTTGACCCTTTGATGACTTTAAAAAGTTCTCAATTTTTTTCCTTAGATGGTCATGGTCATCCAACTCTAATGATCGGTATATTTTATCTGCAATGGTGACGATCTTATCGTTAGTTACTCTTTTTTTCTCTATCGCAGCCTCTTGTGCCAATTCAGTAACACTTTTATCTGGATTTTCGCTTTTAAACTTTTTGAAAAATTGAAAGTTGTGAGGCTCAATCCATAGTACATGACCATTCATTACGTTTTCAATGTGGGAAACAAATTCTTCCCTTTTAGAAAATTGATCTGAGTAATCTTCTGTTCCTACTCGAGAGTATAAATTTCCAACCAGCCAGCCGAGTTTTGACTGAAAATTACTTTCTAATTGTATTTTCTTTGCTTTTAAACACTTTTCATAATGCTCATGAGCCCTTATTGTTATAGCGAGGCTGAGAAAAGTGCAAGAATCATTGTTTAAACCTTTCTCTGGACATGCCTTGAGAAAAAAATGTTTCTTATCGTTGTTATTAAATAGTGACTCTAAAAATGACTGAACCCTTGGCTTCTCTTTACCATTACAGATAAAACTATCACCATTTGATATAGCTTTTTGAGGCCCTACATCCTCACTCAAAAGCCTGTAAATTACCAAGTCTAAGCGTCTAACCGCCGCAATAGTAATGTATCGTGAGGAGCAAGTCTTTTCTTTACCTCTGCGGACTAAATCACAACTTTGTGTAAGCACCTGAAAATGTGTATAGCCATCATTGCCATAATGCGGATGGTAGGCGTTGATAACCTCCATTAATTCATCTGTCTTATCAAGGATATCTCCTTGTTGCAAAGCAGATAAATTCGGCTTTTCTTCATAGGTAAAATGCGTCATGTCAGTGACTGTATATATTTTAAAGTCCTGCTTTTCTCAAAAATGCATTCAAATTTTGTAGATTTTTCTCTTTTCTAGTCTGGTTATTTGAAAACTTAGTAGTCATAGAAGTACTGTATGCAGTCACAATTTTATCCTTTTTCACTTCCGTTCCAGTACTAGCTTGGACATTGTAATAACTGTGAGTGTAATCAGTTTTAGATACGTCGCTTGTTGTTGAAGCTGAATCCTTCATAATTATTCTCCTGACGAACGAGTCAATCAATTAGTTTGCTCTATAGTAATACCGTAAACAGTTTCTAGAAGCTCTAATGTCTCATTAAAACAATTTTCTACCGCACCAGTTTCGAGAATTTCTCTGCATTCCTCAGTGGAAGCTATATTAAAGTGAAAATTAATTTTTATAGATACATTTCCGTTTGCTTCTGAGAGAGTTAAATTAATAATATAGTTCTGCCCCTCCTTAACAATATTACGAGATATTGATGTTCCCTTCGGGACGTAGTTATCAATAAGTGAGTTTTCATCACTCAACTCAAAAAGATTTGTCAACTCTGTAGATAAGTTACTCTCTAAAAAACCAAAGTTGATACCAAAGCCTGAGACTGGTGTATGAGGAAGAATATTAAAGAGCGTAACCAAGATGCTTTGACAGAATTCTAAATTATCTTTACTGGGCACAATAGGAATTAAATCCATTTTTTTTCTGCCAGGAAAAATGCTTATTTCCTTAAATGATATTTTCCTTGGTGCAGTAGCGTCATCCAGGGGGAAAGCAATCTCTATCTCTTCCCCTTCTTCGATATTTACCAAAAATTTCTTAATCCACTCAGGACTAAATATCGATGGGTTCCATGCACCCAAGACTACGATCGAATATTCATTATTAATGGGCTGCATTTAATACATATCCATATTTTTATACATTAGTGAGAATAGCCTAGCTAATAATATTCTTCAAACTACTTATTTTATTAAATAGTAGCACATAAGTAGCACATAAAAATAAAGCCCTAGCAATTATTCCGCTAAGGCTTTGATTTAATTGGTGGGCCCACCAGGACTC
This sequence comes from Methylophaga sp. UBA2689, assembly GCA_002354555.1. Lineage (GTDB taxonomy): Bacteria > Pseudomonadota > Gammaproteobacteria > Nitrosococcales > Methylophagaceae > Methylophaga. Next base: position 50,220 of record DELT01000094.1, read on the forward strand.
GAACCTGGGACCAAGGGATTATGAGTCCCCTGCTCTAACCAACTGAGCTATAGGCCCGATTTTGTAATCAGCTGTCTGAGTCGAGGAAGCTTCTCAGTTGATCCGAGCGTGATGGGTGACGCAACTTACGTAACGCCTTGGCTTCGATCTGACGAATACGCTCACGGGTAACATCAAATTGTTTACCGACTTCTTCCAGTGTGTGGTCAGTATTCATATCAATACCAAATCGCATACGCAGTACTTTGGCTTCTCGCTCGGTCAGGCCGTTCAGAACGCCCTGAGTGGCTTCTCTGAGGCCTTCGATGATAGCGGAGTCTGCTGGTGACATTACGTTGATATCTTCAACGAAATCGCCCAGATGTGAATCTTCATCATCACCGATCGGTGTTTCCATCGAAATAGGTTCTTTGGAAATCTTCAGTACTTTACGTACTTTGTCTTCCGGCATTTCTACGCGTTCTGCCAATTCATCCGGAGTCGGTTCACGCCCCATCTCCTGAAGCATTTGACGGGCAACACGATTGAGTTTGTTGATGGTTTCAATCATATGTACCGGAATACGAATGGTACGTGCCTGGTCAGCAATAGAACGGGTAATTGCCTGACGAATCCACCATGTTGCATAGGTAGAGAATTTGTAGCCACGTTGATATTCGAATTTATCAACCGCTTTCATCAGACCTATGTTGCCTTCCTGAATCAGATCCAGGAACTGCAAACCACGGTTGGTGTATTTTTTGGCAATTGAGATAACCAGACGCAAGTTGGCTTCGACCATTTCTTTCTTGGCACGACGCGCTTTGGCTTCAGCAATCGACATTTGACGGCTGATTTCTTTAATCTCGGAAATATCCAGTCCACGATCTTCTGCAATTTCGGCTAATTTGCTTTGTGCGGCCAGAATGTCATCAAGATTTTTCTTGATGGTGGATGAATAATGTTTTTTAGCGCGAATGAATTTATCTGACCACTCAAGATTACTTTCATTACCCTGGAATGCATCGATAAAGTCGCGGCGATTCATACCCGCCTGCTCTACAACGATGTCCATAATGATTTTTTCTTGTTTACGCACTTCGGCGATGGTTTCTGCCATCAAGCCATTTAAATAAAGCAGCGTTTTTGGTGTCAGTTTGAATTCCATAAACAGGTTACTGGCCTGTTCACGAGATTCGATCATGGCATCACCTTCGGTGGCCAGAACGGTTTTGTATGCTTCTTTCAATGCGGTAAAGCGAGCGCGGGCTTCTTCTGGATCAATTTCTCCAGAATCATCTTCATCATCGCTTACGCCATCAACATCATCGTCATCATCGCCGTCGCTATCAGAATCATCAGAGTCAGAGCTACTGGTAACATCATCATCGTCATCATCACTGGCGACCAGCTCTTCAGGCGCGACAAAGCCACGAATCAGTTCATTCAGGCGCATTTCGCCAGCTTCAACCGCATCGTAAAATTCAAGGAATGACGAAATAACCGGTGGGTAAGTTGACAGCATTAGCAGACTTTCACGGAGGCCTGCTTCGATGCGTTTAGCGATAACGATCTCGCCTTCGCGAGTCAATAATTCAACAGAGCCCATCTCGCGCATGTACATGCGCACAGGATCGGTAGTACGACCAAACTCACCATCGGAACTTGCCAGGACAGCAGCAGCTTCTTCATCAGAGACTTCGTCATTTGATGATACAGCTTCGGCGAGACGTTCCATCTCATCGGTATCCATGCCATCTTCATGGACCATGATACCCAGGTCGCTGAACATACTAACGATGTCTTCGACCTGATCCGCATCGACCAAATCTTCCGGAAGGTGGTCATTGATCTCGCCGTAGGTGAGATAACCGCGCTCCTTTCCAAGGGCGATAAGTTCTTTAACGCGTGATTGCTGATCTTTCATTCGGCCTCTTTATGCATGGTGACGCTGATTTTTGGCGGTAACACTATATTATAGTGAAAGCACTTCGTTATTGCATCATTTTTGATTACAAAACACCTACTTATAGGAATTAATTTCAATTCTTTCAGACTCAGTTAAATTGCTGAGTCCTTTATTTATCAAATAAGTATAGCGTTCATCTCTTGCTTGTTTGTTTAGACGACTTACAATTCCGATGAGTTCATGCTCCAGCTGTTCTGGCGACAAATTCAACGGTTGCATTGCGAGTTTTTCCATATAGGGAGCTTGTTGAGTATCTCGCCAACGCTCTAAAAGCTGTGCGGTTTTAAGATGGGGATGCTCACGCATGGTTTCAAGTAGCTGAATTAAAATCGCCAAACCTGGCATATCCAGCTGATGCAAATTACCTGTATCCGGAACAGCCTCATACAATTGTGGATGCTGTAACACAATCATCACCGCCATGCGCACGGGCGTCATATTGGCCATTGCATTTTGCTTGGCGTTTTTTGCTGGAGGTGGTGGCGCAGGTTTTTCAAGATGTTTGTTTAACGTGGCAATATTGGTTTTAGCATGATCTGCCAGCTGCTGCTCCAACATATCGCGATACAAGCCTGCAGGGATATGTCTTAGATAGGGTTTGGCAATTTCAACCAGCCTGGCGCGGCCATCCATCGATTGACTGTCTACCCGGGAAAGTAATGTCGCAAAGAAAAAATCCGAATAGCTTTGCGCCTGACTGACTAACTGATGAAATGTAGCAGCCCCCTGCTCCCTTACCATGGTGTCGGGATCCTGACCTTCCGGCAGAAACATAAATTTCAGTTCAAAATTACCACCGAGTATCGGCATCGCATTTTCTGCGGCTCGCCATGCAGCTTCTTTTCCTGCACGGTCACCATCAAAACAAAAAATAATTTCCGGTGCGCTGCGAATCAACTGACGTAAGTGTTCTGAAGTTGTCGCCGTACCTAACGTTGCCACTGCATTGTTAATCCCAAACTGAGCCAGCGCAATGACATCCATATAACCTTCCACAATCAGGATGCGTTCCAGTCGACGATTGGCTTTACGAGCTTGATATAGACCGTAAAGCTCCTGCCCCTTGTGAAAAATAGGGGTTTCAGGAGAGTTCAGGTATTTTGGCGTGCCGTCGGCATCAATAACACGACCACCGAAAGCGATAACGCGGCCCCGACGATCACGAATGGGGAACATTAATCGATCACGAAAACGATCGTAGGTTCGACCTTTATCGTTTTTAATCAACATCCCCGCTTCAAACAATTGATCCTGACTTTGCTGATTGTTGCCAAAAGTACGTAATACATTGTCCCAACCATCCGGCGCCATACCAATATCAAAAGCAGCTACGGTTTCAGCGCTAAGACCTCGCTGTTGGATATAATCCTGAAAAGCCTGGCGCTGCGGATGGTTTTGCAACTGATGTACGTAGTAGCGACTGACTTTATCCATCAGGTCGTAAAGGTTTTGTCTGGCGGGGGTGAGTGCAGCTTGTTGCGTGACTGGCACCTGCATACCGACTGTGTCCGCAAGCTCCTGAATTGATTCAGGAAAGCTGAGCTGGTCGTATTCCATCAGAAAACCGATCGCCGTGCCGTGCGCACCACAGCCAAAACAGTGATAAAACTGTTTATCAGGACTGACAGTAAATGAGGGAGTTTTTTCGTTGTGGAAAGGGCAACAGGCGTGCAGGTTTTTACCGGCTTTTTTCAGCGGTACACGCGCATCAATAATATCAACGATATCGACTCGTGAGAGCAATTCGTCAATGAACTGTGGAGGGATTTGTCCGGCCATAAATCAATTATGGCCGAAGTCTGTCTTGAATGTTAACCACGTCTGAAAAAAGACCTGGCATTGCTGGCTTAAGAACTGAGCGCGGCCTTAACCTGGCTGCTCACTGCGCCCATATCAGCGCGCCCCTGAACTTTCGGACGCAACACATTCATCACCGCACCCATATCTTTCTGGGTACTAGCGCCTGTCTGTTGAATTGCATCAGCAATAGCTGCCTGCAATTCTGCTTCGCTCAAGGCTGTTGGCAGGAATTCTTCAATAATCGCCAATTCAGCTTTTTCGATAACGGCTAAGTCATCACGGCCAGCTTGCTCAAACTGCGATAAGGCATCTTTGCGTTGCTTAGTCATTTTAGTCAGCACAACGACAATGTCATCATCTGACATATCCTGGCGATTATCGACTTCAACTTGCTTGATGGCAGCGGTAATTTGTCGCAATGTGCCAAGACGATCTTTGTCTTTGGCGCGCATTGCGTCTTTTACGCTATCTTGAATTCGAGCTTTGAGTGGACTGGCTTCTTGAGGCATTAGAATAAGATTCTAATCAGCAATTAGTACATGCGAACGCGGCTAGCGTTTTCACGTGACAGTTTCTTCTGGTGACGCTTAACAGCTGCTGCTGCAGCACGTTTGCGAACAGTTGTTGGTTTTTCATAAGCTTCGCGAGCGCGAGCTTCTGCAACCGTACCTGCTTTTTCACAAGCACGTTTGAAACGACGTAAAGCTACGTCAAATGGTTCGTTTTCTTTAACCTTAACAGATGGCATTCAATACATTCCTAAACAGACAATGACGGAAAAGCCCTTAATTGTACGAGATCTATTTCGGAAAGAAAATACTAAATGCTAATTAGTTGGATGAGACCACCCCCGGCAAGGCATAATAATCGGCATTTATTTAATGCAGTCAGAATAAATTTATGCGTGTTTTAGGAATTGAATCATCTTGCGATGAAACCGGTATTGCGCTCTATGATACTGAAAAGGGGCTGTTGGCTCACGCACTTTTCAGTCAGATAGAAATGCATGCCGAATATGGCGGTGTGGTGCCGGAACTGGCTTCCCGCGATCATATTCAGAAAACATTGCCCTTGATGCAACAGGTTTTGGATGAAGCGGGTCTGCAGCGTAAAGATATAGATGCGGTGGCTTATACAGCGGGTCCAGGTCTGGTGGGTGCTTTACTGGTGGGCGCCGCAATTGGTCGCAGTCTGGCCTGGGCGTTAAATATTCCAGCTTTGCCAATCAATCATATGGAAGGGCACCTTTTATCGCCATTACTGGAAGCCAATCCACCGGCATTTCCATTTGTATCTTTATTGATTTCCGGCGGCCATACCCTGCTGGTTGATGTTAAAGGCGTGGGTGAATATGAATTAATGGGCGAATCCATTGATGATGCGGTGGGTGAAGCATTTGATAAAACCGCCAAAATGTTGGGGCTGGGTTATCCGGGTGGCCCGGCCTTAGCGGCTTTAGCAGAAAAAGGCCAAGAGGGCGCCCATATCTTTCCCAGACCGATGACCAATCGTCCGGGTTTGGATTTCAGTTTCAGTGGTTTGAAAACCTTTGCTTTAAACACCTGGCATAACAGTGATCAGAGTGAACAGGCCAAAGCCGATATTGCGCTGGCATTTCAAACAGCGGCGGTGGAAACCCTGGTGATTAAATGTCGCCGGGCATTAAAACAAAGTGGTCATAAACGTTTGGTCGTGGCCGGTGGCGTCAGTGCCAATAAATCTTTGCGCGCGGCTTTAGATGCATTACCGAAAGTGCAGGTTTATTACCCGCAATTACAATTCTGTAGCGATAACGGAGCGATGATTGCGTTTGCCGGAGCGATGCGTCACCAGGCCATGGTTGCTGAAACTGAAGCAACATTTAATGTGCGTTCGCGTTGGCCATTAGATGAGCTAACGCCGCCAGCTTCAACCTGACTTCTTCTCTTCACCGGCCAGCAACCGCTGGATATTGCTACGATGCCGCCACAGCAAAAGCAGGGCAATTAACAGAATAACCGCACGTGCAAACACTGTATCAATAAGCCATAAGCTATAAACCGGTGTCATTGCCGCAGCGGTAATGGCAGATAAAGACGAAATCCGGGTAATGGCAAAAACCACCATCCAAGTCAGTAACGCCGCTCCAGCCAACGCAGGTGACAGCGCCAGAAACGCGCCCAAAGCCGTTGCCACACCTTTGCCACCTTTAAACTGGAAAAACACAGGGTATAAGTGCCCAAGAAATGCAAAGAAAGCAATTAAAGCCAGGATATCGATATCAAAGCCTAGTATTCGTCCGATTAATACCGGGATGACGCCTTTTAGCACATCGATGAGCAAGACCAGTGCCGCCAGCTTTTTGCTACCCATCCGCAATACATTGGTCGCGCCGGGATTTCCTGAGCCCTGAGTCCTTGGATCCGGTAAACCTGAGACCTTGCAAAGCATGACAGCGCTCGATAATGAGCCTATAAGGTAGGCGCCGAGCAATGCAAGCAGCGCGATGGCAGTTAATTCAGGCATGTTATGATGCGACCTTTGAAAATGTAGCGGTATTATTCAGTACCATTACCACTTTTGCCAACATTGAAGCGACATCATGGATAAAATTTTTCTAAATGATTTGAAAATTGACACGATTATCGGCATCTATGATTGGGAGCGCGAAACACTACAGACATTGCGCTTTGATTTTGAAATGGATTGGGATATCCGCAAAGCCGCTGCATCGGATGATATAACCAATACATTGGATTATGGTGCGGTTGCCAATGTCGTTGTCGAGTTTGTCAGCAATAGTCAATATCTGTTAATTGAAAGCCTGGCTGAAGAGGTCGCGCAACTTTTACTCAAGACCTTTGACATTCCGCGGCTCAAACTCACCTTAACCAAACCTGTTCAATTGCATGGGGAAAACCAAGCACAAATTGTGATTGAGCGCTCCAGCAAATGAAACAGCGGCAAGGCTATCTGCTTGGTTTAGGCAGCAACATAAATCCTCAGCAAAATACCGAAAAAATGGTCATTGCGCTGCTGCAAGAGTTTAAAGAGCTAAAACTAAGTCGAGTATTAAAAATCCCGCCAGTGGGCATGAATAGTCATCGGGATTTCCTCAATACCATCGTCTTCGTTGAAACCGATTTGTCCCAGATAGAATTAAAGCGCTTCTGCAATCAGATTGAAATTAGTTTAGGCCGGGATCGGGATGATCCGTTAAGCAAAACCAAAGATCGACCAGCCGATATCGATATTCTGAAACAGCTGAGCTTGCCTGAAGAAGCTGATATCCCGGTCAGCAGTATTACTGATGAGTATTTTCTTTACCCCATTATTCGAGAGCTGCTCAGTTATCTAACTGACACTGCAGAAGTCACGCCTCCTGCAGGGGTTTTGATAAAAACGTCTGACTTACGCTTTGGAGAGACGGCGACCACCATCTACTGGGATAGTCGCACCAGTAATAAAGGGGTTCTCTAGCAAGCTTTTTATGGCGAGATACACTGGCTCGGCACCACCTTCACGAGCAAGCGGGGTTTCAGACAACATCTTCTGTCTAGCTTCCTGTGTATGTGACTCTGTGAATAAAACGGGTCCCGGAGCCACTGAATTCACCTTTATCTGCGGAGCTAGTTTTTTTGCCGACACAAGCGTCAGGTTATGCAATCCCGCTTTGGTTGTGCCATAAATATCAAAGCGTGGGGTAGGGTTTTCAACATTGATATCGGTGATATGAATAATATCGGCCGGATCGTTACCCGGTCCCTTTAATAGCTTTGATAACGCCTGATTGATCAGAAACGGCGCTAACATATGTATGGTAAAAAAATGTTGATATTGCTCCGCAGCCTCAACCAAATCATCTGCTGTCGGTATAAATGCTGAGGCATTATGCACAATGCCTCGATAAGCCGGACTGAATTGCTGCAGTTTGTCGATAAACCCCATAATGCTGGCAGTATCCTGCAAATCCGCCTGAATAGTCTGTATGCCTAATTGTTTTAGTTTTTGGACATCTTCCGTTTCAGTACGGTAATGTGCCAATACATCATAACCATCCTGCTTTAGCCTGGAAGCGATATGAAATCCGACCCGCTTTCCGGCACCTGTTACTAAAATGGGATTATTCACTGAAATTACCGACTAAATGAAACATACCGCCAAGTTACCTGCACCTGACCCCATTGCGCAACAGCATAGCGATCAACTGTTGCAACTGATTTTTCAGACCATAGAAGCCCGGAATGGTTGGCTGAGCTTTGCAGAATTTATGCAGATGGCCTTATACCAACCTGGACTCGGTTATTACAGCAATGGCTTAAGCAAGATCGGCGAAGCAGGGGATTTTATTACAGCACCGGAAATAAGCCCGTTATTTTCTATGGCGCTGGGCAATCATATTGCTGATGTGCTCAGACAAATACCGGCGGCAGATTGCCTGGAATTTGGCGCAGGCAACGGTCAAATGGCGGTCGATATTCTGCAGTATCTGCAGGAAATTGACTGCCTGCCGGCACATTACTATATTATCGAAGCTAGTGCCCACTTACGCCATAGGCAGCAAGAAATAATCCATAAACATTTTGGAAGCGAACAAAATCGTATAATTTGGCTGGATCAACTGCCTGCTGAATTCACCGGAGTCATCATTGCAAATGAAGTGTGCGATGCCATGCCTGTGCATCGAATGCAGTTTGAAGAAAATCAGATTCTGGAGTTAGGAGTAGGGCAGGAAGAAGGGCAACTGACATGGCTGTCACAAACGGTGACTGATCCTTTTTTACAGACACGTTGCGAACAGATTTATCCTTTACTGCAGCAGTTTCCCTATCAGACAGAAGTGGCTATGCAAGCACCTGCCTGGCTTTGCACTATCGCCGAAATACTGACACAGGGTGCTATATATTTGATTGATTATGGCTATGAAGCCAGTGACTATTTTCATCCCTTGCGGCATCAGGGCATGTTGCGTTGCCACTATCAACATCAGGTACATAATGATCCATTGACTCTGATCGGTTTGCAGGATATTACTGCCCATGTGGACTTCACAGCATTAGCTGAAACAGCCCATGCAAAAGGACTGCAAGTCGAGGGTTATCAGCGGCAGAGTGATTTTCTGCTGGCAGGTGACATTCTCAATCTCAGCCAACAGAATGCGCCAGATTCCTTTCAGCAGATGCAACAGGCCGCAGCTTTGAAACGTTTATTATTACCAGAACAGATGGGAGAACTGTTTAAAGTGCTCAGTCTGTCAAAAAATGTCGATATGGCTCGCTCCAAATCCGCTGATTTGCGTTATCGTCTTTAAAGATTGCAATAAAAAAGGCGCCGAAGCGCCCTTTTTAAAAACATTTAGAAATCATTATTGCTGATTACTTTCGTCCAATTGTTGTTTGAGCTGTTCAAGCTGCTCAGACATTTCAAACAGGACTTCCTTAATATTGGCCACATCATCAGTCAAATTATCTGTTTGACGTTTGGTTCTGGCAATTTCTTCACGCATTTCAGGCGTTAATGCGCCGGTATCCTGTCCTTTACGCTCAGCTGCAGACGCTAATACGGTAGGGATATCAATCACTAGCCAGTCAGACCGTTCAGAGCCATCTTCTTGGTGATATGAAATGCCATTATCTAAAGCAATTTTGGTTGCTGGATCAGAATCGGACTTACGGGTACCCGGTAATAATGGATTTACCCGACGATCTATTTCCTGACCAGTATATTGTTCTTTATCGCGATATTCCTGATGAACAAGTCCAAAGATAATATTCAAGCGGCCATTGTTATCAACAAACACGCGGCCACTGTTGGTTTTACGTTCCGCCGCAATCGCTCCGGCATGAACCCCTAGCGTGACAAAGGTAATATCTTCGTTGGGTTGGGCACGATTTAAACCCTGTGCTAGGGTTGAACTTAAAATTTGCAATTCACCCGGTGAAAACAACGGAACTTGCTGAGTTCTCAGTAACACACGCTGATTAACATATAGCGATGAAAGCACTTCACGCATTTCATCCTGATTGATTGGCAAAGGGTGCTGATTGGTTCCAGGCTGATCGCGCTCTACCAGCCGAACGTATTGCAGATTTGACTCCCACAGTACCGGACCACTTTGTGACATAACGACTTCATCATCATCTGATGATTTCTTACTGAATGGGTTGCCACAGGCAGACAAGCCGACAGTCATTGCCACACTGAGTGCAATGATGCTGCTGTATTTCACAATGCCTTGCATATAATTTTCCTCAATTAATTCGTATCACGATTTTCCGATTACCGGAGATTCTGCTTTTTGTTCACGACATAATAATGCCTGAACCGATTTGCGCGGATCGTACCCTTCAAACAGGATTTTGCATACCTGCTCAACAATTGGCATCTCAACACCCGCCTGTTGAGCACGTAATAAAACTTCTCTGGCAGCGTGCATACCTTCTACCGTCTTACCGACTTTTGAAACCGATTCATCAACAGTAAGACCCGAACCAATCGCTAAGCCCAGCTGGCGATTGCGGCTCTGATTATCAGTACAGGTCAGGATCAAATCCCCCATACCAGACAGGCCAAACATGGTTTCTGGTTCAGCTCCCAGTACACTGGCTAAACGCATAATTTCTGCCATACCGCGGGTCAACAGAGCGGCACGGGCGTTGGCACCATATCCTAATCCGTCACAGATACCTGCGGCAATTGCCAACACGTTTTTCACCGTACCTCCAACTTGCACCCCTAAAACATCCTCAGTGGTGTAAGCCCGCAAAGCAGGTCCATGAAGCGCATTTGCCAAGGCTTTGGCAAACTCTGTATCGCGGGAAGCGACAGTTAAAGCGGTGGGCAATCCGGCCGCAACTTCCGCGGCGAACGATGGACCAGAAACGACGGCTAAAGCATGTTTAGGACCAAGAATTTCAATAGCCGTATCATGTAGAAATTGACCATTGTGGGGGGTTAAACCTTTGGTTGCCCAACTTATCGGGATATCTGCAGACAAAAAAGGTTTAATGCAATGCAATATTTCACTAAACGCCAGACTTGGCACTGAAACCATTACATGTCTGCAATTTTTCAGGGACTTTTCCAAATCCATTTCAATTTTCAATGTATCCGGAAAAATAATTTCCGGTAGATAGCGGCTGTTCATCCGTTCAGCCGCTATCCGGGAAAGCTGTTCTTTGTCACGACCCCAAAGCCAGACTTCATGGCCATTTCGAGCCATGGCAAAAGCCAGCGCCGTACCCCAGGCTCCGGCACCAATGACAACTGTTGGCATTAAAGAAGAAGCGGTCATGACCGTGTAGACAAACTAGTGCGTAGCTTGTGCTGCTTCCATCTGCTGACGTGCCTGATCAATCTGATGTTTGTAGACTGCATCAAAGTTCACTGGCGCCAGTACGAGTTGTGGAAAACCACCTTTGATAACCACATCAGAAATAACTTCCCGCGCAAAAGGGAAAATAGTATTCGGGCAATAACTGCCAATCAGGGGACCCATCTCTTCTTTGCTGTAACCGGTCAAGGTGAAAATTCCAGCCTGTTTAACTTCCGCCAAAAATGCCACTTGATCATTAACTTTCGCGGTGACTGTGACGACCAGAACAATTTCATGGGTATCTTCATCGATACGGTTATATTCATTACCCAATTGCAGATCCAGTTTTGGTTTCCATTCTTCACGGAAAATGGCTGGAGAATTAGGCGTTTCAAATGAAATATCTTTGGTGTAGATCTTCTGAATGATGAACTTCGGTTGTTGTTCTTCAGTTGCTGCTGTGTTTTCTTCAGCCATGATTTTCCCTCTCTTTAGAATTTAATTGTTTGTCAGTAAAACGTCGAGCTGCCCCGAACGGTCGATATCAACCAAATCGGTATATCCACCCATTGATTTACCATTAATGAATATTTGCGGCACGGTACGTTGCTGACTTTTTTGCATCATTTCCTGGCGTTTTTCTGGATGCTGATCCACACGGATTTCGTCATAACTGACACCTTTCCGATCCAGTAACTGCTTTGCCATTGTGCAGTACGGGCAATGCGCGGATGAATAAATGATGACTTTGCTCATAACAACACTCCAACTCTTAACTAAATAACGGCAGTTTGGCATCTCGCCATGCGTGCAGACCGCCTGACATTACATAAATATTGGTGTAGCCATGCTTTTTGAACTGTTTGGCAGCGGCTTTTGAACGCTGACCACTATCACACACCAGAACCAGAGGCTGATCCTTCTTTTTTAGCGACTTGAGATTCGCCTCGATATCGGCTAACGGCACATTAACGGAATCGACTATATGTGAAGTTTCAAATGCATCTTTATCGCGGATATCGACAAAACAGCCTTTTTGCTGATT
>DELT01000094.1:62550-64029 GCA_002354555.1 Methylophaga sp. UBA2689
CACATCATGCTGATTAGCCGTAACAGGCGCTCATCGTTGACGCGGTAAAATATGCGGTTTGCATCTCGTCTTGCCGCCAGAATGTTTTTATCTTTAAGTTTGGCAAGATGTTGCGACACATTGCTTTGTGTTGTGCCAACATGCTCAACAATATCCTGTACTGATAATTCTTGATCACCAAGCGTACAGAGAATTTTCAAACGCAATGGATTCGACATTGCCTTCAGCGCAAATGCAGCGCGTTCAATATCATCATTAATGGCATGCATTTGCGGNNATCTCAACACCCGCCTGTTGAGCGCGCAATAAAACTTCTCTTGCAGCGTGCATACCTTCTACCGTCTTACCGACTTTTGAAACCGCTTCATCAACTTTAAGACCTGAACCAATCGCTAAGCCCAGCTGGCGATTTCGGCTCTGATTGTCGGTACAGGTGAGAATCAAATCCCCCATACCAGACAGACCAAACATGGTTTCCGGTTCAGCCCCCAATATACTGGCTAAACGCATAATTTCTGCCATACCGCGGGTCAGCAAAGCGGCACGGGCGTTGGCACCATATCCTAATCCGTCACAGATACCTGCGGCAATTGCCAACACGTTTTTCACCGTGCCACCAACTTGCACTCCTAAAACATCCTCCGTGGTGTAAGCCCGCAAAGCTGGTCCATGAAGCGCATTTGCCAAGGCTTTGGCAAACTCTGTATCGCGGGAAGCAACTGTTAAAGCGGTAGGTAACCCGGCCGCAACCTCCGCGGCGAACGATGGACCAGAAACGACAGCTAAAGCATGTTTAGGCCCCAGAATTTCAATAGCCGTATCGTGCAGAAATTGACCATTGTGGGGCGTTAAACCTTTGGTCGCCCAACTGATCGGGATATCTTCAGACAGAAAAGGTTTAATGCAATGCAATATTTCGCTAAACGCCACACTTGGCACTGAAATCATTACATGTCTGCAATTTTTCAGAGATTTTTCCAAATCCATTTCAATTTTCAATGTATCCGGAAAAATAATTTCCGGTAGATAGCGGCTGTTCATCCGTTCAGCCGCTATCCGGGAAAGCTGTTCTTTGTCACGACCCCACAGCCAGACTTCATGCCCATTGCGAGCCATGGCAATCGCCAGCGCCGTACCCCAGGCTCCGGCACCAATGACAACTGTTGGCATTAAAGAAGAAGCGGTCATGGCCATCTAGACAAGCTAGTGAGTAGCCTGTGCTGCTTCCATCTGCTGACGCGCCTGATCAATTTGATGTTTGTATACTGCATCAAAGTTCACGGGTGCCAGCACGAGTTGTGGGAAACCACCTTTAATAACCACATCAGAAATCACTTCACGTGCAAATGGGAAAACAGTATTCGGGCAGTAACTGCCAATCAGGGGACCCATTTCTTCCTTGCTATACCCGGTCAAAGTGAAAATTCCAGCCTGTTTGACTTCCGCCAGAAATGCGACTTGATCATTAACTTTCGCGGT
>DELT01000094.1:64301-64912 GCA_002354555.1 Methylophaga sp. UBA2689
ATTTCGTCATAACTGACACCTTTTTGATCCAGTAACTGCTTTGCCATGGTGCAATACGGGCAATGCGCAGATGAATAAATGATGACTTTGCTCATAACAACGCTCCAAGTCTTAAGTGAATAATGGCAGTTTGGCATCTCGCCATGCGTGCAGACCGCCTGACATTACATAAATATTGGTATAGCCATGTTTTTTGAACTGTTTGGCAGCAGCTTTTGAACGCTGACCACTGTCACACACCAGAACCAGAGGCTGATCCTTCTTTTTTAGCGACTTGAGATTCGCCTCGATATCAGCCACCGGTACATTAACGGAATCGACTATATGTGAAGTTTCAAATGCAGCTTTATCGCGAATATCAACAAAACAGCCTTTTTGCTGATTCACCAGATTAACAGCTGTTGGCACATCAACGGCATTAAACCCACCCAGTTTGCGAGTGAGTGAGTCAGAAAAAACCAAAAACAACAACACCACAAACAAACTGGACAGTATCCAATGATTAACAATAAATTCGCCCAGATTTTCCATTAAACAGCCCTAAATTTATGAATAAATAATGATTTCTATTTTACGCAAAACAACTCGCACATCATGCTGATTAGCCGTAA
>DELT01000094.1:65174-107361 GCA_002354555.1 Methylophaga sp. UBA2689
TCATTAATGGCATGCATTTGCGGGTTTCCGGATTGTGAAATGATGTTCGTCAACGAGATTGCAACTGTAATTGATTACAAAAGCCCATATAATACACAGCATTGTTGTTGATTTGCAGTGATCACTGTTTTTCACAACCTCAGGTCGTCGCAACCCGTGATTAAAGGATAGTTTCATGAGCCACATGCACCGCCCACTTGCGCTAATCATTATGGATGGTTGGGGTTATAGTGAAGAGGTCCAGCATAATGCCATTATGGCTGCCAAAACCCCCGTCTGGGATCACCTCTGGAATGATTACGCACATACATTGATCAACGCCTCTGGCGCTGGTGTTGGCTTACCAGGCGATCAAATGGGAAATTCTGAAGTTGGTCATCTCAATATCGGTGCTGGCCGGGTGGTTTATCAGGAATTCACCCGGATTAGTGGCGCCATTCGAAATGAAACATTTTTTACCAATCAAACACTGACTGATGCGGTGGATGATGTGGTGAAAAATGATAAGGCTCTGCATATTCTGGGCTTGCTGTCCGATGGCGGCGTGCACAGTCATGACAGTCATATTCAAGCCATGGTAAAACTTGCTGCAGACCGCGGTGCGACTAAAATTTATCTACACGCTTTTCTGGATGGTCGCGATACATCACCCAAATCTGCTCAAAAATTCATTGCGGACATGCAAGCAAGTTTTAACGAGACCGGTAAGGGTCGCTTCGCCAGTATTATCGGGCGCTTTTATGCGATGGATCGTGACCAGCGCTGGGATAGAGTTCAACAGGCTTATGAACTGATTGCTAATGGTAAAGCCGTTTATCAGGCAGACAATGCACTTGAAGCTCTTCAGCAGGCTTATGCTAGAGAAGAAAAGGATGAGTTTGTTAAAGCCACCAGAATTGGTGATGCCGTGCCGATTGAGGATGGTGACAGTATCGTATTCATGAATTTCCGTGCTGATCGTGCACGTGAACTAACTCAGTGTTTCATTGATACGGAGTTTTCTGGTTTTCCCATATCGGCTGCACCAAAACTGTCAAAATTTGTCACGCTGACTGAATATAAAAAGGACTTTGATGTACCGGTGGCTTTTCCCGCTGAAAAGCTCAAAAACCTGCTGGGTGAATGTATTTCTGCTGTCGGCTTGCGGCAGTTGCGTATTGCTGAAACCGAAAAATATGCGCATGTAACGTTCTTTTTTAATGGCGGAAGCGATGTGCCCTATGAAGGTGAAGATCGCATTCTGGTGCCCTCACCAAAAGTCGAAACCTACGATTTGCAACCGGAAATGAATGCTCCGGAAGTGGCCGAAAAACTGGTTAAAGCCATTCACAGTAATCAATACGATGTCATCATCTGTAACTTCGCCAATGCCGATATGGTAGGCCATACCGGTAATTTTGATGCGACAGTTAAAGCCATTGAAACACTGGACAACTGTCTCGGCAAAATATGGTCTGCATTAAAAGAAAGTGGTGGCGAAATGCTGGTAACAGCGGATCATGGTAATGCTGAAAAGATGGTCGACAATGAGAAAGGGCAGGCGCATACCGCGCATACCAGCAACCTCGTGCCGTTAATTTATGCCGGACGTTCAGCAGTCTGTGCGGAACAGGGTGGTTTATCTGATATTGCCCCGACAATGCTAAGCCTGCTTGATCTGCCGATTCCAGCGGAAATGAATAATCATCTTTTGGTGAAACTCACCTGAACGTGCAGATGATAATTCGTGGTTTAATCTTGTTTTTCTGGCTTTTTATGCCGTTAAATCTTGCTGCTGAACCTTCTTCAGCCAAAAAGCTCGAAGCGGTACGCAGTGAAATTTCTGAACTTGATAAAACGCTTAGCCTCAATAAGAAAACCAAAGCGGAACTGCAACAGCAATTAAAAAAGCAGAGCCTCAAGGTTTCTGAAATAAGTCGCGAGTTAAACCAGATTAAACAATCTATTGCGGTTAAAGATGACGAATTACTCAATCTTCAACAACAGCTTGGAGTGACGCAAAAGCAACAGGCAAAGCAGCTGGAGGCATTAAATCAACAGATTCGTTCTGCATTTATGAATGCTCAACCCAGTTATCTGAAGATATTACTGTCTGAACAATCACCTGAGCGGGTCAGTCGAAGTAACACTTATTACCGTTATTTTCACACGGCCCGGCAGCAACAGCTTGAAACCCTACACACCACTTTGCAGAACTTAACGGAACAGGAAAAAGCGGTTTATGCCGTTAAAAGAAATCTGGATGAATTGGAACAACAACAACTTTCTCAGCAGGAGGCTTTCAAACAGCAAACTGTTGAACGTGAGCGAACCCTTGCTGCGCTGAATAAAAAAATCTCCGGGCAGGATGCACAACTGGCTGCATTAAAAGAAGAAGAAAAAAACCTGCAGTCATTATTAGACTCACTCGCCAAAAAAGCAGCAAAAAGACCTCCACCATCAAAAACAGTGAAACCAAGTGAACGATTTTCGAGTCTGAGTGGGAAGTTACAATGGCCGTTGTCTGGAAAAATACTGGCAAGCTATGGTAGCCAGCGTAATCTTGATAAACTCAGCTGGAAGGGCATACTGATAGCTTCTGAAAAAGGCACGTCTGTTAAAGCCAGCGCAGAAGGAAGGGTGGTCTTTGCCGATTGGATGAAAGGCTTTGGCTTATTAATCATCATCGATCATGGCGAACAGTTCATGACACTGTATGGCAATAATGACAGTCTGCTGAAAAACACGGGGGATACCGTGAGTGCTGGTGAAGTTATCGCTCAAAGTGGTGATCAGGGTGTCAGACAAACCGCTGGGTTATATTTTGAAGTACGTCATAAAGGCAGTCCGACCAATCCTATGCACTGGCTGCGCAAGCAAGGTTAATTTGAAATAAGGAATGAAGTACATATGCGCTTTTTGAAACGTGATTTTGCGCTGGTAACAGCGGGTGTCATTATCGGCATCACAATGATTTTTGGCCAAATGGTACTAGCCGATAAAGAGACTGTCGCAAAGCCTGACTTGCCAATTGATGATCTAAGAGCTTTCTCTGAAATTTTCGGCCGCATCAAAAGCAGTTACGTTGAGCCGGTTGAAGATAAGGCTCTGCTGGAAAACGCCATTCGCGGCATGCTTTATGGACTGGATCCCCATTCATCCTATCTTGATCTCAGCGAATTCAAGGATCTCCGTGAAGGTACATCTGGAGAGTTTGGCGGCTTAGGTATAGAAGTATCAATGGAAGATGGCTTCGTCAAAGTGGTTGCACCAATTGACGAAACACCGGCTGCCGAAGCAGGTGTAAAAGCCGGTGACCTGATTATCCGTCTCGATGACACCCCTGTTAAAGGTCTTTCACTGACTGAAGCCGTAGACATCATGCGCGGTGAACCAGGCAGCAAAATTGTTCTGACGATTATTCGTGAAGGTGCTGATAAACCGCTGAAACTGGAACTGACTCGCGCCATTATCAAAGTGAAAAGTGTGCGTACCGAAGTTCTGGAGCCCGGTTATGGTTATGTACGAATCACCACATTCCAATCTCCAACCGGTGACAACCTTCGTGATGCCGTCAATCAACTCAAAATTGATAATGGTGGAAAATTGAAAGGCCTGGTGCTTGATTTACGCAATAATCCAGGCGGCGTTTTGGATGCAGCGGTTGAAGTATCTGATGCTTTCCTCAACAAAGGAATGATTGTTTACACTGAAGGTCGTATTGAGGATGCTGATCAAAAATTTCATGCCAAACCTGGCGATATGCTGAATGGCGCGCCTATTATCGTGCTGGTAAATGGTGGTTCAGCTTCCGCTTCTGAAATTGTTGCCGGGGCTTTGCAGGACCATCAACGGGCCGTGATACTGGGTACTAAAACCTTTGGTAAAGGCTCGGTCCAAACGGTTATGCCTTTAACCAATGATACCGCGGTCAAGATGACAACCGCGCGATATTACACTCCTTCTGGACGATCTATTCAGGCGGATGGGATACACCCTGATATCGAGATTGATGCCTTACAAATCAGTGCAGCTGAAGATAATGGTTTTCAGCCACTGCGAGAGGTTGATCTGAGTCGTCATCTGGAAAATGGTTTACTGGAAGAATCAGACGAAACACCGGCGGAAGTGGATATCGATGAAGAAGAAGCGAAAAAACAACCTTTAGCGCTGCGTGATTATCCGCTTTCTCAGGCACTGAACCTGCTGAAAGGCATGAACATTATGAGCAAACGTTAAACGTTATTCATGGCAACGGTATTAATCCCACTCGCTGAGGGCTGTGAAGAAATTGAGGCGGTCACAGTGATAGACGTTCTCAGGCGGGCTGAGATACAAGTTGTTACTGCCAGTTTGACGGATGATCTACATATTACTGCCAGCCGTGGTGTCCGCCTGGTGGCGGATGCCACACTGGATGCAGTGATTGATGATGAATTCGACATGGTGGTTCTGCCGGGCGGACAACCCGGCACGAACAATCTGAATGCCGATCAACGCATTCATGCGTTGCTCAAACAGGTTAACCAGGCTGATAAATGGCTTGGAGCAATCTGTGCGGCGCCGATGGTTCTGGCACATGGTGGCTTGCTAGAGGGCTTACACGTCAGCTGTTACCCAGGCGCACTGAAGCCAAACGAGTGGCCAGAAATTCAATTCAGTGATGATGCTGTAGTCTGTGATAATAAAATCATTACCTCCCGCGGACCGGGAACGGCAATGACTTTTGCGTTAACTATTATCGAAAAACTTATGGATGAAGAGACTCGCCAACAAGTGGAAACGAGTCTCGTTATTCGCTAAAACGGAACCAGCATGTATTCACTTAATGAATCAGAACTCTCGATATTACTGGTTGAGCCATCTTCCGTTCAGCTGAAAATCATCATGCGTGAATTACGCCAGGCGGGCGTGAATAAAATTGATGGTGTTCACGATGGCGCTCAGGCTATCGTGGCGATGCAGAAGTATCCTCCAGATCTGGTGATCAGCGCCATGTATTTACCTGACATGACTGCGACTGAACTACTCTCGTCAATTCGTCGACTGGATAATCTGGAAAACACTCATTTTATGCTGATCTCCAGCGAATCAAATATTGAAGCGCTTGAGCCACTTCGCCAATCAGGTGTTGTGGCCATTTTGCCTAAACCCTTTGATCACGCCAATCTGCAACGTGCCATCCGTACGACGCTGCAGCATATTGATCCAACTGAAATTGAATTACAAAATTACGAAGTAGAACAGCTGGAAGTTTTGCTGGTCGATGACAGTCTGGTGTCTCGCAACCACCTGCTTCGCGTGTTTCAGAACATGGGCATAACCCAGATCCATCAGGCTGAAAATGGCATTGAAGCGATTGAAATGCTCAAACAACAAAGCTTTGACTTGGTGGTGACCGACCTGAATATGCCGAAAATGGATGGTCAGGCGCTGGTTGAACATATCCGCAGTGAGATGGGCAATACCTTTGTACCCATTTTAGTTGTGACCAGTGAGCAGAACCAGACCCGATTAGGGCAGGTTGAGCAGGCTGGCGTATCAGCTATTCTGGATAAACCTTTTGAACCTGAGTCTATCCGTGAAATCCTTTATCGAGTGCTTGACGAACAAACTTAATCGATCACGTCATTGCTGGATTGCGCACCCAGGGAAATAAATTTTTGCAGGTAGCTGACGTCCTGGTCTGACTCTCTTATGGCAGCATAAAGCGTTTTTGCCAAACCGCCTCTTCCAAGCCTTATCGCTTTAACTGGAAGCGTTTGACAAAATTCCTTGGCCAGCCAGTTAGGCAATACTGTCACCGCTCTTTGTAACGCCACCATCTGCACCATAATATCCATTGATTGCATGGCTTTGGTTCGAGGATTAATACCTGCTGGCATCAAAAACTGGGTAAACACATCAAGACGTTCATGGGCGACGGGAAACGTCAGTAATAACTCTTTTTGCAGCGCTTCAGCCTGAATAAATTTATGCTCACTTAATGGATGACCTTCAGCCACCAGCAAGACCAACTCATAATCAAACATTGGTTGATACACCACGCCGACCTGTTTTACGGCATCCGGGGTCACCAGCAAATCAATATGATGATTCAATAAACCTTCCATACCTGAAAACTGGAATTGATGCACGATATCCACATCCATTTGCGACATTTCGCGCAGATAGTCTGCCAGAATTTTTTTCAGCCATTCATAACAGGGATGGCACTCCACTCCCAGACGTAAAATACCTGCTCGTCCCTCTGAATATGCCTGTAAGGTCTGCTCCGTTTGCTCCAGAACCGGTAAAACCTGCTGTGCAACCTGCAACATCAGTTCGCCTGCCTTTGTCAGTCTTAACTTACGACCATCCCGCTGCCATAAGCTTATTTCCAACTTCTGTTCCAGATAACGGATCTGATGCGATAAAGCGGATTGTGTAAGAAATAAGGCATTGGCTGCTGCCGTTAAACTGCCGTTTTCTGCCAGGGCACGGATGATTCGTAAATGTGCGCGCTCAATCATGTATGAATATTTCTCATAAATATGTAAATAATCATCATTATTACTCATCAATCAGCCTGATTACAATGAAGCTTTTTGAAACCGATTGAGAGGATATCGAATGGTCACCACACATAATCTTGGCTTTCCCCGTATTGGCGGCCACCGTGAATTAAAATTTGCCCTGGAGCGCTACTGGCGCGGTGAAACGGCTGCTGATGATTTAGAACAAACCGGAAAAACATTACGTTTACGTCATTGGTCATTGCAAGCAGAACTGGATCTGGTGCCTGTTGGAGACTTTTCCTTTTACGACCATGTTCTGGACACCAGTCAGCTTTTGGATAATCTGCCGTCACGGGTTGATAAAAATGCTGATGCCCTGACACAGTATTTTCAGGCATCGCGTGGGCAGGCAGGTTCTTCCTGTTGCAATCATCAGGTCGCAGCTGCAGAAATGACTAAATGGTTTGATACCAATTACCATTATCTGGTGCCGGAATTTAACGCGGAAAGTGACTTTAAGGCCTGTCCGGAACGATTGCTGGCGCAAATTAAAGAAGCAAAAGCTGCAGGTTTTAAGATAAAACCCATTCTTGTGGGTCCAGTAAGCTATCTCTGGCTCGGCAAAGCCAAGGACGAAACTGACAAATTGGCTTTGCTGGATAAATTACTACCGGTTTATTCAGAAATTCTCGATCAACTGGCAGACAACGGTGTCGATTGGGTGCAAATTGATGAGCCTGTTCTGGTCACTGAACTGTCAACGGAATGGCAACAGGCTTTGCAGAAAGCCTACTTCTATTTAGCGAAATGTCGTGTCAAATTGTTGCTGACGACTTATTTCGGCCAACTTCAGCAAAATCTGCAACTAGCCTGCGAATTACCCACAGCAGGACTGCATATTGATGCAATCAATGCTGTAGATGAACTAGTCAGAGTGGTTGACTGGCTGCCCTCTCATAAAGTGCTGTCAGTGGGCATTATTAATGGCCGCAATATCTGGAAAACTGATCTAACTCAGGCGATTGAACTGCTGGAGCCGATTCATAGCCGTCTTGCTGAACGCTTATGGCTGGCACCAAGTTGCTCATTACTGCATGTGCCTATTGATTTAAATTCTGAGCAGAATCTGGCTGAGGAGACACGTGACTGGTTTGCCTTTGCGGTACAAAAGTTGGAAGAGTTATCAATATTAGCTCAGGCGCTCAATCTGGGGCGTGATAGTGTTGCCGCACAGCTGGCAGACAACAAACAATCGATTGAAGGTCGCCAGCAGTCCACTCGGGTTCATAACCCGGTCGTTAAACAGCGTTGTGAAGCAACTCATTCCGCGTCAGGCCAGCGGCAGAGTGTTTATTCACAACGGGCAGCCATTCAACAGCAAGCGCTGCAGTTGCCCGCATTCCCAACGACTACCATTGGCTCTTTTCCACAGACCAATGTTATTCGCCAGACACGTAAACAGTATCGTCTGGGTCAACTTGCTGATGCCGAATATCGCCAGCAAATGCAGGTGGAAATTCGCTATGCCATCGAGAAACAACTTGAGTTGGGCCTTGATGTACTGGTGCATGGTGAAGCTGAACGCAATGATATGGTCGAGTATTTCGGTCAACAACTACAGGGCTTTGCTTTCACGGAATATGGCTGGGTTCAGTCCTATGGTTCACGTTGTGTGAAACCTCCGATCATCTATGGTGATGTGTCACGTCCTGGTCCGATGACCGTTGAGTGGATTCAATATGCCCAATCATTAACCGACAAACCGGTAAAAGGGATGTTGACCGGGCCAGTCACCATTCTTAACTGGTCTTTTGTCAGAGATGACCAACCGCGTAGCGAAACCTGTAAACAGATTTCACTGGCGATTCGGGATGAAGTAATCGATCTGGAAAGTGCCGGGGTTAACATCATTCAGATTGATGAAGCGGCTTTGCGAGAGGGTTTGCCATTACGTCAATCTCAATGGAAGACTTATCTGGACTGGGCAGTGGAATCATTCCGAATTACCGCTAATGGCGTGGCAGATGAGACACAAATCCATACCCATATGTGTTATTCCGAATTCAACGATATTATTGAAGCCATTGCCGCCATGGATGCCGATGTCATCACCATTGAAACCTCACGCTCGCAAATGGAATTACTGGATGTTTTTCAGGAGTTTGACTATCCCAATGCGATAGGGCCGGGGGTCTATGATATTCACAGTCCGAATATTCCATCAGAACAGGAGATGGTGGAATTGCTCAGATTGGCCGCACAGCGAATTAATAAAACGCTGATATGGGTGAACCCGGACTGCGGTTTGAAAACCCGTCGCTGGGAAGAAGTGGAACCCGCCTTAAAAGCCATGGTTTCAGCAGCAAAATCGCTAAGATTAAAACTGGCTGCTTAATAAAACATAAACCGGGTAGAGGGAGAGGTATCTTTCTCTATCCGGTTTTTTGCGTCTACATCTAACAGGCCAATATTTCTGGCAAAGCCACGTTCAATTGAGTTTGTATTTGTTTAGCCAACTCAGGATCCAGTCGATTAGTGCGGCGATGCTGCTGACATAACGCACTGCGAAACCCAAGATAATCTGCCTGCAATGGACTGAGTGTTTCGATATCCTCAATCCTCAGTGCGCCGGCCAAACCGCACAACAGTCCAGCGGATTTTGCTTCCACGACAAATTGTTGCAGAGTTTCTACGGATAAATGATTCAACAATCCCTGACCATCTTTGCGGGCAGTATCCAGCATCACCCCGGCGAATCCGGATTTTGCCAGTAATGGAATTAGCTCTTGATGAGGCAACTGATCAGCAAATATGACCGCAATCACAGGTTTGTTAAGATTTCTGATAGTGGGCTCTAATTGTTGAATACATTGAATAAGCTCCGATTCATCAAACAGGCCAACTTTGACATAATCCACGCCCGTTTCAGCCATGCTGCGAATTGCTGCTGAAATTATCTCAGCTTGCATGGGTAAGTCACCCACCGTTGCACTGCAAAGACAACGTTTGTTGATCCACTTTATAATCTCGGTGACAGTTTGATGGGTTAGAGCTCCCAGAGCGCCTTTTGACGGGTTTTTCATATCCAGGATATCTGGCAACTGCTCCACCAGAAGTTTTGCTTCCTCAAGCGATTCTACGCTGGCTAACCACTTAGTTATCATTTAGCTTTATTCCGGATTGTTCAACTTTTTCCATTAACCAGCCCCAGGCCTGAAGCTCGCGTTCACCGGCCGTTTTTTCAATAGCGATAGTCAAGTAGGCAATTTCGTCGCGGACTTTATGTTCTGGCAACATGCCCAGCCGACTAACCAGAATAGCTGCCTCAATTACTGCATTCTGGGCACGGTTAAAGCCTCTGAAGGGCTTATGGTTAACATCGCAAATTACAGCTCCATAAAAACAGGCTCGTGGATCATCATCTTCCAGACGAACAATTTCTAACTCGATATGCGAAAGCGCATCTGCAATATATTCTCCTTCAATCTGCTGACAGGGAGAGGTGGGCCAATCACGATGTCCAGTTAACGCACCAGCAAAAACACGTACATCATCAACAAAATTTATTGAACATTGACCATGCCGTAGCAAGTTATCGTAAGTACTGGATGGCTTGAATGGCTTGATATGAAAGTGACCATTTACTTCGCTTATACCCATTGGTGCAGAATGCACTTTTCCATTCTCGGATATTGTGGTGACGATAACTTCATGTATCTGGCTTGTCAGCAGTGCCACAGGCGCGCTCCTGTTTTTTGGTTTTTTTAATCTCGGCCGTGCCACAGGCCCGTTGCGGATCTTTTTGCATCGTGGTGCCTTCAGTTTTCTGCCGGGTCAGATCTTCCTGCTCGATTTCAACAGCACAGCCCCATTGCAGATCTTCATCCTGAGTATAACGTTTCCCCAACTGCCAGGCGATCTCGGCACGTGCTAACTCTACCCCCAGATAGAAGGCATGGCCCGGATCGTCTTTCACTTGCAGCTGAGGGTAAAAAGCAAACGGATCAGTATCCTGCAACAAGCCATCCCGATTAAAAACAAATATCCCTTTAGGGGCAATTTTAATTCGATAGTTCGGATCTTTTATGTTTTCAGATAATTGGATAATTTCCTGCTCAGTATCGGTAAAGGGTCTGCGTTCATGGCTAACCAGTAAATCGGCAGTGAAATCACGAGGCAGGCTATTGTCATCGCGAGCGGCAAACATCATGCGTCGTGCCACATCGGCTTCTCTGATGGCTCGCCGTGCATGAGGACTGACTTCCGTCGCCAGCACATTGGTAATTTTTAACTCCGAAATAATGCCAAACAATAGAGCATTAATTCCGCTGGTATCGGCATCGGTTAATTCGGTCAGATTTCCTATTCCCATCATCATAGGTGCTTCTGGATATTTTTGCCGCAGAGTGTGATATCGAACTATCGACTCTGTAAGGCCAAAATGGATTGGATCCAGAATTGGGTCGGCTATCCACGGTTTTCCCAGCTTGTCCATGGCCTCCATAGCCCGTTCCAGCGAAGCCAGTGAACCCGGTTGCGCCGGAACCAGGATCGGAATGGCATCGGTTTCTTTCGCAAGGTCGATGGTTTTTTCTGTCAGACTTAACAGGTAATCTGCACCGGCATTGCTTGCACGCCTCAAGTCATCTATTGATAGTGAGTCCACACTAACCTTAAAGCCATTTTCATGCAGGGCAGCGATAGCTTCTTCCATCAGCGGGAATTTTTCTTCCGGCAGACAACCAATATCAATGACGTTGGCCCCTGAATCACGGTAATAACTTGCCCGTTCCAAAATACCTGCAATATCACGCTGTGGGGCATCAACAATCTCGGCGAAGATATTGACATCATAACGACTTAAATCAGGGATTTTCCGCTCCTTACCAAAGAATATCGGTAAATCTTTAATTTCATCCGGCCCCCGCACGACCTCAATACCCAGTGTTTTACTCAATTCAGCCAAATCTCCACGGCAGCGGCCAGGAACAATTATCTGTTTACAGCCAGCATAATCATTTGGCTTGAGTCGTCGGGCGATCATCTTATCAGTCATTAATGCGGCCACCGATAGACCCAATTGATGCACTCTATACTCGAATGGCAATGGCGCCATTTCCTGCAAAACCTTTTCAACACTGGGTCGAGCAAGTTTTCCGGTGAGAAAGAGAATCGTCTCAGCCATGATCGGCGTTTACGTGTTCCAGACGCTTTTTCAATACTTCGTATAAAGCCTCAGCGGATTCCACTACGGTGGTTGCCTCAAAAGTACGTAGTGTTTCTGTATGTGCCAGATCAATGGCCCTTGGCCATAATCGAACCATACGGTCGGGGGCGGGGGTATCGACTTCGGATATGGCATCACAGGCAAGCACTATACTCGGTACGCGACATTTACCTGCCTGAGCATAAACGTTGGTGACCAGTGTGTCAGACAAGCCCATTACCATTTTCGCCACGGTGTTTGAGGTGGCAGGAGCAACCACCAGAGTATGATAATCACCACGATAGAATAATCCGACCGGAGGTGAACTGGCGGCTCTATCACGATAAATATGGCCTTCTTTGTTCAAGGTTTTGGGATCGTGACCATACATGCGGAGAACTTCTTCTCCAGCACGACTGTAAAACAGGTCTACATCCGGTAATTCACGGATAATTTCCAGACATTCATCCATATAATGCCCTGAACCCGTGATTGCCCAGGCCAATTTTGGCTTTTCCGGCCTTGATTGCATGCTGTTATCTCAATTGATATTAAGCTGTGAATTTTGCCAGAGTCTGACCGACTAGTAAAAATTAGATAGGTCGATCTGTTATATATAAGTTAAAATTAACCACATAATTTGCAACGGATTGATGGGAGTCGCATATCTATGTCAGAAGCAGTGCCAAAAATAGTTGTCGTTGGTGGTGGAGCAGGTGGCCTGGAACTGGTTACCAAACTCGGGAAAAAACTTGGCAAGAAAAAGAAAGCGCAAGTTACTCTGGTTAGCAGTACTCATACGCATATCTGGAAACCTCTTTTACATGAAGTTGCAGCCGGTACCCTCGATTCCCATGAAGATGAAATTGAATACTTGAGCCAGGCCATGTGCAGTGGTTTTCGGTTTCGCCTCGGTAGAATGGAAGGTCTTGATCGGCAAAATAAACAAATAACTGTTGCGCCGACATTCAACGAGGACGGTGTGGAAATTATTCCCCGTCGCAGTTTTGATTATGACTATCTCATTATTTCTGTTGGCAGTGTGAGCCATGACTTTGGTATCAAAGGGGTAAGCGATCATTGTCTGTTCCTGGATACTACTAAACAAGCCGAATATTTCCAGAATCAGTTATTGGAATCCTATCTGCGTGCCCACACCCAGGGTCGTCCCCTCGATAAGGGTCAGTTAAATATTGCTATTGTTGGTGCAGGTGCTACCGGTGTCGAATTGTGCGCGCAGCTTTACGAAGTATCACATCTGTTAAATGCTTATGGTCTGGATGAAGTTAAGCCTCAGGACGTAAAACTTACTTTGATTGAAGCTGCTGACCGTATTTTGCCAGGATTACCTGAAAATATTTCTGCCGCTGCTCTTCAGGAATTAAATGAACTCGGTGTGGAAATTCTTGCTGGTGAGCGTGTTATTGAAGTGACTGATACAGAGATCAAAACGCAAAGTGGTCGTAATATTCCTGCTGCAATCAAAGTCTGGGCTGCAGGTATTAAGGCTCCTGAATTTTTGAAAGATATTGATGGTCTGGAAACCAACTGGATGAATCAATTAGTCGTTAAACAGACTCTGCAAACTACCTTTGATGATGATATTTATGCCATTGGTGACTGCTGTGCCTGTAAATGGATTGGTCAGGATCAGAATGTACCGCCGCGCGCCCAGGCAGCACATCAAATGGCGTCGCTGGTTTATAAGTCAATTGTTAATCGAATGAAGGATAAGGAGCTTCCTGAATATCATTACCATGACTATGGCTCTCTGGTTTCTTTAGGTCGTTACGGTACGGTTGGCAACCTGATGGGTAATTTAAGTAAGGGTAGTATGAAAGTAGAGGGCTTGATGGCCCGTCTTATGTACCTTTCATTGTATAAGATGCACCAAGTCGCCTTATTTGGGCCGTTCCGCGTATTGATGTTATCGCTATCTCATCTTTTCCGTCGAAGCGTACATCCTAAAATCAAGCTACATTAATAATTATTGCATTCTTACTAAAAAGGCCCTTTTCAGGGCCTTTTTTTAATTTCATTGCCTACTCGTCGTTATTTCCATAATGACATTCTACGGGTCACTTCAGTGCCATTTAATCGATGTTTTATGGCGGCACCTATATGTAAAACCAATAGTGCGATAAATAGATACGCTAATACCTGATGAATATCGGTAAAGGTTTCCCTTGCAGTAGCATTGGCTTCAGCAAGGCGTGGTAACTTCATTCCCCATAGTTTGGTGTCATATTTACTGTACATAGATTGAAGATAGCCCGTTATTGGCATAGCCACCATTAATCCATACAGTAAAAAATGTATTCCACTGGACAGCTTCTGTTGCCAGTTTGCAATACTGGTCGGTAGTGGGGGAGTCTTATGTGTTATTCGCCAGACCACACGTAAAACAATAAATGCAGCGACAGTGATACCCATTGATTTATGTAATAAAAACCAAAAAGCTCGCACGCTTTCCTGATCGGGCGGTAATTCTGACTCCTTTGGCAGACCAACCATCCATAGACCTAAGCCAACCATAAAGAAAATCATCGTCGCGATTAACCAATGCAGAATTATCTGTCCTTGATTGTAGCGAACGTCACTCGTCGTCATTTTTTACTCCTGAATACATGAAAAAAGGCCATCCAGAGTCACTGAATGGCCTTCATTACCGACCGTTGGTTTGGGGAACAATTCCCTGAAGCTTATATATCTAGATTAGATGCCTGTAAAGCGTGCGTTTCAATGAACTCTCTACGAGGCTCAACATTGTCACCCATAAGAGTATTAAAGGTTTCATCTGCTGTTATCGCATCTGAGATTCTGACCTGTAACAAACGACGTTTGGATTTATCCATTGTCGTTTCCCACAATTGTTCAGGATTCATTTCACCCAAACCTTTGTAACGCTGTACATGCTGACCTCGACGAGCTTCAGCCATCAACCATTTAACTGCCTGTGAGAAGTGCTGAACATTTTCATTTCTTTCACCACGTTCAATTCTCGCTCCTTCGCCAAACAAACCATTGATTTTGTTAGAAAAAGACATGATCTTCTGGTATTCGGTACTGGCAAAGAACTCACCCGGGACATGGAAATCATTACTAATCCCATGCCTGGTGAAACTGATATTCACATGGGGCATTGGTTCATTTTCATTTTTTTGCAGATTAAGAACGTAATATGTTCCTGTTGGCATGATTGAGTTCATGCGTTTTTCTATCGCTTTCAGCCATTCATCCATTGCTGCAGTGTCGATGAAATCTGGTATTGCTGTTTGATAAATCAGTTCGTCCAGGAATGCCGGGTAATAATGATTTGCCAGCCGAGTAATAATGGCTCTAATGGTTTGATACTCATTGACCAGCTGTGCAAGAGCATTACCTTCAATAGGCGCTGCATCTGTTGTTGGGTAGAGCACCGCATTTGTTAAAGCAACTTCTGTCAGGTAACGCTCCATTTCAGCGTCATCTTTTACGTAGCGTTCCTGTTTGCCTTTTTTGATTTTATATAACGGTGGCTGTGCGATATATACATGACCACGTTCAATTAATTCTGGCATTTGTCTGTAGAAAAATGTCAGTAGCAGGGTACGGATGTGTGAGCCATCAACGTCCGCATCGGTCATGATAATAATATGGTGGTATCGGAGTTTTTCCGGATCATATTCATCGCGCCCAATACCGCAACCCAAAGCTGTAATCAATGTACCAACTTCGGCGGAACCAATCATTTTATCGAAACGGGCGCGCTCCACATTCAGAATTTTACCTTTTAGTGGAAGGATTGCCTGAGTTCTTCTATCACGGCCCTGTTTGGCACTACCTCCGGCCGAGTCCCCTTCCACCAGAAATAGTTCTGATTGGGCGGGATCTCTTTCCTGACAATCGGCCAGCTTGCCTGGCAATCCTGCAATATCAAGAACCCCCTTACGGCGAGTTAATTCACGTGCTTTTCTGGCTGCATCACGTGCGCGTGCTGCATCAATCATTTTGTTGGCAATCAGTTTGGCTTCACTTGGGTTTTCAATCAGAAAATCCTGGAAATGCTCATTAACCAAAGATTCTACAATGGTGCGAACTTCCGATGACACCAGTTTATCTTTGGTTTGAGATGAAAATTTTGGATCGGGCACTTTTACCGACAATACGGCTGTGAGCCCTTCACGCGCATCATCACCGCTGGTAACCACTTTAGATTTTTTCGCCAGACCTTCGCTTTCGATATATTGGTTTAGGCTTCGGGTTAACGCTGCTCTAAATCCGGCTAAATGTGTACCACCGTCACGCTGGGGAATATTATTGGTAAAACAGTAAATATTTTCCTGGTAAGAATCATTCCATTGCATTGCTAATTCGACCACGACATCATCTCGTAATCCGGAAATGCCAATGACATGCTCATGAACAAATGTTTTATTTTTATTCAGATGGGTAACAAAAGCTTTTATTCCACCTTCATAATGGAAAACTTCTGTTTTCTCATCTCTTTCATCTGTCAGGACTATTCTGACACCAGAATTCAAGAAGGCTAGCTCACGAATGCGCTTCGCCAATATCTTGTAATCGTAGGTAATGTGAGTAAAGGTTTCTTCACTTGGCCAGAACTGTATTTTGGTCCCAGTGTCCGAAGTTTCTTCAAATGCGGTTAACGGTGTATCTGGAACGCCATGTGTGTAATTTTGCTTGTGCATGAAACCATTACGTTTAATTTCCAGTGTTAGTTTCTTTGATAACGCATTAACAACTGAAATACCAACACCGTGCAAACCGCCTGAAACTTTGTAGGAATTATCATCAAATTTACCACCGGCATGTAAAACCGTCATGATAACTTCAGCTGCAGATACGCCTTCACCTTCATGCATATCGACTGGAATACCACGACCATTATCTTCAACAGAAACGGAATCATCCGGGTGAATGCGAACATTTATCTCTGTGCAATGTCCCGCCAGAGATTCATCAATTGAGTTATCCAGCACCTCAAAAACCATGTGGTGCAAACCGGTTCCGTCATCCGTGTCGCCGATGTACATGCCCGGCCGTTTTCTGACAGCGTCCAACCCCTTCAGTACTTTAATATTGGAAGAATCGTAACTATTATTTTCAGTGGTCATAAATTAGTCCATTTACAGCAAGGTGAAGCCTAATCGTTCATTCTACTATGTATCGTCTTCGGTTGACAGCTTGACTATACTTGCTCAATCACTCCACGTTCCACGTGGAACATAATGTCATTTTCTTCCCTAACTAACTTAGATGATAACTCTGTATTGGTCGTTGTGATAAAGGTTTGAACCTGTAGTTTTTTAATCGCTTGCAGCACAGAAATCTGATGCTCGTTATCCAACTCAGAGCTTAAATCATCAATTAATAACACACTTTGTTGTTTATTCAGTTGCTGCATTAACGATATTTGTGCCAGGCTTACAGCAAGAAAGAAAAGTTTCTGCTGTCCTCTTGAAAACAATTCTGCTGGATCATGTCCATCTACTCTTATCGACCAATCGGCTGAATGTGGACCTGATCGGGTATATCCAAGCGCACGATCTCTATCAATTGTTTTGTTCAAGATGTCAGCAAAATCTTCACCTTTTGGCCAGCCTGGTAGATAACGTAATTCAAATTTTGATTCTTTATAATCATTGCAAAGCAACATGAACCATTCTTTAAACCTAATTATTAATTGTTCAAGGTATTCACTTCGGTATGTTGCGAGCTTTATTCCATGTTCATTTAACGATGCATCCCAAACTTTAATTTCACCATTAGGTTTTGCATTTCGTAACGCAGCATTACGTTGAGACAGAATTTTTTTATAAGCTTGCCAATGATAAAAAAACTCTTGTTCCACGTGAAACAATCCCCAATCGACAACTTTTCGTCTAAACCGTGGACCCAGTTCAAAAAACTGGTGGCAATTTGCAGGAATAAATTGGAGGGGAAGATGCGTGGCTAATTCAGACAGCTTTTTTAATGGAGCATTGTTAAGACGAATCTGTAAACCACTCGTATTACCAAATTGTAATCCGACAGGAATACCCTGAATAATTCTGGCAAATAATTGAAAATATTGCTCTTCGTTTTGAACTACATTCTTCAAATTCCGCGAACGAAAAGAACGCCCCATTGCCAGCAAGTAAATAGCTTCCAACACACTGGTTTTACCAGAGCCATTTTCTCCAACCAGTAAATTTACTCCAGAACTCGGGTAGAGTTTTGCTTTATGGATATTTCGAAAATGCGTAAGGGAAAGTTCTGTCAGCACGTTGGTTGCCAGATAATAATACGATTAGTTCGTTTTAAGATTACGAATTGAAGACAATACGCTATATCGAAAAAGGCATAAAAATAAAGAAGCTGGATTTACGAGTCGCTGATCAAATTTCCAACATTTCAAAATCTTCTTTACCAACACCACATTCCGGACATTCCCAGTCATCTGGAATATCGTCCCATGAGGTGCCCGGTGGAATGCCTTCTTCAGGTAATCCTCTGGCTTCATCATAGATGAAACCACACACTAAACACTGCCACTTACGCATGAAACCTCCTGCCAAAATAGTAATAATATGAATACATCTTACAACAAACGAATTTTGTATTGGCTGACGATTTGCCATTATTTTTGTGCTAACTTATGTAAAACAAATCATTTTTAACTTAATAAGTGGATAGACCGATTATGAGACTTCCCACCCTACGACAATTACAGTATCTGACAGCAGTAATCGATGAAAAACATTTTGGTCGTGCCGCAGAGAAGTGTCATGTGACACAATCCACTCTAAGTGCAGGCATTCAGGACTTGGAAGATTTACTGGAAGTCGGTTTGTTAGAGCGCACCAATCGCAAAGTACTGACAACACCAATTGGTGAAGAAGTGGCTGACCGTGCACGACAAATTCTGTCCTTAAGTGATGATTTGGTGGATTTGGCGCAAGCTGAAAAAAATCCGTTAGCAGGCAGAATCCGAATTGGCGTTATCCCCACCATAAGCCCATTTCTGTTACCGCGTGTATTACCCAAAATTCGTAAACAATTACCGGAGCTGGAGGTATTACTGATTGAAGATCAATCGGAAAGATTATTAGTGCAGGTAGAAAATGGCACCATTGATGTTGCAATACTGGCTTTTCCATTCAATACGAGAAATTTGAATTACCGGGTAATTTCACAAGAACCCTTTTGGGTAGCCTTACCCAGACAACATAGCTTAAGCAAATATGAGTCACTACAGCCACATCAGCTACCAATAAACGAGTTATTACTGTTAGCCGAAGGGCATTGTATGCGTGAGCATGCCATCAGTGCCTGTCAACTACCAGCATCAGCACAACGTCGCAGTGTACAGGCGACCAGCCTCTATACGCTGATAGAAATGGTCGCAAGTGGTTTAGGGATTACCTTGATCCCACAAATGGCGATTAATTCCGATATGGTGCGTCATGCTGATATCAGTTTGCGACCGTTAAAACAGGATAGTCTGGCGAACCGTGAAATTGGCCTGGTATGGCGGCCAAGCTTTCGTCGAACCAGTACACTTGAACAGCTTGCCTTAAGTTTTGCTGAAGCAATGGATGAAACGGCAGATTAATGGCTGGCTGCATAATCTGAACGCAATTGTATAAAGCTTTGGCGGATTAACACCGAGGTAAAAGGTGCTTGAAACCTGGCTGCGAGAAAAGCTTTTGGATTAATTAAAAAAACGGCATGCTCCAGATCCTGCTCGGGATAGGCTCTGCTTCTGGTAAAGAAATTCTTTAGCGATTTATTTTCCGATGGTGTGCCATTAGCGGTGATAATTCGAGCATCAAGATCATGAGAATAAGCAAGTGCCATGAGTTCATCTACTTGTTGGCCACCAATATCTATAAGCACCAGTTGAACTGATCGATTTGCCAGCCCATCTTTTAGGTTTTTTAATACACGGAAAATGGCTTCACAATCATGGCAATCGGTAGACGGAATAAAAACAAAGCTCCATTTGCCCGAAAAAGCATCATTGGTAAATACAGCATTATCCCTGTTATAAGCCAGAAACTGTGGTATTTCCAGGGTTGGCTCAAAGACTGTCAACATAGAACCACTGGTATTTGATGACTCTGCTGGCGGTTGCTGTTGACTGAGCGTTAAAAAAACCAATAGCAATAAAACAACCAAGCTAAGATATGTCAGCAAAAAACGCTTAGAATGAACATTTTTAAACATATTTTGCATTTTTAGCGCCTCACACGCTGAAAGCGTTTATCCAAATAAAATAAGCGACTATGAAAGAAAAACTGCTTAAGTCTACCTTGGTTGTCAGTTTAATGACCTTTTTATCCCGTATTTTGGGGTTTGTTCGAGATATTGTCATTGCCAGACTTCTTGGAGCAGGGATGGGCGCTGACGTATTTTTTGTTGCCTTTAAAATTCCAAATTTTCTCCGTCGCCTGTTTGCAGAAGGCGCATTCTCACAAGCGTTTATCCCCGTTCTCGCTGAATATCGTGAACGCGGTGATCAGGATCTGAAACAGCTTATTGCGGCAACCAGCGGCACGCTTGCAGGCGTATTATTTTTTATTACGTTGATAGGGGTAATCGCAGCACCAATCATTATAATTATATTTGCTCCAGGGTTTATTGATCAGCCGGAAAAACTACAGCTCGCCAGAGAATTATTAAGAATCACTTTTCCTTACATCCTGTTTGTTTCGCTTACTGCGCTGGCCAGCTCGATTTTAAATAGCTTTGGTAAATTCGCTGTGCCGGCATTTACACCCGTTTTTCTCAATATCTCGATGATTGGCTGTGCATTGTGGCTGGCTCCCCATCTTGATGAACCGGTAAAAGCGCTTGCTTGGGGGGTGTTTATCGGCGGGGTGGTACAACTACTTTTTCAAATGCCATTTTTAATGAAAATAGGCAGTTTGCCAAAACCACGTTGGGGCTGGAAAGATGAAGGTGTGCAAAAAATTCTGCGACTGATGATCCCGGCCATGTTTGGTGTATCAGTTTCACAAATCAACTTATTGCTGGATACATTACTGGCTTCATTTCTAATCACTGGCAGCATTTCATGGCTTTATTATTCTGATCGACTGGTCGAATTTCCATTAGGCATACTGGGGATTGCACTGGCCACTGTAATATTACCCAATCTCTCGAAAAAACATGCAACAGCCTCCATGCAGGAGTTTTCACATACCATTGACTGGGCGCTACGCTGGGTATTTTTAATCGGTACACCGGCCGCAATCGGCCTGATTATTCTTGCTGAACCGTTGCTGCTTACCTTGTTTCAATACGGTGAATTCACACCACATGATGCCAATCAGGCGTCATTAAGCTTGATGGCATATGGTTTGGGTTTATTGCCATTTATTTTTATCAAGGTGCTTGCACCGGGTTTTTATGCACGCCAGGACACCAAAACCCCAGTCAAAATCGGCATTATTGCGATGATTACCAATATGGGATTAAACATTGTGTTGATGATTTATCTGGCCCATGTCGGTCTGGCTTTAGCCACCGCTTTATCAGCAATGCTTAATGCTGGCTTACTGTATTTCACGCTTCGAAAAAAAGCGGTCTATCAACCCATTGCGGGTTGGGGCTTATTTTTTATCCGTATGGTGTTGGCCAATATCGTATTGGTAGCGTTCTTATTATGGGTAACGCCGATTAATAGCGATTGGATAAGCTGGAGTGGCTGGCATCGGTTTGGCATATTAATGGGGCTGATAGCGACTTCTGCTATTGTTTATTTTGCTGTATTGGCACTATGCGGAGTCCGGCTGAAAACTTTAATAACGCCACAACGCAAGATATAAAAAAAGCCCTCCAGCAATGGAGGGCTTTGAGACGGAACACTTGTCCTTGAGAGGATCTTAGAAACGTCTGCCGATACCAATACCGTATACAAATGGATCAATATCAGCATCAATTTTGGCACTGCCAACGGCAATGTTTTTGAAACTGGCAGTGGTATCAATGTCCAGATATTTCACATCCATATTTATGAACCAATCCTGGTTAATCGCAATATCGACACCGGCTTGAGCTGCCCATCCCCAAGAGCTTTCCAGCGTCACTTTATCGCCAGGACTGCTTATGGCTGAGCTGCTAGGCACTTTTTCGTCAAAGAAATAGGTGTAATTCACACCAGCACCAATATAGGGACGGATATTGGAATCTGGCA
Source organism: Methylophaga sp. UBA2689 (assembly GCA_002354555.1). Lineage (GTDB taxonomy): Bacteria > Pseudomonadota > Gammaproteobacteria > Nitrosococcales > Methylophagaceae > Methylophaga. The sequence goes on from DELT01000094.1 coordinate 87,040, forward strand.
GGAAGTGATATTGCAACGTCAATGTTGGTGGTAATACTTTGGTGTCAATGACGTCACCCAGAGCAGCCCAGCTTTTCTCACCGGTAACCGTGTGTTCTGAATAACCTAAAATCAACTCTACCCCCCAGTTTCGGTTGATCATGTAAGTAATATCCAGTTCAGGAACTGTATCGCTGTCAACTTTTACACCTTTAGTTCCCTGGTCGACCCCACCGATTGAAAGAGTACCACTGCTATCATTTGGATTAACATTGATAACACGACCCCGAATTAACCAGTCACCGGCCTCATAAGCCATAACAGTTGAAACAGGGCTGGCAATGCCAGCAGCCAGTAGAATTGAGGAAATCAGGGGAATTTTTTTCATGGGACGACTCCGAATAATGATCTGTTGTGGAACACAGTTTCAGATCATACGGAGTATCTGGATGTCTACATTGATCCAGGTCAATAAAGTGCGGTTAAAGCTATCCGCAGCGATGTTTTAATGCTGGCAGGTCTAAAATAGTGACTTCTTTGCCCTGAATCGACATTAGCTGCTGATCCTGTAACTGGGTAAATAATCGACTGACCGTTTCAATCGCCAATCCCAGATGGTTGGCAATATCACCTCGAGACATGGTTAATTGAAATGACATCGACGAATAACCACGTTCACTGAAACGCTGTGACAGTGACAGTAAAAAGCTGATGAGTTTTTCCTGAGCGGTTTTTTTGCCCAGAGAGAGTAATAAATTTTTATCCGATGATAATTCTTTGCTTAAGCGGGTCATTAATTGATTTTGCAACTCCGGGATTGTCGCACTGAATTCCTGCAAACGCTCATAAGGCAATTCACAAACACTACTGGCTTCAAGTGCCCGTGCAGTGGATAAATAACGTTGCTGATAAATGGCATCCATACCAATAAATTCACCGGGGAAATAAAAGCTGGTGACCTGTTCGCGCCCATCCGTCGCAGAGATGGTGGTTTTGAAGGAACCAGAGCGAACAACAAAGATTGTTTTAAAAGTAGAAGAGGGTTCAAACAGAATCTGGTGGCGTTTATATCCAGCACTGCGTTTGATGATTTGATCGAGCTTGGTCAGGTCATCCCGATGTAGCCCCAGGGGCAGGCATAACCGAGACAAAGCACATGATTGACAGGCAAGCTGATGATGATGTTCAACCTTAGCAAAGTCCTCAAATAATGGCGTAATCACCCGAGCTTGTGTCATTTTATTATCCGTAAAAAAGTCACAGGACATGATAACGCTTCAAACCCGCCACTGAAACAGTTATTATTTGTTTTTATTTCAGTTTTCAGGAAAGCAAATGACCGTTCGTAGCGCCACTGTTGCGCGTAACACGCTCGAAACTCAAATTGAAGTCTCCATCAATCTGGATGGAAGCGGAAAATTTCAATCCCAAACCGGCGTGCCATTCCTAGATCACATGATGGAACAGATTGCCCGTCACGGTTTATTCGACCTGCAAATCAATGCCAAAGGCGATCTGCATATTGATGCACATCATACTGTCGAGGATGTCGGTATCACTATTGGTCAGGCATTAAAAAAAGCTCTTGGCGATAAAAAAGGTGTTGTCCGTTATGGTCATTCCTATGTCCCTCTGGATGAAGCTTTATCTCGTGTAGTGTTGGATTTATCTGGCAGGCCCGGCTTTGAATTCGACGTGACATTCACCCGAGACAAAATCGGTGAGTTTGATGTTGATTTGTTTTATGAATTCTTTCAGGGTTTAGTCAATCATGCAGGTATTACTTTGCATATTGATAATCTTAAAGGTCGAAATGCGCATCATATTGCTGAAACCATTTTTAAAGCGTTCGGTCGAGCCCTGCGAATGGCTGTCACATTAGATGAACGAGCCTTACAGCAATTGCCATCCACCAAGGGCGCATTATAATCGGCTAACGATTTTATAACTCTCACTTTCTAGAGCAGGTCTTTGTTTTATGCGTTGCGTTGCAGTTATTGATTACGGCATGGGTAATTTACGCTCAGTCTCCAAAGCATTGGAAGCCGTGGCTGATAATCACACTAACATTCTCGTTACCGCTGATCCCTCAGAGATCCGGGCAGCAGATCACATTGTGTTCCCTGGAGTTGGGGCGATTCGTGATTGCATGGCAGAACTCAAAAAACTTGAACTCGACAAACTCATCTGTGAAATGGCCAGCAAAAAACCTTTCCTGGGGATTTGTCTGGGCATGCAGGCATTATTAACGCATAGTCAGGAAAACCAGGGTTCAGCTGGATTGGACATTATTGATGGTGATGTTCTTTACTTTGAACAGGCGGTTGAGCAGGGCCTGAAAGTCCCGCACATGGGTTGGAATCAAGTCGAGCAAACCGTCGACCACCCCTTATGGCAAGATATACCTCAGAATAGTCGCTTTTATTTTGTTCATAGCTTTTATGTTCAGCCTGCAGATGAAACCAAAATCTCTGGTCGTAGTCATTACGCTTTACCGTTTGCTGCGGCGTTGGCACATGAAAACCTTTTTGCAGTACAGTTTCACCCCGAAAAAAGCCAGCATGCCGGCTTGCAGTTATTGAAAAATTTTATTAACTGGGACGGTCAGTCCTGACATTTGTTTGATGGAGAAAGCGTTATGTTGTTAATCCCTGCCATTGATCTTAAAGAGGGTCACTGCGTTCGATTGCGTCAGGGACGCATGGAAGATAACACCGTATTTTCAGAAGATCCGTTGGCGGTGGCAACCAGATGGGTTGAAGCCGGTGCCAAACGGTTGCACATGGTGGATCTGGACGGTGCTTTTGCGGGTAATCCGGTTAACGCTGATGTTATTCATCGAATCTGCGCTGCATTTCCTGACCTTGATGTGCAGGTTGGCGGTGGTATTCGTGATGAAGACACTATCCAAACCTATCTGGATGCCGGTGTTCGCTATGTCATTATTGGCACAAAAGCCATTAATGCTCCGCATTTCGTTGGCGACGTTTGTGCCGAGTTTCCAGGTCACATTATTGTCGGGCTCGACGCTAAAGATGGCAAAGTTGCCATTGACGGCTGGTCCAAGTTATCCAATCACGATGTTATTGATATTGCCCAACAGTTCGAACAGGATGGCGTTGAAGCCATTATTTACACTGATATCAGCCGAGACGGCATGATGCAGGGGGTTAACCTTGAATCCACTCGTGACCTTGCTCGAGCCATTAATATTCCGGTAATTGCCTCGGGCGGTGTCACCAACTATGATGATATCAAAGCCCTTTGCCACTACGAATCAGAAGGTGTTATGGGGGCCATAATCGGCCGAGCCATCTATGAAGGCACCATTGATTTGGCTGAAGGTCAATCGCTGGCTGATCGCTTAAATCCACCATTACAATTCTGATATGGCACTGGCAAAACGTATAATTCCCTGCCTTGATGTTGATGCCGGTCGTGTCGTAAAAGGTGTGCAGTTTGTCGATATACGTGATGCTGGCGATCCGGTTGAAATTGCCAAACGTTACGATGAACAGGGCGCAGATGAGCTGACTTTTCTGGATATCACTGCCACACATGACAACCGTGACACGATGGAAGATGTTGTCAAAGCCGTTGCCAGTCAGGTGTTTATTCCTCTGACTGTTGGTGGCGGAATTCGAACTGTAGCAGATATTCGTCGCATGCTGAATGCCGGTGCAGATAAAGTTGGTATTAACTCTGCAGCCGTTAAAAACCCTGACTTTGTTCGTGAAGCCGCTGAAAAATTCGGTTCACAATGTATCGTGGTCGCTATTGATGCTAAGCGTGTTTCTGCAGACGGTCAAACACCAAAATGGGAAATTTTTACCCATGGTGGTCGCCAGCCAACCGGCATTGATGCAGTAGAGTGGGCCAAAAAAATGGTTGAGCTTGGCGCTGGCGAAATTTTACTGACCAGTATGGATCGTGATGGCACCAAATCCGGTTTTGATTTAGAGCTAACCCGGGCCGTCAGTGATGCAGTTGTAGTACCAGTGATTGCCTCAGGTGGTGTGGGTAAACTGCAGGATCTGACAGATGGTATCAAATTAGGTCATGCCGATGCGGTACTGGCCGCCAGCATCTTCCATTTCGGTGAACATACTGTGGGTGAAGCCAAGCAGCAAATGGCAGAACAAGGTATTGAGGTACGTTTATGACGGCATGGCTGGAACAGGTCAATTGGGGAAACGATGGATTGCTTCCCGTTATCACACAAGAGTTTTCAACTAAGCAAGTACTTACTTTAGCCTGGATGAACCGTGAGTCGTTACGACTAACTGCTGAAACCGGTCACGCGGTTTACTGGTCACGCTCCCGGCAAAAACTATGGCATAAAGGCGAACAGTCTGGTCATCAGCAAATCATTAAATCAATACGTATTGATTGTGATCAGGATGCTATTTTGCTTGAAGTTGAACAGATAGGTGGCATCGCCTGTCATACTGGACGGCATCATTGTTTTTTCATGGAACTGCAAAACGGTGAGTGGCAAACCACTGAGCCTGTGCTAAAAAACCCCGATGAGATATATCAATGAGTGATACCCTGAAAAAATTGATGTCGGTACTCAGTGATCGAAAAAAAGCCGATGCCGATAGCTCATATGTTGCCAGCCTCTATGCCGCCGGTACGGATAAAATTCTGAAAAAACTGGGCGAAGAAGCCACTGAAACTGTTATCGCCGGAAAAGCTGGCGATAAAGATCAAATCGTCTATGAAACAGCTGATCTTTGGTTTCATTCAATGGTGTTACTGGCGCATAATGATATTGATGTTGAAGCCGTTTTACATGAGCTTGATCGTCGGTTTGGCTTATCAGGCCTCGAAGAAAAAGCCAGCAGGAGCAAAAAATGACTGATTGTATTTTCTGCAAAATTATTGCCGGTGAGATTCCATCCGCGAAAGTTTATGAAGATGATTTGATCTATGTATTCAACGATATTAACCCCAAAGCCACCGTGCACCTGTTAGTGATTCCAAAACAACATATTGCCAGGCTGGATCATCTGGATCAGAGTCATCAGGAATTAATTGCCCATATGTTTCTTAAACTTCCTGAACTGGCTCAATCTCAAGGCCTAACGACGGGTTTTCGTACGATTATAAATACCGGACCCGGTGGTGGTCAGGAAGTCGATCATTTACATATTCATTTGTTAGGCGGCAAAGATCTGCCTGGCTTTCATTAGGAGTGCACCATGGGATTTGGCGGAATCAGTGTATGGCAATTATTGATCGTCTTGGTCATCGTCATTTTGCTTTTCGGCACTAAAAAGCTCCGTTCTCTTGGCGGTGATTTAGGCAGCGCCATTCGCAGCTTCAAATCCTCAGTCCGTGACGGCGAAGAGGAACAAAAAAATGATGCCAGCAACCTTAAACATGACGATGACAGTGAAAGCCAACAAAAACAGCAGCACGAAGAACACGACTCAACTAAACGTTAATCGCCGTGTTTGATGTAGGTTTTTGGGAGTTATTGTTAATTGCCGTAGTGGCTTTGATTGTTGTCGGGCCGGAAAAGCTACCTAAGGTTGTTCGCGTCTGCGGCTTATGGATTGGCCGTGCCAATGCCTCGCTTCAGGCGGTCAAAAACGACATTGCAAAAGAACTTCGGGCAGAGGAAATCAAACAAGCATTCAAAAAACCGGATGATTTACCCGATCTTAATGAAATTATTGATATCGATGAACCGGTAAAACCTAAACAGAATCCTTCAGCTAAAACTGATAATGATTCTGACGCAGATAAAAAGCAGGCTGAAGATGGAAAATAGTGAACAACAACCACTGATTTCCCATCTGGTTGAACTTCGGGATAGATTATTGAGAGGTATTCTGGCGGTGTTAATCATTGCCGTGTGCCTGTTACCTTTCGCCAATGAGCTTTATCTGATTTTATCAGCCCCATTGCTGGAGCATTTACCCGAGACCAGTTCGATGATTGCCACCGAAGTGGCTTCGCCATTCCTGACGCCTTTTAAGCTGACCCTGACAGCCGCCATTATGCTGGCGATGCCCGTCTTGCTCTACCAATTGTGGGCGTTTATTGCTCCCGGCCTCTATAAACATGAAAGACGTATTGTCTTTCCGTTAATGTTTGCCAGTACGGTACTGTTTATTCTCGGCATTTTATTCGCCTATTACGTTGTTTTCCCACTGGTGTTTGGGTTTTTGACGCAAGCGGCGCCGGAAGGTGTGGCAGTAATGACCGATATCAGCAGCTATCTGGATTTTGTACTGAAATTGTTTTTTGCTTTCGGGTTGGCATTCGAAGTGCCAATCGCGACGTTACTGTTGATTTGGAGCGGTGTTTCCACACGACAAAGTCTTATTGAAAAAAGACCTTATGTGATCGTTGGAGCATTTGTCATAGGTATGTTACTGACGCCACCCGATGTCATTTCTCAGACACTTCTGGCCGTGCCTGTCTGGTTATTATTTGAATTGGGACTGCAGGTATCAAGATTACTTCCCAGCGCAAAAGATTCCACTGAAGAAGAAGAGCTATCTTAGAGTCTATGGATCTGTCAAAGCGAAAACGGCTGGAGGCTATTGTTGTTTCCAGCTAGAGGTAAAGCGCGCTCTGGCATTCTTAATTGATTAACAACGTAGTCGGACGCAAAACAAAAATAGTTACAACCCTCAGGTTGTGACTGAGAGATCAACAGACTTTAGTCTTTATAACGCATCCGGGTGCCATGTTGCAGCGAAAGATTAATTTCTTCTGCTGTTAGCGAGGCAGGGAAATAAACGCCGGAAATTTTCGCTCCATGGATACTGGCACCGCGCAGACTGATGCTTTGACTGAAATCAATCCCGCGTAAATCCGCTTGACGAAAATAACTGTTACTGAAATCCAGACCGCTGGCAATTAATCCCTGCAGATTGAGATGCCGAAAATCACAGCTGGTTAAATCAACGGTTTCGCCCTTGGCAATGCGATGATTAAATTCTTCAACTTTTCCATCACGTAACAGTTGGTAAAGCGGATCTTGTGTGATTTTTGGTTCAGCCATCTTTGTAGTGCCTTAAACAGTAATATCTATGGTTCCGCCTGGGTTTTCCGGATCAAAACCAGCTGATTCATTTTGGGTTGCTTCATTTACCACTTCCGTGGTTTGTAAACTGGTTGGTGCCTGCTCTTGAGCAACCGTTGTCGATGCCGTTTCACTATTCTGCTGAACAGGTGTCTGACGTCCTACCAACTGATTTTCAGAGGATAGGGGATTGGTCAATGTAGGCTGACCACTGAAAGGGGCAATGCCTGGAATTTCCATTTTTCTGCTCCTGATTAAATCAACAAATACAGCTTACTCTTATCATCACAATATTGTAAACGCATGTATCTGAAAAACCATGGGTTTTCTCTCAATTTCATGCAATATTAGCAAATACTATTTTAGTGTTGTTTTTATGCTATCGTTGAGTTTACCCAATCGAGTGAGAGTAGATGATGCGCCCGGGTAAACGGATTTTGTATTTACTGGTCATTTTTGCCAGCCTGACAGCCTGTAATTCGCAGACAGAAAAACCATTGCGAGTGGGTACTATTCCATGGGCGGGTTACGAATTACTTTATTTAGCACGTGATCTGCAATATTACGATAATGCACAAATTCAACTTAAAGAATTAGCTACCAATACCGAGGTAATACATGCCTTTCGCCAGGGTCAGCTGGATATGGTAACTGCCACGCTTGACAGTGCACTTCAGTTAGCTGAAACCCAGTCTGATATCAAAATAATCCTGATCTTCAATATCTCCAACGGGGCAGACAAACTGATGGTTGATCCCACCATCACTTCACTCAAAGCGCTAAAAGGTAAACGCGTTGGCGTAGAAAAAAGCGGCGTTGGCGTTTACATGCTAGCGCAGGTTTTAAAGGCGGCAGAGCTTGATAGCAGTGACATCAGCATCGTACCCACCACGGTGAATCAGCATTCTTTTTTGCTAAAAAATCAACGTGTTGATGCGGTTATCAGCTTTGATCCTGTTGCTTATAAACTTCAGCAACAAGGTTATATTAATCTGTTTGACAGTCGACAATTGCCAGCGCCAATCGTGGATGTATTGGTAACGCGCGATAGTGCTTTGAAGTTACAGCAAAAAAGCATTCAACAACTACTGGAAGGCTATTGGAAAGCTCGGAATTACCTGACGGAAAATCCACAGGATGCCTTAATCAGAATCGCACCCCGTTTAGAAATTTCAACTGAAGAACTTGAGCTTCTTTACCAGAAACTGATTTTGCCTGAAAGGGAACGTCAGCAATATATTTTTAATCAACAGCTAAAAATTATTATTGAGTCTGTTGCAAAGATGATGATGGACGCTGGATTGTTGGAAAAAGAACTTGATAGCCAACAACTCCTGGTTGATGAAAAAATGGATTTATAGATGTATCCAATTCAAACCTATCGCCTGACATTATGGCTGCCAGTGGCCGTCACCCTGTTGTTCCTTTTTATTTTGGTGTTTTATTCTGTCAATGAATATCGGCATCGGCTTTTAGATATAAAAGAAGTTTCCAGGATTCAACTCCAGGAAACAGCATTACAACTCGGGCATAGTCTTGAATATGCCCTTGCAAATAATGACTCCCTGCATGCACGAAGTAGCGTTGCCAGGTTTTCATTACGGGCGGATGCACAACTGGCAATATTGATTGACGCTGATAATGTAATTGAATCGTCCTCTTATTTTATCTGGCAAGACCAACCCGCCGAGAAGGTGCTCGATGCTGAACTGTTGCATTATGTAAAACTTGCTCGTTCACAAAAGAGATATATTGAAAGCAGTAATGAAAATGAGGATTTACTGACCTTTTTTTTACCTTTACTTGAAGCGGATCAACAAAAGGTTTTGGTGCTGCAGAACTCCATTAAGAAAAAATTAGAAACCGCTAAAACGGAGATCCTCAATGCAATAGCGCCTTTGCTTTTGTTGATAACGATAGCCAATATTCTGCTGATTTTTCTGATTCGTAAATTGGTTATAAGGCCATTAAATGCGCTTCAACACCTGACCGAACAGATCCAGAATCAACAATTCGAGTTAATCAATCCACTTAAAGGCGATACTGAGCAAGCACAAGTGGGGCAGACATTGGTGGATGCTGCCAGACAGCTGCAGTCTCATATCAGCATTCTGACTGAAAATGAGCAACGTTTACGAATCACTCTGGAATCAATTGGTGATGCCGTTATCGTTACTGATGCTGCAGGTAATATCACCCGTATGAATCGAGTTGCCAGCGAATTAACTGCCTGGCCCGAAGAAGATGCCATTGGACTACCGTTACTCAACGTTTTTGACATATATCAAGCTGATACAGGAGAGAAGCTAACTAATCCGGTAGATCTGGTCATACAAAATGGTGAAGTGGTTGAATTATCCAATCATACCGTTTTAAAGGCCAGAAATGGCGTGAGCTACCACATATCCGACAGTGCAGCGCCGATTCGGTTGGATCATGACCGCGGAACTGAAATACTTGGAGTAATTCTGGTCTTTACTAACGTAAGTAACCAGTATCGCTTACGTCAAGAGCTACGCCAGTCTGTCGATTTTCTGAAAAATCTGCTCACTATTAGCCCCTGTGTCACTTATATTCTGGACATAAAGCAAGATACTACTACTGAATTTCGTCTGAGCTATGTGAGCGAATCCGTTATCCATTACTCTGGACATCCTGCCGAATACTGGTTAGGTCAGCCAGAAGTCTGGCAACAATCTGTTCATCCAGCTGATATCAATAAGGTTAAACAGACATTGTTGACTGTCTTACAGTCGGATAAACCTGTGAGCAATCAATTTCGTTTTCGTCACCGTGATGGTCATTACATTACTGTTGAAGATCACCTGTCCGTGGTAAAAAATGACCACACACATAAATTGCAAATTGTCGGCGTTGTACTGGATATCAGCGAACAAAAACATACTGCCGAGCAGAATGCATTATTTGGTGAAATCCTCGAGCAATCCCTTAACGAAATTTACGTGTTTGATGCCGAAACCTTCCAGTTTATTCATGTAAATCACGGTGCTCTTATCAATCTGGGTTATAGCCTTGAAGAAATGCAGACCCTGACGCCGCTGGATATTAAAACCGACTATAACTTCTCGACGTTAAAAGCATTGATCGCGCCATTATGCAGCGGTGAAACGCCAAGATTAATCTTTGAAACCAATCACCGTCGTAAGGATGGCAGTCAATATGCCGTTCATGTTGATTTGCAGACAGCAATCTATGGCGAGAGAGAGGTGTTTATCGCCATTATTGAGGATATATCTGAACAAAAACAGGTGGAAAAGATCCTCTCTCAGGAACGTTCATTATTACGAAGTATTATCGACTCATCGCCCGATTTGATTTTCTGTAAGGATGATCAAGGAAAATATATACGCTGTAATAAGGCCGTAATGGAATTTTTGGCCACGACAGAAGCAGACATTATTGGAAAAACAGATTTCGATTTTTATCCGGAAAAAGAAGCTCGCAATTACCGGCACAGCGATCAACTGACGTTGCAACATAACACCAGTCAGTTTTATGAAGAAGCTGTATACGGAGCAGAGGGACAAAAAGTATTATTTGAAACCCTGAAAACCCCTCTCAAAAATGCAACCGGCAAAACGATAGGTGTACTGGGCATCAGTCGCGATATCAGTCGGCAATATGAAGCGGACAAGGAGTTACGCCTGGCCAGTCTGGTATTCGAAAATAGTAATGAAGGCATTATTATCACCAATGAAAATAATCTCATTATTACCGTTAATCCTGCCTTTACAATCATGACCGGCTACGCCCTCGATGATGTAGCCGGAAAAAACCCTTCGATTCTTAGTTCTGGGGAACATGATCAATATTTTTATGAACAAATGTGGGCACAACTTGAGCAGCAGGGATTCTGGTCAGGTGAGGTACAGAATCGCCGGAAAAATGGTAAAACCTATCCACAATGGTTATCGATCAGCCGTGTTGAAAACGCCCAGCAGCAACTGCAAAACTATGTCGCCATCATGTCTGATATCAGTAAATATCGTGAAGCCGAACAAAAAATTAACTTTCTGGCACATCACGATGTTCTGACCAGTCTGCCGAACCGGGCATTACTTAAAGATCGTGTGGGACAGGCACTGATATCTGCTGAACGGCATCGACAAAAACTGGCTTTACTCTATCTGGATCTGGATCGCTTTAAATTTATCAATGACAGTCTCGGCCATGCCATAGGGGATCAATTACTTATTAAGGTCGCGGAAAGGTTGAGTCAGCAAATGCGTGAGGAAGATACCGTATGTCGGACCGGTGGTGACGAATTTATAATTTTATTACCGGATACCGATGCTGACGGCGCTGGCCATGTTGCTCAGAAACTGGTCGAAAATATCACTACACCTTTTGAAATTGATGGAAATCAGTTATTTGTCACCGTTTCAATTGGTATCAGTATTTACCCTGATAATGGTGAGGATGCGGAAAGTCTTAATAAGCATGCTGATACAGCAATGTATCGGGCAAAACAGGCCGGTCGAAATCAATATCAGTTTTTTACTGCAGAAATGCACTCACAAATTGTCCATAAACTGGAACTGGAACATGCCTTGCGCTTTGCCCTGGCTCGCAATGAGCTCTCTCTGGTCTATCAACCCCTGGTTGATATAAAACTGAATAAAATCACAGGTGCTGAGGCATTGATTCGCTGGAATCACCCTGAACTTGGGAGTATCTCGCCATTGGAATTCATCCCGATTGCGGAAGAAACCGGGATGATTAATCCGATAGGCCAATGGATATTGCACACCGCGATAGCTCAGTGCAAACAATGGGTTGATGCCGGACATAGAGATTTATTAATAGCTATCAATCTTTCTGCAGTGCAATTCAATAACCCCTTACTGGTCACTATGATTAATACCATCCTCCATGAGCATCAGTTACCAGCAGATAATCTGGAGCTGGAAATCACCGAATCGGTGGCCATGATCAATATAGATCTGACCATCAAACAATTAAAATCACTGGCAGATGCCGGTATAAGATTGTCTCTGGATGATTTTGGAACCGGGTACTCATCGTTAAATTATTTGAAAAAATTCCCCATTAATAAACTAAAGATTGATCAAAGCTTTGTGTTTGACATGTTGACCGATGAAGATGATGAAGCAATCGTCGATGCTGTTATTACACTGGCTCGTTCACTGGGTCTCAAAACCTTGGCAGAAGGGGTTGAAACACTTGAACATCTTAGGGTCTTGAATAATAAAGGCTGTGATTTCATGCAAGGTTATTTGTTCAGTAAACCTGTTCCGGCAGAACCATTTTTTAATTTATTAAATCATCCCCCCGTCGGTAATTTAGGCGTAGACTGAAGATAAACAGGTAACGGAGCCGGATATGCAACAGCAAAAAATTGATCAACTCGAAGTGTTATTACAATTTGATCCCAGTAATACTTTGCAAGGAATTAAAATTCACCATTCAACCGCTCGCGAAGGTCTGGTGGAAGCAGCACAGAAATTATTTGATAACGGCCTGATCAGCCAGCCTGATGGCGGTTATCTGACCGATCTCGGCCATGAAGCCTCTGAACATTTACATACCGCTTTACAGCTGATGTCACCACCAAACTAAACCCGCTGATAAACCTCAAAGCTGTAGGCATAGTCATTTTTCTCATCGGCCGGATGGGATTCCTGGCTGAGTAATTGCCATTGGCTTTCGTCCCAATCGGGAAACCAGGTATCCCCATCAAGTTCAGCATGTACACGAGTCAGGTAGAGCATATCGGCGTTACCAAACATTTGCTTAAACAGCGATGAACCGCCTATGACCATCAATTCTTCAGCATCCCCAGCTGCGTTTAACCCATCCTCGATGGAGTGAACAACATCACAGCCTGGCGCCTGATATTCTGACAGAGAACTCACCACGATATTTTGCCGTCCTGGAAGAGGACGGCCAATAGATTCATGAGTATGGCGTCCCATTAAAATGGGTTTCCCCATGGTGATTCGGCGAAAGTATTGCAGATCAGCAGAGAGTCGCCAGGGGAGATCGTTATCCCGCCCAATTAATCCATTTTCATCCATTGCTACTACAAACGCCGTTCTCATCGGTCACCTCATTCAATAACTTTGGCATAGCATAGCATTGCTGATTTTTTATCCGGTATTATCAATTCAACTATGAAAATCAATAAATCGGGTAAATGATGTTGAATATGTTGGGATCGCTGATAGGTGGCTTGGGTTTGTTTATGCTGGGGATGTGGTTGATGTCTGACGGCCTTAAACAAATTGCCGGGGAAAGGCTCAATCAAATCCTTAAAAACTGGACTAACAGCCTTCTGCGTGGCTTAAGTGCGGGTTTTCTGCTCACCGCGATTATTCAACATTCAGGTGCAGTTACTTTGGCCACGATTGGGTTTGCCAATGCCGGTATTCTCAGCCTGCGTAGAGCTATGTGGATTGTATTTGGCAGCAATGTTGGTACGACGGTCACCGGATGGCTGGTTGTGCTGATCGGTTTCAACCTGAATATTGAACATTTTGCCTTACCGCTAATTGGAATAGGCATGGCGATGCGCTTATTAAACAGTAATCGAGCCTATGCGAATATCGGATTGGCACTAACCGGTTTTGGCCTGCTGTTTATGGGTATAGCGGCCTTAAAAACAACCTTCTCAGGAGCTGACAGTTTATTTGATCTGCATTTCTCCAGCGGATTATTGGCCATTGATATTGTGATGTTTGCGTTGGCGGGTTTAATTCTGACCACTTTACTGCAATCTTCCAGCCTTACTTTAACTCTTGCATTGACTTCGCTCGCTGGCGGAATCATCGATTTATTACCTGCCGCTGCAATTGTGATTGGCAGTAATCTAGGGTCAACTACGACAGCTATATTCGCCGTTATCGGCAGTCAGCCGGTCGCTAAACGTATTGTCGCCAGTCATGTTCTTTTTAATCTGCTAACAGCTATCGTCAGTCTTATTTTGCTGGTGCCGTTAATCTGGATTATCCATTGGTTTCAGCAATTAGTGGTTGAGGATGTGCAATTTACTACCACATTGGTTTTATTCCACACCGTATTTAACTTATTAGGTGTAGCACTTATCTGGAAGCTGGCCGATCCCCTGGAAAACTGGTTGAAAACGAAGTTTTCAGCAACAGATGAAAATATTGCAGAAACGAAATATCTTGATAACATCACATTAAAGATTCCCAATCTGGCAATCACCTCCATTCGACTTGAATTAATCCGATTGAATAAACATGTTTTAAAGATGGTGACTCATTGTATCCATAAAAACCGTTCAATTAGTTGGTTAAAACAGCAACATGCCTTTACTGAGCAAAATATTTTAAAAATTGGCAACTTCAGTCACAAACTCTACCAACAACACATTAATGAACAGATTTCTGAAAAAACGGCTGATTTATTACGTGTTTCGCAATACTGTGATGCAATTTCTGCCTTAACCGTTGCTATTGCTGAAAACCGTGCTTTATCAAGTCATCCGATTGAGGCCCAACTGCAGCAACAGCTCACCAATTTTAATGTGGATTGTTTACTGCTGATTGATGTTTCTGCATTAGATAAGTCCAATCCATCCTTAAAAAATCAGCTCGACAGCCTGGAAAAAACCTACCTTTCATTAAAGTCATTGTTATTGCGTCGAGGTGCTGAGGGAAGAATATCAATCGCCCGCATGGAAAAAGAATTACAAGCCATATCTCAACTGCGAAGAATTTGTCAGCAGGCCGTAAAAGCCAGTCTGTTTTTTAATAACAGTCAACTCGATCATGCTATAAAACATGCTTAACAACTACGGTATGCTTTGCTTATAAAACAAGGCATAAGCTGTGGATAAAATCACCTGTGGATAAGTCGTTAAGTTATCCACAAGAGATCGATCCCGCAACGATAAACTTATACACAATTAGATCATTCTTTAACGTAATGAATAAAAAGGCTTTTCAGGATTAATACAGCTATCCACAGGACTAAAGCATTAACATCATTAAAAGATCTCTTTTATTTAAGTAGTATTGTTTAATGAGTTGCATCGTCGAAATTGCCTTAGCTTGCCCCTTGCGTCAGACATTTGATTATCTGAGTGATGAACCAGTTGAACACTGGCAACCCGGTATGCGTGCTGTCATTCCATTTGGCAGCAGACAGCTGATAGGGATCGTAATTGCCATCAAACCTGTCAGCGAGATTTCTACCGGTAAACTCAAAAAAATCGAACAGCAAATTGATAAACAAAGTTTTTTACCCGTTGAAATCATGGAACTGGTACAGTGGGTAAGTCGTTATTATCATCATCCTATTGGCGAATGCTTTCAGGCAGCATTACCCAAGAAACTCCGTCTTGGTGATAGCGATGAAATGCAAACCGAAACCTATTGGGCCTTGCAACAGATACCGGACAGTAAACCGGGTAAAAAACAGCAGCAGATCCTGGATTTACTGGAGGACTATCCGGAAGGACTCAGTGAAAAAGCATTACGGGTTCAGTTAGGCAATGTAAAAAGCAGTTTGTCTGCTCTGGCACAACAAAACGTAATTACTGCCAGACAACACGTTGCATTACCGGTCCCCTGCCTTGAGCTACAACTAGCTGTTTCATTAAATAACGAACAAAAACAGTCTGTTGAACAGGTTATTGCTGAAAAAGAGCAATTTTCATCTTTTTTATTGCAAGGTATCACCGGGAGTGGCAAAACAGAGGTTTATATTGAAATATGTCGTGAGTTTGTCGAAAACCAGCAACAGGTTTTAGTGTTAATTCCAGAGATTGGATTAACCACACAGTTTGTTGAGCGTTTCCGTCATTCCCTTGCGACCAACATCGTTGTTATAAACTCATCGGTCTCAGATGCTGATCGTAAACAGGCCTGGTTATTGGCCAGATCGGGTAAAGCCGACATTATTATCGGTACCCGCTCTGCAGTTTTTACTCCCATGCTCAATCCGGGACTGATAATCATCGATGAAGAACATGACAGTTCCTACAAACAACAGGATGGACTGCGTTATCACGCCCGAAATGTGGCATTGATGCGAGCTAAAACACTGAATATTCCCATTGTGCTGGGCAGTGCAACGCCTTCTCTGGAAACCCTTTACCAAGTAAAACTGAAACGTTATCAGTTACTTAGGTTAACAAAACGTGCTGGTGGAGCGACACTGCCCAACATTAAGCTTATTGCTGCCAATAAAACAGCAGATAACAATGGTTTAAGTTCAGTGTTAATTAATTCTATTGAAAAACATCTGCAGCAAAATCATCAGGTTCTATTATTTATAAATCGTCGTGGATTCGCACCGGTTTTGATGTGTCATGAATGTAACTGGCAGGCGAATTGCCGAAGTTGTGATGCCAAAATGGTGGTTCATCAACATCAAAACCGTTTGTTTTGTCATCATTGTGGTTTGATCCAGACACTACCGAAAAAATGTCCTGAATGTGGTCATTCCGAACTTAAAAGTTATGGCGTCGGAACAGAGAAAATTGAGCAGGCTCTGACAGCAATTTTTAACGATGTACCGGTTTTACGGATTGATCGGGATAGTACCCAACGGGTCAATGCCTTTGCCAATATGGTCAAACAGATTAATCAGGGGCAGGCGGCTATTCTGGTGGGTACGCAGATGCTGGCTAAAGGACATGATTTTCATGATGTGACGCTGGTCGGTGTTGTGGATGCTGATCAGGCCTTATTCAGTGCTGATTTCCGAGCAACTGAAGGGCTGGCACAGTTAATTACTCAGGTTACTGGTCGGGCTGGACGTGGCAAAAAGTCAGGGGAAGTCTTGATACAAAGCGAACAACCGGAGCACCCTTTCTGGAAAAAATTACTACAGGATGGTTATGAAGCTATCGCTGAAAATTTATTAGCAGAACGAATTCAAATGGAGCTGCCCCCTCATGGTTTCTGGGCAGTCTGGCGCGCTGAGGCAAAAGAAGCCGATTTAGCTATGCAATTATTACAACAGGTTGCCGAATTATTGCAGCAAACCGCATCAGGGGTCATGATTTTAGGACCGGTTCCAGCTTTAATGGAAAAACGTGCCGGTCGATATCGGGCACAATTGCTGATGCGATCCGCAGATCGTGCATCGTTGCACCAATTAATCGACCAACATATCGAAGCTGTCAGCAAGCTTAAACTGGCGCGAAAAGGTCGTTGGTCGATTGACATCGATCCTACTGAATTAATCTAATCGGCTGGATGATGTCATCCGCTAGTCTGATCGGTTAAAATGCGCCATCACAATTCTGTTATCCGGACTTCATTACCTTGAAAGACCAATTAAAAGAACTTATTGAAAGTGCTTTAGCTTCGTTGATTACCCAACAAAGCCTTCCAGCAGATGTTTCATCCGCTGATGTTCAGCTGGAGCGAACCAAAGATCGTAGTCATGGTGATTTCGCCAGTAATATTGCGATGGTATTAGCCAAACCCGCCAAAATGAATCCTCGGCAAATAGCGACATTGATTGTTGATGCGCTTCCCCAGCATGAAATGATTGAGAAAGTAGAAATTGCCGGTCCAGGATTTATTAATTTCAGCTTATCCGCTAGCTCAAGGCAACAGGTGGTGGCAGATGTCCTGAAAAAAGCCGGCCAATTTGGTCTGAGCAATTACGGCAATGGTCAGAAAGTTCAGGTGGAGTTTGTTTCGGCCAATCCAACCGGACCACTGCATGTAGGCCATGGTCGTGGCGCGGCATATGGTTCAGTCGTCAGCAGCTTGTTAAAAGCCGTAGGATTTGATGTTCACCGTGAATATTACGTAAATGATGCTGGCCGTCAGATGGATATTCTGGCCACCAGTGTCTGGCTGAGATACCTGGAAAAATGTGGCGAACAGTTTACTTTTCCAAGTAACGGATATCGCGGGGAATATGTCTTAGACATTGCTGAAACCTTAAAACAACAGCATGGAAATGCATTGTTTCATAAAGCATCTCTGGTTTTTGATGGTGTTCCGGCGGATGAACCTCAAGGTGGTGATAAAGAGCTGCATATAGATGGGCTGACACAACAGGCCAAAAATCTTCTTGGGGCAGATGTGTATCGTCAGCTGTTTGATTTGGGCCTCAATGCCATTCTGGATGATATTCGTAATGACTTGGCTGGGTTTGGTGCCGAATACGATGAATGGTTTTCTGAGCGTTCACTGGTGGAATCCGGTGTGGTTGATGAAGCTGTTGAACAACTGAAAGCCGCCAATATGCTTTATCAGCAGGATGGTGCCTGGTGGTTTAAATCCACTGATTTTGGCGATGAAAAAGACCGGGTGGTGGTTCGTGACAATGGTCAGGCAACCTATTTCGCTTCTGATGTCGCTTATCACCTGAATAAATTCAATCGTGGCTTTGATCAGATTATTGATATCTGGGGCGCCGATCATCACGGTTATATAACACGGGTGAAAGCCTCTATGGAGGCGCTGAATCAGGATGTCAGCAAGCTGAAAGTTTTACTGGTGCAGTTTGCTGTGTTGTATCGTGGTAAAGAAAAAGTCGGTATGTCGACTCGTAGCGGAGAGTTTGTCACATTACGCGAACTGCGTGACGAGGTCGGTAAAGACGCTGCCCGTTTCTTTTATGTGATGCGTGGTGCTGACCAGCATATGGATTTTGATCTTGAACTGGCAAAATCACAAAGTAATGATAATCCGGTATATTACGTTCAATATGCACACGCACGTGTCTGCAGTGTTTTCCGCCAACTGGCAGAAAGACAGATGAACTGGGATGAGCAGACAGGAATAGGCAACCTGTCTTTATTGACCGAGGATCATGAACAGGCTTTGTTTACTATGTTGTCACGTTATCCCGAAGTGGTGGAACTGGCAGCTATAACACATACCCCCCATTTACTGGCGCATTTCCTAATGGATTTGGCACGTGATTTTCACACCTACTACAACGCTCACCAGTTTATGACAGATAATATTGATTTAAGTCAGGCACGACTGACGCTGATCACCGCGGTCAGGCAGGTTATTGCCAATGGTCTTGGGTTAATGGGCGTTTCAGCGCCACAATCAATGTAAGAGGTTTTTGTGGCAACCAGAAGAAATACGCGTAAACAGTCTTCAAAACAAGGTGGAAGCATGCCTTGGGGACCAATGTTAATCAGTTTTGCCGTGGGTGCTTTTGTGATGTTTTTATTGCACCTGAAAGAAAATGTTCCAGCAGATAAACAACAGGCAAAAACCACTCAGCAACAGCAAAAGAAAGCGAGTGTGGAACCCACTTTTGATTTTTATACGTTATTACCCGAAACCGAGGTGGTAGTAGAAAAGCCCAAAACGATTGCCAATCAACCGCAGAAACCAATCGTTTCCTCGCCACCCGAAGAAGTTTCGGCAGCGCCAGAGCAAACCCAGCAGGCCGCAACTGAAGCTCCGGCAGATGCCGTTAGCTACATGATTCAGGTGGGGTCATTCAAAAAACTTGAAGATGCAGATGGTTTCCGGGCCAGATTAGCCTTTTTAGGTATTGAATCAAAAGTACAAACCGTCACAATTGATAATACCGATACCTGGCATCGGGTGCAGGTTGGGCCGGTGGTAGGGCGAAGTAAGGCTGATGCATTACAGAAGCAGCTACGTGATAATGATATTGATTCACTCCTGCTAAGGGCAAAGCATGGATAAAGCAATGCACATTTTCTGCTGAATGTCCGGCTGGACTTGAAGCAGGTCATAATGGCCCCAGTGTATTTAATTGAAAACTATCGAGGACAGCGATATGACAGAAAACAGTACGGCCACCGTTTGGCATGAAGTTGCCAGTCCATTTTGTGGAATAGCGTCCGATGATCTGACGATAGAGGTCAACGGCAATACTGTTAAAGTGCTGGAAAATGGCGATGCTGTCACCCGGCCCGGTTTTGAAACACCTATCACCGATACTCAGCCCCGAATTAACGGCAAAGAGGTCACGCTGGATCAAGCTGTTTCTCATATTGCTGATTTACTGATTAACAGCAAACAACCATTAATTGCCGGTCTGGGAACAGACTTGAATGGTGCGCGTGCAGCAATGGCGCTTGCCGATAAAAGTGGCGCTACCATCGACAGTTATTATTCTCCGGCCGCATTTCGCAACATTCTGGTATTACAGGACACGGGCTATATGACCACCACACTGACAGAAGTCAGAAACCGGGTGGATTTACTGGTGGTTGTTGGTACCGATATTGAATCTACTTTTCCACGTTTTTACGAACGTATGGTGTGGAACAAGGAAAGTATGTTCGGTCAGGATATTGAGTCTCGTGAAGTTATTTATTTAGGCAAACCCCC
>DELT01000094.1:107567-135315 GCA_002354555.1 Methylophaga sp. UBA2689
GAAATGATCAAAGAGATCAACGCGACAACCCGCAGTAACGGTCTGCCGATAGGTGGAAAAGAAGGTGATACGACGGTAAATGCGGTGGCTTCCTGGCAAAGTGGATATCCAATGCGTACAACGTTTAATCGTCGTTTCCCGGATTATGATCCGTTTTTGAACGACAGTAAACGTATTCTGGCGAATGATGAAAGTGATCTTTTAATCTGGGTATCCAGTTTCAATACAGCGGTGACACCACCACAATCATCAGCAAATACCATTGTGCTTGGACGTAGTGGTATGCAGTTTGAAACAGAACCGGAAGTTTATATTCCGGTAGGTGTTCCGGGTATTGATCACGAAGGGCGGACCTTCCGCAGTGACAGTGTGGTTTCAGTGCCGCTCAGAAAATTACGCGACAGCGGCTTACCCAGCGTGTTTGAAGTTCTCAGTGCGGTCGAACAGGCCCTGTAAACGGAGAGAAAGATGCTTTTAAAATTAACCGGCGGACGTATTATTGACCCGGCACACGATGTAAATGACGTAGTGCGGGATATTTATATCCGAGATGGACGTATTGTCGAAAAGCCGACCGATGGTCGGGTCGATGAAGAAATAGATGTAAGTGGCAAAGTCATTATGGCCGGCGCTATTGATATGCATACCCATATCGGCGGCGGTAAGGTCAATATTGCCCGTACCATGTTACCCGAAGACCATGCTGAAGCCGTTTATGAACGCACCGAACTGTTACGTTCCGGCACAGGCCATGCGGCTCCAAGCACTTTGACGACAGGTTATCGTTACGCAGAAATGGGGTATACCGCAGGCTTTGAACCGGCCGTTTTACCGATTAATGCCCGTCAGGCTCATATGGAAATGCATGACACACCTATTATCGATAAAGGTGGTTATGTGATGCTTGGCAGTGATGATTTTCTGCTGCGTATGATGGCGGCCAATTCCGATCAGGAAGCGATTAATAACTATGTCGCCTGGACCATTAATCATGCGCAGGCCGTAGGCCTTAAAGTAGTTAATCCTGGTGGTATCAGTGCCTTTAAATTTAATCAGCGTAAGCTGGATTTAGACGAAAAAAATGATTTTTATGGCGTCACGCCACGCGATATTCTGCATAGATTGTCACGCGCGGTGCAGGAAATAGGTGTGCCACATCCTTTGCATGTACATGGTTGTAATTTAGGTGTCCCAGGTAACATGCAAACCACACTGGATACCATTCAGGGCGCTGAAGGCGTGCCGATGCATCTGACGCATATTCAGTTTCACAGTTACGGTACTGAAGGCGATTTCAAATTCTCCTCCGGTGCGGCTGAAATTGCTGAGGCAATTAATAAACACAAAAATATTACCGTCGATGTCGGGCAGATCCTGTTCGGTCAGACAGTAACCGCTTCTGGTGATAATATGCGTCAGTTCGCCGGTGCTCCACATGCTCATCCTAACAAATGGGTGTGTATGGATATCGAATGTGAAGCCGGTTGTGGTGTAGTGCCTTTCAAATACAAAGACCAAAGTTATGTGAATGCATTGCAATGGATGATAGGTCTGGAAACCTTCCTGATGGTTGATGATCCATGGCGTATATTCCTGACCACTGATCATCCAAACGGTGCGCCATTTACCAGTTATCCACATCTGATTAAGTTATTGATGGATAAGTCTTTCCGTAACGATATGCTGTCTACATTGCATCCGGAAGCACAGAAAGCCACCCATCTGGCTTCATTGGATCGCGAATACTCGTTGTATGAGATTGCTATTATGACCCGCGCTGGTGCCGCTAAACTGGTTGGTCTGGCGGATCGTGGACATCTGGGAATTGGTGCGGCAGCGGATATTACCGTTTACACCGACAACAGCGATCGCGAAAAGATGTTTGAAAAACCGGATTATGTGTTTAAAGATGGTGAAATGGTGGTGCGTCAGGGTCAGGTCATCAAAATCACCTGGGGTACTACTCATGTGGTTAAACCGGAATATGACGTCAGCATTGAAAAACCGCTGCAACAATATTTTGATAAATTCCATACCCTGAAAATGAGCAACTTCAAAATCAGTAACGACGAAATTGTCGATGATGGTCGTGGTAGCTTAACGATACAGCCGCTGCATAAGGGAGGCAGACTATGATCATCAATGGTGTCAGCATTGATAAAACCTTTGCTGAAGCGTTTCCAATGAAAGGAACGCGAATCATTATTACCGCTCAGAATCTTGAATGGGCAATGCATTCAGCTACAGCCTTCACCGGGTTTGCTACATCGGTTATTGCCTGCGGTTGTGAAGCCTCCATTGAACGGACATTAGATCCTTCTGAAACCCCTGATGGTCGTCCCGGTGTCGCCTGTCTGATTTTTGCCATGGGCGGAAAAGGGCTGGCGAAACAGGTTGAAACCCGCGCTGGTCAGTGTGTTTTAACTTCACCAACATCTGCTTTATTTTCAGGGATTGAAGGTGAAGATGGTAAAGAAATTGCGCTGGGTAAAAACCTGCGTTTCTTTGGTGATGGTTATCAGATATCGAAAATGATTGATGGTAAACGTTACTGGCGTATTCCGGTAATGGATGGTGAATTTCTGACCCAGGAAAATACCGGCGTGGTTTCCTCTGTAGGTGGTGGTAACTTCCTGATCCTGGCTGAGTCCCAGCCACAGGCACTGGCAGCGTGTGAAGCAGCTGTTAAAGCCATGAAACAACTGCCTAATATCATTATGCCTTTTCCGGGCGGCGTAGTTCGCAGTGGTTCAAAAGTTGGCTCCAAATACAAAGCGTTAAATGCCTCAACCAATGATGCATTTTGTCCGACTTTAAAAGGTCAGACCAAATCCGAGTGTTCGCCAGAAGTCGAGTCCGTCATGGAAATCGTTATTGATGGCTTGAGCAAAGAAGATATAGATAAAGCCATGCGTGTCGGCATTCAGGCCGCATGTGATTTAGGCGCTGAAAACGGTATTCGCCGAATCAGTGCTGGTAACTATGGTGGCAAACTGGGTCCATTCCACTTTCATCTGCAGGAGATCATGGCATGACAGCACTGACTCTTAAACTCAAAACGGATTTGGCACAACGTGTTGATTGCTCTCCTTTAACACCGGATAAACTGACGGGTAAAGATGTTGCAGATATTGCTGCGATGGAACTGGTCAGTGGTCGTTTAACGCTGCCGGTAGAGGAACTGTTTGATATCAGTGGTGATGATGTAAATGACATCCGCTTTGAAAACAGCTCAGCCAAACTGGATCATATCGGTCATGCCATGAGCCAGGGCCGGATTACCATCAACGGTGATGCCGGTGCTTACCTGGGACAGTTTATGACCGGTGGAAATATTGAAATTACCGGAAACACGTTTATTTATACCGGCTGTGAAATGAAAGGTGGTCAAATCAAGATTAACGGTAATGCCGGTGATTTTGTCGGCGCGGCCCGCAGCGGATATAAAAACGGCATGACTGGCGGCACTATTATTGTGACGGGTAATACCGGAGCACGCACCGGCGATCATATGCGCCGCGGTATGATCCTGATTGAAGGTAATGCGGGCGAATACTGCGGTTCACGGATGATTTCCGGCACCATCGCGGTATTGGGTGACGTCGGTAAACATCTGGGGTATGCAATGAAGCGCGGCACGATATTGCTGCCTAAAATGCCGCAGCATGGCATCACTGCCAACTTTAATGATTGTGGTTCGCACACCCTGGCATTTTTACCATTGATGTTTGCCTCATTTAAAAAACTGGATAGCAAGTTTGCCAAAGTTGAAGGGTTTTCCCGGGTGCAACGTTATGCGGGTGATGTAGGTGGTATCGGTATGGGCGAAATACTCGTTAAAATCTAAGCGTTTCGATTAGGGGATTAGCTGGTCTAATCCCCTTCAGTTATTAATTATCAAGCTGTCTTGGCATTTTCCCGTCTACTGGTTTACTCTCTCGATACCAGCTGTGATTCACCAGCTCAAATCCTAAAATCCTGCAAAAGAGAGACACACCATGTCTGATATAGGCAAATCCGTTAATCAGTTTATCGTGGAAGAGCAGCGAGCTCATCCCAATTCGACAGGTGATTTGACGGGATTGTTAGGTGATATAGTCAGTGCCTGCAAAAAAATCTCTCACCTCGTTAGCCGCAGCAATATCATTGGGCTTGGCGGATATGCTGACAGTGAAAATGTGCAGGGTGAAACTCAGAAAAAGCTCGATATCATTACCAATGACGTAATGGTTGATCATCTGAAGTGGACAGGCCATCTGGCTGCCATGGCCTCTGAAGAAATCGAAGAAATTATTCAGATCCCCAGCAAATTTCCCAAAGGCAAATACCTAATCTGTTTCGATCCACTGGATGGTTCATCCAATATTGATATCAATCTGTCGGTAGGCACTATTTTTTCCATTTTGCGTTGCCCCAATGATTGCAAAAATCCGACGTTAAAAGACTTTATGCAGAAAGGCACTGAACAGGTTTGTGCCGGCTTTACTGTGTATGGTCCCGCCACCATGTTGATTCTGACCACGGGTAATGGCGTGAATGGTTTTACGCTGGATAGTGATGTCGGTGAATTTATTCTGACGCATCCCAATATGCGCATTCCCAAAGATACCGCCGAATTTGCCATTAATATGTCCAACCAGCGGTTTTGGGAAGCTCCGGTTCAGAAATATGTTGAAGAATGCGTTAAAGGTACTGAGGGTGAACGCGAGAAAAATTTCAATATGCGCTGGGTTGCATCAATGGTTGCTGAGGTTTATCGCGTGCTTACCCGAGGCGGCATATTTATGTATCCAATAGACTCCAAAATAGCCAAGCAGGGTGGCAAATTACGCTTGATGTATGAAGCCAATCCGATGAGTTTTATTATTGAACAGGCCGGTGGAGTAAGTTCGACTGGAACAGAGCGGATCCTCGATATTCAACCGGAAAGTATTCACCAGCGTGTCCCGGTCATTATGGGATCGAAAAATGAAGTTGACCGAGTTGTTCGCTATCATCAGCAAAGCTAGTTTTACAGTTATCCAATAGCTTTTTACCAACTCTGCGGCGATCTTCTTGTCGTATTAAAAGATTCACGATTCAAAGACCCGCGGGAGATTATATGTTGCTGAAAAAATATGTTTTGCTTGGACTCATATTTATTTCGGTTTCGGCTGTGGCTGGAAATATCGATTATCAGGTTAATGATGAAAGTTATCAGGGCTATTTCGTGAGTACTGCTCAGAATGCCCCGCTGATTTTGCTGATTCACGACTGGGATGGGTTGACTGATTACGAAATCAAACGTGCCAATATGCTGGCAGAAGAGGGGTATGCAGTTTTTGCTGCGGATTTATTTGGTAAGGGCGTTCGACCCACTGAGGATAAAGATAAAAAGCAGCATACCGGTGAGCTGTATCAGGATCGGCAGAAGATGCGTCAACTGGTAAAGGGCGCTTTGGATAAAGCTGCTGAATTAGGCGCCAATAGACAGCAAACCGTCGTTATAGGTTATTGTTTTGGCGGTGCCGCTGCACTGGAAATGGCGCGATCCGGAGTAGATCTTCAAGGTGTTGTCAGTTTTCATGGCGGTTTAAAAACACCTCGAGGGCAGGATTATGCTGATTCTTCAACTGAAATCCTGATTTTGCATGGCGCTGCAGATAAGGCTATCAGCATGCAAGAGTTTGCCGAACTCAGCAAGGAACTTGAAGCTTTTAATGTGCCTAATGAAATGATTGCTTATGGTGGCGCTGATCATGCTTTTACCGTATTTGGCATAGATCGTTATCATGCCGAGGCCGACAAAAAATCCTGGCAGCGTCTGTTACAGTTTCTGGATGAAAAGCGTTCAGAATAAACCTGTAGGAATCGATAAGACTGTTCCACAAATTAAAAGAGTAAACGTTTGAAATTACTACCCCATTATCGAGTTGTGCTGGCCTATTTAGTGGTAGGTATTGCCTGGATATTTTTATCAGATATCACCGTAGAATATTTGTTTTCCGGCGAACGTGGCATCACCCAGATACAACACATGAAAGGCTGGTTGTTCATCGTCGTAACAACTGTTCTTCTGTTTGTTTTGATTCGTCACGACTTTAATAAAATTGAATTGGCCAACAAAAAAATCCTCGACAGCATTGAACAGGCGGTGACCGGCTGGATCCATGTTATGGATGCAAGGCATAAGGAAACCAGAGATCATTCTGAACGAGTGACTCGCATGACCGTGGCATTAGCCAAACTATCAGGCATTACTGATGAAAAACAGCTTGAATCGATTCGCTACGGCGCAATACTGCACGATATAGGTAAGATTGGTATTCCGGATGCCATACTGACCAAACCGGGAAAACTCACCGATGCAGAATGGCAAATCATGAAAATGCATCCACAAATTGCCCATGATATTTTGTCTAAAAACGATTTTCTGTGTCAGTATCAGATGATTCCCCATGAACATCATGAACGTTGGGATGGGTTGGGATATCCTCAGGGGTTAAAAGGCAAGCAGATTCACTTTGAAGCCAGACTGTTTTCTATAGTGGATGTCTGGGATGCAATTTATCATCGTCGGGTTTATAAAGATGCCTGGCCGGAAGAGAAAGTACTTGAATATCTATCTGATCAATCCGGGAAAGCGTTTGATCCGGAGATCTGTGCTCTTTTTGTAAAGAATTATAACCAACTGAAAATTGCAGCCGATTTCAGTTAAATACCCTCTAACTTTTGCTGCCTGGAGTGATACATGCCTGCGTTGTTTGTTGTGTTATTTATCGTCACGTTTTTTCCGATGATATTAGCCTTTATCGGGGGATACTTACGTTACAAGCATGTAGATAACTTTGATAATCGGCATCCCAGAGAACAACAGGCTGAGCTGACCGGTGTTGCCGCTCGCATATTGGCAGCACAGAAAAATGCCTGGGAGGCGTTGATATTTTATTCAGCCGTTACCCTGCTGGCATTTTATTCCAGTGTAAATTTACGGGAACTGAGTGGAGCCGCTATCCTGTTCTTAGCTTGCCGCGTTTTGCATCCAATCTTCTACGCGTTAGATTTGGCTCTTTTCCGTAGCCTGATTTTTATGGTGGGCTGGTTAAGTTGTGTCTATATTGCCGTAAGAGCTTTTCTAGCGGTCTAAACAATAAAAAAATGCTGTTGTGGCAGACTCAACGGGGTTTGTATTGCGTGGGGCAATAAGCTCGTAAAATACTAGGATCTCGTAAGGCATCATGTTTGGTTTTGCGACCTGAAACACGAGCACGCCATAAACGAAACGATCCCGGTTTCATTTCACGGCGCATTAATTTAATCACCTTTTGTTCCGGCAATCCATAAAGCTGCAAAATTGCCTCAAAAGGGGTGCGATCTTCCCAGGCCATTTCAATGATCCTGGAAATATCCGCTGAATTCAGAGTCTGATTCATACTACTTCTTTTAACCAAAACCTCAAGATAACCAGGGCTATGTGAAATATGCGTCTATATAAAATTTTATTGCTGTCTCTAATGTTAACGGCTTGTACCGGAACACCGGAGGGCGTCGAACCGGTAACTGGCTTTGAACTGGATCGTTATCTGGGTAAATGGTACGAAATAGCGCGTCTGGATCATTCGTTTGAAGAGGGGTTAACCGCAGTGACGGCGGAATACAGTCTGCATGAAGATGGTCATGTTCAAGTGATTAATCGTGGTTTTAATGCAGCAGAAAACCAGTGGGAAGAAGCAGAGGGTAAAGCCAAATTTGTTCAATCCAGTGATATCGGACAGCTGAAAGTTTCGTTCTTCGGCCCATTTTATGGCAGTTATATAGTGTTTGGACTGGATAAACAGAACTATCAATATGCTTATGTTTCAGGACCGAATCATGGCTATTTATGGTTATTGGCCCGCACCCCACAAGTCAGCGATGAGGTAATCGCTGACTTTATCAATGAAGCATCCCAACGCGGGTTTGAAACAGATGAACTGATTTTTGTTGATCACGATTCTGTCTCGGCTGAATGAGCTTGTACCGGGTGTTCTCTCTGTGTCCACGACAATACCGTGACCAGTAAACTGGGTAGGAAAGTGAGTGTAATCAGGGTAGAAACAGCAATCCCAACTAATACAACAATCCCCACGCCTCGATAAAGCTCGGTACCGGCACCAGGAATAAAAACCAGTGGTGCCAGGCCAAAAATAGTGGTTAGCGTTGACATTAATATGGGTCGTAATCGTGTTGCCACTGCCTGATTAACCGCAGTATGTATTGATATTGCTTTATCGGCCAGATTGCGTCTGGCCTGTTCAACTATCAGGATGGGGTTATTAACTACCGTACCCAACAGAATGACAAAGCCCAACATGGTAATCATATCAAACGGCTGAATAATGGCCGGTAATCCCATCGCATTTAATAAACTGCCAGAAGCATTGACTCCCACTAAGCCAACGATACCGCCAGCGATACCTAATGGCACCGTGGTTAAAATAATCAATGGATAGCCCCAATGTGAGAAAATCGCTACCAGTACCAGATAAATCAGGATTACTGCCACCAGCAGATTTTCAGATAACGATTCACGGGTGGCATCCAGTTGATCTGACGCACCGGAAATCGACAGATTAACGCCTTTGGCTACCTCACCCTCAGTCTGCATTGCTGGAATCATGTCATTGCGGACTTTGTTAACCGCGGTTTCCAGCGCTACATCACGCGGCGGGATAATCAGTAAAGTGACCGTACGCCGACTGTCAACACGCCGCAGAGTGGCACTATCAACCGTTTCTTCCAGGTCGGCTAATGCATTTAGTGGTATGACATCGCCATTGGGTGTCAGGATCGGTAAACCGGCAAGCCCTGACAGATTCTGCTGTTGGCCAGCGGTACTGAATAAAAACATGTCGACTTTGTCATCATCGATAAAAAACTCATCGACAAATGCACCATCACTTAGCGCGGCCACCGCATAACCAAAATCATCAGCTGTAAAACCGGTTTCCGTTAACCGTGACCAGCGGGGCCGAATTTCAATTAACGGTTGATCCAACGATAACGATCCTGGAATGGAGTCAATCTGGGGATTTTCAAACAAGCCTTCGGCCCGCTTCAGTGCAAACTCAGCCGTACTGTACAGACTTTCCATGTCAGGACCGGCAATATCCAGACTGACGGCACGGGTTCCGCCCTGATCGCTGGAGATAATTGAACCTCGACCTGAAAACGCTCGCATTCCCGGATAACTTTCGAATAAATCGGTTAAGGCATTCATCATTGGAATGATATCTTGAGTTCTGGTGGGTTCACTCAATACCCGTAACCCGGTTGGAGAGGTGCGGATAAAGTAATAGGCAAGCGAGGGGATAGGGGCCTCACCTTGCTCAAAAAGGGCGGGATCAGCGCCTTTGGCAGCACTTAGAATTTCAATCACTTCTTCGCTGATGCGTAACATTTCCGAAAGGTTATAGCCGGGTGGAGGAATCATGCTGGTAAAGGCCTTGGGTTCTTCTCCCTCCGGTAAATACTCTGCGGGGGGCATCAGGTGCCATGCGGCTACCAAAGTGGCACACACCGTAATAGCCATCGTCGTTAAACGTCTGACCGGGCCTTTGGTTAACCAGTTAACGCCATGCAGAATAATTCCCCTACGATGCAGATCTTCATGCGTACCCTTACTTTTTCCAAGACCAAATCGGGCACAGGCAGCTGGAACAACACCGACAGCAAATAACATTGAGGCAAGTATCGCCACGGAAATAGCGATTGCGATATCAGAATATAATTGACCGGCCTCCTCCTGAACAAATAACACCGGTGCAAACACCAGGATAGTGGTCATACTGGAGGCCAGTACGGCCGTCCAGACTTCCCGAACCCCCACAATTGCAGCTTCAATTCGGTCCAGCCCGCGACGCCTGGCCTGTTCAATGCTTTCCAGCACCACGATGGTGTTATCAACTGTCATACCGATGGCAAAGGCAATACCGGCCAGAGAAATAACATTGATCGTCCGATCAAATACCAAAAGCCCCAAAAAGGCGGCAATGATACAAACCGGCATTCCCATCAAGCCAATTAACGTACCGCGCAGGCTGCGCAGGAATAAAAACAGGACAAAGGTGGCCAGCAAAGCCCCTAACAGCAGATTTTGTGAAACATTCTGAATTGATGACTCTACATAGCGGACATCATCCCCGATAAGTACTAAATCTAACCCGTTTGGGTTTAATAAATCACGACGCAGCTCCTCGACCACTTCCATCATGGCGTATTTGATATCAATTACATTCGAGCCAGGTTCACGCTTAACGGCCATGGTCAGAGCATGTTCATCATTTACTACAGCAACCTGACGGACTTCATAGTGATCAAGTTTGATAGTGGCGATATCTTTCAACAGAATATCCGTACCATTGCGGTGGGCCAGGATGAGGTTTTCCAATTCCTGTTTATCTTCAAAGCGTCCAATGGTTCTGAGCAAATAACGTTTTTTGCCATCATCCAAATCACCGGCAGAGGTGTCGCTGTTACGGGCACGTATCGCATCACGAACCTGAGTCAGACTTAACCCTCGCTGGGCCAGTTTGGCGGAATCAATAAAGATCTGCATTTGCCGTTCAGCACCGCCACGCAGCTGAACCTCGGAAACCCCCGGCACACGTTCCATCTGTGTGCGAACGTTGTCATCGATAAAGTCGGTAATCATGTCGATGTTGAGATTCAGCGGGTTGCCGGGCAATGGTGATATCGCAAAATACATGAATGCATTTTCCGAAAAAGAGCTGCTGCGAATACTGGGCTGATCGACATTTTCCGGATAGCTGGGAACCTGGCTTAACGCATTAGAGACTTCAATTAATGTCTCGTTGATACCAACCCCAAATGGAAAATCCAGCTCTATAAAGGCTTCGCCGGTTTCAGCGAACGCTTCCATACGGCGGAGATTGGGAATATTCCGCAAATAACGTTCCTGCTCGATTAGGATTTCTTTTTCGATATCCTGCGGGGTGGCACCAGGCCATTGAGTGACCACGCTGATAGTGCGCACATCCAGATCCGGGATCATCTGGACGGGTATTAAACGTGCGGCGGCAATACCTAATACGCAAACGATCAGAACAATGACGGTCAGTAGTTTGCCATTACGAATAGGCGCTTCTAACATGCGGGATTAATTCCTTTTTTTATCGTCGCGAACAATTTCTACTTCATCATTTTCCTGGAGCACTTCGTTACCCCGAACCACCACTAAATCATCTGCGGTTAAGCCTCCGGTGATAATTATTCCATCCGAATCTTCACTGCCGACGTCTACGCTGCGGCGGTGCGCCTGGTTGTTTTCATCAATAATAAATACACTTCTGCCACCATCTGGATGGCGCAATACCGCATCACGTGGAACTCTATAACCTTTTCTCTCATCGCCACCCAGATAAAGCACTGCACTGGCGGAGGTACCAGGAAGCAACGTGACATCAGCGGAATCAATAACAATGCGTACTAAAAAGGAGCGTGCCTGAGCATTACTAACCGGTACCAGAGCAGTTATTTTTCCGGAAAGTTTTCGTGAAGGCAGCGCATCCGGCAGAATTTCTACCCGTGTTTCGAGGGTGATATCGGAAAATTTTTCCTGCGGTACATTCACATCCAGTCTGACCGGTTCCAATGCAACCAATTCCAACACCTGATCTCCACGGTTTACCCATTCACCTGCTTCTGTCATTTTGCTGCTGATAACCCCACTGAAAGGTGCGGGTAATTCGTGGCGGCGAAATTGTTCTTCAGCAGTTTTTTGCATGGCTTGAGCTGCAGCCAGTGCAGCTTGGTTCAGCGCAAAATTGGATTCGCGATTCGCCAGTTCAGTGGCAGAAATGTAATTTTCCCCGCGCAGACGCTGGGCTTCTTCAACCAAACGTTGAGCTTCATCAACACTCGCCTGAGCTTCATTTGTCGCAGCTTTTGCCTGCTCAAGCTGCTGTCGGGCAATCGCGGCATCCTGACGCATTAAGATATCGCCTTGTTTAACCCGATAACCGGCGTCGACTAATACTTCTTTGACCAGGCCATCTACCCGAGGCGAAAGTAATGCCCGGCGCTCTGCCGTTAACGATCCTGATAAGGTCAGTTTTTCGG
Source organism: Methylophaga sp. UBA2689 (assembly GCA_002354555.1). Classification (GTDB taxonomy): domain Bacteria; phylum Pseudomonadota; class Gammaproteobacteria; order Nitrosococcales; family Methylophagaceae; genus Methylophaga. The sequence goes on from DELT01000094.1 coordinate 119,667, forward strand.
TAGATTCAGAAATTATCGGTTTACTGACGCTGACGGGCGTTGCTGCGAGACCGGAGTAACTAATCAATAAAAAAATTAAACCGCACAGCAGTTTGCTGGAAAAAAAAGAGTTCAGCATAGTGATTCGCATGGTTGGTGGATGCAGTTAATGAACATAACCCAGGTTGGATAGTTCCTGAAAATTGAGTGGTAGACTGTTTTTAATTGGTAACAAGTCTTATTCCGGTATGCCAGAATAGTAACAGACATTGATTAAGACGCTGAACAGGACAAAAACAGATATGACCTTGCGCGCAGTTTTCAAAGATTGGACGGAAAGATATTTTTCAGACGAAGAAGCCGTCATTTTACTAATAGTTCTGATTTTGGGGTTTGCGGCAATCATCTGGTTCGGCAGCATGCTGGCACCATTTTTTACTGCTCTGATCATCGCCTTTCTGCTTCAAGGTGTCGTGAATATGCTGGTGAGGCAGCATATTCCAGAAACGATTGCTGTGGCGATAGTCTTTTTGGGATTTGTCAGCGTAATGTTAGCCATGGCTTTTTTGCTGATGCCCCTTTTATGGAATCAGCTGGTCAATCTGGTTCTTGAAACCCCCAGGATGCTTTCCAGTGGGCAGACATGGCTGGATGAGCTTCAGGCAAAGTATCCAACTCTGATAACACCGGATGAAATACAGAACTGGATTTCAATGGTCGCGCGCGAGTTGAGCGTCTATGGTCAAAGAGCACTTACAATATCCTTGGCATCACTGGGCAATGTAATTGGTTTGATTGTTTATCTGGTGCTGGTGCCGATTCTGGTTTTTTTCATGCTCAAAGATCGCGAGAAACTGGTTAAGTTTATTTTATCGATGATGCCCGAAAAGCGTGGTTTGATGAGTCGTATCTGGAATGAAATGGATGGTCAGATCGCTAATTATGTGCGTGGGAAGGTGGTTGAAATTATTATTGTTGGTACGGTCGCATTTGTTACCTTTGCCTGGTTTGGATTGCCGTATTCGGCATTATTGGCCGTTTTAGTCGGTTTCTCTGTGCTGATTCCTTTTATCGGTGCTGCAGTAGCAACGATACCTGTTGCAGCGGTAGCAGGCTTTCATTTTGGGCTGACAGACGAGTTTGCCTACGTGTTGGTGGCGTATGGCATTATTCAGGCGCTGGATGGTAATGTGCTGGTTCCAATTTTGTTTTCTGAAGCCGTAAATCTGCATCCTGTCTCTATCATATTAGCGGTTCTGTTTTTTGGTGGGATCTGGGGCTTTTGGGGTATTTTCTTTGCGATACCTCTGGCCACATTACTGAAATCGCTGGTGAATGCCTGGCCAAGAGGATTGAAATCACAGATTAGGGCGGAATAGCAGCGTCTGTTGAGTCTTCAGATCTCCATATTTCATAAACGAATCTTTTCGAGCAAGGACCGGCTTGGCCAGCAGAAAACTCTTTTGCAATGATGAAAAAGCATCAGGAGATTTTGTATGGAACTTAACTTGTCACTCATCTGGTATCACTCATATCAACTGGGGATAGCTTTTCTTTTAGCATTGCCAATTGCACTCAATCGTGAATATAAGGCCCATGGGGCGGGTATGCGCACTTATCCATTAGTCAGCATTGCGTGTTGTGCTTTTATGCTGGTCGCCAGAGATGTCTATGATGGTGATGCCGCTGAAGCCAGAGTGATGTATGGCATTATCACGGGTATGGGATTCATTGGCGGTGGTGCCATTATGAAAAATGATAGCGGGGTGAGTGGTACGGCAAGCGCAGCTGGAATCTGGTTAACGGGTTCGATTGGCTTGTCGGTGGCTTATGCCCGTTATGAGATTGCAATTGTTTTGACGTTGATGGGGTTTCTGATATTTCAGGTTTTTAGTTTTTTTAAACATAAAGATAAGACATAAAAGACAGGAAACATTCCTGAGCGGGTTTCTTAATAACTTTAGCGATTAACTCAAGTTAATGCGCTACTTATCGCCTTCATCCACATTAAGTGCACTGGTTTTTGCTGGAACTATAGCAATTTGAAGAGTGTCAGCACTTGTAATGTCAGGGATATATTCCCAAAACAACAGTTTTGCTCCATTTTTAATTGATGTGTGAACAGGAGGCAATATGCCTAGAATGAAATTAGTATTACAGACTATTCCTGCAGTATTACTGCTTTTAAGCCAGGCTGCATTTGCTGAAACGCATGTAGTCACAGCTATTGGCATGAAATATGAGCCTTTGGTGGTAAAAATTGCGCCAGGGGATACGGTTCGCTGGGAAAATATGCCCACCCATAATGTGGAGACCATCGAAGGCCTTGTTCCGGAAGGAACAGAAAAAATTAACTCCCCCATGGGCGAAAACTATCAGCACACTTTCGAAAAAGAAGGTATCTATGTTTATATCTGTACACCTCATATTGGGGCAGGCATGGGCGGTGCGGTGATCGTTGGTGAGCCTACAAACCTGGAAGATATTAAGGCTGCGGATGTCACCGGCGGGCTTGGTCGAGTAGTCAGAAAAACCATTTCCGAAGTTGAATCAATGTAAGTGTTTTTACCATAGCGCTACATTAAAACCTCTCGCTGTTATTAGCGAGAGGTTTTTTTATGTCCCCTTGATATTGAAATATTAGTCCCTATCTTCCTTTGATAACGTTTATCGTTATTATTTGTTAACCATTCTTAATTATAGTTAGGGGCCAATATGAAAGTGATGAATTATCTTGCCGCTGCAGCGCTCAGTTTTGGTGTTGCCACTATGGCGAAAGCTGAGTCTGTAGAGCATTTCAAAGGTGAAAGCGCCGAATCTCTTGAGGAAGCGGTCACAAATTTTAAACGTTATAACCAACGACTCGAGAATTTACTCAAACAGGACTCGATGTCAGCTGATGATGTGACCAAAGTCCATCAACTGACCTATACCCTGGAAAATGCCCTGGCTAAAATTAACGATGAGCTGGACAAGTTGGCGGTAACACTTGAAGAGGTACATCTGGCTTCAGAAAAATATGATGCGGATGCGGTTCGGAATCATGGTGATGCTTATATGGAGGTTATCAATACTATCAGTAAGATGGGTCAATAAGAATCGGCAAACAGGAACCGATCTTCATGACAGAAGTCTGAACAGTTATCTTTAATTTTCCTGTTCAGAGTGTGATATGAAAGCTCATTTTGTTACATTATGTGGTTTGTTGATAGCTGGAAATGTTCATGCTGAGCATCAGAATTATCAGCAATGCATATTTGATGAATCACTGAAGGCTGAACTTGAAGTTTCTGGTGAACCGATAACAAGCTATTGCACTATACGGTTTTTTGATACGGCGCCAACGGCTTTTCAGGCTCTGGTGCTACTAGATAATCTTGAGGATATGAAACAACGCGATCCCAAGTTTAAAGCCTTTTATGACACGGTTCGCAAGAGTGGCTCAAACGATATCTATACGGATAGGCAAATCGTGTTGATGTATATTGATAAACGCGAAGTTCAAAAAGACTGATTCAAAAGTGCAAATCAATTAAAACCCACTTCACAACGTGGGTTTTTTTGTGCAAAAAAAAGCCCGCCTAAGGCGGGCTTGTCGGTAATGGTCATACAGAAACAGCAAATCTGGGAGAAATGGCTGTTTTATTACATATTTAAAACATGTTCTGCATAACTTCTCCGTCAACGTTGAAGCTGATTAAAAGTTATAAGTAATACCACCGTAGTAAAGGCGCTCACGACCAACTAACTTACCTTCGTTACGGCTGGCCAAGTACTCTTTATCAAACAGGTTTTCAACACCGGTAAATAACGTTACACCTGTATTAGGCACGCGGTAATTTACCGTAGCGTTCCAAACCGTAAAGCTTGGAATGGTTCCTTGAAGACCGCTAACATCTTCGACGCGAGTATTTCCATCATCAACAAATTGTTTGCTGACGTGCTGTACGCCGATACGAGCATTCACACCACTTTGATGTTCATAACCAAGATCGATATTTAACAAATGCTCAGGGGCATACTGCATACGGTTGCCATTGATCGTTGGATCGGGACCATCTTCATATTCGGCAGTCCAAAGATTGGTATAGGCACCAGACAAGTAAATATTATTCGTCCAGCCATAAATATTGCCGAAGTCGATACGACCAGCTACTTCAATACCGGTTTGTTTGCTGTCACCACTGTTATCAAACGTGTCACCAAAATCAATCAAGGTATTTTGGATATCATTGTGGAAAAACGCTGTTTTAAAGCTTATTCCTTTGAAATACGTGCTACGCACACCAACCTCATACAAGGTACTTTCTTCTGGTTCTGCCCGGCCGCCATCTTCACTAAATTCACGATCTGCTCGAGCCGGTGCGATACCTTTATGAACACCTGCAAAGACAGTAGTGTTAGCAATACCATTCCAGGCTACGCCAAAGCTGGGTAGAAACTCAGTATATGAGAGGCTTTCACGATTTTCCTGAACGCCACCCTCAAAGAATTTTTCGCTGGTGCGAACATCTTCTACTCGGAAACCAGGAGTGAAAGACCAATTACCAACATAGGTGGTATTTTGCATGTAATAAGACAAGGCATTGGTTTTGATAAAGGCTTCTTCAACATCACCTGGGTTATTAGCTAGCGCCAAATCATAGTCTTCACGTTCAGCAACACTTTGTGACAGGATTTCCTGACGATGCACATTTTCTTCGTGATAACGCACACCAAAGATGGTGTCATGGTCAAGGCCAAACAGACTGAATGACAAATCACCTCGAGTTTCTAATCCCCGAGTGTAATACTGGCGAGGTGCATGGCGACCGGCGCATTGACTAGCATCTACGTCACCAGCCAGGACACCTTCACCGCCCTGGCCCGGACAATTTCTGAATACAGAAGTAATATTGCCGTTACCATTTAGATCTCCGTCTTCATTTTCTTCAGTACTACGCAGACCATTGCGAAAGGTATCGGTGTAATACGCTTGAGAACTCAGCTTAAAATTATCATTCACTTCGAAAATATGTTGTAACTGAACGACATCTCGGTCTTGTTCCCATTCATCATTTTCAATCGATGGGTGAGAATAAGGGTCTTGATCATATTCAAACGGGGTTAAGTAAGCCTCAGTTGAATTGCGACGGTCACGGGTATGAACCAATTTTAAAGCAAGCGTTTGACGATCGGTAATATTGAGCTCGCCTTTGAAACGGTAGTCTTTAACATCAAACTCAGCATCGTCATAAACACCATCACCTTTGTTCTGATTGAAATCGAACATCACACCGCCGATTTCATTACCAAAGCCAACGCTGCCATTTAACATGCGATAACCTTGATTACCAAAGGCAGAAGTGACACTTCCTTCGATTTCACCATTACGAGGGACCGGTTTAGTCACAAAGTTCACCGCACCACCTAACGTCTGTGGTCCATAAAGAATTTGACCGGCACCTTTAATGACCTCAATACGACTAACGGCTTGCGAGGGGGTGGTGTAATGCACAACCGGATCAGCATAGGGTGCCAGCTGCAAATGCATACCATCTTCCATAATCATTGCTTTGGCGCTGCGGCGTGGATTCTGCCCACGGATACCAATGTTTGTATCAAACCCCATACTTCCGTCAGCAACAACATTGATGCCTGGTATTGTTCTCATTCTTTCCAGATTAGATATTGGGCGACGTTCTTCAAGATATTCTTCATCGATTATATCGAATGATCCGGGAACAGCTTCTAGACGATCCGGCAAAATCCCTGTAACAGTCATTTTGCCGGTATCAACAGTATCTTCCTCTGCCAAAACGGCATAAGGCATCAACATCAGCGATGACATTATCGCAGTGCTGATTATTTTTGGTTTTAAATTCATTTCTCTCTCCTGTACGTAAAAAGCCCATGCAGGCTAGCTCTAGGCTTATTGGCTTGATATAGGAAAAATTCCTAAAACATGTACAAGTAGAGTGTCTAACAAGGTGTATTAAGGAGTAGCAAAGAAAGGGACTTAGTAGGTGGTTTAAATGAACCGTTTTTGTTTAAAAAAAGTTTTAGTTTTATCAAGAGAAAAATAGAAGCCATTTCAGGTGTGGCTGTAATGGCCCATCATAATGGCTGTATACAAACGTTTTTTTAAGTTGTTGTTTTAAATTACTCATTTCGGAAAAAAAGTTGTTTAAATACAACTAAACAGCTTTTTTTATTCGTTTTAGTAAACTGATTTAGGGAATTTGCGCACAAATTTCCAGGAGAAATGCCTTTTTATTGCTATCTACGGCACACTCTTTATGTATATAAAGATCGAACTAAATTGAAGCCTTTAAACATAAAAACAAATCAGGCTGGTTACTGAATAAAAATTGTCACAGGTCAAATATCAGCACATATTTGCTTATAAATAGGGTTGCGGTGATGGTATGATCAAAAACAAATTTATCAATTGGAGAGCCCAATGCGTCATTCCCGTTCTATTATTACTGCAGCTATTATTATTGCTATAGCGGTTTTTGTGGTGGCAATCGTTTCATCTTTTATTTCTGGAACCAGTGAGCATTACGATCGTCCAAGCTCTCCAAAAGAAGTATTGGAACAAATGTCTGAAGCCGTTGATGAGTCCACTGTTGAAACTGCTCAAGTTGAAGAACCTGCTGAGACCAGTGAAGAAGTTTCTCAGGCAGCTCAACAGGAAGCAGAGGCCTTGGAAAGCAGTACCCAGGAAGAGGTGCTGGAAAATACAAATGAGGCCGTGGAGTCAGCTATTGAAAGCGCCAAGGAAACCAGTAAGAGTGTAAGTGACCGTGCCAATGAAGCGATTGCGGCGGCGGAAAATACGGCAGCCGAGGGACGGGCTGAGGCAGAAGCAATACTGGCTGAAGTTGAAAAAGAAGCGGGTATTGCTGAAGAGCCTGTTGAGGTTGAACCTGCAACAGCGGAATCTAAAAATCATACCGTCACAGCTCAGGGATTAATTTATAACCCGCTGGTGGTGACTATTGCACCGGGCGACAGTGTTTCCTGGACCAATATGAGCACACATGATACTCAAGCAATTGAAGGTCTGGTTCCCGAGGGTACGGAACTATGGCACTCACCGATGAGTGAAAACTACACTCGTACTTTTACTCAGGAAGGTATCTATATATATAAATGTACGCCGCATTTTGGTGCAGGTATGGGCGGTGCAATTATCGTAGGTGAACCAGTCAATCTGGAACAGATTAAAAATTCTGGCGCTAAAGGTGCAGCAAAACGTCTGGTCAATAAAGCGGTACAAGCTGCTGAAGCTATGTAAATAGGATTCCCCCGCGAGCTGATGAGAGTTGCTCCGGGGGATTTTTTTGTCTGTTATTTATCGCCAGCGTTGAATTTGTTCATTCAATAAAATCGTTTAATAGTCAGTAATTCAAACACTTACTGAGTAATGCTGGTTTTTTTCTGTTGAACACTAACACCTTTTGGATTTTTACTGTATTCTTGCACGCTTCCTGACCGGTTGTATGTAAACCATCAGGTCGCGGAGCGGTAGTTCAGTTGGTTAGAATGCTGGCCTGTCACGCCGGAGGTCGCGGGTTCGAGTCCCGTCCGCTCCGCCATTTTTATGGCAGACCTTTCCATCAAAGTTAGTGCTGCCTGGTTGTCAAGTTTGTTTCAATTAATAAAGCGAAACAGGTGATACCAGGAGAACCAGTGAAACTGACCATCCTAAGCGCATTTCCACGCTATAATTATTATTCGCAATACAAAAACCTGCTCAAACAAACTACAGGAAAGTTGTTTGCAGTAGAAACAAATTCCCCTATAAAACTAATCAGAAGCTGGTCATTATTATTGGCTGGGATCATTATCTTCACAGATAAACAGGCCCCTGGCCTGTGCAAATTCCTATCAGATGATGTGCCGGTATAACCGTGATATAAGGATGGCTTACAGCATTTTATTAGGCTGTAAATGTATAAGCCAATGACTCAAATGGCTTGCATGGATACCTTTTAAGTGGCCTCAAACAGTTTTAGTTAATGCACTGTATGACAATAAGTTTTATATCAACAACACTTCAATTCAGTCAAACAGGGTGTGTCCAAGGCGTTAATTCGATGACTCTGCTCGACAGCTTGCATGTCATTAGTGGTGTTATACCCCCAGTTAGCGAAATATAACTGGATAGTGGATAGCGATGGGGTGTTGATAACATCCAATAAGGTAGGCAGACGATCTTCAATAAATAAAATGGTTGTATGAGGGTGTAATTGCTGCAAATCCTGAAGGATTTGTGGTTTTTTCAATTTGCGATCTAACCCGTAAATATGCATCGGGATAATATCTATTTGATTGGCCTGAAGAATTGCCTGAACGAAACGTTCCTGCTTGGTCGTAATGATAAAAAGCTGGGACAATGGAATCTGCTTTAGAAGTTTGCTGATACCCGGATAAAGCGGGTTCATTTGTATCCAACCCGAAAAATCATTTTCAATCCAGTTATCTCTGTACTCACCGAAACGTTTTTTCAATTCTGAGGTATCAAGCTGATCACGTGACAGGATAGCGTTTATTTGCCTGGAAAAGTCAGTCATTAATAGCTCGGGTTTTAACCCTTCAAATAACAGCCGACAAATTAATATGGCTTCAAAACCGGTTTCCATAACCGGTCGCACGTAACGAAAATCGATCATGACTTGCTCAGGCATATTTTCAGGCATGTCTTGCCAGAGCTGCGTTGCCACTTGCCAGCCGGTTATTCCGGTTTCAATCGCGCTATCACAAATTACTCCATCAAAATCCAGAGCAAATAATTTATCCGTTGCGATCTTCAAAGCAAGCAGTTTTCCGCATAAGCACCGGCTTCATTAGCTGTCCAGTCGCCTTTTGGCTTCTCTTTCATATGTACACACCACTCATCTGAGCCCACCTCAGGAGTGCAGGCTGAGAAGAATATGGTTAATGCCATCAGACCAAGAAATCGGAAAAAATAACGGGTAATAGTCATTTGAAGACTCCAGTTGGGTTAGTTGGACTCGCGCTGATAAACAACTTTACCCTGAAACAGGGTATGGCTGACCTGATGTTGGAGCAACCATCCGCCAAATGGACTGTTTTTACCGGCACTGATAAAAGCTGAAGGCAAACAGTCATATTGAACATCTGGGTCAATGATACAGATATCGGCACTGGCACCGGCCTTGAGCTGTCCAGCGTCAATCCCTAGAATAGCCGCAGGCTGGCAGGTCAGACTGGCGATAGCCTGATGCAGGCTGATCTCATCATCTTCAACTAATTTAAGCGTAAGAGGTAACAGGGTTTCCAGGGCCGAAAGCCCTGGCGTCGTTTCTGCAAACGGACCCAGTTTGGCATCCGCATCCAATGGTTGATGATGAGAAGAGACCGCCTGGATAACGCCATCGCGCAGGCCTTGTTTTAGCTGTTCACGATCCCGAACACCTCGTAAAGGCGGCATCACATGACTGAAACTATCGTAATTACCCAGATCATGTTCACATAGATGTAAGTGGTGGGCACTGACATCAGCGGTAACAGGGAGCCCCCGATCCTGTGCTTCTCGAATCAGCTTAACCGCTTTACCAGTAGATATACTATGAAAGTGAGCACGTACTCCGGTTTGTTCGATCAGAATCAGATCGCGGCTTACGGCGATGGTTTCTGCACTTTCCGGAATACCGGATAGCCCAAGCCGGGCACTGACAGTACCTTCATGTACACACCCCTGTTTCTGTAACCAGGGATCGGCTGCATTGATAAACACTGTTAAATCCAGCGTGGCGGCATATTCAAGTGCACGCCTCCAGACTACGGTATTTTTAATCTCGGTTACGCCGTTACTGACTCCGACACAACCAGCAGCTTTTAACGCAGCCATCTCGGCCAATAGTTCACCATTGAGTTTTTGGGTCAATGCGCCCACCGTCAAGACCATGGTACGACCGGCTTTTTTGGCGCGATCCTCTATCAATTCGACCACGGCCGGATTATCAATAACCGGATCTGTGTCAGGGGGGACGGCGAGTGTAGTGACACCTCCAGCTGCTGCAGCACGGGTTTCACTCTCTATTGTTGCCGTGTGTTCCTGGCCGGGTTCACGCAGTCGTGCACTTAGATCCACCAGGCCGGGACAGACAATTTTGTTATACGCATCAATTTCAATATCGGCATCAAACCCTGACAAATCTTCAGCTATGGCAACAATTTTTCCGTCTTCAATATAGATATTGTGATCGATATCCAGCTGGCTGGCAGGGTCAATGACGCGACCATTTAGAATACAAATCTTCATTATTCGATCTCTGCCTGTTCTGATTGACTGGCCAGCGCCATCGACATCACCGCCATACGGATAGCAATGCCGTGGGTTACCTGTTCAAGAATTACTGATTGCGGCCCATCAGCAACCGATGAGGCTATCTCTACTCCTCGATTAATGGGGCCGGGATGCATAACGATGGCATCCGGTTTGGCATATTTGAGTTTTTCTTCTGTTAGCCCGTAACAGCGGAAATATTCTCGAGCGCTGGGTAACAATGCACCTTGCATACGTTCCAGTTGCAGACGCAGGGTTATAATGACATCAACTCCCTCAAGGCCGCCTTCCATATCGTGATAAACATGTACCCCAAGGGTCTGACTTTCTCTTGGCAATAAAGTCTGTGGACCAATAACGCGGATTTCTCCTACCCCAAGTGTTGCTAAAGCCTGAATTTGCGAACGCGCCACACGCGAATGCAGAATATCGCCAATTATCGCCACACGTAAATTGGCAAAATCCTGTTTATGGCGACGGATGGTAAACATATCCAGCATGGCTTGGGTGGGGTGGGCATGGCAACCGTCACCAGCATTAATTACGCTGACATGTGGTGCCACATGCTGAGCAATAAACTCGGCCGCACCACTCTGATTATGACGAACCACAAACATATCAGTGTGCATGGCTTCAAGGTTATGCAGGGTGTCGAGCAGGCTTTCGCCTTTAGAGGTGGCTGATGTGTTGATATTAAAATTCATCACATCAGCTGACAGTCTTTTGGCAGCCAGTTCGAAAGTAGAGCGGGTACGTGTACTGTTTTCAAAAAACAGATTGATAATAGTTTTGCCGCGTAACAACGGGACTTTTTTTACCTGGCGATGACTGATTCCGGAGAATTGTTCAGCCCGATCCATAATTTCGGTTAATAAAGGGCGTTTCAGACCTTCAATGGTTAGAAAATGTCTGAGCTGGCCGCTCTCTGTTAGTTGATTACTCGGCATCCAATGCTCCAGCCGCACGGATCTCCAGTTGTAAGCCATCTTTATTGCGCAATTTCAGATGTTGATTTCGCGGCAAAGTAACGGAGGCACCAACAATATCCGGCCGAATCGGTAATTCGCGACCATTACGTTCAATTAGTACCGCTAATGTGACACTGGCAGGGCGGCCATAATCAAAAATTTCATTTAACGCCGCTCGGGTAGTGCGGCCACTGTAAAAAATATCATCCACCAAAACCAGATGACGATTATCAACTTCAAAAGGCAGATCGGATGGAGACACTTGAGGATGCATGCCAATACGGGTGAAATCATCACGGTAATAGGCAATATTCAATGTCCCCAGCGGGGCATCAAAAAAGTCTTCTCCAAGGATGTTTTGCAATGCTTTTGCCACCCAGACCCCACCGGTATGAATCCCCACCAGCAACGGATCTTTATCGGCGAGTTCTTCGCGTATGGTTTCAGCCATCTCTTCGAGCAGGCTCTGAATTTCTGCTGATGTTTTGGGCATAGTCATTGTTGGTCCAGCCATGATTGAAGAATAATTTGAGCCGAGAGTTTATCGACATCACTACGTTTGTCGGTCTGCATTTTACTGCGTATTCCCATTTGGTCGAGCGCTTCAAAAGTAGTTAAACGCTCATCCTGCCAGGCAACGGGAATATTAAAACGATTGTTCATTCGATTGCCAAATTTTCTGGCTGCAGCGGTCATTAATTGTTCGGTACCATCCATATTCAGCGGTAAGCCCACAACGATAAGGCCAGGCTGCCATTCGGCTACTATTTTAGCGATATTATCCCAATCCGGAATCCCGTCGCGAGCGGATAAGGCAGCGATGCCTCTGGCAGTATGGGTTAAATTATGCCCAACCGCGACACCTATACTTTTCATGCCAAAATCAAAGCCGAGAATATTTTTCTCGGTACTCATGCATGACCTGTTGTATTAGACATTAGATTGATATCAATGCCCAGCAATTTTGCAGCGGCCTGCCAACGCTCATCGGCTGGCGTTTCATATAACAGTTTCGGAGTTGCCTGAACGGTAAGCCAGCTGTTGTCGGCTATTTCCTGTTCCAGTTGACCGGCTTCCCAGGCAGCATAGCCCAGTGTCACAATCGAATGAGGTGGGCCATTCTCAGTGCCTAATGATTCCAGGATATCGCTGGAGGTGGTTAAAAATGTTTCATCAGTAATCTTCAGGGTGTTTTTCCATTGTTCGCCACCATCATGCACTACCATGCCCTGATCTTTCTGTACTGGCCCGCCAAACAGCACGGCTGTTTTAGTCGCCCATTCGGAGTTGTTGGTAATCTGCAGATGATTAAGCAGTTCCTGCATCATGATTCGGGTCGGACGGTTAATAATCAGGCCCATCGCACCCTCTTCATCGTGTTCACACAGATAAATTACCGAATGATAGAAAAAACTGTCTATCAGTGTTGGCATAGCGATTAGAAAATGATGTTTGAGTGAGTAAGACATAAATTAAAAGAAGGTGAACCCTACCTGGAATAAACGTTCTACCTCCTTGATATAACGTTTATTGGTTAAAAACAGAATCACATGATCTTCTGCTTCAACCACTGTATTGCCATGAGCAATAATCACTTCCTCACCGCGAACAATTGCTCCGATAGAAGTGCCCGGTGGCAAGTCAATTTCATCAATTCTTCTACCCACCACCATAGATGAGCTTTTATCGCCATGAGCAATGGCCTCAAGGGCTTCAGCAGCTCCACGACGCAATGAATGCACCGCCACAATATCACCACGACGAATATGCGCCAGCAAACTGCCGATAGTGGCTTGTTGAGGGGACAGGGCAATGTCGATGGTACCGCTTTCTACCAGATCCACATAAGCAGCACGGTTAATCAGCGACAGCACTTTGCGAGCCCCCAGACGCTTGGCCAGCATGGCTGACAGGATATTTGCCTCGTCATCATTGGTCAGCGCACAGAACAAATCCACATTGTCGATTTCTTCTTCAAGCAGCAGTTCTTCATTTGCCACATCGCCAAGTAAAACAATACTTTTAGATAACTCTTCAGATAAGTAATCAGCCCGGGCACTATTGGCTTCGATGATTTTGATTTGATAATCATGTTCCAGCGCTCGGGCCAGCCGTATACCGATATTGCCACCACCGGCCAGCATAATGCGTTTATAAGGTTTTTCCAGCCTGCGTAATTCGGCCATCACCGAGCGGATATCTTTGCTGGCAGCGATAAAAAACACTTCGTCATCCGCTTCGATAACCGTTTCAGCTTCCGGCAGAATAGCTTTGCCATTACGGAAAATAGCTGCGACCCGGGTTTCGGTTTTGGGAATATGTTTACGTAATTCGCGTAGGGGGTTGCCGACTAATGGTCCGCCATGGAAAGCTCTGACTGCCACCAGCTGAACCAGTCCATCGGCAAAATCCAGCACCTGTAAGGCATTCGGGTGACTGATTAATCTCTCAATATAATCGGTCACCAGTTGTTCCGGGCTGATTAATACATCAATGGCAATGGCTTCATTACTGAATAACTCAGGCTTGGTGAGATACTCCGGAGTACGGATCCGGGCAATTTTGGTTGGCGTGTTATACAGCGTATGGCAAATCTGGCAGGCCACCATATTGGTTTCATCACTATTAGTGACTGCCAGCACCAAATCGGCATCCGCTGCACCGGCCCGTTCCAGCACATCAGGATGTGAGGCAAGTCCCTGTACCGTTCGAATATCGTAATGATCCTGAAGTTTATGCAGGCTATTGGCATCGGTATCGACCAGGGTAATGTCGTCATCTTCCCGGGCGAGTGTGGCAGCAACAGAAGCGCCAACCTGTCCGGCACCGAGGATCAGAATCTTCATTACAAACCCTTATACTTGTTTACTATCAATGCCCAGTGCCCGAAGTTTCCGGTAAAGATGGGTGCGTTCCATGCCAGCTAATTTAGCGGCTTTTCCCACATTGCCATCGGTTTCCTGCAGTTTTTGCAGCAGATAAATACGTTCAAACTGTTCGCGTGCTTCGCGTAAAGGCTGATCAAAATTGATACCGGTGACATCATCCGCTTGAGGTGGCTGCTCTGACTGCAGTGCGGTTTCCACATCATCGACGTCAATATCATCCGAGTCGCCCAACACCAGAAGTCGCTGTATAACATTTTTCAGTTCGAGCACATTGCCTGGCCAGGCATAATTGCGTAGGCGGTTTTGTGCGGCGACAGTAAAACGACGATAGGGCAGATCGGCCTGGGTGGTTTGCTGATCAACAAAAAAATGTACCAGTTCGGGAATGTCTTCAACATGATCACGCAAAGCAGGTAATTGCAGCGTGATGGTATTGAGCTGATAAAACAAACCTTCACTGAAATCGCCGCGGGCGATGAATTTATCAAGGCCCAACTGGGTAGCACAGATCAACTGACACTCTTTTAATCTGCCACTTTCCAGCAAATGCTGCAGCAAGGCCTGAGCTTCATCACTGAGTAAAGCAACATCATTGATATACAGCGTATTGTTTTTGGCCAGTGAAATCAGTTTGTGGCTGTCGGATGGAAAACTTTCCGGACTGACTTCAATAAATTTGCCACTGTTGTACAGACCCAGTCTATGCAGATAATAGGCAAAACAGTGTTTGCCTGTTCCGCCTTCGCCAATCAGCAAAATAGGCATTTCGTGTCCGGCAATGCGCTCAGACTGCTCACGAAGCTGGGTCATTTTGGGACTTTTACCGACGGGTTCTAATGCAAACTCATGACGCTGGGCGGCCTGTTTGGCTCGATTTTCAATGGCTAATTCAACCGCACGAAGAAGTTTGGCCATGGATAATGGTTTTTCAATAAAATCACTGGCACCTGAGCGGGTGGCTTCAACAGCGGTTTCAATGGTGCCATGCCCGGACATCATGACAATAGTGACGCCAGTGTTCTGTTGTTTGAATTCCTTAAGCAGTGTAATCCCGTCAACATCGGGCATCCAGATATCCAGCAAGACCAGTTGAGGCTGTTTTTGGGTAAAGACCAGACGCGCTTCTTCACCATTGCTTGCGGTAATTACCCGGTAGGCTTCGTCTTCAAGAATATCTTTAATGAGTTCACGAATATCGGGCTCATCATCGACAACTAAAATAAGTGGTTTTTCGTTGCTCACGCCTAGTCTTCCTCCAGTGGTAGCCGGATTATTATACCTGCTCCTTCGGGGTTAAGGTTTTCTGCCCAGACATCCCCGCCATGTTCTTCAATAATTTTTTTGACAATCGCCAGTCCCAGCCCGGTCCCTTTGATTTTGGTGGTTGCATAAGGCTCAAACAATTTGTCCACCATGTTTTGCGGAAGCCCAGGTCCCTGATCATGGAATGTGATTTCCAGCCACGGCATATGCTGCTGCACGATAATATGATAACTAATGGCTATATCTACAGG
>DELT01000094.1:135573-140402 GCA_002354555.1 Methylophaga sp. UBA2689
TATTTATGTTGTAAACGTTCAGCCGATAATTGAATGGGGGTGAGCGGGTTTTTAATTTCATGTGCCAGCCGCCTGGCAACTTCCCCCCAGGCAGCATTACGCTGTGCCTGCAACAGGGCTGTGATGTCATCAAACACAATCACCCAGCCGGTTTCACCGGGCAGGGGGGTGCCATGACACATCAAGGTTTGACGACCTTTAGTTTGCTGCAATTCTATCTGCTGTTGCCAGGCGACGGACTTGAAGGTGTAATTTTGAATCAGTAAGGCAAAGCTATGCAGATTGTCATTAAGCTTAGCCAGAGCATCTAATGAGCTTTCCAGTCTTTGCTGTAAATTGACGCCGAGGATCTGACTGCTGGCCAAATTGGCAGTGCGCAGGTACAGATCATTATCAATAGTAATAACCCCGCTGGATAAGCTGCCTAATACGGTTGTCAGGTAACTGGTCTGCTGTTCCAGTAAGCGATGGCTTCTGTCTGATGCATTTCTGGCTTGGGTCAGGCGTTGAGTCATCTGGTTGAAAGAGCGCACCAGAAAACCGATTTCATCGTGACCGGAGGCGGTAAGTTGCATATTGTAATTACCGGAGGCAACAGCCTGGGTGCCTTCTGCCAGCTCCTGCAAGGGTTGAACCATGCGTCGGGAGATCCATACCGCAAACCAGATTGAGGCCAGCATGGTCAGGAAAACGATCAGGCTCAAAGTCAACGTAAAGATGGTCACTAACGGTTTGCGTAAATAGCTCAGCTCTTTATAGTCGGTGTAGGCATCCTGCACATTTTTGCCCAATGAGCTCAAATGATCATTGACCGGAAAGGCCACATGTAAATAGCGTTCTTCGGCAAGAATGGATTTTCGTGGCAACATCACTGCTGCACGTAATTGCAGTTCATCATTTGCTGCCGGATCCAGACCAATATAATCTTCACCCTGTTGCAGACGACGCACGATGGATTCATCGGGTGCATTAGGGATAATAATCGCCGGATTCTCAATACTGGATACCACCAGTCGGCCTTGCATATTCCAGATACTGATTTCCAGTGCACCACTTAGTTGCACCAGTTCCCGGAGACTATTGGTGAGGCGTGAGTCTGGCAGTTCTGATAACACACCGGCCATCATTCGTGTCTGACGCAGTAAGGTACGCATGCGAATACCAAATGCGTTACGGCTCAGTTCCAGCGAGTCCTCTAAAGCCTGTTCGACTTTTACATCAAACCAGCTATTGATACCACGTTGCAGGAAATGTACGGAGAACCCGTAAACAATACTGGTAGAGCCAACAATCAGTAACACAAACAAGCTGACCAGTTTCAGTGTGAGGCGTGATCCAGGCGCTTTGCGTTTGAAATCACGGTAAAGTCGATATAACCCACGGGCCAGTATCCCGGCCAGTAATAGCAGACAAACTAGGCCCAGGCCAAAAATATAAAGAAATAAATCACTTAGACGAGAGGTGTCCTGAGTAGCCGCACTGAGCATGTAGGCCAATATTAATAATAATAAAGCCAGTGAAAAATACGGTGCCGTTCCCGAGCTGAGCCCTCTGATTAATTGGAAGGCCATGCCACCTCATGCCAATCGCTGGCTAAATCCCATTTATTGGAAAGAAACGCTCCAGGTCGCATAGGAGAAGGCAGCGCGTTTAAATCAATCTGGCTGCGAATTCTAAGGATCAGATCGCTGGTATCTAGCGTATGTTGTGGTGGCAGACTAAAATCTTTAATCTCCCCCATGCCGCTTAATGCACTTTCCATGGTCGTAAAATTGCGATGCGTTTTGGTATCCATGGAATGTAAGAGATATTGCTGGGACAAGTCGTGATAACGCAATACATAACGTATTTCGGTAGACCAGATATTACTCTGCCATTGCCACCATTCTCCCAGAACCGGATAACTTCTGATTAACTGAATTTCCTGTACAAAGGTAATTGGCACCCCGTTATAAAGGGCTTCTTTAACCCGGGCATTTAACGGGTAGCTGATAGAGGCATTCAAAAGATAGCCGTTGCCCGCTGGAGAAGTGCGAGCCTGTTCGATATAGAATGTCTCAGCCTTTACGGTTTGCACAGAGACAAACAGCAACAAAAAAAACGCCAGAAGACGTTTAACGGTGACGTAGGCAGGCATAATAGAAACCATCCAGATGGTTATCTCCCGGTAGCAATTGATAGCCGAAGCTTACTCTTCGAGCTGGAGCCCGGGATGGAAGCTGCTCCATAGCCTCGGGCTGGCGTTGCAAAAATGCTTCTATCTGTAATTCATTTTCCTGCTTAAAAACAGAACAAGTGGTATAAACCAGCAAGCCATCCGGTTTCAGTAATGGCCATAAGTTATCCAGCAATGCTTGCTGCTGTCTGACCAACTGTTCGATATCTTCTGCTTTTCGGAGCAGTTTAATATCCGGATGACGTCTGATAACACCACTGCCAGTACACGGCGCATCAATCAATATACGGTCAAATTGTTCACCATTCCACCAGTTTTGTGGATTGCTGGCATCCGCTGCGAGACAATTTGCCGATAAATTCAATCGTGACAGATTTTCCTCAACATGCTCGAGCCGCTCCTGACTGATATCCACAGCGATGACTTCATTATTTGGAAATCTTTCCAGAATATGACAGGTTTTTCCACCCGGTGCTGAACAGGCATCGAGAATGCGCTGATTTGGTTGTAAATCAAGTAAATCAACCACTTGTTGTGCGGCTCCATCCTGCACAGAAACCGCACCTTCTACAAAACCCGGCAAAGCAAATACATCACAGGCTTGTTCCAACAAGATCCCTTGGGGACAGTTTTCAATCGCAGTGGCAGGAATGGCGGCTTTCTCTAGCAATTCCAGATATTCCGACTGGGAATATTCCCGGCTGTTAACCCGCAGCATCATCGGTGGTTGCTGATTGTTGGCCGTCAAAATGTCTTGCCACAAATCTGGCCAGTCAGCCTGATATTTTTCAATCAGCCAGGCTGGATGAGCATATTCAGTCACTGTTTGTTCAGCCAGGTTTTTTTCCAATGTATCCTGCTGGCGTTGATAATTTCGTAGACAGGCATTGATTAAGCCGCTTGCCCATTGTTTGTTCAAGCGTTTACTGGCGTTAACCGTTTCTGACAGGGCAGCATGATCGGGTATGCGTAACGAGCGAAGTTGATATATACCTACCAGAAGCAAAGCCTTAAGATCAGCGTCTTTCGGTTTTAACGGTTTGGAAAGTAATTGCTCACTGATGCTTTCAAGAGCAAAAAACCAACGAATTACACCATAGGTTAATTGCTGGAATAGGGGGCGTTGAGTTTCATCCAGTCGTTTGCTGATATCTACAAAAGCGGTGTTTAATGATTGTCCCTGTTTTACCCGCTGTATGACTAATGCGGCAGCACTGCGTGGGCATAATAAATTACTTTTAGCCAAAATAGTCGCCTGCCTTTAAGGGATGAGCATTCAGAAAGTCATTGGTTGGAACGGCCTTTTTCCCCGGTGCCTGGAGCGATAATAAACGAATGACACCATCCCCGGTAGCAACATCAATTCCCTGACGGTCTGCCTGGATAATCGTGCCTGGTTTAACAGTATGATTTGGTGAATCAAGCACTGTTGCTTGCCATATCCGCAGCATTTTGTCCTGCCAGAGGGTCTGGGCAACCGGCCAGGAATTAAATGCGCGAATCTGCCGGTCAATTTGCTGTGCGGATTGTGACCAATCTATATTGGCTTCTTTTTTAAGTATTTTTGCCGCATAACAGCTTTCTGCATCATCCTGGGGCATTGACAGGGATTGTAATTCATCAAAGTTATTCAATGTTTCCAGCAGGGTGTTGGCGCCCAACAATGCCAGTTTTTCATGCAGTTGTTCGCCAGTATCATTTGCCTCTATGGCTATTTCTGCACGTTTGATAACGGGTCCGGTATCCAGGCCGGCTTCCATTTGCATAATACAGACACCGGTCTGTTTATCCCCAGCCAGGATGGCACGTTGAATTGGTGCGGCACCACGCCATCGTGGCAACAGCGAAGCATGAACGTTAATGCAGCCCAGTCGGGGAGTGTCCAGAATACTTTGTGGTAACAGTAACCCATAGGCTACTACAATCATTAAGTCTGCCTGATAACCGGCAAGCGTAGCTCTATCGGCTTCAGCTTTGAAGTTGAGAGGTTGTTCAACCGGGATATGATGTTGTAAAGCAAGTTGCTTAACCGGGCTGGCAGTCAGTTTCCGGCCTCTGCCAGCCGGACGATCCGGTTGTGAATAGACGGCGCAAATTTCATGTTCTGTTGTCAGTAGAGCCGCCAGCGTGGTTGCTGCAAAGTCCGGAGTGCCGGCAAAAATGATGCGCATGGATGTCCTTATAGTTTTTGTTTCTGGTGTTTCTCCAGCCGTTTTTTGATGCGTTGACGTTTGAGGTTACTTAGATAATCAACAAACAGTTTGCCTTCCAGATGATCGATTTCATGCTGAATACAGGTTGCCAGAATACCATCGGCATCCATTTCAAACGTTTCGCCTTGCAGGTTCAGTGCACGCACACGGATTGTGTCAGCGCGGATGACTGTTTCATAAGCTTCCGGTACTGAAAGACAGCCCTCTTCAAATTCACGCTCGCCTTCGGTTTCAATTAATTCCGGGTTAATCAAAAACAACGGGCTGCTTTTATCTTCAGAAACATCAATAACAATTAACTGTTTCTGTTCATTAACCTGTGTGGCAGCAAGACCAATGCCCGGAGCTTCGTACATGGTTTCCAGCATATCATTTGCAAGCTGGCGGATTTCATCCGTTACCTTTTCAATGGGCTTTGCTTTCAGACGTAGCCTGGGATC
>DELT01000094.1:140423-143227 GCA_002354555.1 Methylophaga sp. UBA2689
TCTTCGTCTGACAAGTTATTCGCTTGCATCTGCATGATTGCGGCCATACCACCCTGACGTTGCTTATCACGATAAGCTTTAAGCGCTGACACTAAGTATTCAGCATTCTGTCCAGCGAGATTGGGGTATACCGGCATAACTGCGATACCCTCAGCGCCATGACAGGTAGAACAGACGGCAGACTTTGCTTTTCCGGCAGCAACATCGCCGGCAGCAATTGCCAGGGAATTCATCATAATGGCAGCAATGCCGATGATAAAGCAGGTCGTTAATTTCATGCTGTTCTCCGTCATGTATGTTTGCCTTGTCAGGCTAAAAAAGTTTAACCAGTCGAGATATCGACACATTATAAACCAAGTTTGTTGCTGGATTACTTGATTAGTGTAAACGCTTATTAGACACTATGAGCCGTTGCTGTCTGTCCAGGGATAATGGCTGCCCTGAAGCGTCCATGAGGATTTTATGATGATACGTCACATCTGTTTAGGTTTCTTCGCCCTGTTGATGAGTGCTTCAGTGCTTGCAAATGAGGTGGCCCTTAATCCAGACCATCCGGATCGTTATGTGGTCGTTAAAGGCGATACCCTCTGGGATATATCAGCCAAATTTCTGAAATATCCTTGGCACTGGCCTGAAATCTGGCAGGTAAATCCTCAGGTTGAAAACCCTCATCTTATCTATCCTGGCGATGAATTAACGCTGGTATATCGAGATGGTCGGCCGGTACTTGAGCTAAACCGTGGACAGCAAACTTACAAGCTTTCACCAGAAATGCGTGAAATTCGAGTGGATGAAGCGATCCATACGATTCCTTTATCAATTATCCGACCTTTCCTGACGAAACCTCGAGTAGTTGGTGCAGAAGTTCTTGACGCTGCCCCCTACGTTGTTGCCACTTCAGATGAAAGATTATTGTCTGGGGCCGGCGATGTTGTTTATGCCAAAGGTATTGTTGATCCTCAGCAAAATGAATTTAATGTGTTCCGTGGCGGTAAGGTTTATTTTGATCCCAATACCGGCGAAGAGCTCGGTGTTGAAGCCATATATACAGGCGATGCTATGGTGAAAGAGCCCGGTGAGATTTCAACGCTGGGGTTAACTTATACCAATCGTGAAGTGATGGTGGGAGATAGGTTGTTGCCCGTGGAGGATGAGGATTTTGAGCTTAACTTCATTCCCCGTGCGCCATCGCAACCAATGGAAGGCATGATTATTTCTGTATTCGACGGTGTATCTCAGGTGGGTCAGTATCAGATTATTGTGCTAAATCTCGGTACCCGTGATGGCTTGGAAAGTGGTCATGTTCTCTCAGTATATAAAGCGGGTAAAACCATACGTGATGCCGTCAGCGAAGATCGTAAAGCAATGGTAACCCTGCCTGATGAGCACGCCGGGGAGGCTTTGGTATTCAAGCTTTATGAAAAGGTAAGTTATGCGATTGTGATGAAAGCAACTACCTCCATGCATCTTTTTGACAAGGTGCGTTCCGCAGAATAAAGGAAACAGTTTGCATAGATTTTCTGCTCCGCAACTGTCTCTGGCATGTCAGCTGGCTCTGCAACGTATTCCGGGTGTAGGGCCAGCTACTTTTAACAAACTCTTACAGCAAGTTCGTCAGCCAGCCGATATTTTTCTTGAGCCACGCCTGATAAAAGGTGTTGATGCGAAAATTGTCTCGGCGTTACAAACACCAGACTGGGAACAAGTTGAACGAGATTTGGAATGGCTATCAGCTGATAATCGCCACGTTATCGATCAACAACATCATCTTTATCCTGAGTTGCTTCAACAAATACCCGATCCTCCCGCTTTACTGTTTGTTCAGGGGGATATCAACCTGCTCAGCAAATGGCAGTTGGCGACTGTAGGTAGTCGTAACCCGACAGCTTCAGGCAGTGACACAGCATTTGAATTCGCCCGATACCTTGCTCAGGGCGATATTGTGATTACCAGTGGTTTAGCCACTGGTATTGATGCTGCCGCTCATAAAGGCGCTTTGGCTGTATCGGGCAGAACAATCGCGGTGATTGGTACCGGTTTGGATCGAGTGTATCCAGCATCACACAGAAATCTGGCACATCACATAGCCGAAGGCGGGGCGATTGTTTCTGAATTTCCATTAGGCACTTCACCAAAAGCGGAAAACTTTCCTCGCCGTAACCGTATTATAAGTGGTTTGAGCCTTGGCACTTTGGTCGTGGAAGCTGCAGTGAAAAGTGGATCATTGATTACGGCCAGAATGGCGATGGAGCAGGGACGAGAAGTGTTTGCCATTCCTGGTTCAATTCATAATCCATTATCCCGGGGCTGTCATCAGTTGATACGTGAGGGAGCAAAGCTGGTCGAAACGGCAAATGACATCATTGAAGAGCTGGGGGCCATTGCCGGTGTTGTTCCGCAAGCAGTGGAGAAACCGGCCTCATCAGAACAAATAGTGGTGCAAGCAGAATTGGATAATGATTACCAATTATTGTTTGAGTTTTTGGGATATGACCCGATCCATATCGATATGCTTATTGACAAAAGCGGATTGACGGCTGATGCCGTTTCATCCATGCTGTTATTACTGGAGCTGCAAGGTCAGGTTGCTTCACTACCTGGAGGACGTTACGTTCGAAACGGAACCTGATCACGCCCACAACAGAGAAGCCGATGAAAGAAAATGTAATTGATGTGTTGCTCTATCTGTTCGAAAACTATATCGATACAGAAAATAGCAGTCAGCCTGATAAAGATGTCCTGGAGCTTGAACTAGAACAGGTCGGCTTTCAGGAAATGGAAATACACAAAGCACTTGATTGGCT
>DELT01000094.1:143444-143851 GCA_002354555.1 Methylophaga sp. UBA2689
GTTATTGAACGTGTATTGGCATTAGACAGCGAAGAAATTGATTTGGAGCAGCTCAAGTGGGTCGTACTCATGGTGCTGTTTTATCAACCGGGCCGAGAAGTCGCTTATGCCTGGATGGAAGATCTGGTGTTTGAGGATTTGGAGGCGGTTATTCACTAAATCTGACCGCTCTTTTTCTCCTTAATACTGCCCGTTTTACACGGGCAGTGTTATTTAGAGCGTCTATTTTTGGTACAGGATTATATGGGAAAAAAACTCGTTATTGTTGAGTCACCGGCCAAGGCCAAGACCATCAAAAAGTATCTGGGCAAAGATGTAGAAGTCTTGGCATCTTATGGTCATGTGAGAGATTTACTGCCCAAAGAAGGAGCCGTCGATCCGTCAAATGATTTTGCGATGAAATATCA
>DELT01000094.1:144058-162158 GCA_002354555.1 Methylophaga sp. UBA2689
ATGCGGTAGCCAATCCACGCGAACTGTCGATGGATCTGGTTAACGCTCAGCAGGCACGTCGTGCATTGGACTATCTGGTCGGCTTCACCCTTTCTCCCTTGTTATGGAAAAAAGTGCGTCGGGGCTTATCTGCAGGCCGGGTACAAAGTCCTGCGTTACGGATGATAGTCGAGCGTGAGCTGGAAATTGAAGCTTTCAAAGCTCAGGAATACTGGACCATCGAAGCAGATGCCACCGCTGAGAAAACACCATTCCAGGCAAAGTTAACCCACTATAAAAACGAAAAGCTCAGCCAGTTCAGCATCGGTCATACCGAGCAGGCCGAGGATGTCGTTACGACATTAACAAAAGCGGCTGAAGGTAAACTGCTAGTTACCCACGTTGAGAAAAAACAACGTAAACGTAACCCTGCAGCACCATTTACTACTTCTACCTTGCAACAGGAAGCCTCCCGTAAGCTGGGGTTTGGCGCTCAGCGCACGATGAGTGTGGCACAACAGCTATACGAAGGTGTTGATACAGGTGAAGGCGCAGAAGGTTTAATCACCTACATGCGTACTGATTCGGTGTCGCTGGCGGCAGAGGCGATTGAAGAAATCCGTATATTTATCGGCCAGCGATATGGTGCGAAATCGGTGCCAGGGAAACCGCAGGAATACAAAACCAAATCCAAAAATGCCCAGGAAGCGCATGAGGCAATAAGACCGACCTCCGTCCTGCGCACGCCGGATGAGATGAAGTCGTATTTATCCGTCGATCAGCACAAACTTTATAACCTGATATGGCAGCGTACATTAGCCAGTCAGATGATCCACGCTACATTGAATACGGTTGCTGTGGATTTGGGTTGTGGTAAGGGCAATACTTTCCGCGCCAATGGTTCTACCGTGGTAAACCCGGGTTTCATGAGTGTTTATCTGGAAGGTAAGGATGATACCAAGGGTGACAAAGATGAAAATATCCTGCCGCCCATGGAAGTCGGTGAGGTCGTTGATCTAGTTGCCATTCGCCCTGAACAGCACTTTACCGAGCCACCACCAAGATACAGTGAGGCCAGTCTGGTCAGAAGTCTGGAAGAACATGATATTGGTCGACCATCGACCTATGCCAGCATCATCTCTACATTATTACAGCGTGAATATGTTGAGCTGATTACCAAACGTTTTCACCCCACTGATGTGGGACGTGTGGTCGGCAAGTTTCTGGTTCAGCATTTCACTCGCTATGTGGACTACGACTTTACTGCCAAGCTGGAAGATGATCTGGATGCGGTATCGCGTGGTGAAGCCGAGTGGATTCCTTTATTACGCAATTTCTGGGGACCGTTTAAAGAACAGGTCGAAACCAAAGATAAAGAAGTCCAGCGCAGCGATGTGACACAGGAGTTGCTGGATGAAGATTGTCCTAAATGTGGTAAAAAACTATCCAGCAGGTTAGGTCGCAGTGGTCGATTTATCGGTTGTACCGGTTATCCGGAATGCGATTACACCCGCAATATTGATGGTGAGGAGACCACCGCGAGTGAACCGGAAATAGTTGAAGGGCGTAAATGTCCGAAATGTGAATCGGATTTGTGGGTACGCACGGGTAAATACGGTAAATTTATCGGCTGTAGCAGTTACCCGAAATGCAAACACATTGAATCACTGGAGCAACCTGAAAATACCGGCGTTGAATGCCCCAAATGTAATAAGGGTGAAATCCTGACGCGGAAGTCACGCCGCGGCAAAGTGTTTTATTCATGCTCGGAATATCCGACCTGTGATTATGCGTTATGGAATGAGCCTATCAAAGAAGCCTGTCCAAATTGTCAGTGGCCGATATTGACCATTAAGACAACCAAGAGCAAAGGCACAGAAAAAGTCTGCCCGCAGAAGGATTGTGGCTTTAGTGAGAAAGTTGAAAGTGCTTAAAAATAAAAAAGGGACGTGAAAACGTCCCTTTTTTAATTCACCGAAGTAAAAAATTTTACTTTTTCCGATCGGAATGACCTAAATCCTGTTCTGGAGCAATTACGTCGCGGACCCGCTGCTTTAACTCAGTAATTTCTGGGAAACGCCCTTCCTGTTTTCTGGACCAGACCAACTGATTGTCTGCTGTAACTTCAAAAATACCACCTGTACTCGGTTTGAGCGTTAATTCTGCAATCTCTCCATCAAAGGTGCTCAGCAACTCCTGCGCCATCCAGGCCGCACGGAGCATCCATCGACACTGGGTACAGTAAATAATGGTAACGCTATGCATTAATCTGCCTTGATATCCTCAAACACCGTATTGGCGGATTGCATTGCCAAATCCGTAGTGTCGGCCAGAACATTAAAGTGGCC
The DNA here is from genome assembly GCA_002354555.1 of Methylophaga sp. UBA2689. Classification (GTDB taxonomy): domain Bacteria; phylum Pseudomonadota; class Gammaproteobacteria; order Nitrosococcales; family Methylophagaceae; genus Methylophaga. Next base: position 146,386 of record DELT01000094.1, read on the forward strand.
CATCTTGCGCCCTGCGCGGGCTTCTCTCTTGCCATACAAATGCAGTTTAATATCTGGTTGATTGAGTAGCTTATCCCAGTCAGGTTGGCTGTTTCCCCATACATCACCCAGAAGATTAATCATCACCACAGGGGATATTAATTTGGGACTTCCAGCGGGTAAACCGCATAACATACGTACCTGTTGTTCAAATTGTGAGGTTCTGCAGGCATTCAGTGTGTAATGCCCCGAATTATGCGGACGTGGGGCAATCTCATTGGCAATGATTTCGCCTTGCTTGGAAACAAAAAACTCAACCGCCATAGTACCAACGTAATCAAGTCCATCAGCAATTTTACCGGCCATTTCAATAGCCGCTTTTTGCTGTGTTTCAGCGGCAGCGCTAGGAACAGAGGTTGAATGTAAAATTCCATTAATATGTACATTTTCAGCGACCGGGAAAGCGGTGATCTGGCCATCTTCACCGCGTGCCAGAACAACCGAAATCTCACGCTCCAGATCAATTCGCTGTTCCAGCACACATTCTTTTTGGCCTAAAGCATCAAATGCTTCATAAGCAGTCTGTAAATCTTCACAAACAATCTGACCTTTTCCGTCATAGCCGAAGGTGGCAACTTTAAGAATGGCCGGAAATTTAATTTGAGTGCTGATATCAGCAAAATCATCCCGACTGGTTATGCGGACAAATGGCACGGTGGCAATGCCTTGCGCATGAATAAAGTTTTTCTCTGTATTACGGTTTTGCGTACTGGCCAGGGCAGATGAGGAGGGATGCACAACAGTACGTTTTTCGAGAAAGGCCAGGGTGCTGGCGGGAATATTCTCAAACTCGGTAGTGATTGCTGCACAATGTTGAGCCAGCTCGGTCAAGGCTGTTTCATCAGTGTAAGCGGCACAAATATGCTGATCAGCGATAATTCCAGCAGGACTGTTTTTATCAGGATCCAGCACAATAACCTTGTAGCCCATCGTCTGGGCCGCGGTGGTAAACATGCGGCCCAATTGACCGCCGCCAAGCATTCCTAATGTGGCACCTGGTAAAATCATCTACATCCTCAGTTCTAAGCTAATGGGGGAAGTGTCATATCCAGCACGGCCTGATGCTGGTTTTTGCGGAACTGTTCCAGTTTTGCAGCCAGTTGTGTGTCATGAATTGCCAGCTGGGCAATGGCAAACAAAGCAGCATTTGCCGCGCCGGCTTCACCAATGGCAAATGTAGCAACCGGAATACCTTTAGGCATTTGCACAATGGACAAAAGAGAATCCTGACCTTTGAGGTAACGCGAAGGAACCGGAACACCGAGTACCGGGACTAATGTGTTCGCAGCGAGCATGCCTGGCAAATGGGCAGCACCTCCAGCTCCAGCGATGATACAGCTTAAACCTTTGCTTTTAGCCGTTTTGGCATATTCGGTCAGCAGATCGGGGGTTCGGTGAGCAGATACAACCTGAGTTTCGTAGGCAACGCCAAAAGCTTCAAGTTGTTCAACGGCTTTTTGCATGACAGGCCAGTCACTATTGCTGCCCATCACTACGCCTACCAGTGGTTTGTCCATTGTTAGTCCGATTGTTTGTCAGAAAAGCAGTGCATTTTAGCTATTTTATTGAAAATAGGAAAATTTACTGCTGTTAGTTGTTGTCAAAAAATTGCAGCTAGAATTGAATGGTACTGGATCAATCGTTATACTAGGTGATCCTTTCTGCCGTGTTTTTGTGCGACGCTCCTCAGTTTAGACATAGCTGTGCCGGTTTAACCACCGGAGTGGAGCTGCGACGGCGCTAACAAACGATGAAGGTATGTGACGTGAGTCAGCCAACAGAACTAACACAAGGTCTTTACAGACCTGAATTTGAGCGCGATAACTGCGGATTCGGACTGATTGCTCAGATGGATGGTAAACCCAGTCACTGGCTTGTTAAGACGGCCATTGAAGCACTGGGAAACCTGACCCATCGCGGTGCAATTGGTGCGGATGGCAAAACCGGCGACGGTTGTGGTTTATTGCTAAAAAAACCTGACAGCTTTTTTAAAGCTATTGCCGAAGAGCTTGGCTTTTCGCTGGCACAACGCTATGCAGTGGGTATGGTATTTCTGTCACAGGACGACAATAAAGCACAGTTAGCGCAGGATGCCGTTACCGCAAAACTCATAGAACAAGGCCTGCAAGTCGCGGGCTGGCGTGAAGTGCCCGTTGAGCCTGAAGTGGCATGTGGTCAGGAAGCCTTACGGCTGCTACCGAAGATGCGCCATGTATTCGTTAATGCAGCTGAGTCAATGGATGATGCGGCATTTGAACGCAATCTCTATATCGCGCGCCGCAAAGCCGAAAAAGCCATTACTGACGATAAAGACTTCTACATTCCAAGTCTGTCTTCACAAGTGGTGTCTTATAAAGGCCTGGTAATGCCTTCATATTTGCCAGTGTTTTATAAAGATCTCAGTGATGAGCGCATGGAAACTGCAATTTGTGTATTCCATCAGCGTTTCTCCACCAATACCTGGCCACAATGGCGTCTGGCTCAACCATTCCGTTATCTGGCTCACAATGGTGAGATCAATACCGTTCAAGGTAACCGTAACTGGGCTCTGGCGCGTGGTGCTAAATTTGCCACCTCGTTAATCGAGAATATGGAAGATATCCGTCCATTAGTTGGTACCACAGGTTCTGACTCGTCCAGCATGGATAATATGCTGGAAGCATTGTTAGCCGGTGGCGTAAGCATGTTCCGTGCAATGCGTTTACTGATTCCGCCTGCTTGGCAGAACGATCCCACCATGGATGCTGATCTGAAGGCATTCTACGATTTTAATTCCATGCATATGGAACCATGGGATGGTCCAGCTGGTGTGGTAATCACTGATGGCCGTTATGCGGCATGTACCCTCGACCGTAATGGTTTGCGTCCTGCACGTTATGTGATTACCAAAGACCGTCATATTACATTGGCTTCTGAAGTAGGCGTCTATAACTATCAGCCGGAAGATGTGGTTGAAAAAGGTCGTCTGAAACCTGGTCAGATGCTGGCGGTAGATACCCAGACCGGTGAATTGTTGATGCCGGAAGATATCAACAACATGCTCAAAAAAGCACAGCCTTACCGCGAGTGGCTGGATAATAATCTGCAGCGTCTGCATGACAATGAGAAAGATGACCAGCATACATTGCCTGAAATTCAGGGCGATGAACTGGATATCTATGAAAAAATGTTCGGTGTCAGTTTTGAAGAACGTGATCAGGTTATTCGTGTATTAGGTGAGCTTGGACAGGAAGCAACCGGATCAATGGGTGATGATAGTCCGTTTGCGGTGATGTCAGAGAAAGTCCGTTCACTGTATGACTATTTCCGTCAACAGTTTGCGCAGGTCACCAATCCACCTATCGATCCATTACGTGAAAACATCGTCATGTCTCTGGAGACGTGTATTGGTGAGGAACGTAACCTGTTTGAGGAAGGTGAAGACCATGCACAGCGTGTGGTACTCGATTCGCCTGTATTAACCGAAAAACTGTTTAAGCAGATCCTCAAGCTTGGCGATAACAATAGTGAATACAAATCCTATCGTATCTCTCTGAATTATCAGCCTGAAATAGGTTTGGAAAAAGCGATTGATAATATTTGTGCTGAAGCAGAAGACGCCGTACGTAATGGCAGTGTCGTTTTGGTGCTTAGTGATCGTGATATTTCCAAAGAAACTCTGCCGGTGCATGCTTTACTAGCCACTGGTGCGGTGCATCAGCACCTGATCAAAGCTGGTTTACGTTGTGATGCGAATATTATTGTTGAAACCGCAACAGCTCGTGATCCACATCACTTCGGTGTATTGCTGGGCTATGGCGCGACGGCAATTTATCCTTATCTTGCTTATGCCTGCCTGCAGGATTTGCGTGCCACCAAAGAAATCAGAGATGTCGAACATGCCGAGTTATGCCGTCATTATCGTAAAGGCATCAATAAAGGTTTATTCAAAATTACCTCGAAAATGGGCATCTCAACAATTGCCAGCTATCGTGGCGCACAATTGTTTGAAATCGTTGGCCTGAATGATGCTGTTGTCGACAAGTGTTTTACGGCGACTACCAGTCGGGTAAATGGTGCTGATTTTGATGCGTTACATAACGATCAGCTGCAGCTGAATAAACTGGCCTGGAACCAACGTAAAAAACGTGATCAAGGTGGTTTGCTGAAATTTATCCATGGCGGTGAATATCATGCTTATAACCCGGATGTGATTGGCACCTTACAGAAAGCGGTTCAGGGTGGTAGTTATGATGACTATAAAGCCTATGCCGCTTTGGTCAACGAACGCCCTGCGATGGTTTTACGTGACTTGCTGGATGTGAAACTGGCGGAAACGCCGTTGGATATTGAAGAAGTAGAAGACACTGGCGCTATTCTGCAACGCTTTGACAGCGCTGGCATGTCTTTAGGAGCGTTATCGCCCGAAGCGCATGAAGCGCTGGCGATTGCGATGAACCGCTTAGGTGGTCGTTCAAACTCTGGTGAAGGTGGTGAAGATCCGGATCGTTTTGGTAACGAGCGTGTCTCCAAAATCAAACAGATTGCCTCAGGACGCTTTGGTGTAACACCACATTATCTTGTGAATGCTGAAGTATTGCAGATCAAAATTGCCCAAGGTGCGAAACCGGGTGAAGGTGGTCAGTTACCTGGTGGCAAAGTTAATCAGATGATAGCTACGCTTCGCCATTCCGTGCCTGGCGTAACCTTGATTTCACCGCCACCACATCATGATATCTATTCGATTGAAGATTTAGCGCAGCTGATCTTTGATCTGAAACAGGTGAATCCTGATGCATTGGTATCGGTAAAACTGGTCTCGCAAGCAGGTGTCGGAACCGTTGCTGCAGGTGTTGCAAAAGCCTATGCCGACTTGATAACCATCTCTGGTTATGACGGTGGTACTGGTGCAAGCCCACTGACTTCAGTCAAATATGCCGGTGGTCCATGGGAGCTTGGTTTGAGTGAAGCCCATCAGACTCTGCGTGCCAATGATTTACGTGACAAAGTACGTCTGCAAACAGACGGTGGCTTGAAAACCGGTCTGGATGTTATCAAGGCAGCTATTTTAGGTGCTGAAAGCTTTGGTTTTGGTACCGGGCCCATGGTTGCGTTGGGTTGTAAATATCTGCGGATTTGTCATTTGAATAACTGTGCAACCGGTGTTGCAACACAAAATGAAAAACTGCGGACGCAGCACTTTATTGGCTTGCCGCAGATGGTGATGAACTACTTCCAGTTTGTTGCACGTGAAACGCGGGAATGGTTGGCAAAACTGGGTGTGCGTAGTTTGCAGGATTTGATCGGCCGTACTGATTTGCTCGAAATCCTTCCAGGGACGACGGATAAACAGCGTGGGCTGAACCTGCAACCATTGTTGTCGAATGCCGGTGTTCCTGCTGACAAACCGCAATTCTGCCTCGAGCCGAAAAATGAACCCTATGATAAGGGTGAGCTGGCTGAGCAAATGGTAGTGGATATTAAAGAAACCATCGTCAATAAAACCGGCGGTGAATTCAGTTACCAAATTCGTAACATCAACCGTTCAATCGGTGCCCGTTTGTCTGGTGAGATCGCCAAGGTTCATGGTAATTACGGCATGATTGATAAACCTATTCGTCTGAACCTCAAAGGTTCTGGCGGACAAAGTTTTGGTGTATTCAATGCCGGTGGTCTGGAGATGCGTCTTGAAGGCGATGCCAATGACTATGTTGGTAAAGGCATGGCAGCAGGTAAGCTGACCATCTACCCATCACCGGAAAGTGATTTTGAAACGCAAAATGCCAGCATTATCGGTAACACCTGTTTATATGGTGCTACAGGTGGTGAACTGTATGCTGCAGGTAAAGCAGGTGAACGCTTTGCGGTTCGTAATTCCGGAGCAGTTGCGGTTGTTGAAGGCGTTGGTGATCACGGTTGTGAGTATATGACCGGCGGTGTTGTTACTGTGCTGGGTGAAACGGGGCTCAACTTCGGTGCTGGCATGACCGGTGGTCTTGCTTATGTGCTGGATCTGGATAACACCTTTGCGGAACGTTATAACGAAGAGCTGGTTGAATTGGTGCGGATTGACAGCGACGAAATGTCCGAAGCTGCTCTGCATCTAAAAGGCCTTATTGAAGACCACGTGCGTGAAACAGGTAGTGTCTGGGCGCACCAGATTCTGGATCGCTTTGAACAGGCGATTAAAGAATTCTGGCTGGTCAAACCCAAAGCAGCGTCATTGGATGGTTTATTAAAAATCGCCACCAAAGCGGCCTGATACAACTGGTAAAACTAATAACGATGAAAAAAAATACGTTTCAATTTTTAGATGTAGGTCGTGTCGACCCAAAAAAGCTGGATGCAAATGTTCGTAAACAGCAATTTGGTGAAATCTATGGGGAATTTGATGCATCTCAGGCAGCTGAGCAGTCAGACCGCTGCCTGGAATGTGGTAACCCTTATTGTGAGTGGAAGTGTCCAGTACATAACTATATTCCGAATTGGCTGAAACTGATTAGTGAAGGCAATCTGGAACAAGCTGCTGAACTGGCACACCAAACCAATACATTGCCTGAAATCTGTGGCCGGGTATGTCCTCAGGATCGTCTATGTGAGGGTGCCTGTACCCTAAATGATGGTTTTGGTGCAGTCACCATTGGCTCAGTAGAAAAATACATTACGGATACTGCCCTGACCCAGGGCTGGCGTCCGGATTTATCCAACGTTGTCGATACCGGTAAACGGGTTGCTGTGATTGGTGCTGGTCCGGCAGGCTTAGGTGCTGCTGACGTATTGGTTCGCAATGGCGTTAAGCCTGTTGTGTTTGATCGCTATCCTGAAATTGGTGGTCTGCTGACATTCGGTATTCCAGAATTCAAACTGGAGAAAGAGGTTGTTAAACGCCGTCGTGAAGTCATGGAAGGTATGGGAATTGAATTCCGCCTAAATACTGACGTGGGCAAAGACGTTGAATTTGATGCTTTGCTTGAAGAGTACGATGCTGTTTTCCTGGGAATGGGTACATACACCTATATGAAAGGCGGCTTCCCTGGTGAAGAATTGCCTGGCGTATATGAAGCATTGCCTTATCTGGTGGCCAACAACAAAAAACTGCTGGATCTTCCCTCAGAAAATTATGTTTCACTGGAAGGTAAGCGTGTAGTCGTTCTCGGTGGTGGTGATACCGCTATGGATTGCAACCGTACGGCGATTCGCCAGGGTGCAACCAATGTTATCTGTGCCTATCGTCGTGATGAAGAAAACATGCCTGGTTCACGCCGCGAAGTGAATAATGCGCGTGAAGAAGGCGTTGAATTTATGTGGAATCGTCAGCCGATTGAAATCGTTGGAGATGGCAATAAAGTCACCGGTGTCAAAGTTGTGACCACTGCAATGGGCGAACCCGATGAGCGTGGACGTCGTCGTCCCGAGCCGGTCGCTGGCAGTGAAGAAATCATTTCAGCAGATGCGGTTGTTATTGCGTTTGGTTTCCGTCCAAGCCCAGCGCCATGGTTTGAAAAGTTTAATGTCAGCATTGATGATGGTGGCCGTGTGGTTGCCCCAGCTGAAGGTAATTGTGCCTATCAAACCACTAATCCGAAAATCTTTGCCGGCGGTGATATGGTCCGTGGATCTGATTTAGTGGTGACCGCTGTTTGGGAAGGTCGACAGGCAGCTGAAGGCATTCTTGATTATCTGGAAGTTTAAACTTCAGTACATATCTGAAAAATAGTGGCAATTTTATCGCACTGGGTTGGTCCTACTCGCTTGAGTAGACCTCTCAGTGCGATTTTGTTTCTGAGCCAGGAAATTTTGCCATCAACAATAAAAAGGTGCTCCGGTGTCCGAATTAAAAAATGATCGTTATCTGCGTGCTTTATTAAAGCAGCCTGTCGACAAAACTCCAATATGGATTATGCGTCAGGCCGGACGATATTTACCAGAATATCGTCAGGTGCGTGAAAAAGCCGGTGATTTTATGACTTTGTGCACCACGCCGGAGCTGGCCTGTGAAGTCACTTTGCAGCCACTGCGACGTTATGATCTTGATGCCTCGATTATCTTTTCTGATATTTTGACCATTCCTGATGCAATGGGACTTGGGTTACATTTTGTTACCGGAGAAGGACCAAAATTTCACAAAACAGTCCGTAGTGCAGCCGATGTAGCCAATCTCAGCGTACCGGATATGGAAGATAGTCTGGGGTATGTGATGGATGCTATCCGCCTGACACGTAGAGAAATTGATGGCAAAGTGCCTTTAATTGGCTTTAGTGGCAGTCCCTGGACTTTGGCGTGTTATATGGTTGAAGGCAGTTCCAGCAAGGATTTCGCCAAAATCAAAGCCATGATGTTTGATACACCTGATGTCATGCATGATTTGTTATCCGTACTTGCCAAGTCAGTCACTGCTTACCTGAATGCACAAATTGCTGCTGGTGCCCAGGCCTTAATGTTATTTGATACCTGGGGCGGAGCATTAAGTGGGCCAAATTACAGAGAATTCTCCCTTGCCTATATGCAGCAAATTATCAGCGGTTTAACCAAAGAAAATGATGGCAGACGTGTGCCGGTAACCATGTTTACCAAAGGGGGGGGCCAGTGGTTAAGCCATATGGCTGAAGTCGGAGCTGATGCGTTAGGACTGGACTGGACCACTGATCTTTCACTGGCACGTTATCAGGTAGGCGATAAAGTCGCTTTACAGGGCAATATGGATCCTTGTGTTTTATATGCTCAGCCCGAACGGATAAAAACAGAAGTAAAAGAAATCCTCAAAGCCTATGGTCACGGTAGTGGACATGTGTTTAATCTGGGGCATGGCATCCATCCGACTATCAATCCTGAACATGTCGCAGCATTGGTTGATGCTGTGCATGCTGAGAGTGTTCAGTATCATCAATAAAATCTTGTAAATTTCAGGCATAAAAAAGGGCAGGTAAAACCTGCCCTTTCCGTTTCAGTAAAGAATAACTTAGTTAGAGCTAGTGAACTCTGGGTATGCTTCCATACCACATTCCACTAAATCCACACCTTCGTATTCTTCTTCTTCGGTCACACGCAGACCCATAATCATTTTCAGTACTGCCCAGACAATGAAGCTGGAAACAAATACCCAAACGAAGATGGTAGCTGCACCGATGATTTGTGCTGAGAAACTGGCATCAGAGTTTGTCAAAGGCACTGCAAGCAGACCCCAAAGACCAACCACACCATGCACTGAGATAGCACCGACAGGATCGTCGATTTTAACTTTGTCCATAAAGACGATTGAGAACACCACAATTACACCACCGACAGCACCGATAATGGTAGCCATTAATGGAGTTGGCGTGTCTGGACCAGCAGTAATTGCTACCAGACCAGCTAAAGCACCGTTCAAAATCATGGTTAAGTCAGCTTTACCAAACAGTAATTTGGCGACAACCAAAGCAGCGATAACACCACCAGCAGCCGCTGCATTTGTGTTCAGGAACACCATCGCAACAGCGTTAGCGCTAGCCATATCGCCTAATTTCAATACAGAACCGCCGTTAAAGCCGAACCAACCCATCCACAGGATGAATGTACCTAAAGTTGCTAATGGCAGGTTTGCACCTGGTATCGGACGAACTTCACCGTTAGGGCCATATTTGCCTTTACGAGCACCCAGTAAGATAACACCGGCTAATGCTGCAGCAGCACCTGCCATGTGAACAATACCGGAACCAGCAAAGTCAAGGAAGCCAAGGTCACCCAGGTTGTACATACCAAATACATCGGCACCACCCCAAGTCCAAGAACCTTCTAAAGGATAGATAAATGCAGTCATCACAACAGCAAATGCAGCGAATGCCCACAATTTCATACGTTCAGCAACAGCACCTGAAACGATAGACATTGCCGTGGCAACAAACACTACCTGGAAGAAGAAGTCAGATGCAGCAGAATAAACTGAACCACCTTCAAAGCCCTCTTCAGCTGATGATGCTAATGCATCAGCAACCAATGTTTCACCGCCGTCAATTCCAGCAAGGAATAAACCGCCGCCGTACATGATGTCATAACCCACTACCAGATAAGAAGTACAGGCAATAGCAAACAACATTACGTTTTTGGTCAGAATTTCAGTAGTATTTTTAGCACGAACCAGACCTGCTTCAAGCATCGAGAAGCCAGCCGCCATCCACATAACCAGAGCACCACATACTAAAAAGTAAAAGGTGTCCATGGCGTACTGGAGTTGGAAGATTTGATTTCCTAATTCCATGTTAATGTCTCCTCAAGCTTACAGAGCATCAGGGCCGGTTTCGCCTGTGCGAATCCGAACCACTTGCTCAAGTGGGTAAACGAAGATTTTGCCATCACCGATTTTTCCGGTGTTAGCACCCTTGATGATAGCTTCGATAACTTGTTCTACAATGCCGTCATCAATTGCGATTTCCAGTTTCAGTTTAGGCAGGAAATCTACAACGTACTCCGCCCCACGGTATAACTCCGTGTGACCCTTTTGACGTCCAAAACCTTTCACTTCAGAAACCGTTAAACCTTGTACGCCGATTTCAGAGAGCGATTCGCGGACATCATCAAGCTTGAAAGGCTTGATAATAGCTACAACTTGTTTCATAAGCGTATTCCTTCTTTAGAAAAGATGGCCCTGATTATCAGGGCCATCTGCTTGAGCTGTTTAGAATGATGAGCTAACACTCACTACGAAACGATCGTCTGCTTCGTCATTACCAAAAGCAAAGTCATCGCCATCGCTATCAGTTCCTACGTAAGCAACTGACCAATCCAGACCAGCAAAACCTTTGGTCAAACCAATTGAGTAGTCACTGTAGCTGTCGCTGCCAGTATAGGTAGCATCACCATCAAAACGATCTGAATCAGTGTAGCCATAATGTGCTGATAAGGCTAAACCATAAGGAAGGTCATAATCGAAACCTAGTTTGTAGTAGATTTCATCTTCACCGCCGTTACCAAAGTTATCAGTGTAGAAAATCATGGCACTGAAGTAGCTGTAAGAAAGACCACCATAGAACTCGTTGTAATCGATTTCGCCGTCATCAGCTGAACCTTCAGCACCTGGGTACATATAACGAAGCATACCTAAATCATAACCGATACCACTTTCACCAAACTCATTGGCAAAACCTGCATAGACATCGATTTCGATATTGGTTTCGCTATCGATTGAAAGGTTTGAAGCCCAAGTGCCAACATAAAGACCAGAAGAGTGGGCATAATCAAAACCACCTTGAATAGCGGGTTTGTTATCAGTAAGCGAAATACCACGGAACATATAGTCGCTGAACAAGCCAACATTTGCACTGGTGGAATGTGCACCATCTTCGCTTTCCCATGCCATTGCTGATGAAGCGGCGAAAACTGATGTAGCAGCAAGACACATTGCTGAGAGCGTTTTGAATTTCATTTATATCTCCTCGTTTAAATTATTTTAGTCTTGGTGAATCCGGTGCGTTGATTTTTTACAACACCGTGTATTCAGACTGCCACAACTAACGCAGTTTACATGCCACATTTGAAAATATATTCTATATCAGTGGTTTACGGAAATTTGATCTTATTTTTTTGCGAATAAAAGGTTTAATTTGGTGCGTCTTAGAAATTGTCGTGCCCAAAAATGGTGCAAAAAACTGTTAATGAAGATTAATGGATGACTTGCTATGATGCCTGCACCAATAAAGATGAGAACCAAACATGAATTATCCACAGATTGATCCTGTTGCCCTTGAGCTTGGCCCTTTAGCCATTCATTGGTATGGATTAATGTATCTGTTCGGTTTTGTGGCCGCCTGGATGCTGGCAAGATGGAGAGCGAATGAGCACGGTTGGGAAAAATCTCAGGTAGAAGATCTGCTTTTCTATGGTGCGATTGGTGTGATCATCGGTGGCAGAATTGGTTATGCACTTTTTTATGATTTGCCAAATGTGATAAACAACCCATTGAACCTTTTTAAAGTCTGGCAGGGAGGCATGTCATTCCATGGCGGTTTGCTTGGTGTGTTGTTGGCAATCTGGCTATTTGGTCGCAAGACAAACCGCTCCTTTTTTGAAATCAGTGACTTTGTTGCTCCATTAGTACCATTAGGTTTGTTTTTTGGACGAATTGGTAATTTTATCAATGGCGAGTTATGGGGAAGAGTGTCTGATGTACCTTGGGCTATGGTATTTCCAACAGGTGGTCCATTTGCGCGTCATCCATCCCAGCTTTACCAGGCAATGCTGGAAGGCTTGTTACTATTCATTATTCTTTGGTGGTTCTCGGCAAAAAACCGCCCACGGGCGGCGGTTTCAGGACTGTTTTTGTTAGGTTATGGTTGTTTCCGCTTTATCGCTGAATTCTTCAGGGTTCCCGATCCACAATATGGTTATCTGGCATTTGACTGGTTCACCATGGGCCAGTTGCTCTGCGTGCCGATGATTATTGCTGGTTTGCTTATGATGATTTGGGCTTATCAAAGAAAAACTTAATCCAGCAAAATCATCAACCAGGTTGCGGCACTGAGTAATAAGGTTAATAACACCGCTAGCGAACCATAGTCCTTGGCTCGGCCAGAGAGCTTGTGAACGTCAGTGCTGACGCGATCAACCACACACTCAATAGCCGAATTAAGTGCCTCCACAATTAAAACGGCGACCAGCGATGCGATCATCAATAGTCTTTCTGCTGGAGTGACATCAAGAAAAAAGCTAACTACACCCAGTAATAACAGCAGAATAAATTCCTGGCGAAATGCTGATTCATAGCGAATTCCTGCATACAGCCCCTGTAGTGAATAAACCAGAGCAAACATTAAGCGTTTGATGCCGGTGTTTTTTTCAATCATCGTTACACTGCCCAGTGAGTTTGTTAAAAATGGATAACCAGATTGCACTGCTTTCTAGCGAAGCCTGCCCATAAATGATTGAAATATTAGGCAAAGATTGTGACTGGCATGTTAAAATCCCCAGTCTTTTTACAAGTTTTTTTTCGTGGGTGAGTTATGCAGTATCAGGATCAATATGATGTGATAGTGGTTGGTGGCGGGCATGCTGGCACTGAAGCTGCGTTAGCGGCGGCTCGTCAGGGCGTCAAAACGCTGTTACTCACGCAAAATATCGAAACCCTGGGTCAAATGAGCTGCAACCCGGCGATAGGCGGTATCGGTAAAGGACATCTGGTTAAAGAAATTGATGCCCTCGGTGGCATCATGGCAAAAGCAGCCGATCGTGCCGGTATCCAGTTCAGGATTCTTAATGCCAGCAAAGGTCCGGCGGTGAGAGCCACGCGTGCTCAGGCTGATCGCATTCGTTATAAAGCTGCAATTCTCCAAGTTCTGGAATCCCAGCCCAATCTCTATTTGTTTCAGCAGGCCGTTGATGATCTGATCGTTGAAAATGATCATGTTGCCGGTGTTGTTACCCAATCCGGTTTACGTTTTGGTGCTAAGACAGTTGTGCTGACCGTCGGCACCTTTCTTGGTGGCGTTATCCATATTGGTCTGCAACGCCATCAGGGTGGTCGCGCTGGTGATCCTGCCTCTGTTGCATTGGCAGAACGTTTACGGGCTTTACCGTTCCGGGTTGATCGATTAAAAACCGGCACACCACCGCGTATTGCGACCAGCAGTATTGATTTTTCCCAGTTAGCCGAACAACCTGGTGATAACCCAACACCGGTCTTTTCTTTTCTGGGTAAGCGGGAACATCATCCAACACAGATATCCTGCTATATCACCCATACCAATGAAAATACCCATCAGGTGATCCGTAACAATCTGGATCGCTCACCGATGTACAGTGGTGAAATTGAAGGCATTGGTCCACGTTACTGTCCTTCAATTGAAGACAAAGTGGTGCGTTTTGCTGATCGGAATTCACACCAGATATTCCTTGAACCGGAAGGTCTGAACTGCAACGAAGTCTACCCTAACGGTATTTCCACCAGCCTGCCATTTGATGTGCAATATGAAATTGTGCGTTCAATGAAAGGGTTGGAAAATGCCCATATCACCCGTCCGGGCTATGCCATTGAATATGACTTTTTTGATCCACGTGATTTAACGCCGTGGCTGGAAACCAAACATATGCCAGGTCTGTTCTTTGCCGGACAGATTAATGGGACAACGGGTTATGAAGAAGCCGCCGCACAGGGATTAATTGCCGGTCTTAATGCTGGCTTGCAGGCTCGTGAGCTCGAGCCCTGGTATCCACGTCGTGATGAAGCCTATATCGGCGTATTAATAGATGACTTGATCACCTCCGGCACCAAAGAACCGTATCGCATGTTCACCAGCCGTGCTGAATATCGTCTGATGTTACGTGAGGATAATGCTGATTCTCGATTGACACCCATTGGCCGTCAGTTAGGCATTGTTGATGATGAGCGCTGGAGTGTATTCAGTGAAAAACTGGAAGCCATTGATAAAGAAAATACCCGCTTGAATACTATGCGCGTATCACCCGAAAAAATAGACCAACAACGGGCGACCTCTGTACTGGGTGAGCCTCTGGCTAAAAGCAGTACGGCAATCGAGTTATTACGTCGTCCAAGTGTGGATTACCAAGGCTTGATGACATTACTGGACGAAGAGCAAACCGTTGCTGATGATGTGGCTGAGCAGGTAATGATTCAGGTGAAATACGCTGGCTATATCAATCGTCAGCAAAATGAAGTCAACCGTTTGCAGCGCAATGAAAATACAACCCTGCCTGATAATTTGGACTACCACAATGTGCGTGGTCTATCTAATGAAGTACGTGAAAAATTACAAAATGCCAAACCACAGAGTTTAGGACAGGCTGCGCGGATTTCCGGCGTTACACCGGCTGCAGTTTCATTATTGCTGGTTCATCTGAAACGTTCAGGCTGGAGCGAAGCCAGCTGATGGCGGTTGATTTACAGGCACAGCTCGACAAGGGCTGTGCTGAACTGCAATTACAACTTTCCGACCAGCAAAAAAACCAACTACTGGATTATCTTGCGTTACTGCAAAAGTGGAATAAGGTTTATAACCTGACCTCAGTGCGTGATCCACAAGGCATGTTGACTCGGCATATCCTTGATAGTCTGTCGCTTATTCCGTATTTGCATTGCAACAGTTTGCTGGACGTTGGAAGTGGTGCTGGTCTTCCAGGTATTCCCGTAGCGATGTGTTTTCCGCAAATGGCGGTAACACTGCTCGATAGCAATATCAAAAAAACACGTTTTTTGCAGCAAGTGAAAGCCGAGCTGAAATTGAATAATGTGACGGTAATACATGGCCGAGTTGAACAACTCACCCTGCCAAAATTTGAGGTAATAACTGCCCGGGCTTTCGCTACAATTGCCGAGATTATTGATTTAGCCGCGAGACACTGCGATGATGCGGGCAGCCTGGTTTTAATGAAAGGCGTATACCCGGAACAGGAACTCGCCAGTGTTGGCGGCGGTTTCACATTGAAAGATGTGATTGCTCTGAATGTCCCGGGAGATCAGGCTGAAAGGCATCTGGTAAGACTGATTAAGGATTAATGTCAGTGGGAAATATATTTGCGGTTACTAACCAGAAAGGCGGTGTCGGTAAAACGACTACCACGGTAAATCTGGCAGCATCACTTGCCGATTCAGGCAAGAAAGTGTTGATGATTGATTTGGATCCGCAGGGTAATGCCACCACTGGATGCGGTATTGATAAAGACGCCATCGAAACCAGCAGTTATGACGTTATTATGGCGGAAGCCAAAGCCAGTGATGCCATCATTCGTCCGGAAGGATTGGGCTTTGATGTAATGCCAACCAATACCGA
>DELT01000071.1 GCA_002354555.1 Methylophaga sp. UBA2689
ATTGAAAGGCCCTCTTCAAGTCAAAAAGCCATCGTGGTGCATGCCTTACTTGATAGTAAAAGTGTTACCGGCGCCTATCGCTTCGGGATTCATCCAGGTTCGCCCAGCAAAATTGATGTCGATGCCATCCTCTTCCCACGGGTTGATATTAAGCATGTAGGGCTTGCACCGTTAACTTCCATGTTTATGCATGGCGGAATGGATCGCGCTGATCAATTGGATTTTCGACCTGCTGTACATGACTCTGAAGGTTTGCAAATGCGTAATGGCAAAGGTGAGCGTTTATGGCGTCCACTGAATAACCCGCAAACATTGCAAATCAGTGCGTTTATAGATGAGAACCCCAAAGGATTTGGTTTGATTCAACGCCACCGTGAGTTTGGTTATTATGAGGATCTTGAAGCGAATTACCATAGACGTCCTTCTGCCTGGGTTAAACCAATCGGTAACTGGGGAAAAGGTCAGGTAGAACTGGTTGAAATTCCGTCAGCTTCTGAGGAAAACGATAATATTGTGGCGTATTGGCGACCTGCAGATGGTTTGAAAAAAGGGGAAGCGTTTGAATATGCCTATACATTAACTTCGCCTGATGATGTTCCAGAAGACAATAATAGACCGCGTATTGTGAACAGTAGCAGTGGTCTCAAGCTCTTTGATGATAGTAAAGAAATAGTGATTGATTACAGCAATATCGATAGTCAGGATATTAAACAGATTGATGTTGTTGCCAGTATTAGCAATGGCAAAATCCTTGAAAGCCGAATTCAGGAAAACCCGCATATCAATGGTGCAAGGGTATTTATTACTTTCGATACCGAAGATGCTGATGTGGCAGAATTTCGGATACAGTTAAATAAAGATGATAAATATGCTGCCCCCACATGGCTTTACAGATGGTTGAACAGGGATTGGAATAATTCTTTATGAGTGTTGATTTACGGATCGATAATACCGAAAAAGCCATACCCTATGAACGTGCCTTGCCTGCTGAATCGCCTCTGGAAATGCCCCGACATGGAGTTTACGAACAAGGGCTTTCCATGCGTCATAGTCAGCGCACTTTCTTCTATATTCTGCGTACGCTTATTTCCCGGTTATTTGTACTTGGCGTGATGCTGGGTTTGTCTTATTACGGCATTACTGAAATCTACGGGGTATTAAGCACCACTAATGTTGTAACCAACCTGCAGTGGTTATTTTTAATTCTATTCAGCATTAACTTTCTCTGGGTGTCATTTGCATTTGCTCAGGCACTGCTGGGTTTTTTATTGCATTTAAAGCCTCGACTTATTAAACAGTCCGAGCAGGAACCTGACTTTACCACTGCCATTCTGCTGCCCATCTACAACGAAGACCCTATCCGTATCAAGGCGGCGCTCAAGGTGATGCGTGAGGATTTATTAGCCAAAGCGCCAGGAAAATATGCATTTTTTATTCTCAGTGATACCAATAAAGCCGATGCATGGATTGCAGAAGAACAGGCTTTTCTGGATCTGATTAACAAGGACGATTCAGGCTGTCCGGTCTACTACCGTCGTCGTCAACAGAATACCGAACGTAAAGCCGGCAATATCGGTGATTGGGTACAACGCTGGGGCGGTGCCTATGAAGCCATGATAGTACTGGATGCTGATAGTGTGATGAGCGCCGAGTGCATGCTCACCCTATCCCGTCGACTGGCTGCCTCGCCCGGTATCGGATTAATCCAGACTTTACCCACTATTGTGCGTGCCAATACGCTTTATGGACGGTTACAGCAATTTGCCAATCATTGTTTCGGCCCTATTTATGCCGAAGGTTTATCTGCCTGGCACGGCCTGTCATCCAACTTTTGGGGCCACAATGCGATTATCCGAACCCGTGCGTTTGCCGAGGCTTCACATCTGCCAATTTTGCCAGGTAAACCACCGTTTGGTGGTCATGTATTAAGTCATGATTTTATCGAAGCTGCTTTACTGCGTCGTGCAGGCTGGGGAGTACGTTTTGATACCGATATTCAGTCCACATATGAAGAATCACCTCCATCGCTGATTGATGTGATGATTCGTGATCGTCGCTGGTGCCAGGGTAACCTGCAACACACCCCGTTTATGTTTGCTCAGGGTTTTGTGTTACCCACTCGTTTGCATATATTTTCCGGATTGATGTCCTATCTTAGTGCCGTTTTCTGGCTCTCTTTAATTGTTGTCGGTTTGGCCATTGCCGTACAGGCAAGGTATGTGCGTCCGGAATATTTCGCCAATCCGTCTCTGTTCCCTACCTGGCCAGTATTTGATTCTGAGCGTGCCTTAACACTCTTCATCGTATCCATGGCCATAGTTATTGCACCTAAGGTGTTTGGCTGGTTTGCGGCGCTGATAAATATTCCACGTTGCATGAAATTCGGCGGCCCTATTTTGCTGACATTAAGTGTCGTTGTGGAAATGCTTATGTCGGCGCTGTATGCACCGATATTAATGGTGCATCAGTTTGGTGTGGTGGTCGGAATTTTCCGTGGCAAGGACAGTGGCTGGATGCCTCAGTCACGTGATGATGGCGCGCTGAGTTGGGCTGCGGTAGCAAGAGCTCATGCTGGTCATACATTATTCGGCATAATTCTCGCCATTATTGCTTTGTTGCTTAGTATCGAGCTGTTTTACTGGCTACTGCCGATTACCGGGGGATTGATGTTGTCGATCCCTTTGTCATGGCTGAGTGGTGGAACGCGTCGCAGTAAACTGCTTAAGTGGCTTGGCATACTGCGGGCGCCAGAAGAAAAAAATCCGGCTCCCATTCTGGTGGCTTTGGATGATCAGCTATCAGCACTTTCGCCACAGCCCAAACAGCATGCCTTTCTTCGATTGCTAAATAACCCGCAACTTTGCAACTGGCATATCGCCCAATTGCCTGACAATGCAAACCAAAAACCTGTATTTCATCCACCCAGAATATTAGCGGAATGGAAAGTAAACCATGCCGACAATATGCAGCAACTTGAGTCATGGCTTGAACCGCAGGAAGAGTTGGCATTTTTGAGTCAACGAGATTGTCTGCAACAATTAAAAAGTCTGGAAAACAACTTAACCAAGCAAGCGGTATAAATTTAATTGGACCTTTTCCAGCCAGCTAATATCGCTGGTTGGAAAAGCATAATTAAGGATTGAATTCACTTATGTAATCTCCATCTCTTATTTTAAGCAGCTTAAAATACTGGCTGTACTTCCCCACTCTTCTGAAACGAGAAAATCAAAGGAGAAATTCGATGATGCGCGTGAAAGATGTGATGACAAAACAACCTTTTTACCTTGATGCAGATGTCAGCATTCAGGAAGTTTCCCAAACTATGCGAGATAAGAATTTAGGCTTCGTTCCACTCAGTAAAGACAACCGGGTGATTGGCGTAATCACTGACCGTGATATAGCGCTCAGAGTCGTGGCTGATTCGAAAGACCCGCATCAAAAAGCCCGAAATATTGCGACCGAACGGGTTTTATATACCTATGAAGACAAACCTATTGATGAAGTTGTAAACAATATGGCTGACCAACAGGTGCAACGCCTGTTAGTGCTTAACAATGCGAACAACGAAGAGTTGGTAGGTGTTATTACACTGGGTGATATTGCCGATAAATGCAATGATGAAGCGATGGCAAAAAAAGTGATCAATGCAGCACGACATTATCATTAATATTCACCACAGAGAAAAATTAGGCTCGGCCCAGATTTTTTTAAATGTATGGGTCGAGCCTTTTTTATTGGTCGCTAGTTTTAGCTACTTTTGCACTATCCGGTAGGCCTATCGCTCTATAATTTAGTCAATGCAGCATGAATTCGTTCAACAGCCTGCATTAAACGCGTTTCATCGGTGGTATAAGCAAAGCGCACATGCTTATCGGCAAGATGCTGACCAAAATCATTTCCCGGTGTGATAGCAGCACCGGCTTCCTGTAAAAGATAACGGGACAAATCCAGACTATTGTTAATTTTGCCGCTTAGGAATTTGCTGCAGTCAGCATATAAATAAAACGCCCCCTGAGGTTTCACCGGAATGGAAAATCCAATGTCCTGCAGCGCGGGTAACAAAACATCCCGACGTTTTTCAAACACCTCTCTGCGTTGTTCAAGTATTTCCAGACTCTCTCGATCAAATGCTACCAGAGCAGCATGCTGAGCATTGGTTGGCGCAGCTAAAAACAGATTCTGAGCCAGACGATCCATCACTGGTTCAAGACTTTCGGGCACGACTACCCAGCCTAATCGCCAACCGGTCATACCAAAGAACTTGGAAAAGCTGTTAATCACTATCGCTTCGTCGTCTACTTCCAGAATGGATGGTAAGTGAACACCATCGTAATTTAACCCATGGTAAATCTCATCGACGACTAGCAGACCTTGTTTAGCCTTGACGGCGTCTGAGAGGGCTTTTAAGCCGACTTTGTCAATGATGGTTCCGGTTGGGTTCGAAGGAGTGGCAACCAGGGCCATTTGGGTATCCTGGTTCCAGTAATTTTCGATATGTTGTGGCGATAATTGGTAGGCCGTATCAGCTCCCACTGGAACTGAAACTGCAGAGGCTTCCACAAACCTTGCAAAATGACGATTACAGGGATAACCCGGATCGGTCATCAATAAATGCTTGCCGGCCTCTAACAATGCTCCCATCACTAAAAGCAATGCACCGGAGGCGCCTGGTGTAACTACAATCCGCCGAGGTGATATTTCGAGCCCGTATTGCTGGTGATACCATCCGGCAATTTTTTCCCGTAACGCCATTAACCCCAATGATGGGGTATAAAAGGTATCGCCTTTATTTAACGAAGCAATTGCAGCATTAATAACCGGTTGAGGTGTCAGAAAATCCGGCTCACCAATTTCCAGGTGGATAATATCCCTGCCCTGCGCCTGCAGTATCTTTCCTTGCGATAATATATCCATCACCTGAAACGGTTTAATTTCCTGGGCGCGCTGGGTGACGTTAATTGTTTTGGGCATGTAAATCCTGAAGTGATTGAGCTGTTATATAGCTTGTATTCATCGGCGAACCATCGATAACTTGACATGGAGCATTCGGTTCGCCAAGTTGATCAACAACACAAATTGCCTGAGTGAAGTCATCTTCAACAGTATAGGCATTAAGGGTTACCAACGTGGTTATTCCTGCTCCAGTTGATGCCAGCAAGCCATTGGCAGAATCTTCAATGGCAAGACAGTCTCTTGCATCCAGTTGCAATTGTTGAAGACAATAGTGATAAATATCCGGCGCAGGTTTTTTGGCAGGCACGACATCACCCGCTGCAATACAATCAAACCAGCTGATGGCTGCCTCGCCCAGCGTGGCGTTGATCAATGCCGTGACATTTTCAGCAGTAGTGGTTGTGGCGATCGCCAGGCGAATTTCTTGCTCTCTTAATTCTCCAATTAATCTTTTTATACCAGGCCGTAACTCGATCGTCTTTGCTTCTATTATCTGAGCGTAATGTCGTGTTTTATCAGCATGCAGGCTGGCAATTATTTCACTGTAATCACCAGCAAAACCACACTGCAAATGGAAGTTCTCCAGGTAATATTGAATACGTTCCTTGCCACCGGTTACAGCTAATAATTGTCCGTAAATCTGTTCATCCCAATGCCAGTCCAGACCCGCTTCGGCAAATGCGCGATTGAACGCCTGACGGTGCCCATCCCGCTCGGTTTCAGCGAGGGTTCCATCCACGTCGAATATAACGGCTTTTAAATGATTCATTAGTCTCTTTAATCTTGAAAATGGGGTAAAATAGTTCAATTATTTTGCACATGCCCGAAGCATCTGGTATAGATGCGCCCTTGATTTTTAGAAAGTATGAGGTTTGCCAACATGGACCCGACACAAAATGATGTCAAATTCACACCGTATCAACCGGGTGATGATGAAGAATATATGAGCAAGGATATGGTAAAACATTTTCGGGGTATTCTCGAAAAATGGCGCTCACAACTGATGGAAGAAGTTGATCGTACTGTTCACCATATGCAGGATGAAGCAGCAAACTTCCCTGACCCAAATGATCGTGCCACTCAGGAAGAAGA
>DELT01000065.1 GCA_002354555.1 Methylophaga sp. UBA2689
TCAATGAACTTGCCTTTACGAGCACCCAGGTTCATCAAAACACCCAGAGTAAAGAAACCCGCTACAGCATGTACAACGCCAGAAGCACCGACATCGTGATAACCGAATTCGGTTAACAACCAGCCATCTGGATGCCACCCCCATGCGCCTGCCATAATCCAGACAACACCACCTAGGAAAATAGTCAGTATCAGAAATGCACTGACCCTTATCCTTTCAATAACCGCCCCGGAGAGTATTGACCCGGTTGTGGCCCCGAATAAGGCAAATGCTGCCCAGAAAATCCCAGTCCCCATATCCTGAACATCAGGACCCATGCTGGCAGCCCATGGTAAAGCAGCCGCTGCTTCAATCGGTACAAAACCATTAGGAAATGCGTTATAAATCCACCAGCCAAACAAATAAAAGGCTGGAATAATCAATGCGATAGCAAGAATATTCTTGATACCGGCAGCGAGTGCGTTTTTACTTCGTGAAGCGCCCATTTCATAGGCCAGAAAGCCTGCATGTATCATTAACATGATGGCAGTACACCACCAGTAAAAAACTTCTACATTCATGGCCTGATGCATTTCGAATACAGCTTGCTGGGCATCTAACGCTGCCTGCAAGGATTCTAGTGTTGGCGAGTTTTCCATCTTACTATCCTCATTTTAGTTAAAGTCATTTCCCGTTTACCCCTTTTCGGTCAACTTTGTTGTCCAGCAAAAAGCTGGTTTGAACGGCGCTGCTATCAAGGATCTTTTCAGTCGATCGATCCTTGATAGCAACACCAGAACACTGGAGCCTGCGAGCTTCACTCAGCAGATAAAGGCATTTGTGTGCTGCAGTAGCGTAGGAGAGCCCTGCTTGCCGCACGTTGGAGATACAATTTCGTCTGTCATCGGTCAGGCCACGTTTGGGCGACCAGGTCATATATAAGCCAAGACTGTCCGGTGAACTAAGACCGGGGCGTTCGCCAATCAGCATCAATACCGCCTTGGCATTCAATGCTTCACCGATATCATCACCAATGGCCACGCGGCCTTGTTTAACCAATGAGATCGGTGCCAGAGAAAAGTTCTCAATTCCGTCGATCAGGATTGGTAGCAAACAGGTAATAAAGGGCACGACATTTTGATGAATGGCGGTGGCTGACAAGCCGTCAGCAATGACCAGCGCCAGGTCATAAGGCGGTTTTGAGTAATAGGGTTTCAGGCTGGTAAAACTTGTCTCATCCAACTGTCGTCCATAATCAGGACGTTGCAGATAGGTCACCCGATCGATGGCCCGACTGTGTAATACCAATGGCGGTTGAAGATTGATTTGTGGAAAATCCTGCTGCAACTCGATTAGCTGCTGTTGCAAGGATTCGACATCAAGCTCGGTATGCACCGCATCACGAGCCTGGGCATGCGCCAGTTGAAATTCAAGAGATTCCCGTGTTGGCGTACTGACCCCGGCGCGACCAAGACCAATACGTGCCGCCGTAAACTGTCTGAGCTGACGCCATGGGTTATGCGTCACCATGTCATCATCAGCCTTGTATTCATCGGCTATCAATATGTCTTTATCCTCAACCACGGTAATACCTCACGGCTGAGCTGTTCAGTGAACCGGCGAAGGCTGGGGGTAAATGATTGGTCAGTTGAGCCAATCCTGCATTAGTCATGATCTGCATTTTTTCCAGCCATGCTTCAAATTCCGGAGCTGCACCCAAACCCAACACCCGGCGAGCATATAAAGCATCATGGAATGAGGTTGTTTGATAATTGAGCATGATGTCGTCTGAACCGGGTATGCCCATCACAAATGAGCAGCCGGCTGTACCGAGTAAGGTCAGCAGGTTATCCATATCATTCTGATCGGCTTCGGCATGATTGGTGTAGCAGACATCACAGCCCATCGGCAGACCTAATAACTTGCCACAGAAATGATCTTCCAGACCGGCACGAATGATTTCCTTACCATCAAACAGATATTCGGGACCGATAAAGCCGACCACAGTGTTGACCAGTAATGGGTCAAATTTACGGGCCACGGCATAGGCTCTGGCCTCACAGGTTTGCTGATCAAGACCATGATGTGCATTGGCAGAAAGGGAGCTGCCTTGTCCGGTTTCAAAATACATCACGTTCTGGCCAACTGTGCCTCGCTTGAGCGATAAGGCCGCTTGTTGGGCCTCAGCCAGGATCGCCAGATTAAAGCCAAAGCTGCTGTTGGTTTTTTCGGTTCCGCCAATTGATTGAAATACCAGATCGACCGGAGCACCGTTTTCAATACATTCCAATGTATTAGTGACATGGGTCAATACGCAGGATTGAGTTGGGATTTCATACAGGGAAATCACTTCATCCATCAACGACATTAATCGAGTGGCCTGAGCGACATTATCAGTTGCTGGATTAATACCGATAACTGCATCACCTGAACCATATAACAAGCCATCCAGCATGCTGGCCGCGATGCCATTGACATCATCGGTCGGGTGGTTAGGTTGTAGTCTGGTAGACAGGCGTTTAGGTAAGCCGATGGTGTTGCGAAATGCTGTTATCACTCGACATTTTTGGGCCACCAGAATCAAATCCTGGTTGCGCATGATTTTGCTGACGGCAGCAGCCATTTCCGGAGTAATGCCAGCACTGATTTGTTTCAGGACTTCGGTGCTTGCGGTATCGGTAAGTAACCAATTCCGAAAATCGCCTACCGTCAGATGAGAAATCACTGAAAATGCTTCTGCATCATGTTCATCAATAATCAAACGCGTAATTTCATCGTTTTCATAAGGTATTAACGTTTCATTGAGAAACGTTTTTAAAGGTACTTCAGCTAACAGCAACTGAGCGACTGCACGTTGTTCTGCTGATTCAGCAATAACTCCAGCCAATCGGTCTCCTGAGCGGGCAGGGGTCGCCTTCGCCATCAATTCAGCTAAGTCTGTGAATTGATAGGTTTTGCTGCCCAACTGATATCGATAGCTTTGGCCCATAAACTGCTTTAAATCCATATAGATGGAATAAGAATTGCACCTGAATAAACAAAGTTTACAAACTATGAATGCGATATCCATACCTGCCGAATATCGAAAATCGGCAAAATAATATTGGGTTTATATTCAGTTACTTACTTAGGCAGAGCCGGCATTATTATTAAAACAGGTAAAGCAGATGACAGATAATCTTGAAAATTTTGCACCTAAACAAAGCGGTACTGTATCTAAATGGTGCGTAATGGAAGCTTCAGATGCCGATGAGCAGGCTCATAATCTGAAAAACTGGCAACAACAATATGACCAGATAAGTAATGGACGCTTTTACGGCAAAATTGAAGAAGTATTGTTTGATTCAGTACATGCTTTTCGCGAACACACCAGTCAAACCGTAAGACAACAATGTAATGTTTGGCCTAATGCAATCTGGCTGGGGTTTTCAGCTGATCAAAAATCCTGCCGTATCAATGGTCATCAGGTGAGTAGTGATCATCTGATGATTCGGCCTGGCAATACCCAGTTTGAACTGGTTACACCAGAACAGTTTAATATTTTTGGCATTGTGATTAATCAAGCCACATTAAATGCTGTCGCTCGTAAACAGGGAATTGAATTGGACAACAGTTTGTTTTATTCGCCATTAAGATTCTGGCAGTCCGATAAACTGAATTCACTACGTTACTTGTTAAATGAGGTTTTGAAGCCACAACAAGACCATCTGATCAGGCAACATCAGGAAGATATTTTAATTATGGCGGTGCTGGAGATTCTGCAACAAAACGAGCAGCAGATTCATGAAAAACCAAGTTTTGTAAAACGCCGTGCTGTGGTAGATAAGGTCACAGCGTATCTCGACTCCCACCCTGATAAACCTCTCACAATTACGGATCTTTGTGATCTGGCACACGTCAGTCGTCGAACCCTGCAATACTGTTTTGAGGATGTACTGGGAATAAGCCCGCTTAAATGTATGCGGATTTCAAGGCTCAATGCGGTAAGACGGATTTTGCTAAACGGATTAGAGGACGATCAGACCATCTCGATGATTGCCCAGCAATGGGGCTTTTTTCATGCCGGGCAGTTTAGCCATGATTACACTAGTCTGTTTGGTGAGAATCCCTCAGTTACAGCAATGCGCCATCAACAAGATTCGGCGGAAAAACAGATTATTCAAAGCTGAAAGGGGTGAGTATTTAATCGTTAAGCAATGACAGCTTTCGCATAACTTTCAGTATCAATATCCACCGTTTCCAGCGTTATCGTAGTACTTTTTAATGAAAGCTTTTCCAACTGCCGTAATACCAGCTTGGTTAACTGTTGCTTCTGTTGTGTGGTGCGGCCGTGATGCAGACGGATAGTGACATGGATAAAATCGTTATAATCCTCCGCCAGTCGAAAATGCTCATAAGCCAGTGCTCGGGTTTTTATATGAGATGGCTCAAATAAAGCCGATTCCATTACGCCATGGTGAACGGCTTCCACCAATAAGGCTGGTGAGATATCCAGTGAGCTGGAAAATTCAATAATGCAATGTGGCACAGCAATCTATCTCAATAGCAGATAAATACATATCAGCACGGATATTGCTGACAAACCTAATGAAAGAAATAATAGATTTCGATACGTTTTAACCTGCTTTTTGGCTTCTTCAGCAGCGGTTTCAAAGCCGCTAATCGCTTGCTGCATATTTTCGGCCAGCACATGAATGGACTGAGCGTTCTGCGTTGCTGCTTTCTGCAGTTCTTCTATCTGTTTAACCAACACCGGATCGGCTTTGACCGCTTCGGGTTTGGCTGTAAATGCCGGAATTGCATAGGCTGCAACCTGAGCAACATAGGGCGCAACAGCTTTGATAATCGGTAGAAATTGAATGGCCATAAAAACTCTTTTTAGGGGTAAACAGTAAAATTTAATTTTGATATATACATAGCAAATAATTCAGGAACCACCAAGAGTAGCGACACCCTCAAAGCACCAAAACCGGCTGCAAAAGTCGAGATAATAAAGCTGACTCATGCGCAGACCAGGCTGCTTGAAATGGTAAAACAAAAAAACTTCAATATGGGGAAAGAGCATTTCCACTAACCCAGTTCGCTTCCGGGCAAGCCATCCACTAATTTGATAAGCTATCCGACTATTCTATATCTGTACAAAAAATTCATCGTTAATGAATTAAAATCCATCTAAATGTGACTTTGTCGATTTGCGTTGGTCTATTGACCTCCAGAGCAGAAGTAAAGCTCATAGCGAATCATATCCAAACCTGCTTTCAACCATTAGATCTCATACGAGGAGACATCGTGAACAAGGCACTCATTTCGGTTCTTGGTAATGATCAACCCGGCATTATGGCTGCGGTTGCCACCGTCATCACTGAACACGGCGGTAATATTGAAAACCTCAGCCAAACACTGCTTCAGTCGGTATTCGGCGCATTATTGATGGTTTCCATGCCAGAAGATGCTCAATGCAAGGAGTTACAACAGGCACTGCAGCAGATAGGGCAGAAAATGCGTTTGTCGATCCACGTGGATCCCTGGGATGAGCAACCCACACCTTGGCAGGAAAATCCGCCGGAAGTGCAACCCTACATTCTGACCGTAATCGGCCCGGATCGTCGTGGTCTGGTTGCTGAAGTATCCACCCAGCTGGCACGTCATGGGGTGAATATCACCAATATTCAGGCTATCTTCAAAGGAGGTAAGAATCCGATGGACAATCTGATGGTGTTTGAGGTTGATGTACCGCGTTCAACCGTCATGCAGGATTTGCGTGATGCACTCCATGAAGTCGGCCAGAGACTGGATATCGAAATTGATACGCAACATCGCAAGATTTTCGAATCCGTGAGCAACATCAGTAACTAAGGAACCTCTCATGCTCAACGAAAAAGACATTATTTCCACCCTGATGATGGTGCGCGAACAAAACCTGGATCTACGCACCGTAACTGTTGGCATCAACCTGACCGATTGTGTCAGTCATGATCTGGAAACATTTAAACGTAAAATTTACGACAAAATTACTCGTTACGCTGGCCAATTGGTCGCTTCCTGTAATCGCATTGAAAGACGTTACGGTATTGAAGTTGCCAATAAACGTATTTCCATTAGCCCCATTGGTGTTGTCGGTGCACCTTTCAGTTCTGAACAATTAGTTGAGGTTGCCGTTACGCTTGATAAAGCGGCCCATGAACTGGGTGTCGATTTTATCGGTGGTTTCACGGCATTGGTAGAGAAGGGCATGAGTAAAGGCGATCAGGCTTTGATTGAAGCGATTCCTCAGGCTCTGACGGAAACGCAACGAATCTGTTCATCAGTAAATGTTGCCAGTACCCGTGCCGGTATCAATATGGACGCCATCCTCAAGATGGGAGAAATCATCAAACAGGCAGCCGAACTCACAGCCGATGATGATGGCCTGGCTGCTGCGAAGCTCGTCGTATTTGCTAATATTCCTCAGGATGTGCCGTTTATGGCAGGTGCTTATTTAGGTATTGGTGAAGCAGATGCCGTCGTCAGTGTTGGTGTCAGTGGTCCTGGTGTGGTTAAAGCGGCTTTGGAAAAGGCCCTGGCCGAAGATGAAAATATGGATCTCAGTCGTGCGGCAGATGTTATCAAACAAACTGCTGCCAGATTAACTCGTGCCGGTGAACTGGTTGGCCGTGAAGTTGCCCAATTACTAAATCTGCCATTTGGTATTGTCGATCTGTCTCTGGCGCCAACACCGAATCGTAATGACAGCGTGGGCGAAATCTTTGAAGCGATTGGCTTACCTGCTTTTGGTGCACCAGGTAGTACCGCTTTTTTGTCGATGCTGAATGATGCCGTTAAAAAAGGTGGCGCCTTCGCAAGCTCACATGTCGGTGGTTTAAGTGGTGCATTTATCCCCGTGTGCGAAGATTTAACCATTGCTGAATCTGCTGCGAATGGCACTTTGAATCTGGAAAAACTTGAAGCCATGACCGCTGTCTGCTCAGTTGGTCTGGATATGGTGGCTATTCCTGGTGATACCACAGCGGAAATGATTTCAGCGATTATTGCTGATGAAATGGCAATTGGTGTCATCAACAAAAAAACCACAGCCGCGAGATTGATTCCAGCACCGGGCAAAAAAGCTGGTGATATTGTCCGTTTTGGTGGTCTATTGGGTGAAGGCCCGGTTATGGCTGTCAATATGGGTAGTCAGGAAAACCGCTTTGTTCGCTTAGGCGGCCGTATCCCGGCACCGATTCAAAGTCTGGTGAATTGATTCAATGCCCCACGTCAGCGATGTTGGCGTGGGCATTTTCCAAATCTTATTTGAATGAAAAAACTTGTTTTACAGTTCATCATCCATCAGTGGGATAAATCCCAACTCACAGAACATCATGAACAACAAAGACAGGCGCTACCTGATCGTTATCCTATTGGTAATGAGGCATTAGCATTATTTGATGATCGGGTGCTGTTGGAACAATTTGGCGATGACGTTTCCGGTAATCGTCTTCAATACCAGCTGCTCGACAATAACTTGTTAATTGATCGTTTTCGGTTCGACCTTCAAACCCAGATTGTTGAATTCAAACGACGATTAAAGGCTGATGAGCCACCGATATCACTTACTTCGATCGAAGCAGGCTGGATACAGTGTCAGTACAAGTGGCGCTACCGGATAGATGAAGGCGGTTATATTTACTGGCTTTATGAAAAGGTAATCGTAAATGTCTGCTTCACAGAAATAAACGAACCGGATATTTTTGTGGACTCATCTCCTTCCCAATGTTTTAACTTTCTGCTGACCTGAATCAGCAAGCTCCCACAAAAATCATAAAGCCAACTCGCTATCAGTTCATGCTTGAAGATGAGAGGAAGAGCACAGGTTTTATGAGACTAAATCTCTATAATCGCGTCAAATTTCTACGGGAAAAATTATTTTGATTCCTTGGAGTCAATATATATTACCGGTAAGGTAAAAGTCCCTGGTTTTAGTGAGAATTACCCCTTGTAATAGAAAGGTAATATGCCTAAGATGCCCCGGCATTTTGACATCATTAAAATCAATTAACAGTTCTGTTTAAAAATTTTTAATTGCATGTTCTGAATCAGAAAATCCTTGAAATTATTTCAAATTATTCACTAAGTAAAAAACAGACGGGGTATTGACCATCTATCTAATGACCACCTCTCCCAAACCAAGCCCAAAAGTCTATCGTGAATAGCTATCTAGCCGATAGCTCGCCGGTGGTCATAGTAAAGTTTTGTCTGCAATCAGAGCAGCAGATGGAAATACTCGACAGCACATCTTCCATAGTTGATATTTTTGGCCTTACCGCAACACAAATTATTGAGGATCCCTCCGCTGCCTGGATGAGCATTGATTCTGAGGACCGCGTCACAATTCTGCAAAAAATGGCTGATTCAGCCAAAACAATGCAACCTCTAAAATTGGTATGGCATGTGATGCACCCTCAGAAGGGTAAGGTATTAGTGGATTGCAAGGCCATGCCTGAACTAGATTCAGACAAAAAAACTGTGTGGCATGGATCTTTTCAGAATATCACCGACCTGAAACGCACAGAGCAGGAAAATAAAACTCATCTATGGTTTCTCGAATGTCTGGATCAGGTCAATCGAGCTATTCAGGGCACAAATGATCTTGAACAAATGATGAGTGATGTGCTTGAAGCTATTCGTAATTGTTTCGAATGTGATCGTGCATGGCTGATCTATCCTTGTGACCCTGATAGCGATTGGTGGAGTGTTCCGATGGAACAAACCCATCCTGATTACCCGGGGGGACGGGCAACAGGATTGGATTATCCTATGTCAGATGTTTTAGCTCAGGTAATGAGAGCTTATATGAAGTCGGAACAGCCAGTGGCTATGGTTCCTGATTTCGATAGCCCCGACACGTCCGAAATGATCAGGAAATACCAAGTCCGATCACAAATGGGTACAGCTCTCTACCCAAAAGTTGGCAAACCATGGATGTTTGGGCTACATCAGTGTGCCTATGCGAGAATCTGGACACAGGAAGAAAAGCGTTTATTCAGTGAAATAGGTCATCGTCTGTCTGATGGATTAACCAGTTTACTGATATATCGCGAGCAACGTGAGAGTGATGAGCGCTTTCGACAGGCATTTGAATTTGCTGCGATTGGAATGGGGGTGTTGTCCTTAAGTGGTCAATGGTTACGGGCTAACCATTCCCTTTATGAAATGGTCGGCTATTCCGAAACTGAACTATTACAAATGACCTTTCAGGAAATGACCCATCCTGATGATTTGCAAAACGGGCAAGCAGAGCTCAATCAACTGATTGCTGATCAAATTCCCTATATGCAGATTGAAAAACGCTACCGGCATCAAAACGGGCACTATTTCTGGGCTAGACTCACAACCAGTATTGTTAGAGATACAAACCACCAACCGTTGTATTTTGTTTCTCAGATAGAAGATATTGAAGAGAGTAAGAAATCTGAACAAAGTATTGCTTTGTTAAATTTTGCTATCAATCAGGTAAAAGAGTGCATTTATCTGCTGGATGGAAAAGGACGTATCCAATATGTAAACGATGAAACCTGTCATAACATGGGATATAGCTACGACGAATTATTAACTATGTCTGTTCCTGAGATTGATCCAGCCACATCTCAACAGAATTGGGATGAACATTGGCAAGAACTCAAGCGAGAAGGTTCAGTTCGTTTGGAAACCTTGCATAAAACAAAAAATGGCAGACTCATTCCAGTCGAGGTGAATGCCAACTATTTCGAATATGGCGGTATTGGCTACAACCTGGCATTGACTCATGATATTTCGGAAAGGAAAGCGGTTGAATATGCTTTGCGGGAGCAGGAAGAACGATTTCGTCAATTGACAGATAATATTGAAGAAGTCGTATGGCTGACAGATATTGCCATGGGGAAACTACTTTATATTAGCCCAGCCTATCAACATATTTGGGGGCGCAATTGTGAAAGTCTGTATGAAAATCCGGTTTCCTGGTTGGAAACGATCCATCCTCAAGACATAGATAACGTTCGGCAGGCACTTGCTCAGGGCAAGGTAACTGGTCAATACGATATTGATTTTCGAATTATTCGCCCTGATGGCACCATACGTCATATTCACCAGAAGGCCTTCCCCATACTGAATGAGGCTGGCGAACTGTATCGAATAGCCGGGACAGCACAAGATATAACCAAACGAAAAGAGCAGGAGGCACACATTGAATATCTTGCCTATCACGACTCATTAACCGCTTTACCAAACCGTTTATTGACAATGGATCGCCTGGAACAGGCCACAACACAAGCTATCCGCCATGAAAATGTACTGGCTGTTTTATTCCTGGATTTGGATCGCTTTAAAACCATTAACGATTCACTTGGCCATCAGTCGGGTGATTTGCTGTTGCAACAGGTCGGGTCACGCTTACTTGGTGTATTGCGGGAAGAGGACACTATTGGCCGTGTCGGGGGAGATGAGTTTCTGATACTGCTTTCAACGATTCATTCGCCTGACGATGCGGCACATGTCGCCAAAAAGCTTCTCGATGTATTGTCTCCACCGTTTATGGTAACGGGCCGTCAATTACATGTTAATGCCAGCATTGGTATCAGCATGTGCCCCCGTGATGCCGTAAATACCGAAACATTAGTGAAATATGCTGATACAGCCTTATATCTGGCGAAAGAGCAGGGTCGGGGTGTTTTCCGGTTTTTCAGCCCCGAACTGGATGATCGTGTTCATGCACGACTGCAATTGGAAAATGATTTACGCAGCGCAATGGATAAGAACCAGCTGTATTTGCATTACCAACCGTTAATGGATTTAGCGTCAGGAGAATGCATTGGTACAGAAGCGTTACTGAGATGGAATCACCCTGAAATCGGATTTATCTCGCCAGCAACGTTTATTCCTGTCGCAGAAGAAACAGGGCTCATCTTGCCCATTGGCGACTGGGTTCTCCGAACCGCCTGTCTTCAGGCCAAAAAATGGTTTGAGGCCGGTAAAACGAATTTTCGAATGGCAGTTAATTTATCACGGAGACAACTGGACTATGCCGGGTTAGCCACTGATATAAGACGCATTCTGGATGAGACAGGATGTCCGGCCCATTTATTGGAATTGGAGGTGACTGAGTCCAGTGCCATGCAGAGTCCCGAACAGGCGATTGTTATCTTAAATTCGCTTCATGAAATGGGCATTTGCCTGGCGCTTGATGATTATGGGACCGGCTATTCGAGTCTGGCCTATCTGAAACGTTTCCCATTCGATCGGCTCAAGATTGATCGGTCATTTATTGATGGGATCCCGGATGACGCTGATGACATGAGCATTGTGCAGACCACTATTATAATGGCACGACAGCTAAGACTCAGTGTCATTGCAGAGGGTGTTGAAACCCAGGCCCAGTGCGATTTTCTCAAGGAACATAAATGTGAGGAAATTCAAGGATATCTGTTCGCAAAACCGATGTCGGCTGAAGATGTCGAAAACCGTTTTGGATTTATCAAACCATCACTTAACTGATTTGTTTCACTGATTACCTGCATTGGGATCGGACTCTCTCTATCTCAGGCATTTTTAAATGCAACTATTTCCATCTCACTGTTGAGTTCAGGATTATTCGCACAATTATTCATCCGGCCATCAATAGTTGAAATCACATGATGTTTAGCGCAACCGGGCAAAGCCAATAAGTAAAAAGCCAAAAATCACTGGAGTAAATGCTTTCGACATAGCGAACGCCGTGATGATAAAAATAGACTCCTTATAATTACGACTATGCCAACAATCACGGGCTGTAAGAGCACTTTCCTGACTTTTAGGTGAAAAATTCTGTCCGATTATGGATAACTTCCCTGATAGATGAAACGAAATGGTTGATACGTTGTTGTCTGGCAACGCGTGAGAAGCTTGTCAGATGCCCGACAACACGTAAGAATATGTTATGGACAAACCTCTTCTTGATTCCTTTAGCGAATATGTAGACTTACTGCTCGACGCCATTTGTGCTGTAGATGAAGACAGCCGCATTATCTATGTCAGCAATGGATCACATCGCGTTTTTGGTTATCTGCCTGATGAATTGATTGGCAAAAGAATGCTGGATTTTCTGCATCCGGAAGATCATGACAAAACCGAGCAAAGCATTAATAGTGTCATGCAGGATAAGCAGATTCTGGATTTTGAGAACCGCTATATACGCAAAGACGGACAAGTCGTGCATCTGCTTTGGTCCACCAGCTGGTCTGAGCAACATAAAATGCGCTTGGGCGTTGCCCGTGATATCACCCGTATTAAAGCCGCTGAGGAAATGCAGAATTCGTTGATTGCGATATCAGACACTGCACACCGAACCAACGGTATCAAACAGATCTGTCAGCAAATCCTGTTTCATCTTGATTCTCATATTTCCATAGCAACCTTCGGCGTTGAAGTCTCGCCCATAAATGATACTAAATGGCACACTATCTTTGAGAGTGTAGGCGATTGTATGAGCATGTTGAAAAATGAGGTGAAGCTTCACATTGCCAATGATAATCAAATCGTTCTTGAAAAAATTGATGGCAAATTAATGTTGCTGGTGCCGCTGGTGTTTGACGAAGAGTTTCACGGAATTATTGGCCTGGCTTTAATGGAACAGGACTATTCACTGAATGAAAACGATAGAGCGTTATTAACCTTTACGGCATTACAGGTTGCCACTGCAATTGAGCGTCATCAACGATTTGAACGACTACAACATCTGGCTTTATATGATGCGTTAACCGGCTTGCCCAATCGGGAATTGTTTCAAGATAGGGTGCAACGATCATTATTAAGAGCCAAGCGTGAACAAACCCACTTTGCTCTGATGTATATGGATCTGGATAAATTCAAAGAGGCTAATGATACTTATGGCCACGCGGCCGGGGATCATCTGTTAAAGGAAGCAGCAGGACGTATTACCGATTGTGTGCGAGAAACCGATACCGTTGTAAGATTTGGTGGGGACGAATTTGTCGTGCTGTTGGATACAGTGGAAAATCGCCAAAATGTATTAGGAGTAGCCGAAAAAATCCGTTTGGCATTATCAGAGCCCTATGAATGGCAAGAGCATGAAATAGAACTATCGGTCAGTATTGGTATTGCGCTGTTTCCTGAGCAGGGAGAGCAGATTACCCAACTTATCGCCGCTGCCGATGAAGCCATGTATAAAGCCAAAAAGCGTGGTAAAAACTGTATTCGTTGAATTGAATCAGAATTTTTTCTTGTTCCCGCGTTCAGGTGTGAATATAAATCTGCTGGACTCTCTACCACAACGCCAACTCACCCAGATATCAACATTAATTTGTTGCAAGCCCTTAAAAATTAGACTATTTTCAACAAAAGACAAAATAATGTGTTTTTTAAACGAAGGGTGGGGGGAATGTTATGGCAGCTAAATTTGAAATCTATGCAGACAAAGCGGGCGAACATCGTTTCAGGCTCAAAGCCGGTAACGGTGAAATCATCTTAAGCAGTGAAGGTTATTCATCAAAATCATCATGTAATAACGGTATTGAATCTGTGAAAAGTAATGCACCAGACTCCAGCCGATACGAAAAGAAAGAATCAACAAGTGGTAAATTTTCATTCACATTAAAAGCTGCCAATCACCAGGTCATCGGCACTAGTCAAAGTTATCAGTCTGCTTCCGGCCGGGATAATGGCATTGCATCGGTCATGAAAAACGCTCCTGATGCCAAAGTGGAAGATCAAACACAATAATAATTAAAGGGCCTGCGGGCCCTTTTTTTTGTATTATTTTTATTTCTTA
Organism: Methylophaga sp. UBA2689; assembly: GCA_002354555.1. GTDB lineage: Bacteria > Pseudomonadota > Gammaproteobacteria > Nitrosococcales > Methylophagaceae > Methylophaga. Next base: position 13,760 of record DELT01000065.1, read on the forward strand.
TCTTGGTGCGCGGGAAGCAATTATCCTAGGCTTAGCGCATCAATGAAAAGTTGTAATGAGTTTTTGGGTAGTTATCCTATGATGCCCATCCAGCTAAGAACCGCAATGGCAGCGCCGATTATGACACCTAAGAAACCCAGAATTAAGTCACTGTATGGTTTGTCTTTTCTGGGGCCAGGGATCAATACAGATTCAGAGGGATTTTTCGGGTTGTAATAAATTTTGATATTACTATTAACTGGATGTTGATTGGCAAACTCTAGAGTTTCCGGGTACATCAACGTATAAAAGGTGGGTAATGTTCCAGTGTAGTTCTGGCCATTAATTTGATAGTTATATTCTACATTCAGCTTTTCAACTTCTTTTATTTCCCCACCTATATTTCGTGACCCCCAAAGCAACACATCAGTTAATTGCCCGGTAACACTTGGCCAACGTTGGCTTGCCAACGCTTTCTGATAATTGCTCAAAGAATGCTTTAACAAATAAATGCCAAACAGGGTTAACGCCAATCCTGCTAATAAAGCTATGTTCATTGTTATAACTCATTAATGTAAAACGTCATGCTCAGCCCGGATTTTTATTAAAAAGATCATAAGAAATCATAAAAAATATAAAGTTAATAATCATAAGAACTAATGATATAAAAACAGCATAAATCCTGAATTTTGACCATAACGCAATCATATAAATAGCAGTTAAAACAGGGTAAATCAAAAACAAATCTATTCTGATATTGCCGGAAGTTTTACTTTCCCAGTACCAATACAACAATGTAACAACTGCTGTGAGAGTAACACGCCATTTGATTGAGGTATCTGCATTAGTATTCATCAGCTTTTTTCCAGATTGTTCTTAATGTTTATTCAAAAATAAATACACCTTTGCAACCATTTATCTTTCATTGATTGATTTATTAGCTCTCAGTTAATCCTCAGCGAGGATTTAGGTTGCGTTACACCTTTCACAAACTCATCGTTTAACAACTAATTTGAAAGGTAGCAATCCTTTATGGTCTATGCAAATTTGCTAATCAACACGCTTTATGCAATTGATAATGATTTAGATTAAGTTTAATATGTTGAGCTTTTGATATTCGAACGGAGAAATTGATGCCACGGAAAAAGCTCACACAACAAATGTTGTTTTTGTTACCAACGCTATCCTTATCGGTCGGGGTAATGGCCGATGAAGATGCTGTTAAACTGGACGAACTGACCATCACTTCAACCCGCTCGGACACATTGCTAAAAGATTCTCCACAAGTCGTTACTGTTATTAGCCAAGATCAAATACAGCAACAAATGGAATTTTCCAGTGATACCTCTCAGGTGCTCAGCAGTTTGCTACCATCTTTTTCTCCCAGCCGACAAAAATTGAGCAGTGCAGGGGAAACCTTTCGCGGTCGATCTCCACTTTTCCTGATAGACGGTGTTCCACAGTCCAATCCATTAAGAGACTCACAACGCGATGGACATACTATTGATTTATCAATGGTTGAGCGTATTGAAGTGATTCATGGTGCGAGTGCTATTCACGGTTTAGGTGCCACCGGTGGCATTATCAATTTTATTACCAAGCGACCTACGGCTAATACACTAAAGCAGCGTATGTCGGTTTCGACCACCATGCCGACCAATAAAATTGATGCTGAAACCATGGGCTATCGGGCTGACTACAGCTTACTGGGAAGCCAGAATAATTGGGAATACAGTCTGGGCTTGAGTTATGAAACGCAAGGCCTGTATCTGGATGATGATGAAGACCCTATCGGCGTCGATAACACGCAGGGTGATCTGATGGATTCACGCAGTTACGATGTCTTTGCCAAACTCGGATATTGGTTTGATGATAACCAGAATCTGGAGTTGTCCATTAACCGTTTCCAGCTGGAAGGTAATAATAACTACACCAGTGTTGATGGCAATTTGGCCACCGGTACACCCACAACTTCCGTCAATGTGACCCCAATGGGCGATGCGCCGAGAAATCGGGTATTAACCACCAGCCTTACCTATAAAAACTTTGATCTGGCCGGAATGGAATTCACCGCCCAGGCTTATCGACAGGAATTTGAAGCATTATTTGGTGTGATTGATTCTCCAAGTTTTGTTGATCCGGTTCTGGCCCCAGAGGGATTTGACCAATCACAAAATGAATCCGATAAAAACGGTGCCAAATTTACCTTAATGAAAGATGGCTTATTTGATGACAAACTCAAACTGACAACTGGTATCGATATTCTTGAAGACACCACCGAACAGCGATTAATGCTGACCGATAGAAGTTATGTGCCAGAGACACAATTCAAAAATTACGCGCCCTTTATTCAAGCGCAATTCAAGCCAATGGAATCTGTTGTTTTCAACACCGGTTTGCGTTACGAAAAAGCCAAGTTAAATGTCGATACATATCAAACCGTGGCGAGCAGAAATGGTGTAACAGTGGAGGGCGGTAACCCTGAATTCAGTGAAACGTTATTTAATATAGGAACAGTAGTCCGCCCAACCTCATGGTTAAGTGTATTTGCTAATTACTCAGAAGGTTTTGGTATGCCCGATGTTGGTCGAGTATTACGTGGAATTAACACACCCGGATTGAATGTCGATAATTTCCTGGATTTACAACCGATAGTGACGGAAAACAGTGAAATTGGCTTGCGTATTGACTGGCAGCAAGTGGACTTTGAAATCAGCTATTACCAATCAGATTCAGATTTAGGTTCCAGACTGCAGCAGGTTGGTGATGACTTTTTCATCCAGCGTGAAGAAACTGAAATCAGTGGTGTAGAAACGACGTTGGGGTATCAGGTAAATAAAGCGAATCATCTCCAACTCAGCTATTCACATATTAATGGTAGATCGGATAGTGATGGCGACGGCCAGGTGGACAGAGACCTGACGGGTGCCGATATTCCGCCAAATCGTCTAATTGCCAGCTGGTCAGCAAACTGGACGCCTAAATTAAGCTCTTTTATCCAGGCTAGTCATAACTTTACTCGCCGGTTTGATGAGAACCCGGAATTGGATTTTGATAGTTACACATTGGTGGATGCATCATTCGGTTATAAATTACCCGCGGGTAAACTTAATCTGGCGTTTGCTAACCTGTTGAATAAAGATTACTTCACCTATTATTCCCAATCTGCACAGGCCAATCCAACCCGTTATTTTAAAGGTCGTGGCCGAACGGTAACGTTGGGTTACTCACTGGATTTTTAACAGCAGATTATGTTGGGCTTCTTGCCTCAGCGCCAACCTACCATAAACCCTCGTTCCCACGCTCCTGCGTGGGGACGAGCGTGTTTAAATTAAGTCCTTGATGTCCTTAGGATAAGGCAATAACACCTACTTTAAATATTCATATGAACCTATGAAACACGTTTTTCTCTACCCATATTAACTAACCCGCTTTAATTACAAGCCGATAGTGTAATTTACGTAGGCGGTAGCAGAGCCTGTACTTTGAAATGGCAATTGCTGATAGTAAAAGTCAGCTGAGATCCGTTGGTTAATGGCAGGGCTGAAATATGCACCAATGCTTGCCACTGGACGTGTTCGGCTAAGACTGTCATTAAAGTTCTCACTGGTTAAACCACTGACGCCCGTCGCTGTTAAGTCATCTACGGAGTGGGAAAGATCATGTTCAATACCCAAACTACCGGTGAGATTCACTTTTTCTGTCAGTTTCTGATTGAGCTTCATACCCACTAAAGCGACGGTTGAACGGTCTTCAAGAGCGGCATAGGTCAAAGGCGAAAAGATAGAACCTTCTTCTGTATAGGCATCCTGTTTGATTCGGGTATAACGCAAAGCGGCATATGGCCTGACTAAGGTTCTCGCTTCATTCACCAGGAAGCTGTAACTTAATTCACCCACATAGCTTTGGGTATTGATGGACGTGTCACCAACACCGGCTTCTGAGGTATTCATGATCTCGCGAGTAGTTGTTAAATTTTTATCCTGATAAGCATTGGCAATTTTAAATTGATAGCCCAAGTGGTCTGCATTTTGGTTCCAGACGATAAATATTCCCATCAGTGGATTTGCATTTGAAATATCCACACTGTCGACGGTATCAGTATTGAAATTGTGGTTTAAAAAGCCACCTAAGCGAAGGGTTGGTGTGGCTTTGTAGCCCACTACGATTACGGCAGAAGTCTCATGCGTGCTGGGATTATCCACATAGGTCTGTTGGCCACCCACAGAGACACAAAAACCTCTGGTATCAAACAAATCACAGTCGTAAGTATTCATGTTGGCAAAGTTTGTAGCAATAAGCTGCTGTGAAAATCCGCCGCGTAGGTCTGATGCTAGAGATTGAACAGAGGCTTGGGTATCAATAGCCGATGGACCGGCAAATTTAAATAATAAATCCCAGGCATTTAACAAGCTTTCATTTGCCACCAGACTGTAGTTAAAACGACCATAAGTACCAGTGGTGTCTGAAATATTGTTGAGGGTCGGAAAATCCTGCAAAACTTCCAGGTATCTTCCCTCAGATACAACAGAAGCATCCACCCCGGAAACAAGTGTTGTGCCCAAATTACCGTATATGTTGAACGCCATATTTCCATTGTTTGCAGCGGAAATTTGAATATTACCGGGTGCGAAACTTAAAGCTGAGAACTGACCATATTGCGTTGGACTTTTAATAATGATGTTGTAATTTTCAGGTAAGTTACCACGAATATTTAAGGGCCCAGTTGTATGCGAACCTTGAAAGTTATTAAGGATCTGTAATGAGGCACTTGCATTTCCGATGCTGGCAAATCCACCTTTAATACTGCCAATATTAGTTAAGGAGGTGATTGTTGATTGATTACTAATGCCGTATCTGACTACACCGGTGATTTGACCAAAGTTAACCACATCAACTTTCCCGCCTGATTTGTTCCATACACCCCATTGATTATTAGTATAAATTGATCCGTTATTGACAAGCTTGGCTGAAGTTGCTGTTTCCAAAATAACCACTGACCGGCCATTCACACCAAACGGCGCATCATTTGACACCGTTACCCCTGAAGCGATGGTGACATCGGTTCCGGTATCAAGCGTCAGTCCCTTCACATTGCCCCCATTACAACTGGCCGTCACTTCCAGGGTAGTTGTGACTGTCACGCCGCCATTACACAGGGCAAACGCAGGTAGAGTAAACAATACCAATAAGATGGAAATAATTAACTTCAACTCTGTTACTCCAGTGAGCTAGGCTTAATACTGCAAATTTTTTTGGTTGAGCAGCGGAAAGTAAAACTACGTTTTTTATTGAGATTACTAATCGCTTAGAGTCGAAGTAGATAAGTAACTTATTATTTCAATTGATTAAATTTATTTTGCTAAAGGCCTTTGGATTTCATTTTTGAACACTTCAATTACGGCACTCAGACCAAGCCTTTAGGAAGTTTTTAAAGGTTATCACTTTTTAAATAACGCGGTTAAATTGTTTATAAAGTATTACAAATTCATCATAAATAATAATTAAAAAAGAGAAAAATTCGTTTTGCAATTATCTTGTAACTCAAAAATATAATTAATGCATATAGAGAAAGATAAATATTAATAGCAATGTTTATATTTTTATCTTATAAATAGAAATCAAAGCAAATCCATTCGTCGAAGATAAATTTGAGTGATAGGGATAAAAACCATTCCTAAACTTTTCTGAACGATTTACACAATTACTGTCAAAACAGTAACTGACTAATCAATCAGAGGAGTTATTTTGTCGATTAAAGGTATGCGTCCACTGCTTTTTGGTGTGGTCACCATTTTATTAATCCCTGCTTGCTCAAGCGAGTCTCAACGAGCCAACCAAAATCTGACAGCACCAGCTGAAAGTGGAGTTTTACACGTTGCTACACGTAACGGTTCAACTACTTATTTTTTAGACCGTCATGAAAATCCGACCGGACCTGAATATGCATTAATAACAGAGTATGCTGCCGCTCGTGGCTGGGAAGTGGAGTGGACAATGTATGACTCAACCTCAGCGGTAATCAAAGCCCTCGACGATTCTTCAGTGCATCTGGCCGCAGCAGGCCTTACCCTTAACACACTTCGTAATGCAAAATACGCTAAGGGTCCAGCACATACCGAAGTGACCGAACAACTGGTTTGTCATCGGGAGCTGCGTCCATTACCTGATTCATACGATGCTTTAAGTGACTTTGAGATTGTGGTGACGGAAGATTCCAGTTACGTAGACACTCTCAAAGAAATTCATGCTGATCTTGCTGACATACAGTTTCGTGAAGACTCACGAACCAGTGAGTTGATTCTTACCGAAGTGGCAGAAAAAAACATCCCATGCACAGTGGCTGACGCCAATATCGTTAATATTATGCAACGGCATTTTCCTTATCTGGAAGTTGCCATGGATCTTACCGATGGCCGTAATCTCGGCTGGTATGCACCTAATAAATTCAGAGCCATTGCTGACGATGCTCATGAGTGGATGAACAGCCGTGAAGGTGATCAAGCCATTGGTCGGATGGAAAGTCGTTATTACAGCTACATCAGCGAGTTTGATTTTGTTGATTTACGTGCACTCAATCGTAGTATTGATAAACGCCTGAAACGTTATATCGATGAATTCGAAACAGCAGAAGAAAGCACTGGCATGCCTGCAGACCTGCTGGCCGCCCTGGCGTATCAGGAATCAAACTGGAATCCAAAAGCCGTATCCCCAACAGGAGTGCGGGGCATCATGATGCTTACCCAGGCAACAGCCGAAGAACTGGGCGTGGAAGACCGTACTGATCCGGAAGAAGCCATAGAAGCTGGCGCACGTTATCTTGCTGATCGTCATGAACGCTTACCTGAATCAATTCCCGAACCCGATCGAACTTACCTGGCACTTGCCAGCTACAACATTGGTCGAGGGCATTTATTAGACGCCCGGCAGCTGGCCCGGGAGTTAGGTAAAAACCCGGATTCCTGGTCAGATATGCGTGAGGTACTGCCACTGAAAGCAGACAAACGGTATTATCCCAGTACCCGTTATGGCTATGCTCGTGGCTATGAACCTGTTCATTATGTGCAACGTATTCGTAACTACCGTGACGTGATTAAGCCGGTCTTTACAGACTGAGTATCCACCATAAACTCTCGTTACCATGCTCTTGTGTGGGAATGTAATTGTTGGGCTTCGTGTCTCAGCGTCAACCTACCATGCACCTTGTTCCCATGCTCTTGTGTGGGAATGTAATTGTTGGGCTTTGTTCCTCAGCGCCAACCTTCCATACACCTTGTTCCTACGCTCCTAAATGGGAACGGACTTAAGCTGTAATTCTTACTGACGGAGTTGTAAAAAGTTCATTTTCTGAGAAGCTGAAAAGTTGGGCTGGATACCAACAATCACGACTAGTAACGGTCTCCGCGGTATATTTTCAACTGGCATTGTCCTTGCGTTTAATTCTGGTAGTTACCTTCAGCGCTTAAAACATAATTGTGATTAGCGCTCAACTTATCAGGAGGCCAAACCAATGCAAAATTCAGCAACAGAAAATAGAAAGTCCCTGGAAGGCAAAACAATTGCGTTTCTCGTCACTGACGGCTTTGAACAAGTGGAATTAACGACACCCTGGGAGCAGATCAAGCTTGCAGGCGCCGAAACGGAATTGATAGCTTTGAAAGATGGCAAAGTCCAAGGCTTTAATCATCTCGATAAAGGCGATGCGTTTCAGGTGGATAAAACCGTCGCTGATGCATCAGCCGAAGATTATGATGGCTTGGTACTGCCAGGCGGCGTAGCCAACCCGGATGCGCTTCGCACGAACCAAAATGCAGTCGAGTTTGTTCGGGCATTTTTTACCGAAAAGAAACCCGTAGCTGTGATCTGTCATGGCCCTTGGACGCTAGTAGAGGCTGATGTTGTTCACGGGCGGAAACTCACATCCTGGCCAAGCCTGCGTACCGATATTCAGAATGCAGGTGGCAACTGGGTGGATCAGGAAGTCGTGGTGGATCAAGGGCTGGTGAGCAGCCGGAAACCTGATGATCTCGAAGCGTTCTGCAGCAAAGCCATTGAGGAATTCGCCGAAGGCAAACATCAACGCCAGCGGACCTGATTAGCCGGATTAGATATCGAAAATGGGGCGGGTTTATTTTAGTTAATTAAATAAATCTGCCCTTTTTTTTAAGTTAGTTGATCCCCGGGTTTTTAAAAATAGGGTAGGTTGGGTTGAGTCTACGAAACCCAACAATCTCCAAAGGATCCCAAAATAACACAGCGAAATCATAAGCCTATAAAGCTGAATAACCGCCTGATTCTTGTAAATTCATCAAATTTTAGGAGAAAAATATGGCTATTCCAATTAAAGATAAAAATTATGATTTAATTAGCGTCGTCTACCATGCAGCTCAGGGAAGCGAGATCTGCAGACAATATATAGAAGATGCACAAAATGAGGGGGATGAAGCCCTTGCTCAATTTTTCAGAGAAGTTCAGGAGCAAAATCAGCGATTAGTAGAAAAAGGAAAAGAGCTTCTGAAGAAGAGCTACTGAAAAGAACCAGTAAATTCTCTATTTAATCAAAGAGGCCAGACTTTTTTGAATTTAAATAGGCATTATCTGTATTTCAAATGCGTCTGACCTCTTTGTTAAATTTTGAACTTATTCCTAAAAACCGTGTAGGGGGGAGTTTACGAAACCCAACAATTAGATAACGTTGCGTCATTTATGAAATATTGGGTTTCATGCTTCAACCCAACCTACGGGATCGGTCTCTTTTTATTGTTGATCGTTTGATGTATCCGTCAATTTATGTTCAATACCATGTAACTAATAACGACATAACGCAGAAATTTACCCGCAGTCACCAAGATAAGAAACCACTTTAAGCGAACCCGCAAAACACCTGCCATAACGGTTAATGGGTCACCGATTATTGGAACCCAGGCAAAACACAACGCAAACATGCCGTATTTAACAAAACGCTGTTCTGCTCGCACGAAATCATCTTCCGACATCCTTAACCACTTTTTTACCACAACCAAGCTAGCCCAGTAACCTAGAGCATAGTTTGTGAGTGAACCCAAAACATTTCCTATTGTGGCAATGATGACTAGCGTAATAGGTGATAAACCACTCAGCAATAAAGCACTCAAAACAATTTCTGAGCTTAACGGTAAAATCGTTGCAGCTAAAAATGCAGAGATGAAAAGACCAATATGTCCGAGTTCTAAGAAATATTCCATGATGCTTAATGTCTGTAGCAAGGGAAAAAATTGCAATTAATGGCGTCAGATACCATTGATTGTTGTGAAGTGAATTTCAATCGAGTTGATCCCTTTGATCTCTCTGGATTTATAAATAGGGTAGGTTGGGTTGAGTTTACGAAACCCAACAATCTCCGGACTTTCAAACATCCTGACCCCATTGATTTTTGAGGCGTAACTTAACAATATACTGAGTTTCAATATTGTTCACTAGAAATGTGGCTACATGTTGCGTAACGCGACAAATTGTCGCATACTCTTGCCATAAATATTCATCGTATTGATGAACCCAAAACATAGAGATGAAAGGTATTAAATATGGCTACTAGCGTAAGACTGGATGATGAGTTTGTTACTGAGGCCAGAGTTCATGCAGAAGCAGAAAGCCGCTCCTTACCTAAGCAAATAGAGTATTGGGCAAAAATTGGCCAAATCATGATCGACAACCCGGACTTGTCGTATGAATTTGTACGTGAATCTTTATTGGCGACCGAAGAAGTCAAACAAGGATTAGTTAAACCTTATGTCAGAAGAACAAAACGAAATTAATGTTTATGAATCGCGACGATTTGAGAAAGCCATTAAAAAGCTGACAGAAGCGCAACTCAAAGTGGTTGAAGATGAGATAGAAAAAATCATTGAAGACCCTGAAATAGGGGAGCAGAAAAAAGGCGATTTAGCTTTTTTGAGAGTGCACAAATTCCAACTTGATAAACAACTGGCTCTTTTAGGTTACTCGTGGATCGAAGACAGGCTTGAGATATACCTGCTTCAACTAGGTTCTCACGAAAACTTCTATAAAAAGATGAAAGGGCAGCGAAAAGTTGATCAGAAACTGATTAAATCTTAGTAAATCAATGCTGATGAAGGAGACAGTTAGAGTCGGACTAATTGATTAGATATATCCACTATTTTTTCAAGTTGGCTGACCCCTTGAACCGCATAAATGAGGTCAGTTACCATTGATAGTTGTGAATTTAATTTGAATCGACTCTGATCCCTTTGATCTCTCTGGATTTATAAATAGGGTAGGTTGGGTTGAGTTTACGAAACCCAACAATCTCGTGAGCAATTAATCAAGCGTGGAAATTGAATCTGCCCCTTTTGATTTGAATATTTTCAAGTTTGCAAACGTCTTCATTTTCCTAAATTACAACTGCTCCCTAAAGTTTAAATAGGCTCTCAAATAACGCCTGCAGCTTATTGTGTCCCAGACTATTCATTAGTGCCACGTTTCGTATTGGAATTTGATCGACATCAGGATATTCCACAATAGCTCGCTCAAGACTCGCCTCCCGAATAAGGTGCAACAAGGGGTAGGGAGAGCGGTTTGTATAATTCTCAGCATCGTCCGGATTTGTGCCGCCAAATTGGTAATCTGGATGAAAACTGGCGATCTGATAGGTACCTTCCAGTCCCATTTCCAAAAGGAGGTTATCGGCATTACTCAAAAACTGATTGTAGTCATAAAAGTCCTGCAATACATTTGGGTGAATCAGCAGCGTAGTTTCAACTGACGGATCACTATTGAGCAGTTCCAGCTCGTCTTGCAGTGACATCAACAATTGCTCTTCCGTAATCGCTCTTGTGGTAGCAAATCGCACCCGATTGTTCAGCATCTCATACTTAGCAAATGGGCAAAGATTCATTTCCATCACAAAAGTGTTAACCCACTGCTGGACCGATATAACAATTTCCTCGTCATTTCGGATCTCACTTGGTCGTGATAATTTCTTCATTCGTCTTTCATATATCGTCATCCAAAATCAAACACTCTGACACTATTGATTCATTGTTTTCAAGTTGGCTGACCTCCTTGATAACTTTGATGTTTAGAACGGTATATCATCATCGTATTAATCTGGTTCCACTTGAGCTTTAGGCTGAAGTGTATCTTCGTTTTTCAATAGTTCATCAACACCCAGCTCAGTGATTGAATATGAGTAATAATCATAACCATCCTGTGGATCAGTTTCTATGGTTTTGCTTATTAGGCCCATACGCTCGAGTTTAATAGATGATATTTGAAGAATAGATTCGCTTACGCCCCTAAAGTTATTAGATATTCTATGGAATGGAAGCCCAACTGGGTCTGCAACGTGACTTTGTAGACAAGCAGCCAAAAATTTGTAGTCTTGTTCTTTTAGTTCATAGTTGGCTGGATTAGCAATTAGTGCTCTGGATTCGGAAAGACTAGCGTGGTTTATTAGTCCTATGCGTATTAGTTCCGCTTTAATTAACGAGCAGGCCCTATTAGTTGCCGAAACCAAATCGCCATCAGATCGGTTCGCATCATAATCAGCCGGAGTCACGCCCAACAGATCAGTTGGTAAGTGCATATCTGTATCACGAGGCTTAAGCACAAAAGACCTGGACTTTCCAATTGCGCCTACAAATAGCCCCATTTCAAATATTACGTTATCCCTAACAACATGTTCTTTTCGATTTCTGATTGTTGTAATGTCGTCAGGCGCAAAAATAAACAGTGCAAAATCTACAGTGGAGGATTTTTCTACAAGATCCTCGATTGTTGAGGAGGAAAGTTTGAAAGTCCCACTTTTCCAGATGGTAACCTCAAAATCGTGGTCTAAATTGACATTCACGGCCTCGGCTATTGGAAGACTCTCAAGCGAGGACGCTATAAATAATCGTGGTTTTCTCAACTCATGATCTCCGTACTTGATTGAGTGTTATATATCATCGCTACGTCAAATTAAGACAGCCGAAATAATCGAAAGAAATACAGAATAATGCATCAAATTTTTTTAGCTTCGTTCTTAGACTTTTTAATTAAGTCTTTTCGCCACTCCGAGAGCAAAAAACATAAATTACTGTACCCAAGCTCGTTTTCAATAATTTCTTGAACTTCTTTTAGCGGGAATTCATTTTCCGAAGTAATTGAATAAGTTGCCAAAGTTTGGCTCGTTAAGTTATTGGGCCAGAGAGCACCCCATTCATCACGGTGCTTAAAATAATTCGCAGCAGCATTTATGAGTTCGATAGCTGAAAAATTATTCCTTGAAGAACTATGATCTCGATATGCTTCAATTTTGCTAAGTGCTTTAAGTCCAAAATCTTCTCGAATTTTATTTATATCGTTTAAGCACCCTACACAATATGCCTGACATGCAACTAAGAGGGAACCAAAAAGGACTTCACCATATTCGTTCAACCAAAGTCCATCAAACCAAGGCTCGTTTTCGTTTCTCTCAACGAGCTTATTTAGCCCTCCCATGAGAATGTCTTCTACATCAGTCAAGGGGCCTAAGCCGTAATCAGCTTCTAACATATGATGCATCTCATGCCCTCTAAAAACTTACTGCAAAGTTAGGAGCGCTGCCCGCTGATAAGCACGTTTATAATGAATTCAGAGTAAAAATTAAAATTTTCAAGTTGGCTGACCCCTTGATGTGTTTTAGTTCTTTAACTTATGCCTAAGCGAAATATGAAGTGCAGCGGAAAACTTGTCCGACAGCAGCGCTTGTTAGCCGACGGTTACTCCGTTGACCGAATAAATGTTCTATATTCCAAATAGTCAAAGTCTTCCCCTAGAACTTCATCACATCTTTCTTTGATTAACCTATGGTCATATTTTGCCCCTCGCCTATCATACGTCTGCGAGTTGTTCTGTGCTTTTACCATGAAGTCAGTTAGTGCTTCTTGATCATAATCCTTAATGTAATCTCTTATTGCTTTATAGAACCTAGTATCCGCATCATCATAATCTACGCTAGTGGCGTAGTATGAATTAAGTATTTTTTTACTCAGCAGACTCCATTCAGGTGAGTCAGACATATTAATTAAACTTGATATGTCTGAGTCTTGAAGCGTTGGATACGCATCACTTACAATCCATCCAATTAAATCATCGCAATGCTGCTCAATGGACTCTTTTAGAAAATAGCAAAGGCATCTTGAGCTGCTATTGTTTTCGCATATGTGAGCTATAATCATTTTTGCTGCATCATTAAGTGCAGTGTGGATCACTGGCTTCCTTGACAGGAAGTAAATCAAAAATGTGGCAGGCGTCCCAGAATTAGCAATGTTTGCGTAGTAATCTTTATCAGACTCAATATCAGTTAATATTTTCTCATATGACCTCTCATAAATTATTTCTAGAGCCCAGTAGTTAATTGCTCTGTTCTTTTCACATTCTTCATTTTGCACACGAAAAACAAGCTTCCATAGCGACCTGAATAAGCTCATCTCAACATTGATATCAATTCGAGAAAGATACTTACTTTCGAGATATTTCTTTAGTTTCTCTTTATCAATAAGTACAGCAGAAGAGGCGGATATATCATTTATAAACTCTTGAAATATTTGTCGTGTATATATAGGAGGCTTAATCAAAACACCATCAAGAGTGTTTCTTATAAGTGCGCGGACTGTTTCCCTATTTGGTCGGTGTAATTCATACCCTTGCGTCAAAACAGGGTGTGCCGACAAATGCCTTTGGCGCTGCAAGTGCATAAGGTTTTCAAAATCTGAAATATCAATAATTGCAGTCTTTTCTTTTACTAGTTCTACGAGCTTTATTTCCCAGTCAGAAGAGCGTTCATTAGCTGACTGCATCGCTTTAACTTCATCCAAGATTGACTCGGCTATGGTGTCAGAGTACATGTCGACCATGTGTTTAACTTTAAATAATAAGTCACATACAGCAACAGACCAAAGCATAACAACAGAAGATCTATAGCTGCCATCCCTATAGGAGGTAACCACCTCTGAAAAATACTCTTTTGTTTTTTTGTGATATATCTTTTCTTGCTTTGACTCAATTGAATATTCGTCCATCGATCCTTCCTGTCTAATTTGACCGGCTAACGTCATGCTTTGCGGCAATTTTGTAACCGCGAAGCGTGTAAAAATTGTCCGGCAAGAGCGCCTTGTTAGTTGTATTTCTCAAGTACATCTGCTGCCTTCATCAAGTCTTCAATTTCGTTCTTTAAGTCAACAGCGACTTGGTATTGATTGCATGTATTATTAAGCTTTCCAAGTTTCAAAAGCTCCAAGATGGAACAGTATGCAACCTCTTCTGTAGTGAGCTCGCGTTTCACATTCATCAATGAATCTGTTAGTTCCGCAAGCTCATCGCAATCCTTCTTATCGGGACTTAGGTTAACCTTGCAAACGTTTTCATGAAGTTGAGATATCCAGGTAAATTCCGCTCTTAGCTGGTGTGCTGCCAAGAGACTTATCAGCGTGACAACAAAAATCAAGCCGACTAACCAATAGAGACCTTTTATATATTTCATGTACTTCTCGAACAAAGCCGATGACAACTAACAGCATGTTAATTAAGGCCTTCGGCCTCATAATAATTATTATCAAGCGGCCATCTAATTCTGACTCCGCCATTGTTGGATTATCTAACTGTTTGAATAATAGTTAAATAAATCATCCCAAGAAAGCCTAATTAAAATTAAAAGGCCAATGGCCCGAAAAATATAAAATAAAAAGGCGATTTATAAACTTACTTCTCAAACTGCCTCTTCAACAAAACATACAAAGCCCCAGTCCCACCATCTTCAATCGTTGCACTGCAAAAGGCCAATACGGAATCACTTTGCCTGAGCCAGTGATTGAGTTTGCTTTTTAAAACGGGTTTGTTCTCACGTGATCCCCAGCCTTTGCCGTGAATGATTCGAATGCATCTAATCTTTTCTTGCTGACATTGTTCGAGAAAATGGGAGAGGGTGGGTTCGGCTTTGGCGAGGGTGAGACCGTGTAAATCAAGTTCGGCTTCGAGATGCACTCTGCCACTTTTCAGTTTGGCGAATTGGCGGTTTTGAATGCCGTCCCCACGATATTCCAGATATTCTTCATTACCCACGGTTTCGGGAGCGAACAGGCTGGAAAACTCGCTTTGATCATTCACCAGATCACTAGGGATATGCTTTCTGACTTTGGGTTGAGGCGGTGGTTTTATATGCAGTAATTTATCGTGTTTGATAGGCTCGGCGTCGCTCATTTCAGCACGAAATAATTCCAGTTCCTCATCAATGTTTTTATCTTTGCTCATATCAATATCTGTTTTTTGAGAAACGGTTCGTTAATCAGCCTAATCGCTTACATCAAAATCATAACATCTGGGATACGATTCAAACGTTATTGATTTTACTTATTAGCTCTGATGAGGGATGAGATATGGGCTTACAGGATCGGGATTACTACTGGGAAAAACAGCAAAGTACAGCTAAGGCTAAATCTTCGCGAATAAAACGCGCCAGTAAACCTATTGGTACAGCAAACCAACCGCCGGATTTGCTGGACATGCTGTCGGGGATTTCTTTTGCAAAATACTTTTTTATTCTTGTTGTTCTAGGCTGTGCGGGCTTTTTTCTCTATCCCATGCTTTGATTTTTTCAATCACTGATTTGCTTAAAGGCAAATTAGTGGATTAAGATAATTTCCACTTGTCGGGGTGCCACTCTGAATTTTCAGAAATGGCTGAGATGAAACCCGTTGAACCTGAAGAGGCTAGAACCTCCGTAGGAAACAAGCCGGAATGCCGGTACGTCTGATTGTCTGACTGTAGCCGCCGTGTATCTCCATCACCTTGTTCGCGAAAGCGCAACGTCTTCATTTCCCCCGACCTTTTTATTCTAATCAGGGGAAAGCACATGTCATCAGCCAGTCCAAAAGTCATTGATATTACGGGCCGTAGCGGCATTACTACCAAGCCGTTACCGGGTTCTGAAAAAATCTATATTACCGGTAGCCGTGATGATATCAGGGTGCCATTTCGTCAAATTTCTCTGACCGATACTCCGAACCGTGATCCGAATCTGCCGGGTGAGCCGAATGATCCGGTCATGGTGTATGACACGTCGGGTATTTATACCGATCCCACTGAAACCATCGATCTGGAAAAAGGCTTAACGCCGATTCGTCAGCAGTGGATTGAAGAGCGTGACGATACCGAAGTGTTACCGGCGTTCAGTTCTAACTTTACCCGTGACCAGGATGATCAGGAATTTGATATTCCGCTGTTCACCAATCGTCGTCTGCCACGCAAAGCCAAACCAGGTAAGAACGTCAGCCAGATGCACTATGCACGTCAGGGCATCATCACCCCGGAAATGGAATATATCGCCATTCGTGAAAGCATGGGCCGTGC
This sequence comes from Methylophaga sp. UBA2689, assembly GCA_002354555.1. Lineage (GTDB taxonomy): Bacteria > Pseudomonadota > Gammaproteobacteria > Nitrosococcales > Methylophagaceae > Methylophaga. The sequence goes on from DELT01000065.1 coordinate 30,107, forward strand.
AGCATTGCAGGCCAAAGGCGAATTGCCAGCTGATAAACCGAATCACATCACCCCGGAATTTGTCCGGAAAGAAGTCGCTGAAGGTCGGGCGATTATTCCAGCCAATATCAATCACCCTGAAGCTGAGCCGATGATTATCGGTCGTAACTTTCTGGTGAAAATCAACGCCAATATCGGTAACTCTGCCACCACATCTTCGATTGAAGAAGAAGTCGAAAAAATGGTCTGGAGCACCCGTTGGGGCGGCGACACGGTAATGGATTTGTCGACTGGTAAACATATTCACCAGACCCGTGAATGGATTTTGCGTAATTCACCTGTGCCAATCGGCACCGTGCCGTTGTATCAGGCATTGGAAAAGGTCAACGGTGTGGCCGAAGATCTGACCTGGGAAGTATTTCGTGACACCTTAATTGAACAAGCCGAGCAGGGCGTCAGCTATTTTACGATTCATGCCGGTATCCGTCTGGCACATATTCCGCTGACCGTTAACCGTACTACCGGTATTGTGTCGCGTGGCGGTTCGATTATGGCAGCCTGGTGTCTGGCACACCATGAAGAAAGCTTTTTGTACACGCACTTTGAAGATATCTGCGAAATCATGAAAGCCTACGATGTGTCGTTCTCGCTGGGTGATGGTTTACGTCCTGGTTCACAAGCTGATGCCAACGACGAAGCCCAGTTTGCTGAACTGCGTACTTTAGGTGAATTAACGCATATTGCCTGGAAACATGATGTACAGGTAATGATCGAAGGGCCGGGTCATGTGCCGATGCACAAGATCAAGGAAAACATGGATCTGCAACTGGAAGTTTGCCACGAAGCGCCTTTCTATACCTTAGGGCCATTGGTTACGGATATTGCTCCGGGTTATGACCACATTACCTCGGGCATTGGTGCGGCGATGATTGGCTGGTTTGGTACGGCAATGCTGTGTTACGTGACGCCTAAAGAACATCTGGGTTTGCCGAACAAAGATGACGTTAAAGTCGGCATTATTACTTACAAAATTGCTGCCCATGCTGCTGATTTGGCCAAGGGTCATCCAGGTGCAAATGAACGTGATGATGCGATTTCCAAGGCACGTTTTGAATTCCGTTGGGAAGATCAATTCAATCTGGGGCTGGACCCGGATACAGCAAGGGCTTTCCATGATGAAACCCTGCCAAAACCCAGTGCCAAAGTAGCGCATTTCTGTTCCATGTGCGGACCGAAATTCTGCTCAATGAAAATTTCACATGATGTGAAAGAAGCGTTTGCTGAAAAGTCGGAAGAGTTTAAGGCGGCTGGTAGCAAAATCTATCATCAGGTTTGATTGGGCTGGATTTAGAAGGCTATGAAGCATTATCTGATTATCGGTAGTGGTCTTATCGGACGCCTGACAGGCTGGCGCCTGATTCAGGCCGGCCATGCCGTGACGATCCTGTCATCAGACGATAAAGCCGGTACTGACAGTGCCGGTTTTATTGCAGCTTCAATGATCGCGCCGTTTACCGAAGCAGTCACGGCAGATCGGTCGATTCGTGATCTGGGCATTCAAAGTCAGGCGCTGTGGGATAAATGGCTGCCAGAGTTTGATAAGCCGGTGTTTTATCCGAAAACCGGAACACTGGTGGTGGCACATGAGGGGGATAAGGCTGAACTGTCACGTTATCAGCGTCGTGCTGCGCATATTTTGGAGGTGACTGATTATCAGCAAATTGATGCTCAGCAGTTACAAAACCTGTCACCTGAATTGGCAGAAAACTTTCAGTCAGCATTGTATTTTCCGCAAGAGAGTTGTCTGGATAACCGCCAGTTTTATCAGCAGGTTGGTGAGTTTCTAACCGAACACGCCAACTGGCAAACCATTGAACCGATTGAAACGTTAACTAATGCCACATTGGAACAAGTGTGTCAGCAAACTTTGGGACATTCGCTGGATAGATTTACCTCAGTGATGGATTGCCGGGGAAATGGCAGTAAGTCAGATATTAGTGATTTACGCGGAGTTCGTGGTGAGGTGCTGCGAGTCTATGCACCGGAAGTGAATCTGCAACAGTGCGTGCGGTTAATGCATCCACGTTATCCGCTGTATCTGGCGCCACGACCTGACCAGCAATATGTGATTGGCGCAACGGTGATTGAATCGGAAGATCGGTCACCGGTCAGTGTGCGAAGTGCCATGGAATTGCTATCCGCGCTTTACAGCATTCATAAAGGTTTTGCTGAAGCCCGGGTATTGGAAATGCGGGCACATTGCCGACCAGCATTACCTGATCATTTACCAACCATTCGCCAGCAGGAGTGGGGGTATCAAATCAACGGATTGTACCGGCATGGTTATTTGCTGGGCCCGGTGATGGTCGATCAATTACTGACAAAATTATCAGAACAAACAGATTCGGGAGTGCGTTATGCAAGCTGAGTCGATTCAACCTGTTTCACTTATTTTGAATGAACTGCCAATAGAAACGACAAACACAAATTTGCAGGCTTTTCTGGCTGAGCATGGCTGGGAGCAGGGCCGGTTTGTGGTGGTGATTAATGACAATATTATCGCCAAGTCGGCACATTCAACCTTTCAATTATCAGCTGGCGATCGCATTGATGTGCTGTCGCCGATCAGTGGAGGCTGACATGCAGGCATCTGACTGGACCGTTTACGGGCAAACTCTCAGCAGTCGTTTATTTATTGGTACGGCGCTTTATCCTTCACCGCAGGTTATGTGTGATGCCATCAAAGCGTCAGGTGCTCAGGTGATTACTGTATCTCTGCGTCGGCAAAGCGCCGGGCAAGCCAATAGCGGTCAACAATTCTGGAATATGATTGAAGCGCTGGGCTGCCATTTATTACCCAATACAGCGGGTTGTTACAGTGCTGCCGAGGCGATTAAAACAGCCCATATGGCTCGCGAGTTATTTGAAACCGACTGGATCAAACTGGAAGTATTAGGCGACAGTTTTAATCTGCAACCGGATCCGTTTGCCTTGCTGGAAGCCACCAAAACCCTGATTGCTGATGGTTTTAAAGTGTTTCCATATTGCACCGATGATTTGGTGCTGTGCCAGAAACTGGCAGACGCCGGTTGCGAGGTTTTAATGCCCTGGGGTGCACCAATTGGTACTGGCCAGGGATTACTCAACCCTTATGCATTGAGAATATTGAGAGAACGCCTGCCGGAAATTACCTTACTGGTCGATGCGGGCATTGGCAAACCTTCTGATGCTGTGCAGGCCATGGAACTCGGTTATGACGGAATTCTGTTAAATACCGCCGTGGCCGAAGCGCTTGAACCGGCGCTGATGGCCGAAGCGTTTAAACAATCCATTAATGCCGGACGCCTGGCATTTGAAGCGGGCATTATGCCAAAACGTGATTCCGCCAAGCCCAGTACACCGACATTAGATCAACCTATCTGGCAGCAACATGGCTGAGCAAAAAACTCAAACTGCAATCTTATTAATTGGTGGACTGGATCCTCAGGGCTGTGCCGGACTGACGGCGGATATTCAAACTGTCAGCCATCATGGTTTTCATCCGGTGCCATTGGTGACCTGTGTGACCGAACAGACCCAAAATGGTATGCGGGCGCTGAATCCGTTATCTGCTGAGAAATTTCTCAAGCAATACGAAAGCAGCGTGGCTGATTTTGACATTGCAGCAATCAAAATTGGGTTGATTCCAAACCTTGAAATTGCCCAGGCCATTGAACGTATTCTGACAAACCATGATGTGCCGGTGGTGATGGATCCGGTGATGGCTGCAACAAGTGGTGGTCAACAAGCATCACCTGACGTACTGGAGTTTGTTCGTAAGTCAGTTTTACCAAAGATCACATTGCTCACCCCAAATCTGCCAGAGATGCAGTACATAACCGATAACCCTGATTGGTCGATTGAAAAACAGGTGCGTCATCTAATTGAAGAAGGGTTATCCGCTTGTCTGGTCAAAGGTGGTCATGGTGATCAAAGTTTCGTTTCAGATTATTTTGCCAATGCGTTTAGTCAATTTTATTGTTATCAGCGACGACTGAATAAAAATGTTCGCGGTACCGGCTGTGTGCTGGCATCCAGTCTGGCGTGTTATCTGGCGCAGGGCGAAGATATCCGTGATGCGGTGATTTTATCGCGTAGTTATATCAATCGCGGGATTCGTGAATCACAGTCTCTGGGCCCTTATCAGCTGTTCTCTCACCAACGACAGCCCTTTGAACTTCGCGATATCCCCAGGCTGAGTTACACCCCGGATCTCATTGGTAAGAGTTTCAGTTTTCCGGAATGCCCGGAGCGACTGGGGGTTTATCCTGTGGTCGATAGTGCGGATTGGGTTAATCGTTTATTAACCATTGGTATCAAGACCCTCCAATTACGTTTAAAACAATCAGATAGCGCTTTTCTTAATGCAGAGATTGCCAGCGCGGTAGATATCGCCGAGCAGCATGGTGATATTCAGTTTTTTGTGAATGATCACTGGCGTATGGCGATCGATAATGGCGCTTACGGTGTGCATCTTGGGCAGGAAGATTTGCATGATGCTGATTTGCTGGAAATTGAACAGGCCGGATTGCGGCTGGGGATTTCAACCCATTCATATTGGGAACTGGCCAGAGCGTTGGCGGTAAACCCCAGTTATATTGCTTTAGGTCCCATTTTCGAAACAGACAGCAAACAGATGCCGTGGCAGCCACAGGGTTTTGATCGGTTAGCTGAATGGATACGCTTATTAGATGGACATACGCCGCTGGTAGCCATTGGCGGTATTGATTTGCCGCGTGCCACAGCGTTACATAAAACCGGTGTGGGTTCAGTGGCAATGATTTCGGCGATTACCAAAGCAGCTGATTATCAACAAGTCACCCATGATTTATTGACTTTATGGCGTGATTCAGCGAATTAAACGTAATTCCGTACGGCGGTTTTGGGCGCGACCCTCAGGTGTTTTGTTGCTTGCAATAGGTTTGTTATCACGATAAGAATGCGTTTCGATAATGCCTTCGTCGATTTCAGCCTGTTCTATCAGAAAGCTTTTCACCACTTGCGCCCGTTTATCAGACAGCTCGGTATTCAGTTCACGGCGACCAAAGCTGTCGGTGTGCGATTCAATAATGATTCGCGAGATACTTTCATCCACTTTAAGGTACTCAGCCAAACGTTTCATCCGTTGGGAGGCGCTATTGTCGAGGATGGCTTTTTCCGATTCAAAATAGACACTGAATTGCTGTAAATCGTTAAAGCTATCGGGATGCATTTTGTCTGAGCATTCCTGAAACTCACGCATGGCTGGCAGGAATTGCACATTAGTCAGAATTACACTGACCGGTTGAATACTGCTTTGTGAGGCATACTTTAGTTGAACAAACTGACCTTGCTGCAAGGCCGCCAGGGCTTTTCTCGCTGCATTGCCTTCTACGATAAACTCGCGTTGTCCATAAGTTACTGGCAGAGTCATTAACTTTTGGCTGACCTGGTCGAATTGCCACGGCGTGTTAATGATCATCAGCTCAGCAGTGTTCTGGGAAGCACGGTGATCTGCAGTGGATATTGAAAGTTGAAGCGGCTCACCATTTTCGCGGTGAAAAACGGTTTTACCAAAGTCAGTGATATCATGACTTATCGTGCAGGAAAGCGGGGATGCTTCAGTTTGCCATGTTGCCTCGTGCACAGCCGATTGATAGACCGTGTCAGCGACAACGGGAGAGGCAAATAATAAAAACAGTAAAAACTTCATCAGTATTGGATTACGCTGTGTATGTTAACGTCAGTCAGTAAAGAACGGCCATTCAGTCCAGTGATTTCCATCAGGAATGCACAGCCAACTACATTACCACCCAGTAATTGGATTAATTCACAACTGGCCTTGGCGGTGCCACCGGTGGCCAGCACATCATCAACAATTAAAATATTGTCATTTTCAGCCAGCGCATCGGCATGAATTTCCAGGCTGGTTTCACCATATTCCAATTGGTATTCGACCTTATGGGTAGTGTGAGGAAGTTTGCCGGGTTTGCGCAGTGGAATGAAACCGACCTCCAGCATTGAGGCAGCGAGTGAGCCAAAAATAAAGCCCCGTGCTTCCATTCCGGCAACGGCAGTTATATTGGAATGTCGATAGGGTGCAATCAGCAATTCAACGGCCTGACGCAGCAAGACAGGGGATTGCATTAACGGTGTGATGTCTTTGAATAAAATGCCGGGTTCAGGAAAATCTGCGATATCGCGGATCTTGGTTTTTATCTCGTCCATCTGACGCCTAAATTATTTGAGAAGGGATAGTCACCACCAGTATTATAACGACACTAATTACAACAACTGTAATGCAATTTCCCAGAAATTTTTTCAGGAGTACAACATTTCGTGATTCACAGATGGCAGAGAGTGCTGGTTTTTGTTCTGTTCAGTTTATTGACCGGTTGTTTTGGCTTTGGTGGTGGAGATAAAGAAGCTGAAGATATGCAACCGCGTTTTTATATCGTTGATGTCGATCGAGGTAATGTTGCTGCGCAGTTTGCCCAGAACAGGGTTTTGCGTATTAAACCCATTCGTATAGCACCCCATTATCGCACCGAGAATATTGTGTTTCGTATTGGCGACAATGAATATCAACCACAGGCGGGGCATTTGTTACTCACTGATCCGCAAGTGATGTTTACTTCCCAATTACAACGCTGGTTATCCAAGAGTGGTTTATTCAGTGAGGTGATCACCGATGATTCTCAACCAGCCGATTTGGTACTGGAAGCGGCTGTCACCAAACTTTATGGTGATGAGCGCGCGGAGTATCCGCCGCAGGCTGTTTTAGAAATGCAGTTTTTTATAAGTCCGGGCGATGCTGACCGCAGCAAGATGCTGTTTCAAACCGGTTTTCGTGTAGATGCATCTATTGATCAAACTACCCCGCAAACCGTTGTAACTGGCTGGCAAAATGCGCTTGAAGAAATTCTCGCGACGTTGGAGCAGGATTTGAGCGATTATTTTGATAAAGCTGGTGCACCCTAGCAGTATCTTATAAACGTGCAGGAAATCGCTCAGAGTGGTAGGATTACTCCTTTGTGATGGTTAGCATCTGTTCGGGTTTTGACAGCAGAAATTTTTGTCAGAAACTTCAACAAGCTAGGCTTGCTTTTGTTCATTTTGGAAGAATATTAAATGTCTGAGATTGCTCTGGAACTGGACTCGATCAGTATCGAAGATGAAATGAAACAGTCCTACCTCGATTACGCAATGAGCGTTATCGTAGGACGCGCCTTACCGGATGTCCGGGACGGCCTGAAACCTGTTCACCGTCGTGTTTTATATGCCATGCGTGAATTAGGAAACAGCTGGAACAGCCCATACAAAAAATCTGCTCGTATCGTCGGTGACGTTATCGGTAAATATCATCCGCATGGTGATACTGCTGTTTACGACACGATGGTTCGTATGGCTCAGCCGTTCTCGATGCGTTATATGCTGGTAGATGGTCAGGGTAACTTTGGTTCAGTCGATGGTGATCCACCTGCAGCGATGCGTTATACCGAAGTGCGTATGGCGAAAATCGCCCACGAAATGCTGGCCGATCTCGACAAGGAAACGGTTGATTTCATCCCTAACTATGATGAATCCGAATCCGAGCCAGCTGTTTTACCCACTAAATTCCCAGCGTTATTGGTCAATGGTTCTTCCGGTATTGCCGTTGGTATGGCGACCAATATTCCGCCACATAATCTGACTGAAATTCTGAATGCCTGTATTGCGATTATTGATGATCCGAGTGTTACTACCCGTGATCTGATGGAATTTGTTCCAGGCCCGGACTTTCCAACAGCCGGTATTATCAATGGTGCCAATGGTATTGCTGAAGCCTATGAAACCGGCCGTGGCCGTGTTTACATGCGTGCTCGCGCCGAAATCGAAACCAATGAAGCCACTGGTCAGCAAAGTATTATTGTTCACGAGCTGCCATATCAGGTGAACAAAGCACGTTTGCTGGAAAAAATCGCCGAACTGGTTAAAGAGAAAAAAATCGAAGGTATTTCTGCACTGCGTGATGAATCTGACAAAGATGGCATGCGGATGGTAGTGGTCATCAAACGTGGTGATGTGCCGGAAGTTATTCTGAACAATCTTTATCAGCAAACCCAGTTACAAACGGTGTTTGGTATCAATATGGTGGCGATCGTTGATGGTCAGCCACGCACCTTGGGCCTGAAACCGATACTAGAAGCCTTTATTCGTCATCGTCGTGAAGTGGTGACTCGTCGTTCGATTTATGAACTGCGTAAAGCCCGTGATCGTGCCCATATTTTGGAAGGTCTTGCCACAGCTCTGGCCAATATCGATGAAGTTATAGAGCTGATTAAAGCTTCACCAAGCCCGTCTGAAGCCAGAGAAGCCTTGCTATCTCAAGGTTGGCGCAGCGAAATGATTCTGGAAATGCTTGGCGCTGCTGGTGCCCAGGCTTCACGTCCGGAAGATTTAGCCGCTGAATTTGGTTTGGTGGAAGGTCAGTATTACTTATCACCTGTTCAGGCCCAAGCTATCCTGGATATGCGTCTGCATAGACTGACTGGTCTGGAACAGGACAAAATCCTGCAGGAATACCGCGAAGTTCTCGATGCAATCCGCGACTTGTTGGCTATCCTGAGCGACCCTGACAATCTGATGGCTGTTATCCGTGGTGAGTTGGTTGCGATTAATGATGAATACGGCGATAACCGTCGTACCGAAATTCTGGATACACATCTGGATCTGACATTGGAAGATCTGATTACCGAAGAAGAAATGGTGGTCACCTTATCGCATGCCGGTTACGCCAAAACACAGCAATTGGATACCTATCAGGCACAACGCCGTGGCGGTAAAGGTAAAGCAGCCACTTCAATGAAAGATGAAGATTTCATTGAACATCTATTTATTGCCAATACACATGACACGTTATTGTGTTTCTCCAGTACCGGTAAGGTTTACTGGAAAAAAGTTTATGAATTACCACAAGGTGGCCGTACCGCTCGTGGTAAACCAATTGTGAACTTGCTGCCATTGGAAGAAAACGAACGCATCAATGCCGTCTTGCCTATCCGTGAGTTTGAAGCCGATAAATTTATCTTTATGGCAACGGCCAGCGGCACGGTTAAGAAAACGCCATTAGTCGATTATTCTCGTCCACGTGCCAACGGTATTATTGCGGTCGATCTGAAAGACGATGACAAACTGGTTGGTGTGGCATTAACGGATGGTGAGTCTGATGTCATGCTGTTTAGCAGCAACGGTAAAGTTATCCGTTTCCCTGAAACCGATGTTCGTTCAATGGGCCGTGTTTCTCGTGGTGTTCGTGGTATGCGTCTGGCTGATGGGGAGCAGATTATTTCGTTGATTATTGCGCAGCTGGAAGGTGCCATTCTGACAGCAACTGAGTTCGGTTACGGTAAACGCACCAACCTGGAAGAATATCGTGTCCAGGGTCGTGGTGGTCAGGGTATTATTTCAATCCAGACTTCTGCTCGTAATGGTCAGGTTGTAGGTGCCGTACAAGTCTGTGACGAAGATCAGATCATGTTGATTACCAATGGCGGTACGTTGGTTCGTACACCTGTTAAACATGTTTCTCTGGTAGGACGTAATACGCAGGGCGTACGTCTGATTAATCTCAGTAATGAAGAAAAACTGGTGGGTCTGGAACGCGTTATTGAAGACGAAGATCAAGATATTGAAGATCTGCCACACACTGATGATTTAACGGAAGAATAAGCACTTTGATAGCCTATAACTTTAGTGCCGGCCCAGCGATGTTGCCGGACGATGTAATGCTGACTGCTCAGCAGGAAATGCTGGACTGGCATGGCACCGGTATGTCGGTGATGGAAATGAGTCACCGAGGCCCGGAATATACCTCGATTGCTGAACAGGCCGAAGCCGACTTACGTGAATTGATGGGCATTTCTGATGATTATGCCGTGCTGTTTTTACAGGGCGGTGCTTCCAGCCAGTTTTCAATGATCCCGATGAATCTGCTGAACGGCAAAACACATGCGGATTACTTTAATACTGGCGCGTGGTCGGAAAAAGCCATTACCGAAGCCGGTCGTTACACAAAAGTAAATGTGGTGGCTGATGCCAAGCCTTCGCATTACCGGACCATACCGGATAAGGCTGAATGGCAGTTATCTGATAATGCGGCCTATGTGCATTACACGCCTAATGAGACTATTCACGGAATCGAATTTGCTGACATTCCTGAAGTAGGGGATACCCCATTAATTGCGGATATGTCGTCAACCATTCTGTCGCGTCCGGTTGATGTAAGTCGTTTTGGGCTGATTTACGCCGGTGCTCAAAAAAATATTGGCCCCGCAGGACTGTGTATTGTTATTGTGCGTAAAGATTTGATTGGTAAAACCTTGCCGGGAACACCTGTGATGTTTGACTACAAAATTCATGCGGACAATGGCTCAATGTATAACACCCCGGCTACTTACAGCTGGTACCTCGCCGGTTTAGTGTTTCAGTGGCTGAAAAAGAACGGTGGTTTAGAGGGCATGGCCGAAATCAATCAGCGTAAAGCAGCTAAACTTTATGCCGCGATTGATGGCAGTGATTTTTATGCCAATCCGGTTGATATACGCTATCGCTCATGGATGAATATTCCGTTTACACTGGCAAACAGCGATCTGGATAAACAGTTTGTCGCGGATGCAGCCAAAGAAGGTTTGTTAACACTCAAGGGGCATCGTGATTTAGGCGGAATGCGTGCCAGCATCTACAATGCCATGCCTGAATCCGGGGTTGATAAACTAATCGAGTTTATGTCTGAATTTGAGCGCAGGTTTGGTTAAACATGTCCGAGAAAAAAGCTCTTCAAACCGTTCGTGAACAGATTGATAAAGTCGATAAGCAACTTCAGGACTTATTAAACGAACGCACAGCATTAGCGCATCAGGTTGCAGAAATAAAACAGCAATCCGGCGAACAGGCAGATTTTTATCGCCCTGAACGTGAAGCAATGATTTTACGTCAGGTAATGGAACGTAATGTAGGGCCGCTATCTGACAAAGAGATGGCCAGATTATTCCGTGAAATCATGTCTGCTTGCCTGGCCGCAGAAAAACCGTTAGGAATTGCTTACCTTGGACCTGAAGGTTCGTTTACTCAAGCAGCTGCTTTAAAACATTTTGGCGGTTCTGCCGAGCTACATCCGGTGAGTACCATTGCGAACGTGTTTAGTGCCGTTGAAACAGAATATGCCTGTTACGGGGTAGTGCCGGTTGAAAATTCTACTGAAGGTATGGTCAATCATACTTTGGACAGATTTGTCAGTTCACCCTTAAAAATCAATGGTGAAGTTACGCTTCCGATACATCACTATCTTTTGAGCAATGCAGCGCAGCTATCTGATATTAAAAAGGTTTATGCTCACCCGCAGGCGCTGGCACAATGTCGTCAGTGGTTAGGTGATCAACTGGCTCAGGCTGAACTGATTCCTCTGGACAGCAACTCCGAAGCAGCAAAACGTGTTGCTGAAATGAATCACGATAGTGCAGCTATTGCGGCCAGCACGGCAGCAGAAATTTATGGATTGAAAGTCCTGGCCAGCAATATTGAAGATGAAGCGGGTAACACGACGCGCTTTCTGGTAATAGGCCGTCAGCATGTCGGTCCGTCTGGTGTGGATAAAACCGCTTTGTTGGTCTCCACAAAAAATAAACCAGGTGCATTACAAAACTTACTGAAACCTTTAGCTGACAAAGGCATTAGTATGAGTCGAATTGAATCCCGACCTTCACGTAAGGGTATCTGGGAATACGTCTTTTTTATTGATATTGACGGCCATTGTGAGGATCCGACGGTTGCCAGTGCATTACAGGAACTGGAGTCGGAATCTTCTGTTTTCCGCGTTTTAGGTTCTTATCCAAAGGCAGTGTTGTAAATGACCAAACTGGTATTAGCCAATCCACGAGGTTTCTGTGCCGGAGTCGATCGGGCCATTGAGATTGTAGAGCGTGCTCTGGAGTTATTCGGAGCACCGATCTATGTTCGCCATGAAGTTGTGCATAATCGCACCGTGGTCGAAGACTTACGCAACAAAGGTGCAATTTTCATTGAAGAATTAGCCGATGTACCAGATAACAGTACATTGATCTTCAGTGCCCATGGTGTTTCCAAAGCTGTGCAGGAAGAGGGTAAACAACGTGGGCTGAAAGTTTTTGATGCGACATGTCCACTAGTGACCAAAGTCCATCTTGAAGTCGCCAAACATGAAAAAGTGGCCCGTGAATGTATTCTGATTGGACATGCCGGTCATCCGGAAGTCGAGGGTACAATGGGTCAATATACTGCTGATCCAACAGCGATGTATCTGGTTGAATCACCGGAAGATGTTGCTAAATTAACAGTTAATGATCCCAATAACCTGTCATTTGTTACCCAGACCACTCTGTCGGTGGATGATACAAAACTGGTAATTGATGCTTTACGAGAACGCTTTCCGAACATCATTGGCCCTGGTAAAGATGATATCTGTTATGCGACACAGAATCGTCAGGATGCCGTAAAACGTCTGGCCGAAAATTGTGATCTGGTGCTGGTAGTGGGGTCTGTAAATAGTTCAAACTCCAATCGACTCAAAGAGTTGGCTACCAAACTTGGCACAGAATCTTATCTGATTGATGATGCCAATGAAATTGATATAAGTTGGTTAAAAGGTAAAAAACAAATCGGTTTAACTGCCGGGGCTTCAGCACCGGAATCTTTGGTTCAGGCAGTGGTGGATAAATTAAAAATGTTGGGTGTTGACGCGATTACCGAAGATAAAGGTCAAATCGAAAATATTGCTTTTTCTTTACCCAAAGCACTTAAAGTAGATATTTCCAGCCTCAGAAAATCAACTTAAGGACAGCCATGCCCTTTCTGCCGGTATTCCTGTGGACCGACATTCTGATTTTTCTTCTGCTCGCTGTTATTACTGCCGGCATATTCTATCTTCGTAGCAAACCACATTTACGTTCCCCCTGGGTAACGGTAATGCAACGTAAGCGTGGTGTTATCTCGATAATTATCCTGCTCAGTTACGTTATGATTGGCTTCCTGGACTCATTACACTTTCGAGTCGCGCTTGATTCTGAAACAGCCGAACAGCAACATTATTCATCTGAAGTGCTCAGTGTGCTCGACTGGATGGTTACTCCTATTCGAACTCAGGTTGAAAAAACCTATTCCGCACCCTTTGCTACACACCTTTTTGTCAAAGAAATGCAGATTATTCAGGGAGGACAGCTGGAGTACAGCTACCCAAAACTGAAATATTCTGCACAGCATCTGCAGTCTGAAACGGAGAAGTGGACAGACATCACTTCAAGTGTGGCAGGCAGTACAACCGCTGCAGTTGTGTTAACGCTGCTGATTATGGCCTGTTACATTTTTTATCGGAAAACACGTTACCAGCAGAATATTTTTGCAGAGCTGAAACGAATAATACGCGGCGATTCCGATTATCCGATACGTACCTTTTATCTGATGATTTTTTTGCTTAGCTGGCTGAGTATTACGTTAATTGTTTTAAGCCACAATTATCATGTATTTGGAACGGATAAAGTCGGTCAGAGCGTGCTTTATCAGGCATTGAAAAGTATCAGAACCGGCCTGGCCATTGGTACTTTGACGACCTTGATAATGCTGCCGCTGGCGATTTTTCTCGGTATCAGCGCTGGCTATTTTAAAGGCTGGATTGATGATGTTATCCAGTATATTTACACCACACTGAATTCCATTCCTGGTGTGTTATTGATTGCTGCAGCCGTTTTGATGTTGCAGGTTTATATCAATAATCATCCTGAAAATTTTGCTACCGTGGCCGAACGGGCCGATCTGAGGCTATTGTTTCTCTGTCTGATTCTTGGCGTCACCAGCTGGACCGGTTTATGTCGAATCCTGCGTGGTGAGACTTTGAAATTGCGTGAAGCTGAATATGTATTGGCTGCCCGGTCGTTGGGTGTCAGTGGTTTCAATATTCTGCATCGGCATATTCTGCCAAACCTTATGCATATTGTGCTGATTACCGTGGTGCTGGATTTCAGTGGCCTGGTACTGGCTGAAGCGGTACTGTCATATGTCGGTGTAGGTGTTGATCCTTCCATGATTAGCTGGGGCAATATGATTAACAGTGCCAGACTGGAAATGGCCAGAGAACCTGTGGTCTGGTGGTCGTTAACTGCCGCCTTTATATCGATGTTTATACTGGTACTGGCAGCCAATCTGTTTGCTGATGTGGTACGCGATGCCTTTGACCCACGAATGCAGAAAGCACGATGAACTCACCAGTCTTATTAGAAGTTACTGGTCTTAAAACCTGGTTTGATAGCAAAGATCAGCCGTATAAAGCGGTTGATGGGATTGATTTTCGTATTCATCAGGGCGAAACCTTTGCATTATTAGGTGAGTCAGGCTGTGGTAAATCTATCAGTGCATTATCTTTGATGCGGCTAAATCCATATCCAGCCAGCCGAATTGTGGCGGGTGAAGTCAAGTTAGATGGAGAGGATCTGCTTAAACTTTCTGAAGCGAACATGGAATCCGTTCGAGGCAGACGTGTTGCGATGATTTTTCAGGAGCCGCAAAGCTCTTTGAATCCGGTATTAACAATTGGTCAACAAATAGGTGAAACGCTGCGTTGGCATTTCAAACTCTCTTCACAAGAGGTGCAGCAGAGAAGCCTGAAATTACTGGATTCAGTAGGAATACCAGACCCATTACGCCGTTTGAAAGATTATCCGCATCAATTATCCGGTGGGATGAAACAACGCGTGATGATTGCGATGGCGCTGGCTGGTGAACCCGAATTACTGATCGCTGATGAACCAACGACGGCATTGGATGTGACAATTCAGGCGCAGATCCTGGATTTACTTAAACAAATCCAGCGTGATACCGGTATGGCGATTTTGCTGATCACTCATGATCTGGGTGTGGCAGCACAGATGGCCGATCAGATTGCTGTTATGTATGCCGGACAAATCGTTGAGCAGGCTGACAGACAGACGTTTTTTGACAGTCCTCAGCATCCTTATTCACAGAAATTATTTGAAGCATTACCCAGCGAACAGAAACGTGAACAACGGCTGACGGTGATTAAAGGCAATGTTCCGCCATTGAATCAGCATTTCATTGGTTGTCGATTTGCTGATCGATGTGATCATGCCTGGGATCATTGTCAGCAACATGAACCGCGTTGGATTGAGACCAATCAAGCTGGGGTTCGATGTCACTTATATGATTCCGCTGTGGTTTCATCACAAGTTGAAAAAATTAAACCATTACATGCCTCCCATCTGTCTGATGTGGTTCCTTCACAGGTGCATGCACTTGATGTCAGAGGACTGAAAGTGCATTTCCCAATTCGCAAAGGCATTCTGCAACGTCAGGTCGGTCAGGTTAAAGCTGTGGATGGGGTTAATCTCAGCATACATAATGCTGAGACACTGGCGTTAGTAGGGGAGTCCGGTTGTGGCAAAACCACGGTAGGAAAAGGTATTCTGCAATTAGTCAGGGTGACCGCAGGTGAAGTACGTTTTCAGGGAAAAGTATTAAACAGACTCTCACAACGTGAGTTAAAACCCTATCGTGGTGAGTTACAGATCATTTTTCAGGATCCGTTTTCGTCAATGAATCCCCGGATGACCGTTGAGCAGATTATTGAAGAGGCGATTAGTGCCACTGGGATTCGCAAAGATCCAAAGGCGAAATCCAGTCACATAGATTCCTTGCTGGAACGGGTTGGATTAAGGCCAGATATTCGTCATCGTTATCCACATGAGTTTTCCGGGGGGCAACGCCAACGGATATGTATTGCCCGGGCATTGGCTACCGAGCCTGAACTGATTATCTGTGATGAGCCAACCAGTGCGCTGGATGTATCTGTTCAGGCACAGATCCTGAATTTACTGCGCGATATTCAGCATGAGTTTGGCCTGTCATTTCTGTTTATTACCCATAATATCGGGGTAGTAGACTATCTCGCACATCGCGTTGCCGTCATGTATCTGGGTAGAATAGTAGAGCAGGGCAGTCGTCAGCAGGTACTGGATTCGCCGAAACATCCTTATACGCAGGCCTTATTGGCGTCGGTTCCAGAGATTGGCAAGCAGACCATGCAGGTTGCGGTTAAAGGCGAATTGCCTTCACCTGCCAACCCTCCCGCGGGATGTCATTTTCACCAGCGCTGTCCACATGTCATGCCTATTTGCCATGAGCAGTATCCACCAACTAGCTTGCTGGATAATGGGCATCAGGTTAATTGTTTTTTATATGAAGAGAATGAAGATGGACAAACAGACACAAACTGAACTGGAAGCCGCCGCTTTTCGCAGATTAGTTGCGCACTTGCAGGAACGAAAAGATGTGCAGAATATTGATTTGATGAACCTGGCCGGGTTCTGCAGAAACTGCCTGTCCAAGTGGTATCTGGCTGCGGCAGAAGATCAGGGCGTAGAAATGGATTACGATGCGGCGCGTGAGCACATCTACGGCATGTCTTATGACGAGTGGAAACAGAAATATCAGAAATAAGCTTTAGCAGTATATAACCAGAAGATTTATTAGGTTTTGCTGGTTTGCTCCCGCAATTGTTTCGCCAAATCTTTCACTTTGTCATCAACTACTATTGATTGATTAACCGGCATTAACCGAATGCTGGAAATGGTGGTTTTAAGCTGACGCAAATAGTTACGGCAGTTATGACACATAAATAAATGCATTTTAAACGCCATACGTTGCCGAAATGACAGATCTTGATCCAGATAGTCACTGGCAAGTTGTTCAATTTCGCGGCATTTAAGCATGTTAATCATTATCCTGATATTGAGCGATTTTCTGTTGGATTGCTGATCGTGCACGATGCAGCAACACTCTTGCATTGGACGCAGAGATGTCGAGAATATTACAAATTTCTGTCATTGATTCACCTTCCAGATCATAAAGGCTCAATACAGCTTGCTGTTGTGGAGGAAGTTGCTCGAAGGTCTGGCTGATGATGTCGCTGAGTTCACTATTGGCTAGAATGGCTTCTGGGGTTTCCAGTTCCCATTGAGCAACCGGTTCTTGCCAATGACCAGTATGATCAAAACGATCATCTGTTTCTTTTTTTTGCCAGTTTTCATCCAGTGAGACCTGACGTTTTTCTCTGCGAAGTCTGGTTTTGGCGGCATTGGCTGTAATTTGAATCAGCCAGGTATTCAGGCTGCTGCGACCGGCAAATTCACTCAACGAACGAATGGCGGATATCCAGGCATCCTGAGCAATCTCTTCTGCGAAAGCTTCCCCAATAATGGCTTTGGCAATCGTCACCATCCTTGGATGATAAAGCGCTACAGCCTTTTCAAAAGCGGTTGAGTCACCTTCAAGCATTGCCGCAATTAATGCAGCATCATTTTCGAAGTGGTGCGGATCACGCTTGTCGCTCATTTTTGTTAATGCATCCTGACGCCTACAACCTAGCCTAATGTCTCTAATGTATAGGCAATACAAATGACATTAATAAAGGATGCTTCTTAAGCCTGCAAGTAAAAAGTTTGTGGTCAATAACTCGAAGAGCATTTTATTTATGGCGATCTACTTACTGAAGTTTGATAGAGAAATGCAATAATCAACTAATGCTTTTTTACTGAAAAATCAGGTGTTTTTCAGAAAGTCGCATAAAAGTTTGTAACAAATGATTTGCTGGTCAGTCTATGTCAACAAGCCCGGTTATGAACGTCGGGTTAATAATGTGACTCAATACATAAGGAATTAAAACATGGCTATGAATAAAAAAACTTCTATCGCGTTGGCTGCCAGTGCAGCAATGACTGCAGGTCTGGCTTTTTCGCCCATTGCTGCTGCAGATAGCAACCCATTCCAATCAACTGAATTAAGTAATGGTTACATGCAACTGGCTAAACATCACGAAGAAGGCAAATGTGGCGAAGCCAAGTGTGGTGAAGACACTAAAAAAGATGCTGAAGGCAAATGCGGTGAAGCCAAGTGTGGTGAAGACAGCAAAAAAGATGCTGAAGGCAAATGTGGTGAAGCGAAATGCGGTAATAAATAATCCGTCATTTGTGATTCAAATTAAAAACAGGGGCTACAGGCCCCTGTTTTTCCTCTAGGGACAACCACTATGATCCAGTTATTAACAAGTTTACAGCGGTTATTGCATACCACGCGTAATGTGGATTTTTTGGCGCCTTTATTACTGAGAGCTTACCTGATACCGGTTTTCTGGGTAGCTGCCAATAACAAATGGAACCCATTCAATACTGAGAGTTCATTACAAAACACCATAGACTGGTTTGCCAATCCAGACTGGGGATTGGGCTTACCGTTTCCCGAGCTGATGGCTTATATGGCCTGGGGTGCTGAATATTTTGGTGCTATTTTATTATTGCTGGGACTGGCTGTACGCTGGGTCAGTATTCCATTGATGATTACGATGCTGGTTGCTGCGTTCAGCGTTCACTGGAAAAACGGCTGGCAAGCAATTCATGATCCGATGAGCGCTTTTGCTGCTGAGAACGCTGTTGAAGCTATAGATCGTTTGGATCGGGCCAAATCAATCCTTCAGGAACATGGAAATTATAGCTGGCTGACGGAACATGGCAGCTTTGTTGTACTCAATAACGGTATAGAGTTTGCCGCAACCTACTTTGTGATGTTGCTGGCATTGTTCTTTATCGGGGCTGGTCGATATGTCAGTGTTGATTACTGGTTAGCCAAACGTTATCTGCCAAATGAGGTGAATCATGTGGATTCGTAAAAAACATTCGTGGGATATTCCTGAGTCAGAAGTCACGGACTATCAGGTCTATTTAAATCGTCGACAATTTATTAATGGTGCAGCGGGTTTGGCTGCAGCAAGCGCAATGCCTTTGAGTTTTGCTGCTAAAGCCCCCTCAGGGGAAGCTTATGCTGACCTTCAACCCAGTGACTTTTCTACTGAAGAAAAACTTACGACCTATGAGTCTATTACCACCTATAACAATTTTTATGAATTTGGCACTGACAAGGAATCTCCTTCTGCGTTAGCCGCCGATTTTCCTGATCGTAGCAAGCCATGGATGATTACTGTTGATGGCGAGTGCGATAAACCGGGGCAATATGATTACAACGAGCTGATAAAAACGCAGACCCTGGAAGAGCGGATTTATCGGCTTCGTTGTGTTGAAGGCTGGTCAATGGTTATTCCCTGGGTAGGCTTTCCTTTAGCCGAGGTGTTAAAGCAGGCTCAACCCAACTCCAAAGCTAAATTTGTTGAATTTACAACGTTGTATGATCCTGAACAAATGCCAGGGCAACGTCGTCGCGTGCTCAATTGGCCCTACCGGGAAGGACTTCGTATGGACGAAGCCATGCATCCTTTAACATTGCTGGCTGTTGGTTTATATGGCCGCGAAATGCCGGGGCAGAATGGGGCGCCGATACGTCTGGTGGTCCCATGGAAATATGGGTTTAAAAGCATCAAATCAATCGTACGGATCCGCTTTGTAGAGGAAATGCCTTTAACTGCCTGGGTACAGGCCAATGCCGGTGAGTATGGTTTTTATTCTAATGTAAACCCAGATGTGAATCATCCACGCTGGAGCCAGCGACGGGAAAGACGCATTGGTGAATTCCTTAAGCGAGAAACGCTGATGTTCAATGGCTATGGAGACGAAGTCGCAGAGCTGTATAGCGGCATGGATCTTAAACGATATTTCTGATGCAAAAACATATCACCAGTCTGAAGAGGCTGGTTTTTATCATTTCGTTATTACCACTTAGCTGGCTGATTTATGCGTTGCTGACCGATAAGTTGGGTGCTAATCCCATAGAGGCGGTGACCCGTGACACCGGCGTATGGGCATTGCGCTTTATTATGGTGACGTTGCTGATCTCACCGTTACGTAAACTGACGGGCATCAACCACTTTATTCGGTTTCGCCGAATGCTGGGTCTTTTTGCTTTCTTTTATGCCAGCGTGCATATGCTGCTGTACCTCGGACTGGACCAGTTTTTTGATATACAGGAGATATGGCTGGACATTGTAAAACGTCCTTTTATCACCATTGGCTTTATCAGCTTTGTCCTACTGATTCCATTGACGATTACTTCTACCGACAAGATGATGAAAAGGCTTGGTGGCCGGCGCTGGAAAAAATTACATTATTTAATTTATCTTATTGTCGTGCTTTCTTGTTTGCATTTTTATATGCTGGTCAAGCAAGATAAAACTGAACCATTAATTTATTTATTCATTGCTATCCTGTTGCTTGGCTTCAGGGTCTTCAGCCAGCGCCGGCGTAGTCAATCAGCCGCTTCATAAAGCTTAATTAACCGGCTTTTACGGCAGTTTTTTGTTTTAAATTTTTTCCACAAGGTTTTGATTTTCTTGTCAGAATGGCGCTGTAGCACGCTTTTGTCGGCGTCCCTGAGTGTGAATTAAACAAAAACTGTTACAATGTGCGGCTGTAATTTATCGCGTTGAGATTTAAGAAGGTATATATGACTGATTTTGTCGATCACGATCCACAAGAAACGCAAGAATGGTTGGACGCTCTGGAATCTGTGCTGGAAGCGGCCGGTGACGAAAAAGCCCATTTCATTATTGAAAAACTTATTGATAAGGCCCGCCGTAGTGGGGTAAACCTGCCGTACAGTGCCAATACTGCCTATGTTAATACCATTCCGGTGGATCAGCAGGAACGTATCCCCGGTGACCAGGCAATGGAGCATAAACTACGCTCTTATATCCGTTGGAACGCGATGGCGATGGTGGTTAAAGCCAATATGAAACCCGGCGCAGTCGGCGGACATATCGCGAGTTTCTCATCTGCTGCAACACTATATGATGTCGGCTTTAATCACTTCTACAGAGGTAATGATCATGAAGACGGCGCCGATATGGTGTTTGTTCAAGGTCACTCTGCACCGGGTATCTACGCCCGTTCTTTCCTTGAAGGTCGCCTGACCGAAGAGCAACTGGATAATTTCCGTTTTGAAGTTGATGGCAAAGGCCTTTCATCTTACCCACATCCATGGTTAATGCCTGATTACTGGCAGTTCCCGACCGTTTCCATGGGCCTTGGTCCAATTCTGTCGATCTACCAAGCACGTTTCATGAAGTACATGCATCATCGTGAAATTGCCAAAACAGCAGGCCGCCATGTGTGGGCTTACCTGGGTGATGGTGAGATGGATGAACCGGAATCTTTGGGTGCAATCACCCTGGCCGGGCGTGAAAAACTCGATAATCTTATCTTTGTAGTGAACTGCAACCTGCAACGTCTTGATGGCCCGGTTCGTGGTAACGGCAAGATTATTCAGGAACTGGAAGCGTTATTCCGTGGCGCTGGCTGGAATGTATTAAAAGTCATCTGGGGTAGCGGTTGGGATCAATTGCTGGCGCGGGATACCGATGGCTGGTTGCTGAAACGCATGGAAGAGGTTGTTGACGGCGAATACCAGAATTACAAAGCCAAAGATGGTGCCTATGTTCGCAAGCACTTCTTTGGTAAATATCCGGAATTGCTGGATATGGTTTCAGATATGACTGATGAAGATATCTGGCACCTGAGTCGTGGTGGTCATGATCCACGCAAGATTTACGCAGCTTATAAACAAGCAGTAGATCATGTCGGTCAACCAACTGTTATCCTGGCTAAAACTGTAAAAGGTTATGGTCTGGGTCAGGCGGGTGAAGGTCAGAACACCACGCATCAGCAGAAGAAAATGGAACTGGAGCACATGAAACGCTTCCGTGATCGTTTCAATATTCCAATTCCAGACGATGAAATCGAAGAAATTCCGTATATCAAACTGGATGATGACAGCGCTGAGAAAAAGTACCTGCTGGAACGTCGTAAAGAATTAGGTGGCTTTATCCCTAAACGGAATCACAGCGCTCCGGCATTGGAAATTCCACCATTAAGCATTTTTGATGCAGTACTGAAAGACAGTGGCGATCGTGAGTTATCTACCACCATGGCCTTTGTCCGGATATTAACCGCATTAATTCGTGATAAGAAAATAGGTAAAAACATCGTACCGATCGTGCCCGATGAAGCACGTACCTTTGGTATGGAAGGCTTGTTCCGTTCGATTGGTATTTATTCATCTTCCGGTCAGATGTATGAACCGGAAGACTCAGGCAAGGTCATGTGGTATCGCGAAGACACCAAAGGTCAGATCCTGGAAGAAGGTATTAACGAAGCCGGTTCGATGTCCGAGTGGGTTTCTGCGGCAACAGCTTATTCCAACTACAACGTGAATATGGTGCCGTTTTATATTTACTACTCAATGTTTGGTTTCCAGCGGGTTGGCGATTTGTGCTGGTTGGCTGGAGATATTCAGGCCAAAGGTTTCCTGATCGGTGGTACAGCAGGGCGTACTACATTAAATGGTGAAGGCTTGCAGCATCAGGATGGTCACAGTCTGATTCTGGCTAATACCATTCCTAACTGCCTGAGCTACGACCCGACTTATGCCTATGAAATGGCGGTTATCGTTCATGAAGGTATGCGCCGGATGTACGAAAATCAGGA
>DELT01000076.1:0-12723 GCA_002354555.1 Methylophaga sp. UBA2689
TGCCCAGGTATATGCGACGATTGGGTAGGCCGATTCTCCCTCAGGATCAGCAATGGATGAAACGACTTGCTCTGCTTCTGAATAAAATTCATCGACGAGTCCGATATCTCCCGTCTCATCATTGGGCAGAACAAATTTTCCGCTTTTGTTTTCCAGACTTGCGACCTTTAAGCCAAGGCGCTGAGCAAAGCCGAATTCAACGTAGCCGATACTATTGTTGGTAATTGCCAGGCGTTGAGATACACCTTCATTGCCTTTTGCTTCCATTGTTTTTCCGGGCCAGTCCAGTTTTTTTGTTGCGCCAATTGTTGTTTTCCAGGCTGGGCTAACCGTCGACAGATGATTGGTAAACGCGAAGGTTGTCCCACTGCTATCGGAGCGTGCAATGACCTGTATAGCGCTGTCAGGTAAATTGATATCAGGATTCGCTTCAAGGATTCGTGGATCATTCCAGCGGGTGATTTCACCAAGAAAGATATCTGTATACACATCTCTTGGAAGTTTGAGTGTGTCAGCCAAACCTTCTACGTTATAAGCAATACTGATCATGCCGGAGGTGACGACGATTTCTTCGAAATTCTCATTTAAGCGAGATGCTTCCTTTTCATTAATTGGCGCATCGGTTGTCCCGATATCTGCATCACCCGTTATAAACTGCTCAATACCTGCACCACTGCCTATCGAATGGTAGCGAAACTTTGTGCCCTGCTCATAGGTTTGCAACACTTTTTCAAAGAAAGGGGACGCGAAGGTCGAGCCTGCAATGATTATTTCAGAACGGTTGTCATTAATTTCTGAGATTTCCGCAGGGTCATTGTTGGAGTCGCAGGCTGTAAGGCTGAGTGACACTAGCGTAACTGCAAAATAGATAATGGATGTAATCAAACGATTCATTGTATTTCCCTTTAACATCAATAGTTTCATGCTGTTTATCTGGTTCAGCTAACGTTTAGCATGTACTGGGAATATACATATCTATTATTACATATATATGTCAAACCATATATTTTAGAATGCTGATATATCTTGATGCGCTCAAGTAGATAGCAAACCCACAGTTTGCTTATCGTGATGAGTCAGAAAGAGGTAGTGCGGTAAGAGGTATTTGGAAAATGCTGAAGCTAATTGCCTATTGAGAATTCATCAAATAACTGAACTTCAGATGCAGGATCAGCGGTATCGAAAACATAGCTTTTTACCGTGGCTGTGCCAGTATCCAGAATCGAAAAAGTGGTCAGTTGATTACTTGAGACAAAGGGTAAATTCGCAAAGGTTTTATCCAGTAGATGCATTGGACTGAAAAGGCTGGGGTGGATCATTTGCCGTCCATGAGGATCGCCATTGGCAGCGTAATTCGCCGGATCCCATCGTGAGTTTTCTGAATTCAACTCTATCCAGAAGTTGGCTTTGCTGTTGCGATTGTTATGTTGATATGTGCCGGTTGGATCGTTGTAATAGGCCCCTAGCGTATTCCCGACATTGGAGGTTTCCAGATAATGCATATTGCCGACTTTCGTGCGGTTCCATAAGTGTGAATGGCCTATTTGCACCAGATCTACGCCATGTTTAACTAATAACGGTTCAATATCTCTGAGCCAGATATCATCGTTGAGTGGATATTGATAACGAATTTCACGGATGTTGGGCAGCTTAGGCAATACGGTGTTTTGCCAATCTTGCGGGCTGATGGGAAATGTCAGCTCGGTCAGTGTTTCGATATTGTTTTCATCTGTCTCTACCAGTTGCATCAATGGATTTGCCAGCACCGGTACAACATTATCGCCCAGTCCAAAGACGCCTTGATGAGCGAGCACTACTTTGTATTTGGCTTGTTTAAATGCTTCCGATTGCAACACTGATTCCAGCCATTGGTATTGCTGTGAGTGGGCATCAAAACGCTCGAACATAAATTCGCCAAAGCCCCATGCCTCAGGAGTTTGCAACTCGGATAAGGCTTCTACAAACATACTGCGATGCTGACCGCTTACATTCCACGAACGCCAAATCCGCGAAACATTCATTGAGATCAGAAACACATCGCCAAATGCCATGGCGTAATATTCTTTGCCTCTCGGGCCATCCTCCGGGAAGGAAAAAATCTCCAGATAGGTTTGCTGATTATGGGAGTTATCCAGAAGCCATTGGGCTTTGATCTGTGGATCATTATCAGGATTGATTTGCTGTTTTATCTGCTCATAGGCGATTTCGGCATACCAGCGTGGTTGCGGATCATTAAAACTGTTATTCATTCGGTGATCTGGTTGCTGGGGGAGAAAACGCCCCATCACTTCATGATTACCGATAGCGGCAAATAGCGGGGTGTGTTGCAAAATTTCACCGCCGTTGTAGACCGAGTCGGGTTTGAGTTGTTGATAGCGTCCCTGCAGCGTCGGGAAAAAGGGCGGCGCGCCATCTTCGATCTGATCAAACCATTCCGATGCACGATCGGGAATATTGACCAGATCGCCAGCAAAGAAAACCGCATCGGGCACACCAATAGTTTCCACTACTTTCTGATAGTTAGCGGGAGAATTGGTTTTGGATTGCAGATCCGAGGTGAGCAAAATTTTCAGTGGTGTATTTTTCTCTGGCAACGGCGTAAGACTATAGCTGTCACTGAGAAGAATCTGTCCCTCATATGTTGTGCTTTTCACCTGATAATTCAGGCGCACACCGGCAGTTAATGATGTTGCTGTCGCTTCATGACGATAAACCTTTCTCAAGGTGAGAGTTTGATAATCCCTGCCGGGTTGGGATGAATCCGCATCCTCAAACATGCTGGTCATCGTGGTGGTTGTGGCTTCAGCAATCAGTCCATCACCATAGTGCAGTTGATGGCTTTGCCCTGCAAAGTTGGTAAACCAGACCACATTGACTGAATCTAGTGTGGGCAGTTGGAGAAAGGGGTCACTCAGAAACTGACCATTTTCTTCAATGCTTTCCGGTACTTTTTTGACCACTGCTACTCCTGACGCATTAAAACCAGATAAAAAAATAAAACCTATGAAGATAAAACACAATTGCGTTAGCTTTGTCATCAACATGCTGCACGCTCTCAGATAGAGTGTAAGTGAATTTTTCTATCTAGTATCGGTAAAGCTTGTTACCAAAGGATGATCATGGGGTTTGCCAGACTAAGATTTTTTGGACAGATGTTTCCGGCTCACACGGTCGTCAAGTATCATCTTTTGACAATAAAGTCGTCATGGGCGATGCAGTTCAGATGGATTTGAAATGGATAGCTATACCAAGTTAAAGGGAGCGTTGCCAAATGAAATTGTTTATTGCTGACAGGCCAGCACATCGCAGCCGACACCTGGGGTTATGGATACTGAGTGTGTTGGTTATTGTGCTGGTGGGCATGGGCTTTTATCACGTCTACAAACCGCTGCCACCGGGAGTGGATTTTTCTGGGCCGGAACGCTCTGCCACCGAGGTGCAGTTTTTGGCTGACAGAACGTTTATCAAAGCGAATGGCGAACGCTATACCGATCAACAAATATTCGATGCCGTTTTTGAGATGATTGCTGGTGCCCGCCGGTTTGTGCTGGTGGATATGTTTTTATTCAATGATTTTCAGGGCCAGCTGACGGAGACACATCGACCCTTATCTGACGAACTGACTGACGCTCTGATTGCCCAGAAGAAGCGTTATCCGGCGCTTGATATACAGGTTATTTCCGATCCACTGAATACGCTTTATGGTGGACGCCCTTCCCCACATTTTGCCCAACTTGAAGCTGCCGGTATTTCTGTCACGTTGACTGATCTGACCAGTTTGCGTGACAGTAATCCGGCATATTCTGCCTTCTGGCGTCTGTTTATTCAGCCCTTTGGCAACAGTGAGGGTGAACTGTTGCCTAATCCATTTGGGGAAGGGCGGGTTTCGCTGCGTAGCTATCTTGCCATGCTTAACTTCAAAGCGAACCATCGCAAACTGATCATTGCCGATGATGGGACGCAACTGTCAGCATTGGTTACTTCTGCTAATCCTCATGATGGCAGCAGTGCTCACGGTAATGTGGCGTTGCGGTTTAATGGGGCCGCAGCCTGGGATCTGTTTGAAAGCGAAGCAGCGGTGCTAAAGTTTTCGGATGCCCCAGTTCCGATACCTGAAATAGAACAGATATCAGAATCGAGCAGTAACGGTCTTACCGTTCAGGTGATCACCGAACGCTCGGTGGAGCGAGCCTCACTCGAGATGATTGATGGAGCCAGGCCTGGCGATAAATTGGACATGGCGATGTTCTATCTGTCTGACCGCGACATAATAAAAGCACTGAAGCGCGCGGCAGAGCGCGGTGTGAGCTTGCGGGTTCTGCTGGATCCCAATAAAGATGCCTTTGGTCGGAAGAAAAATGGTGTACCGAATCGACCTGTGGCCCATGAATTAGTCGATGCGGGCATCACGGTACGCTGGTGTGATACACATGGTGAGCAATGCCACGCCAAATGGTTGATGCATCGCGGAGCCGATGAGCAAAGTACCATGTTGCTTGGATCCACCAATTTAACCCGCCGCAACCTACATAACCTCAATCTGGAAACCAATGTGATCCTGCGTGGATCTGCTGGAGCTGAACCTTTACAGCGCGGCCGGGATTGGTTTGAAGAGCGCTGGAACAACAGGGATAAGCGAAATTACAGCGTAGATTATGCCCAATATGCCGATGAACGACTCTGGCCGCGCATGCTCTATCGCATTATGGAAGCCACTGGTATTAGTACGTTTTAAGTTCGTTTATTGGAACAAACGAACTGTCTCGGCTTTTTTAAAAGGGTGCTAACACCAATCAAAGTTTGTGAAGCAGACTACAGCTTCTTCTATGCCTTAAACTGCAGCACACCAAGGGCTCTCGGATGGAGTGCAGCTCAATTTTTCTATCGAGTATTGGTAAAGCGTATTGTCAAAAAATGATTACAGAAGGATTTTGATCAGGTGTAAGTTGAAAACACAGGCAAATTTACATCCTTAAAAAGACTACCGCTAGACCGGCAGATAATGATAATAACATCGGTATCAGTACGCGGATGCCAACTCCACGGGTGCCAATGCTGAGAGCCAGACCTGCTTTGAAAAGATTATTGACCATGGCGGCGATAATAATTGCCAGCACCGCGGTGGTTGCCGTTAAATCCTCACGAGCCATGCGGGTCAGAGATAAGGTAATGGCATCGACATCGGTCAGTCCGGAAATAGCGGCCAGCAGATAGACTCCTGCCTCGCCCATCATATTTTTCATCCATTCGCCGAGCAATAAAATTACTACCAGTAACAAGCCAAAAAGCAGAGCAGCGCGGAGTTCCAAGGGATTCTGTCCTTTAGGCTGACTCACGTTACCTGAGCCGGAGTGTTGCCACCATATCAATGCAGCTGAGCCATAAAGCAGGCTACCCATAACAATGACAGGTATCAGCAACTCTTTCAGCAACGGTGGATAAATAAGTGCTGCATAAAGCAGAATACGGGGGAACATGGTGCCACAAGCAATAAGGATTCCTGCGGCCAGAAGTGGGCTTAACTGACTTGAGTCTGCCTGTTTTGAAAGACGTGAAAAATGTAGTGTGAGCGCGGTCGATGAGCTGAGTCCTGCAAACAGGCTGGTAAACATGATGCCACGTGCCGATCCACCGAAACGCATAGCAAAATAACCGATGAAACCAATTGCAGCGATAAGCACCACCAGCCACCAGATTTCCCTGGGATTGAGCACGTCGCCCGGCCCAAAACCCTCGTTTGGTAATAAGGGCAGCACCACCACGGAAATCAGCAGAAGTTTCAGTCCTGCGTCCAGTTCATTGGCTTCCAGAGTCTTCAGAAAACGATGAATAGACTCTTTGTTATCAAGAATCGTTGCGGTCACAACGGCAGCGGCAGCCGCGATAACAGGTTGTCCGGCAACCACCAGCGCACCAAAGCAAAACGTCAGCACCTGCCCCACCCAACTGGTAATGCTGAAATCTTGCTGTTGCCGGTTTTGCATCAAAAATCCGGCAAGTCCGGCCAATGCAACCATCACCAACAATATTGCAGGTACCCAGTTACCCAATTCGCGGCCGAGTTGAACGGACAGCCCACCAAGCAAACCAAGGAGTGCGTGTGTGCGAATTCCTGCGACGCGCTGTCCTGCTGCTTTATCTCGGGTGAGCCAACCACGTTGTAATCCAATTAAGGCTCCCAGAGCCAGAGCGATACCGAGAGCAAAAAGATCCTGGCTGACTGGGCCGAGAAAATCACTCAGTTGGTACATTAGGATAATTCCTGATTAATGACTGACAAACATTATAAGCATCAGCTGGTCCTTTTTAGGAAGCATTGTAATAACAATTAACAGTAGTTAAAGATCAACGAGCCAAATAAAATTATGATCATGGAGTGCTTAAATCAAGAGCCTTAAAATTGATTTAACGCAGATGATTTGTCACTTTAAATCATCTTCTCCCTGTGCTTCACTTATTAAGCGACAACCTGATAAACCAAAAGGAGACGTTATGGATATCGACTTTACCGGTGAATATTTGGTTAATGATCAAGATGTGACGTTTTATGCCATCGTCAATAATCAGACGGTTGCATGTATTGTTTCTACAGCGGCCCTGGTTGAATTGGCCGACCCGGATGATGAGATGGATGCTGAATCGGTGTTTCTGGATCATCAATATAAATTTGAAGAGATTGCTGAGGGATTAATCCTCAACCATAAAGTGGTGGATGGCGAGTTACATATCGATCGGGGTGAGTTGTAATCATCCATTTTAACCATCACTGGCTCGGGGATTATTCGTTTTGAAACAATCTGCTTATTGCCAAGATGATGATGCGGTTGCATTGCTGAATGAGGTTCGTGGTTGTCGACTTTGTGCTGATAAGTTGCCGGTTGAACCACGGCCCGTTTTGCAATTTCATCCTGCTGCACGGATTTTGATTGCCGGGCAGGCTCCTGGCCGAAAAGTACATGAAACCGGTATTGCGTTTGATGATGCAAGCGGTAATAGATTGCGATCCTGGCTTGACATTTCTCGGGATGTGTTCTACGACGAACAGCAGGTCGCTATTCTGCCAATGGGGTTTTGCTATCCGGGAACCGGCAAGTCAGGTGATTTACCACCCCGACCGGAATGTGCTCCGACATGGCGTGACGATTTGCTGTCCAAGCTGGAAAATATTCAACTGACATTGGTGATTGGCCAATATGCTCAGGCTTATCATTTTGCTGATAATAAAGCCTCACTTACCGAAAAAGTCTTAGCGTGGCATGAACTCTGGCCCCACGTCGTGCCTTTGCCACACCCTAGTCCGCGCAATAATCGCTGGTTGAAAAACAATCCATGGTTTGAACAAACGTTATTACCAGATTTACGTCATCGAGTAGCCGAAGTGTTATCAGAATCGCAAGGAGTTACATAAGCTGATCTTGGGGGAAAGGCAAAACGACATAATCGAATGTTATATAGTGAGATAAACAGACCCTAGAAACAATGAATTTGCAGATGTGCTGTCTGCATGTTCCGGTCTTATAAGAGGTAAAGATGATGAAATCGCTACCAGACAATGTTGTTGCATATAAACGCACGCCGGAATTTGATGAGAGCTCTATCCCCACTGGTTTACTGAACAATCACCAAACCAAGGAGGGCGTATGGGGAAAGATTGTGGTTGTAAGTGGAAAATTGCTTTATACCATTCAGGAACCATTCGAAGAAATCCTGTTGGATTCAGATAAATATGGTGTGGTAGAACCCACTGTTTTGCATCAGGTAAAACCGATTGGGCATGTCGATTTTTTTGTCGAGTTTTACCAGTAATGAGTATTACAAGCCCTGAGCCATCCGGCAGATTTCAGGTGTATTAAATTGGAGAGTACAAAATGAAAATATTGGCATTAGTGGTAAGTCTGTCAGCGGCATTAGTCCTCACCGGCTGTGCGGTTAAAACTTCCGGTGTTAAAAAAGTTGGCCCTGATACCTATACGGTTTCAGCTGACCATCTGAATGCATCCACGGCAAAAGCTTCTGTTCTCGAACAAGCTGGGGAGTATTGTGCTAATCAGGGAAAAGAGCTACTTGTCACTAAAACCCTGAAGCGGCAACAGGTGAAATATTTTTATGATGTAACTTTCCTGTGTCTGGATGAAGGTGATCCAAGGTTAGTAAGTCCGGAATACGAAACAACGGTTGAGCCGAGATAACAGGGGCAATAATCACAGAATAAACCCGGCTGGTCGATATGAACTGTCGGGTTTTATTTTTAAAGTGAACATTCATACTGGTTCATGCCAACGGTAGTAATCTCTGCAGCTTTCTTCTATGGTTATTTAACAATACATTTTCTGTTGTTACTGCCCTAGCTCCCTCGCTTGATATTCCCTTTTTTCATCGGAGTAATGATATGCCGATAAAACCCATAACCGTTGCTTGTTGGCTTTTGGTATATATGGTGATTGCCTTATTGCCAATGATGATAGCAATGGGTATAGAGCGTCCTGCCCCACGAAATTTGCTGGTGGAAATGGGGGCTATGCTGGGCTTACTTGGACTTGGCATGCTGGCGACTCAATTGATCATTACGGGTCGACACCGCTGGTTTGCTGGTGGCGTTGGGCAGGATAATCTGCTGCAGTTTCATCGGCGTACCGGTATTGCCGCCTGGTTATTTATCCTGTCACATCCGGTGTTATTGATGATTGGGGATCGTCAGTTTGTTACCTGGCTGGATCCCACAGAAGGCTGGTTACGCGCCAGCGGTGTGATTGCACTGGCTCTGGCAGTTACTGTATTAGTGATTAGTTCGTTATGGCGAAAAGAGTTGGGATTGCAATATGAAACCTGGCGAACCCTGCACGCAAGTTTGTCGTTATTTGTGGTTGCTGGCGGGTTGGGCCATGCTTTAATGGGGAAACATCACACTGATGGTTTATTAACCCAGGTGTTGTTGATTGCTGTGATAGCGATTCCGTTATTTTTGTTGCTGGAAACCCGCTTATGGCGACCCTATCAATTACAGAAACGGCCGTGGAGAGTGGTGGAGTCGGAAGAAACCCGAGCCGATTCAACCGATCTGATTCTGGTGGCAGACGGGCATCCGGGGATGAATTTTAAGCCTGGCCAATTTGCCTGGCTGACTTATGGAGATTCACCGTTTTCCATTCAACAACATCCGTTTTCGATAGCTTCCAGTTCTAGTAACCCCGGCCATCTGGAATTTGTGATCAAGGAAGCTGGCGACTTTACGAATTATCTTTCAAAGGCCAAACCGGGTGATAAGGCATTTCTGGAGGGGCCTTATGGCGTATTCACTATGGATCCCAAAGCCCAACGCCGTGCAGTGTTTATCGTCGGAGGCATTGGGATTACCCCCATACTGTCAATGATTCGCAGCAGGCTGGATCAACATAACGAATGTCCGATGTGGCTGATTTATGCCAACAAGTCTGAAGAAGAAATCATCATGCGAAATACTTTGGAAGCATTTACCGAAAAGCTGCCGCTGCAAGTTATTCATGTGCTTTCTGACCCATCAGAAGATTGGATGGGTGAATCAGGTTATGTGGACGGAGATTTGCTGGATGATTATTTGCCTGAAGATGCAGAGGATATTGATTACTTTGTTTGTGGACCGCCGCCAATGATGGATCTGGTGGAACCGGAATTACAGAAACGTTGTGTACATTCTCGCCGTCTCTATTCCGAACGTTTCAATCTGGTGTGAGGATATAACGATGTTACATATTTATGCACGTCGAATTGGAAGTGTCATTTCAGTGGTTTTATTACTGATTGCTTTTACCGTAGCCTGGTTGTTTGCAGGTTGAAACAGTTAATGGAGATTTATAATGATCGTAACGTTTAGCACCAAGGCTTATGCAGATATCACTATGTTTGGTGATGTCGCCAAAGATATGTTGAAAATTATGGGACATAGCGGCACCATTCCAGGCGCTTTTCAGCCGCAGGACTTGCCATCGGCTTTATCGAATCTGCAAAAAGCGGTTGATTCCAGTAAAGCAGCTGAGCAGGACCCCAAAGATGGTGAATTTAAACCGGGTTTGTCGCAAAGAGCATTACCGTTAATTAATCTGTTAAACGCAGCAATTGATGCCAATGCCGATGTGATGTGGGACGGTAAATAAAACTATTCACAATTTACGGAATAACCCACCGAAGGCTACAGAACAGCCGAAATGAATAAGATGGATTTTGTGCGGTATGATTAACCTTTATTCGATGTAACGATTGGCTCTAAATTGGCCATCAGACTGAGGGAGTCATATCGTGGAACCGGCTTATTTTATTTATGCTTTTGCAGGTGGATTGCTGGCGATGATTTTACGCCTGCCACCACTGGCAGGATTTCTTGCCGCCGGTTTTTTACTCAACTATTCGGGTTATGAGCTAACGCCAACTCTTGAGGCCATTGCCAGTCTTGGTGTCACCTTATTATTGTTTACCATTGGACTTAAGCTCAATATTCGCACCTTATTGCAAGCTGAAGTATGGGGTGTTGCAAGCTTGCATATCACCCTCTCAAGTCTGTTATTTGTAGGAATCCTTGGCCTGCTTAAGTTCGGCGGTATTTTGCTGATGCAATCTACTGACTGGACAGCTGTATTGATTCTGGCTTTTGCCTTGTCATTCTCCAGTACAGTGTTTGCCGTTAAAGTCCTCGAAGAGCGCAGTGAAACCCAATCGTTTTATGGCCGTGTAGCGATTGGTATTCTAATCATGCAGGATATTTTTGCGGTTATTTTTCTCTCTGCCACTACGGGAACGCTGCCGTCAGTTTGGGCATTAGGTTTGTTTTTATTGATTCCGGCCGCTCCCTTTTTACGACAATTACTGGATCGCCTTGGGCATGGCGAAATGCAGGTATTGTTCGGCTTTGTGCTGGCACTGGTGATAGGTTATAAGCTGTTTGAAATGGTGGGTTTAAAAGGTGATTTGGGCGCATTGATTATGGGTGTTTTGCTGGCACCGCATAAAACTTCAGCCAATCTGGCGCGGTCTTTATTTAATATTAAAGAGTTGTTTCTGGTCGGCTTTTTTCTGTCGATTGGTCTGACCGCTTTACCCAGTTGGGAGCATATTGGACTGGCGCTGTTATTGTTAGTGCTGTTACCGCTGAAAACCTTGTTGTTTGTGATGATGTTTCCACGGTTTAGGTTACGCATTCGTACCTCGGTGTTAACCTCACTTACGCTGACCAATTATTCGGAATTTGGTCTGATTGTAGCTGCATTGGCTATGTCTGAAGGCTGGCTAAGCAATGATTGGCTGGTGATCCTTTCATTATCCGTTGCCATGAGCTTTGTAATTTCAGCAATTTTGAATAACTACAATGAACGGATGTATCAGCTAAGCAAAGGCCTGTTAACAGAAGTGCCAACTGACCGTTTACATTTGCATGATAAACCAATTGAATTGAATTCAACCCAAGTGGTTATTTTGGGTATGGGTAAGATAGGTCGTGGTGCGTATCAACGATTAGAACAAAAATACGGATTGAAAGTACTCGGTGTTGATAATGATCAAAATAAAGTCAGTCGATTAAATGAGGCGTTCTGGATTGTTGAAGGCGATGCTGTTGACTCCGACTTTTGGAATAAATTGCTGATGAGTGATCAGATACAACTTGTGGTGCTGGCAATGCCGCATCATGCTGGTAATGTGTACGCCCTTAAACAATTGAGAGGACGTGACTTTAAAGGCCATGTTGCAGCCATTGTAGAGTATCCCGATGAAGTTGAACGCCTGAAAAATCTCGGTGCTGATGAAGTATTTGAAGTCTATGAAGGCGCAGGTTTATCGCTGGCTGATCAGGCAATGCAGAAGATTGAGATTAAAGACTGATTTGGACTTTTGGGCTGCTTAAAAGCAGCCCTGCCATATTAAAGATTTTATCTATTTCCAATTTGACCGTTTGGCTTGCTGAAGTTTCTCATAACCTGCCAATAACGCATTATGCCGTTCAAACCCTTCAAGGCTAAGGCCAGGGCAATGCAGATTGTGGAACAGTTTTTCGCCTTCAACGATTTGAATACCGTCATCAACGTTTTGTTGTCCATACATTAATGCCAGACCTTTGGTGTATTCAGCATAATCACGTTCATCATCCCATTTGATTTCCAGCAGTGCCTTAAGGCAACGGTAAAATAAAATATTTTGCTCACTGGCCTGATCCAAAGCCAGACACCAGTCAATCCAGTCTATCGCTTCTTCATCTTCCAGGGCCAGATAGAGCATGGCTTTGAGTTCGCCAAGACGAATATCTGCCCATAAAGTGCCGGGATCTGCGGCCAGCCCGATAAACGGTGCGATGGGGGTCTGATCGTTATAACCGCCTTCATCCAGGCGATCCAGAATATCTTGCCATTGTTCCGGGTCACCATCTTTCAGGGTCAGGAAATCCTCGCGGAATAATGCGCCTTCATTATTGTTTTCCCATACCAGTTCATCGACCGGATAAATATCCGACATGCCCGGCACCAGAATACGGCAGGCGTATACATCAAGGTGATTGTAATCGGCAATGTAAATATCAAAACCAAGTTCATGGATTTTGTCTGTCAGGAATTTGAATTCATCAGCTGTGGCGTCATCATAATCCCAGTCAAAGAAATCAAAATCCGGTGTTTCCCGGAAAAAATCGTTGGAAATATAACCACTGGAATCAATAAAATGCATTTCCAGATTGGCGGATGAGGCGACTTCATCGAGATCAAATGT
>DELT01000076.1:12859-31735 GCA_002354555.1 Methylophaga sp. UBA2689
TTTGGATAACGGTTTAATACTTCATCAGGTACTTCGGGCAGACAGATACCTTCAGCAATAATTTTGTTTTTCACATAGCGTTCAAAGACTTCGGATAAGCCTTGAACCCGGGCTTCATTCTGAGTATTACCGGCCGACATACCATTGCTGACGTAAATATTGCCGATAAGGTTGACTGGAATATAACGAACTTCGCCATCACCAAGGCGCAGATAAGGTACAGCACAGATACCCCGTTCGCCGTCGCCGGAATTGGTATCAAACAACATATCCGGCGTCAGTTCGTTTTCCGGATCAAAATATTTCCACAGGCTTTCATCCATCAAGCCTTCGGGCATTTCATCACCATCCATGTCAAACCAGCGTTCGTTGGGATAATGCACAAATTCACTATTGCTGTGATGTTCGCCCAGATAGAAGTCGGCAAAGAAATAATTGCAGCTGAGTCGTTCGAAATATTCACCCAACGCACTGGCAAGACAGGCTTTTTCGCTGCTGCCTTTGCCATTGGTAAACATCAAAGGACAGGTTTTATCTCTGATATGGACTGAATAAACATTGCTGACCGGGTTAAGCCAGGAGGCTTCTTCGATATCAAAACCAAACGACTTTAGTTTGGCCTGCATGGTGGCGATACTGGTTTCCAGATCGCTGTCTTTGCCTTTGATAAATGTTTTTTCAGTCATATGAATTACTCGCATAGATAAAAAAGCCCCCGGTCACGGGGGCTTTTTTTAATTAGCCGATTTGGTTTCATATATTAACAGTTCGGCAGATTTACATTCTGACTAGTTGCCTGAGGGCAAACGTGAAAGGCTAGGACATTTTATTTCCGGCCCAAAGCCAAAAAGCCACCGACGACTACCGCTACTGCGCCACCAATGATGTACCACATGGTTTCATCCGTAAAACGACCGGTGAATGTTTCGGTCACTTGATCACCTAATGACTGCGATGCATTAAAACCAAATACCAACAAGATAATGCCGATAACTACTAAAATTATGCCTAAAAGCTTTTGACTTCCCATGTTCTCTCTCCGGTTAATTATTTATTTTTTTAAGTTCTCCATGGGTGTTCTGGTAAATCACAAACGCCGATTGTTTCAACGCCTGCACGTGCAACCAGATCATCATTTTCGACCGAGCTGCCACTTACCCCAATCGCACCAGACATAAATCCTTCGTCATCAACGATTGGCACACCGCCTGGAAAAGTAATCATGCCATCATTTGAATGTTCGATGCCATACAAAGGCTGGCCCGGTTGGGATAGTTGGCCGATTTCACCACTGGGCATACCAAAATACACTGCTGTCCGGGCTTTTTTGATAGCTATATCAATACTGCCAACCCAGGCATCATCCATACGATAGAATGCTTTCAGCGCGCCGCCGGAATCAACGACAGCAATACACATACGAGTGTCAGTGGATTCAGCTTTTTTGAGGGCGCCATCAATAGCTTTTTTAGCCGCTTCTGAAGTAACGTGCATGGTTATCTCCTTATTGAATTGCTGGATCAGAAACTGTTGAAAAAGTATTTTTTCAACAACACTATTTCATAGAGAAAATAGGACCCAGACAGGGATTTCAATTTATATTGAAATTATAATTTTAATAGATGCTTTCTACTGTAAGCGGCCTCGATATAAACGCAATAACATAAGTCAAAACCCTTGATAACGAGTGATGACAGGAAAAGCCTATGAAAGCACTTTTACAACTGACTATATTAATAAGTGCATTTACAAGTCAGGTATTTGCTGAAGACAGCCAGTTGACCCAACAGCAACTTGATGAGGCCTGTGAAACAGCAAGGCTGGAGAAGTTAACGCCTATCCGGGAAAAATATGCGGACCAATGTGTTGCTGAATGGGATCGCAGCCAGCAATATTGTGACCGGTTTTATAGTGATTACGGCAATGCCGGGGGAGAAGCTCCAGTTTTATTTTACGACTTGCCAGAATGCGAGAAAGCCTGGAATTACCGGCGTAGATATCGCAGTGCAGATTAAAGCCAATTTAAAGAAACACCTGGTATAACGAATTGGTTAAACAGTTTTGTATGACAGCCTGTAATATTTAGCGCAATTTATTAGTTCAGGGAATCAGAGTGGAACAACGCGGTAAGGAACATTTTATTGGGCTGGAATGGCTGCGTTTTTTGCTGGGTTTATATATCGTGGTTTTTCACACGTTACATACTTACAAACTCAAAGAAAAAGCCCCCTGGTTGATGGATATGGTTGGCGTTGGCTTTTTTGCCACCAGCAGTTTCTTTGTGTTGTCCGGATTTCTTTTAGCGCATGTTTATTGCCGAAACGGTGAATTACGCGAAGCAGCGACCAGCTTTTGGGCAAAGCGCTTTTCTAACTTATATCCGCTACATGTTTTTTCACTGCTGCTAACGTTTTCGGTTCTGACCATTATCAATTATCTGGGCCTTCCTCCAGATGATGTGAAAGCCACGGTACGGTTTGTGGTGTATGACACCAATGTGGATTTGGGTGAAGCTGGGCGGGCGTCAATTGAGCACTACATGAGTAATGGTGAGTTACTGGTTAATTCGTTGTTGCAGATATTCATGTTGCAAGCCTGGAATCCTTTCTATCTGACCTTTAACGCGCCGTTATGGTCGATTTCGACGTTGTTTTTCTTTTATTTAACCTTTCCCTTTGCTGCGCCGTATCTGATGCGGGTAAAACATAAAATTCTGTGGCTTTCAGCATTGATGCTGATTTATCTTGTCCCGCCGTTACTGGTTATTTGGAATGGTGATTACGGTATGCCATTTACCGGCATGTTGCATCGCATGCCAATTATTCGTATTCCAGAGTTTTTTGCCGGTATTGTCAGTTATGCCTTGTTTCGTCAGCTGCGGGATAGTGGGCGTGATCCGAAGTTTATGGTGCGAATCCTGATGGCGTTGTTTGTCATGTTGTGTTTTCTTGGCGCGATATGGCTGCTTAAAGGCGAACGTTACTGGTATTTTCTGTTGCATAACGGTTTGTTATTGCCGGCTCAGCTGATGCTGATTTATCTGTGTGCTTTAGCAGGAGCGCCACACAGTGAATGGTTTAATAACTGGTCACGTCGGCTGGGTGCAGCATCATTGCCATTGTTTGTGTTGCATGTGCCTGTCTTTGTATTGTTTTCCCGTTCCGAAAAAATACTTAATGTGCTGTCGATTGAGTGTTTGCAGAACTGGAACAGTTGTGCGGTTCAGGCAAGTGAACAAACCTTGTCGATTTGGTTTTATCCATTATTCCTGTTGATGACCGTGATCTTGTGTATCTGGTCGATGGAACAAGCGGTAGTGCCTACCCGTAGATGGATATTAAAACGGTTGCCACTTACGGCAATAAAGCAATCCTGATTTTTAATGTGCCAATGCCGGCCTGATTCTATGTATAAGCAAAATTCATTTTCAGTTTTGATTTGAGGAAATAACATGCCTTATCCCTTAGCTAACCGCTCAGGACGCTCGTTTAATTTTTTCTCTCACGTAGTTGCAATCGGCTTATTTATTTTTTCGACCAGCAGCTTGGCTTTTTCGTTAGAGGACGTGGCAGAAAAAGCTCAGACATTGGTCAAACAGGACTATGTCAAACCACAAAGCAATCTGCCCGCAGCGTTCAGTCAGATGCAGTTTGCCGATTACATGAAAATCCAGCCAAGAGCAGAGAAATTTCATTGGAACGACCAGCAAATCCCATTCCGACTGGCGTTTTATCATCAAGGTATGCACTTCAAGGTGCCGGTAAAGATTAATGAGATCCTGCCGAATGGCATTACGGAAATTAGCTACGATCCGGAAAACTTTGATTTTGGTGATTTAACTTTTGAAAAAGCCAACACAGCGAATCTGGGCTATGCCGGTTTCCGCGTTTTATATCCCATTAATAAAGCGGATAAATACGATGAAATCATGAGTGTGTTGGGCGCGAGTTATTTCAGGGTGATTGGTGAAGAGCAGGTTTATGGTCTCTCTGGACGGGGGATGAATATTGATACTGCGGTTGCAGATGATATTGAAGAAGAGTTTCCGGAATTTCGTGAATTCTGGATTCAGCAACCCCAGCCCGGCGAAGAAAACCTGGTGATTTATGCATTACTGGATTCGCCTAGTGCGACCGGTGCTTATCGTTTTGATCTACAACCGGGCACCGATACAGTGCTGGATGTTGAAGCCAAAGTGTATCTCCGTAAACAGGTTCATGAGTTGGGTCTGGCAACGCTCACCAGCATGTTTTTATATGATGGCCGGCAACCGCCGAGCCAGCATAATTTCCGCCCACAGATTCATGATTCGAATGGGTTATCTATTCATGCTGGAAACGGGGAAAGGATTTGGCGTCCGCTGAATAACCCGGATGGCGTGTCTGTGAGTACCTGGCAGGTCGAAAACCCGAAAGGCTTTGGTTTATTACAACGTGGTCGTGAGTTTGCACGGTTTCAGGAGCTGGATGATTTGTATCATTTACGACCCAGTGGCTGGATTGAAACCAAAAGTGACTGGGGTAAAGGCCGTATTAAATTGATTGAATACCGTACTGCGGACGAAACTAATGACAATATTGGTGCATTCTGGATTCCCGATAATCTTCCGCCACTAGGGAAGCCCCTTGAGCTGTCCTATCGGATTCATTGGACCCTGGATGAGCCGTCACTGACAGATCCTGATATTGCCTGGGTGGAACAAACATTACGTTCAGCAGGTGAAGATAAACAAGCCAATCTGATCCGTGACTTGGATGAAACCATATTATTGCAGGTAGATTTTGTGGGTCCGGTATTGACGGAACGTGGTGAGTATCGGATACCTGCAACACAAATCAGTATCAGTGAACATGCCAAAATTTTGAGTAGCCATCTGCGCTATAACCCTGCCACAAAAGGTTGGCGTTTAATCATGCGAACGCAAATTAATGATCCTGATAAGGTGGTTGAGATGCGCGCCGCGCTGGTCGACGAAAACCAGCAGCCTTTATCCGAAACCTGGAGTTATCAAATCCCTATAGGGTTTGCAGAAACCCGTTGATAACGCAGTAAAAGCTTTCGCTAAACACTGACAGGTGATTTGTTTAAGCGGCAAAACGGCAGGCAGGTAATTTTGCGCTAACAAAAACAATCACTTGTCTGTACTCTACGATGTAAAAAGCGTATGCTGTGCGCCCTTTATCACTGACTGATTTTATGGCCGGAAAACTTTTTATCAGAACCTTTGGCTGCCAGATGAACGAGTACGACTCGAACAAGATGGCCGAGGTGCTTGCTGCATCACATCAATTGGAAACAACCGATATCGCTGAAGATGCGGATGTGTTGTTGCTGAATACCTGTTCGATCCGGGAAAAAGCCCAGGAAAAAGTTTTTCATCAACTGGGTCGCTGGAAGCGCTGGAAAGATAAAAAGCCACATCTGGTGATTGGGGTTGGCGGTTGTGTGGCCAGTCAGGAAGGTGAGGCGATTCGTAAACGTGCGCCTTATGTCGATCTGATTTTTGGACCACAGACTCTGCACCGTTTACCGACGATGCTGGATGACGTCAGAAAAAATAATAAACCGGAAATCGATATCTCATTTCCGGAAATTGAGAAGTTCGATAATCTCCCCGCTCCAAAAGCCGATGGCCCTACAGCGTTCGTTTCCATCATGGAAGGTTGCAGCAAGTACTGCACATTCTGCGTTGTGCCCTATACCCGTGGTGAAGAAGTCAGTCGCCCGGTTGGCGCTGTGTTACGTGAGATTCGGCAACTGGCCGCTCAGGGTGTGCGTGAAGTCAATCTGTTAGGACAAAACGTTAATGCCTATCGCGGTATTATTGAAGATGATGAAACCGCTGATCTGGCGTTACTGATTAATTATGTGGCGGCAATTGATGGTATTGAGCGTATTCGCTTTACTACCTCGCATCCGGTGGAGTTTTCCGATTCATTGATCGAAGCGTTTGCCGAAGTCCCGGAACTGGTCAATCATCTGCACTTACCGGTGCAGTCCGGCTCAGATCGGATTCTGGCGATGATGAAACGCGGTCATACTGTCGCGCAATATATTGAAAAAATTGAACGGGTGAAAAAAATTCGTCCGAATCTGAGTATGTCGAGCGATTTTATTGTCGGATTTCCTAATGAAACCGACGAAGATTTCAACGCGACGATGGCGTTAATCAACCAGATAGGTTTTGATCATTCTTTCAGCTTTATATATAGCGCGCGTCCTGGCACACCAGCAGCAATGTTTAATGATTCAGTTTCTGATGAAGAGAAGAAACAGCGTCTGCAAATCATGCAGGATCGTTTGCGTGAGCTTGAAAATGCCGTCAGTGAATCAATGCTTGGCACTGTGCAACGTGTTTTGGTAGAGCGTGCTGCACATCGAGATGCAGATGAAATAGCCGGCAGAACTGAAAATAATCGGGTGGTCAATTTCCCCGGTGATATTGCGCTGGTTGGCAAGTTTGTCGATGTGCGTGTCACAGAGGCACACACCAACTCCTTGCGAGGAGAACTTCTTGCTGATAGCGTTATCCTCTAACTCCTTTTTGGAATCTAATTTGTGGTCACTCCAGCTGTTACAGTTGACACGATAAGCTTTGAATTAAGTCCAGCGGACAACCCGCGCCTAGCCAATCTATGTGGTCATCTGGATGAACATATCCGGATGATGGAGCGTGGATTTGGCGTGGAAATCAATAATCGCGGTGGCAAGTTCCAGATCATCGGTAAGCCGGAGATTCTGGCTGAAGTACAGGATGTGATACATGCTCTGTATGCCGACACCGCCCAATCTGTTCTGGAACCGGAACAGGTCCATCTGGCGATTCGTGAATCCGGCGGCACTGAAACCACCGGTTTTGAAGAAGAAAAAGAAGTTACCATCAAAACCAAACGCGGCCTGATTAAAGCGCGTGGTGAAAATCAACAAGCCTATTTGCGTCGGGTAATGACGCATGACATCAACTTTGGTGTGGGACCTGCCGGTACCGGTAAAACCTATCTGGCGGTGGCCTGTGCGGTAGAAGCGCTGGAACGCGATTTTGCACGACGTATTGTTTTAGTCAGACCGGCGGTTGAAGCCGGTGAAAGGCTTGGTTTTCTGCCGGGTGATCTGGCTCAGAAAGTCGATCCATATTTACGGCCATTGTTTGATGCGCTTTATGAAATGCTGGGGTTTGAACGGGTTGCCAAACTGATTGAGCGCAATGTGATCGAAGTAGCGCCACTGGCATATATGCGTGGTCGTACATTGAACGAATCGTTTATTATTCTGGATGAAGCGCAGAACA
This sequence comes from Methylophaga sp. UBA2689, assembly GCA_002354555.1. Lineage (GTDB taxonomy): Bacteria > Pseudomonadota > Gammaproteobacteria > Nitrosococcales > Methylophagaceae > Methylophaga. Next base: position 20,148 of record DELT01000076.1, read on the forward strand.
CCACAGTTGAGCAGATGAAAATGTTTCTGACCCGTCTGGGCTATAACTCGACAGCGGTGATTACAGGTGATATTACCCAGGTGGATTTGCCTGGTTCAACTCGTTCAGGTTTACGCCATGCCATTGAAGTATTAAAAGATATTGAAGGCATTGGCTTTACCTTCTTTCAGGCAAAAGATGTGGTGCGTCATTCGCTGGTACAGAAAGTTATTCTGGCTTACGAAAAGGCTGAAACAAAGTCGTGAACGTCATTATCGATTTGCAGCAGGCAACTGATGCAGATGTGCCATCTGAACAACTATTTCAACGCTGGGCCAGTGCTGCACTGGCTGAAGTCAATGAAGACTGTGAATTAAGTATTCGCCTGGTTGATGAAACCGAAAGTGCCGAACTGAATAATGATTACCGCGGCAAAAACTATCCAACCAATGTTTTATCTTTTCCCTTTGAATCACCTGTGCCTTTAGAACCTGTGTTACTAGGTGATCTGGTGCTGTGTGTTCCGGTGGTAGAGCGTGAAGCTGCCGAGCAGGAGAAAACCATTAATGATCATTGGGCACATTTAATTGTGCATGGCTGTTTACATTTACTTGGCTATGATCATATTGAAGACGATGAGGCAGAATTAATGGAATCGTTGGAAATTAAAATTTTACACAAGCTTGATATTAACAATCCTTATACAGAGCAGAGGGTTACATCATGAGTGAGGGACGACCGAGTCGCTCAGACAGTCCAGTTTCCTGGGTGCGAAAATTAAGTAATCTGTTCCTGGAACCTAAAGACCAGGAACAGTTGATTGAATTACTGCGCAATGCTTCTGAACGGCATATTCTGGATGCTGAAGCCTTGTCGATTGTCGAAGGGGCTTTGAGCGTCTCACAGATGCAGGCTCGCGACATTATGATTCCGCGTTCCCAAGTGGTGATGGTTTCCCGAGATGCGCCACCAGAAGAGACACTTAAGCTGGTCACAGAAACATCGCATTCACGTTTTCCGGTGATTGATGATGATCGTGATGATGTTATCGGTATTTTGCTGGCTAAGGATTTGCTGGCGGCAGTGGTCAGCTCTGGTGAGTTTAATTTTGATCTGCGTGAATTGTTACGTCCGGCGGTGTTTATCCCGGAAAGTAAGCGTCTAAATGTATTGCTGCGTGAATTTCGCGCCCGTCGTAATCATATGGCAATCGTTGTTGATGAATATGGTGGTGTGGCCGGCATGATTACCATCGAAAACGTGCTTGAACAAATTGTTGGTGAAATTGAAGACGAGCATGATGTGGATGATGATGCGCCAATTTTGCAACGTGATGACAATACCTTCACTGTCAAAGCATTGACCCCGGTTGAAGACTTTAACGAGTATTTTGAAACCGAGTGGAGTGACGATGATTTTGATACGGTGGGCGGCCATGTGGTGAACCAGTTTGGTCATTTGCCCGGCCGGGGAGAGCAAGTCACAATAGGTTCACTGGAATTTACCGTATTACGTGCAGATAAACGTCGAGTCCATTTGTTACGTATGGTGAAGTTAGCCGAAGAAACTGAAAGCGAAAGCGAAACAGAATAATGACAACCTCCAGGCAGATGGCTTGGCAAGGCGCATTTGGCAGTTGGGCAGCATTATTGGCCGGTGCCATCTTGCCACTAAGTCTAGCCCCTTTTCACTATTACCCATTGGCGGTGTTGAGCCTGCTCGTGCTGTTTCTCAGCTGGCAAGGTGTCAGTCCTCGTCAGGCGTTGTGGCGTGGCACCCTGTTTGGTACCGGCATGTTCGGTGTGGGTGTTTCCTGGGTTTTTGTGGCCATCCATGTTTTTGGACAGGCCAGCATAGTACTTGCAGGTTTGCTGACCGCACTGTTTGTGGTTGCCCTGGGTTTTATGATCGGCGTATTGGGGTGGGGTTTAAAACGCCTGACCGGGCCAATATTATCCAGCAAAGATTTCCTGATATTACTGCCCAGCAGCTGGCTTTTATTTGAGTGGTTTAAAGCCTGGTTTCTGACGGGATTCCCATGGCTGGAGGTGGGTACCGGACAAATTGAAGGCCCACTTGCCGGTTATATTCCGTTAATCAGTGTTCACGGTGCCTCCTGGCTGGTGGCATTGACCGCCGGCAGTCTGGCAATAGTGTTTTACCAGCGTAAATGGCTATTTCTCCTATTGCCCGCGGTGATTTGGGGCAGTGCTTTTTCGCTACAGTCGGTTGAATGGACAAAAACCACTGGTGAACCGGTTAAAGCTGCCTTGATTCAAGGCAATGTGCCGCAGGAAATTAAATGGGATCCCCAGCAATTACGTAATACGTTACAGTTATATGCTGATCTGAGTCGAGAGAATTGGGATGCAGATGTAATTGTCTGGCCGGAAAATGCAGCAACAGCGTTTTATCATCAAATAGATGAAGGTTATCTTGAACCATTAGGTCGCGAGGCACGGTCGCATAATACCGATATTCTTGTCGGGCTGCCGGTACTAGATGAAAATGGTGAAGATTATTACAACAGTATGGTCAGTCTGACCGAAACCCCGGTGTTTTATCATAAGCGTCATCTGGTTCCATTTGGCGATTACGTTCCATTTGAAACCCTGCGTGGATTGATTAAATTCTTTGATTTACCGATGTCGGCGTTTGTACCGGGCGCTTCCGAACAACCGCAAATGATGTTGGCAGGCCATCCGGTCGGGGTGTCTATCTGCTATGAAGATGCCTTTTCATCTGAATTACGTGACACAGTGCCGGCGGCAACCATGTTGATTAACGCGACTAATAATGCCTGGTATGGAGATTCATTTGCACCGCACCAGCATTTACAGATTTCACGAAGCCGGGGACTGGAGACAGGGCGGCCCATTTTGCGGGTCACAACTAACGGGATTTCAGCGTTTATTGATTATAAGGGCGTTATTCAGCAACAGAGTCCTCAATTTGAATTAGCCGTACTGAAAGGCGACATTCAACCCAGAGAGGGTGTGACTCCCTACGTGCGTTTCGGGCAATGGCCATTATTGATCTCAACTTTGCTGTTGCTGACTTTGTGGGCGTATTATCAGTATTTTTATCGGCGTAACGAGTCTTAATCTTCCATGCAATTAATGACCATCCAGCGGATTCTGGGCATTTTACTGAGCCTGTTCAGTATTACCATGCTGCCACCTGTGCTGGTTTCATGGTGGTTTAATGACGGCGCTGCTATAGCCTTTCTGTCGGCGTTTGCGATTCTGGTCAGTACCGGTTTGCTGTTATGGTTACCTGCGAGAAAACACCGTAAAGAGTTGAAGATCCGCGATGGGTTTATCGTGGTGGTTATGTTCTGGATTGCTTTGGGTTTTTCCGGGGCGTTGCCGTTTTATCTGACCGAATCACCCGAGATGAGTATTACCGATGCGGTGTTTGAGTCCATGTCGGGTTTAACCACCACCGGGGCGACTGTTCTGGTTGGTCTGGATACGCTGCCAGAAGCTGTACTGTTTTATCGTCAGTTTCTGCAGTGGTTGGGAGGGATGGGGATCGTGGTCCTGGCCGTTGCTATCCTGCCATTATTAGGCGTCGGTGGCATGCAGCTGTATCGTGCCGAAACACCTGGTCCGATGAAAGATGCCAAATTAACCCCACGTATTACCGAAACCGCAAAAGCACTCTGGTATATCTATTTGAGCCTGACGATCGCGTGTGCCATCGCCTATTACTGGGCAGGTATGTCATGGTTTGATGCTATTGGTCATAGCTTTTCTACCGTCGCCATTGGCGGGTTTTCCACCCATGATGCCAGCATGGGCTTTTTTAACAGCGCGACGATTGAAATGATCGCGGTGGCTTTCATGCTGGTTTCAGCGATGAATTTTTCATTACATTTTCTCGCCTGGCGGCATCGCAGTATGATGCATTATCTGCGGGATTCAGAGTTAAAAGTATTTTTAAGCATTATGTTCGTTATCTCGCTTATAACGGCAACCTATCTGTATTTCACCGGCACCTTTGATGATGGCTGGACCGCTGCTCATCATGGTATTTTCCAAGCGGTTTCAATTGGTACCACCGCTGGTTTTACCACTACCGATTATTATTTGTGGCCGGGTTTTCTGCCAATTTTATTATTGATGACCAGCTATATTGGTGGCTGTGCTTTTTCTACCGGTGGCGGTATTAAGGTGATTCGCGCGATGCTGCTGTTTAAACAGGGATATCGTGAGGTTTTACGGTTGATTCATCCTAACGCTGTATTTGCCATTAAAGTGAATGGTAAAGCGTTACCCCCCAAAGTAGTTGGTGCGGTTTGGGGCTTCTTTGCCTTATATGTTTTCTGTTTCAGCATCATGCATCTTTTATTGATGGCGACTGGCCTTGATGTAGTGACGTCGTTTTCTGCTGTAACCGCTTGCTTGAATAATCTGGGGCCGGGTCTGGGGGATGTTGGGGCTAATTTTGGACAGATTAATGCTCCATCCAAGTGGATATTATGCGTTGCTATGTTGTTAGGGCGTCTTGAAATCTTCACCTTGTTAGTCGTGTTAACACCGGCATTCTGGCGTCGATAATGTCGGATAGTCAGCAAAAATGGGATCAGCGCTATCGAGCAGAGGTGGCTGTTTATCCCGAGCCTGCACTGGTAATCACCCAGAATCAGCATTTACTGCCTGAGCAGGGATTGGCGCTGGATTTGGCGTGTGGTTTAGGTGCCAATGCCTTATTGATGGCCAGTCGTGGATTACAGACTCAAGCCTGGGATATTAGTTCTGAAGCATTGGCGAAACTGAATGCAGAAGCTCAACAACGACAGTTAGAAGTTATTACTGAACAGCGTGATGTGAGTGTGAACCCGCCTGACAAATCGAGCTTTGATGTAGTTGTCGTCAGTCAGTTTCTGGATCGCAAACTTTGCCCGAAACTTATCAATGCCTTAAAGCCTGGTGGGTTAATTTTTTATCAAACATTCTGTCGCGATAAAGTAGATAGTGCCGGTCCGCAGAATCCTGACTTTTTATTGGCAGATAATGAACTATTAAATTTATTTTCAGGTCTGAAATTAAGAGTTTATCGAGAAGAGTCAACACTTGGAGATAGTTCAGTGGGGTGGCGAAACATGGCGATGCTGGTGGGGCAAAAGTCATAATAAAAATAAATACTTAATAGGACTTGCTGAAAAGTCACTGGATCAGTAGAATTACGCGGTTCAGAAAGGGCAAACATAAAAAGCGTGTTTGTCGGGCAACAATCATTATTGGCGAGAACAGATATGAAAGCGGATATCCATCCAGATTATAGCGAAATCAATGTTACCTGCAGCTGTGGTAACAGTTTCAAAACCCGTTCAACACGCGGCAATGACCTGACGCTGGATGTATGCTCAGAATGTCATCCGTTCTACACTGGCAAACAAAAAATGCTGGATAGTGCCGGTCGTGTTGATAAATTCCGTCAAAAATACGGAAAATAATCTTGCGGGCTTAAGCCGAAGATACTAATGAACACCATCAACATTACATACAAAAGCCTCTGTCGACTGACAGGGGCTTTGTTGTTTCTGGGGCTTTTATCCGGCTGTGCGCAGAATCCGGTGACAGGTGGCCAGGATTTTGTGATGATCAGTGAAAACAAAGAGCTTGAGATGGGCCGCACTTATCATCCTCAGATCATCGAACAGTATGGTCGTTATGAAGATGAAGCGTTGCAGAGATATGTTGAGGATGTCGGTAAAAGACTAGCCGCCGTCAGTCATCGTGATGATTTGGTTTATCGCTTTACCGTTTTAGATTCACCGGTTATCAATGCGTTTGCATTGCCTGGTGGTTATATCTATATCACTCGGGGAATGATGGCCTATCTAAATTCCGAAGCTGAGCTTGCAGCCGTTCTCGGGCATGAGATTGGCCATGTCACTGCCCGTCATGGCGTACGCCAGCAAAGTGCAGCCCAGGCAGCCAATTTAGGATACACACTGGGGGCAATACTGCTTCCGGGGTTACGCACGGCAGGTGCCCAGGATCTGTTTAATGTGTTTGGTGGTGCATTGCTCAGTGGTTATGGTCGTGAACACGAATTAGAGTCGGACAGGCTCGGTGCCGAATATCTGGCCCGTTCGGGCTATCCTTCAGAGGCCATGATAGAAGTCATTGGTGTGTTAAAAGATCAGGCAACCTTTGCTGAAGCCGAGGCTAAAAAACAAGGCCAGGATTATCAGGGCTACCATGGTCTGTTTGCTTCTCACCCGGATAATGACACCCGGTTGCAGGAAGTGGTTAAAGCGGCTGATAAATACAAAACCACGGTTCGTGAAGATGAAGGTACAGAGCGTTATTTGCAGCGTATCGATGGAATGGTGTTTGGGGATAGTGAATCACAGGGCATTCGATCTGGTCGAAATTTCTATCACAGTGAAATGCAGTTTGCGTTGAGTTTTCCGCAAAATTGGCATATTCAGAACAACCCAACAAGTTTACGGGCAACCGCGCCGCAAGGAGCCGCTATTATTGAGATGGGCGCTTCCGATCTTAATCGTAAACAGACCCCGGCTGAGTTTATCCGGGATAGGTTGAATATTAAAGATTTGAAAAATGGAGAACCGCTCTCTACTAATGGTTTGCAGGGTTACACGGGCCTGGCAGTCGCAGAGGGCAAGCCGGTTCGAGTGGCAGTTATATATTTACGCGAGCAGGCGTTTATTTTTATCGCGACCACCAAGTCGTCAGCAGATTTCAATAAATTTGATCCGGCGTTTCGTGAGACGGTGATGAGCTTTCATGCTATGCGTCAGGATGAACAGCAATTTGCCGAAGCACAACGTATCGAAGTGGTCAAAGTTGATAGCAACGATAGTTATTCCAGCTGGGCGGCAAAAACACGAATCAGTAATAGTCCGATACAACAATTGCGGTTATTGAACGGCGATTATCCTAATGGTGAACTGAAGCCAGGACAATTGGCTAAGCGTGTTCGTTAACTGATAAGTCATAGTGCGTTTACTTTCAGTATTCAATTAAGTATCTCCCAAACTACAATCTAAAACATATTCCTCAATGTGGTGACATCACTGTTGTCAATTTATTGAGCTGTCATTCTGCAGGCAGTTTTTGACGAGATAGTGTTTTCCATTTTCCATAGTCACAATACTACCTTATGACCTTGGAAAAGATTTATTTAGAACAACTAAAGCGAATCATTTCTGCCTTGTTGAACAAAATGAGCCTAACAGGGCTGGGATTAGTTTTGTCTCCGCCAAGGCGGAAATGGAGTGAGATTCATGGATGTCTCTGACAAACTACGCTTCACGTGCCTTGAGTGATGCTTACAAAGGCGAAGATGAAAGGAGCAATAGACAGGACCCTAGAACAGCTCTATCAGAGTGTCATCCTGTTCACTGGATGTGGCGCCACTGCCACCACGCATTGCTGGAACATTATCTTTACGGAAGGTTTCGTAGATTGCTTCGGTATCGCCGGGACGGGCCAGTAATCCAGTTTCAGGATCAATGCGAACTGAGACCATATCAACAGGCTGTTCAAAGCTTTTCTCGGGCACATCTTCAAGTGCAACTCGCATAAAATCTATCCACATTGGCAAAGCTGCACGACCACCCGTTTCGTAACGGCCTAGAGTGCGGGGATTATCAAAACCTACCCAGCTTATAGCAACCAGTTCCGGGTTAAAGCCATTAAACCAGGCATCCAGTTGATCATTGGTTGTACCTGTTTTACCTGCTAAGTCACCGCGATTTAAACTTAACGCCTGACGACCTGTACCAAACTTCACTACATCACGCAGCATACTGTTCATAATGTAAGCATTTTGCGGTGTAATGACCTGTTTGGCTGGATAAAAGCCTAACAACTCAGCTTGCATCAGGGCTTCTTCTTCACTGATGTCGGCTGCGGGTATAGCGCAGCTGTCGCAAACTTTCTGGGGTTTGGTCTGCATCAGGATTTCACCAGCAGTATTTTCAACCCGGGAAATAATATAGGGATCTATCAGGTGACCACCATTTGCCAAGGTAGCATAAGCTCTTGCCATATCAATTGGTGCTGCATTTCCGCTTCCCAATGCGATGGATAGATTGGGTGGAACCTGTTCAGGTTGAAAGCCAAAACGTTGTACATAATCTACCGTATAGGCAATGCCGATATCTCTTAACAACCTTATAGAAACAAGGTTTCTTGAATGAGTTAGTGCTTCTCTCAAACGCGTTGGGCCAAAAAATCGACCACTGTAATTTTCCGGGCGCCAGACATTTTCCAGCCCAGGGTCATCAAATACCACAGGTGCATCGTTGACCACGGTTGCAGCGGTATAACCTTTTTCAAGCGCGGCAGAATATACAAAAGGTTTAAAGCCTGAACCCGGTTGGCGTTTTGATTGCACTACCCGGTTAAATTTATTCTGAAAGAAATCAAATCCGCCCTGCAGTGAGGTGATTGCACCATCTTCAGGTGCAAGGGAAATCAGGGCTCCCTGGACTTCTGGTATCTGTGTCAGTTGCCATGAGTCCTCTTCCAGCTCACGCAGGTAAATAATATCGCCGACCGCCAATACGTCGTCAATAGCCTGAGGTTTTTTGCCCATGCTGTTGGCACTGAGTTGCGGTTGCGCCCAGCTTACGGCAGAAAATGGTAACTCTATTTGGCCAAGCCGTTTTACAAAAACCTGTGCAGTATTACCTTCTATTTCCAATACCAAACCTGGACTGATAGCACCAATAATTGAATAATCCTTCAGGAACAATTCGGAAGCGGCCAGATCTGGTAATTCGCTTAACTCAACTTTGGCAGCCGGACCGCGATATCCATGGCGTTTGTCATACGCCAGTAATGCATCCTGCAGTGCTTTCGTGGCGGCCTGCTGATGTTTGGCTTTAATCGTGGTAAAGACCCGAGTACCGTTTTCATAGATCTCTTCGCCAAACTCCTCAATCAGATAGGTGCGGACCATCTCTGAAACATAGGGAGCGTAGACTTCTATTTCTCGCCCATGATAGCGAGCACTTACATCTTCTTTTAATGCTTGCTGATATTCCGCCTGAGAAATAAAGCCAACATCGAGCATTCTACTGAGTACGTAATTACGTCGATCCAGCGCTCTTTGTGGGGAAGTAATCGGGTTTGTCGTAGACGGCGCTTTAGGTAGGCCGGCTATCATTGCCATTTGGCTCAGCGTTAACTCATCCAGAGTTTTCCCATAATAGACTTGAGCCGCAGCACCCACTCCATAAGAGCGGTGACCAAGAAATATTTTATTCAGATATAAGGTGAGAATTTCTTCTTTGGATAATGTGTTTTCAATTTCCAGTGACAGAAAAATTTCATTGATTTTGCGCAAATAGGTTTTTTCATTGCTTAAGAAAAAATTCCGGGCGACCTGCATGGTTATAGTACTACCACCCTGCGCTTTTTCACCAGTGAGTGCTAAGGAATAAGCTGCGCGAAGCAAACCTTGGTAATCCACTCCCGGATGTTCAAAAAAGCGATCATCTTCCGCTGCCAGAAAGGCTTCTATGAGTTGAGGCGGAAAGTCCTCATAAGCCACCGGTATGCGGCGCTTTTCGCCAAACTCCGCCATCAAAAGACCTTCTTCACTAAAAATACGTAAAGGAATCTGCAACTGAATCGTCCGCAACGATTCCGTGCTGGGCAATTTGGGTGACAGAAATAGATAGACTACAGCGATAAACAGTAGACCAGCTATCAAAAAGGTAAAGGCCCATTTAAAAAGGCGTGACACAAGTCGCGACATTGGATTATTTCGTTCGCAAAAAATAAAACCGTAGAGTATATATAAACATCCTAATAAAGCCAGTTAATGACTTTTTGGGAAGATGTCACAGTTTTAGTTGTTGACATCCTGGTAATTGTTAATAAACTACTTTAACTTACAAGTGTAAGTGTACTGCACACATCATTTCGATGGAATTGGGGCGATGCATGTTTGGACGTAAGAAATCCCCTTTACTAGGGATAGACATCAGTTCTTCGGTTGTGAAACTGCTAGAACTAAATAAGCGCGGTGATCGTTATACCGTCGAATCCTACTCAGTGGAACCGCTTCCTGTGAATGCTGTAGTAGAAGGTCGGATTGAAAACAGTGACGAAGTCGCTGGTGCAATACGGCGTGCAATAAAACGTTCAGGTACGAAGTCCCGGGATGCTGCCGTTGCGGTTTCGGCAAATTCTGCTATCACCAAAGTTGTTTCCTTCCCATCCTCCATTTCAGAGCGCGACATGGAAGAAAATGTGATGCTGGAAGCTGAAAACTATATTCCCTATCCGCTGGATGAAGTCCGATTGGATTTTGAAATATTGGGCCCTTCTGCAGCCGATGCCGATGCAGTGGACGTTTTGTTAGCCGCTTCGCGTAGAGAAAATGTTGATGCCCGTACCAATGTGCTGGAAAAAGCCGGTCTTAAACCCCGGTTGGTCGATGTAGAAGCTTATACCGTTGAAAATGCCTTTTCTCTTATCGCCAGACAGTTACCTAATCAGGGTAATGGATTAACCGTTGCTGTTGCCGATGTCGGTGCGAACGTTACAACTTTGCACGTGCTGGTCAACGGCAAAATTGTATTTACCCGCGAACAAACTTTTGGCGGCCGGATGCTTACCGAAGATATTGAGCGTTATTACGGAATGTCATATCAGGAAGCGGGTCGGGCCAAAAAAGATGGCAGCCTTCCGGATGACTACGCGCCAAAAGTACTTGAGCCTTTCAAACGTTCCATGGCAGTAACCATCACTCGAGCCCTGCAGTTTTTCTTTTCAGCTTCAAGTCAGTACCAATCAATCGATCATATTATTCTGGCCGGTGGCTGCGCCTCTATTGATGGTGTTGATAAGATTGTTGAGACAGAGACAGGTACTTCGACCTCTGTAGCCAATCCTTTTACCGATATGGGGCTGGGTACACGAGTCAAGGTGCAGGCACTGAGTAATGATGCACCCTCGATGATGATAGCGTGTGGGCTGGCCATGAGGAGTTTTGACTAATGGCACATATCAATCTTCTCCCCTGGCGCGAAGAAAAACGTCAGGAAAGACAGCAGCAATTCTATATTGCGATGGGAGTGACTTTAGCTCTCGCCATTATCATTTTTGCTATTTTCAATAGCCATATGAATAGTTTGCTGGATAAACAGAATCAGCGTAACGCTTATCTGCAAAAAGAAATTGCCATTGTGGATATGCAGATTAAAGAAATCCAGGATTTAGAAAAGCAACGTGATCGTTTGCTGGCCAGAATGAGAGTTATTCAGGATTTGCAGCAGAGCCGTCCTAAAGTTGTAAAAGTGTTTGATTCTATTGTGAGAACTGTACCTGAAGGTATTCATCTTCAAGTTTTAAGCCGCGAGGGCGATAAACTGATTGTGCAGGGGGTGGCACAGACTAATGCCAGAGTATCCGTCTTTATGAATCAGCTCGATAACGATCCAGAGTTCACCGAATCAACACTTCGTGTTGTTCAGCGTACATCTTCGCGTGATGATGCAATTCGTCAATTCACTCTGGAAGTGACTGAGTCCAAACCTGAAACGGATGAGGAGCTATAGTCGTGGATATCCCTTCAGTTAATGATATTGATTTCAATGAAAGTGGCGAATGGCC